>JAXLWC010000016.1:0-94647 GCA_046328675.1 Anaerolineae bacterium
GGCATGGAACCGGCGGTCAAGCCTGCCGCTGAAGCGACCCAAAGCGGCGTGATTGGCGTGCTGGCGACACAGACGACGGCTAACGGCGCGCTCTACAAAAACGTGCTGCAACGTTATGCCAGCCATGTGCGTGTCATTACACAGGTGACGCCGGAACTTGTGACGATGGTCGAAGCCAACAGCAAACACACGCTGGAGAGCCGCGCGATTATCCATCACTACATTGATCCGCTGCTGGCGGCAGGCGCAGACCAGATTGCGCTGGCCTGTACCCATTTCCCGTTTTTGCTGGACGTGCTTCAGGAGGCGGCGGGGGAGGGTGTGCGTTTTATCGACCCCGGCCCGGCAGTGGCGCGGCAAACGGCGCGTGTGCTGCCTGCCAGCGTGCAGCCCAGCGATGTGCCAAACGAATACTTCACCAGCGGCGACGCGGCGAAACTGCAAGCGATGTTAAAGCTGTTGATTGGCGTGAAGGCGGAAGTGCAGAGCGTGGGGGGTACTGGACAGATGAACCTAAGTTCATGGGAACTCTGAGCATGGATTTCACGCAAGCGTGGATCCAATTTTTCTCCTAAGGCCCTGAAATTGAAGGCGGGGCATATTTTAGCGCTGACGGCGTACTGATAACCTCCGCGAAATTTGGAAGCTCTGAAGATGTTGCGGAGATATGTGTTCATTGGGCCGCGATGACAGCCATTGCCCACCAATTTTGTGAATATGTTGAGCGCGGCGAATTTGAGGCGCTTGTCCTCGAAGCAGAAAACGGCTATATCGTGCTAATGCCATATCTTGATAAGGCAATTCTTGCAGTGTTAGCTCGCAAACAAGCAAGAATTGGAGTTGTTTTACTGGATATGCACCGCGCCATTGATGGGCTATTCGGTTCCGGTTTAGCGGGTGAACTTATCTCCCCGCCACGCCCACCGAAACGTGGAACTGCACATGCTAATCCAGAGCCTGACGAAACATGAGCGCTTTCGACGCCACCAACAGATTTAACCTACCATCCCCTGCACCAGCGCAATCAACGCTGCGCCTTTCGGCAGTTCCTCACCCCACAACAGAGTCGGGTCCAGCGCGAAGCCCGGCAGCAGCCCTGAGATAAGTTTCCCTTCGCTGTTAAGGGGCAGTTGGTCGTATTCACCCTGCGCATTCAGTGCATTGATAAAGGCTTGCTTTTCCTGCGGGTCAACAATCCAGTACTCGCGCACACCGACGGCGGCATATTCACGCATCTTTGTCTTGTAGTCGCGCAGTTCGCTTTCAGGGGAAACAATTTCTATGGCGATGTCCGCTGCGCCGTCCAGAAACGTCTGCTTGATTCGTCCGGCGTTCTCGTTCATCACAATCATCAAGTCCGGTTCGCGCGCGGGTTTATCGTCGCCAACGTACATCGTGAATGAAGCGACGATAAGTTCTCCGATAGGTTTGAGTCCCAGATAGAATTCAAGCAAGGCAATGAGAAATTTGAAGATTTTGATATGAGTCAGATTATTTGACACGAGAATCACATCCCCCATCAGCCATTCAGCGTGTTTGCCATCAAACTGCTTAAGGAACTCCTGAAAGCTGAGTTTGACAAGAGGATTAGCTAGTTTTTCGCGAGGCGTGTCCATACAGAGGATACCTGTCTACTCAGTATCCTCCCATTATACAACGTCTCTAGATCGTTGTTTTACTGCGCTGCCGCTGCGCCTTTGCTCTCGAAGGGCAGCACGCGCTTGGCTTCCTGCGGCGGGGTGATGGGCAGCAGCACGTAGAAGGTCGTGCCGGGATTGGCTTTCATATCGTGGCCGGGGCTTTCCACCCAGATTTTGCCGCCGTGTCCTTCAACGACACCTTTGGCAATCGTCAGCCCCAAGCCGGGGCCAGCGCCCATGAACTTATAAGTCCCTGTGGAATGTAAACCGGGGTCGTAGGCGCGGAAGAACTTCTTGAAAACAAGCTCCTGGTTTTCCTTGGCGATACCCACGCCGGTATCCTTGATCGTCACCAGAATTTGCTCGACATCGCCAGGGGCTTCTGGAGACTTAAGTTCGGCGCTGATGTCGATGCGTCCGCCATCGGGCGTAAATTTGATAGCGTTGACGATAATGTTGCGGAACGCCTGTACCAGACGCTGCATGTCCGCCTGAATTGCAGGAAGCCCACGCAGCCCACGCGCTGCCAGTGTCAGTTTGCGCTGCTTGATGGCGTCGCTCAGCGGCTCGATGGCCATACGCAGCACCGATTCGGGCGTGGTCTGGGCGAAGCGCAAGTCCATCGCATTTACGTCTAGCTGGCTCACATCCAGCATGGCGGCAATCAGTTCTTCCATACGTTCGGTGGCTTTGCGCAGGTTGTTAATCAAGCCCGTCGTCTGATCCTGATTGAGCATTCCCTGTTCGTTGAGCGCGTCCATGATGTCGGTGTAGCCGCGAATCTGCGCCAGCGGTGTGCGCAGTTCGTGGCTGGCGATGGTGATGAAGTCGGTTTTCACCGAGTCCAGCTTTTCCATCTGGTCGTTGGCGTCTTCCAGTACGCGGTTGAGCGCGCGCATACTCGAATTGAGATGGCGCAGGTCAGCCACCAGGCGCGAATTGCGCAGCGCGACACCTGTCTGGTGGGCCATCGCCAGCAGCAGCACAAGGTCGCTCTCGTTGAAACCCGTGTCATTGAGCTTGGGGCCGCAGGCAAGGATACCCACCATCAGATTTTCCAGCAGAATGGGCGCATAGGCGCTCATCTGTAAGCTGTTGAAAAACTTGCGCTCTGTCTCATTCCAGCCGTGATACTGCGGCGAAAACTCAAGGTCAAACTGCGTGATCGGGGCCTTAACTTCGGTGAGGTGATGATAGAACCTGCTGTCTTTGCTGACGCGGCACTTGGTATCCTTCATGTCGGAAAAACCGCCGCCCTGCATTACTTTCAGTTCCACATCTGTTTCGCCCGTGTCAGTGATGAGCAGGATGCCCGCACGCCGCACGCGCATCTCCTTGGTCAGCGTGTCGGTGGCTACAACCACCAGTTGGTCAAGCTCAACGGCTTTTGTGACTTCTTCGCCGAAGCGCCGCGTCGTCTGTGCTGGGTCAACTTCGCCGATGCGGAACAGCCGCGCGAACAACATCTCGATGAGCTGGCGTGCGCCGACGTACAGCACGCTAACGCTCAGGGCGATGGCTAGCAGGATCAGGATCACTTCGGCCTGCCGCCCAAGCTGCACGGCCCGCGCCAGCAGGCTCACCGCGAAAATCACCGCCGCCGTCAGCACGACAATCACGCCGATGCGCAGTGTTGTGCTCAGCGCCGCGCGGACATCAAACAGACGATAGTTGAGATGGGCATAAACTGTGCCGCCGATGCCGATAGTCAACAGCACACAGCCACCTGCCACCAGCGCTGTCGTGCCGCTGATAATCATCACGGAGCCTAACATCAGAACGGCGGTGCTCAGTACCCAGAACAACGCGCGATTCGCGACCTCAGGCAGGAGCGCATTATAGAAGTTGTAGAAAGCGAACCCCAGCAGCGTGATGCCCGCTGCAATCAATCCGATGAGCATCGCTACACTCAGGGGGTCGATGGCCTCCAGAATATTGGCCAGCCAGCCTTCCTGCCCGATGAGCAGTTCGCCGCTGGCGAAGGCTGCCGCTGCCGCTGCCAGTATCCAGACCAGGGTCAGCCCGTACCAGATGTTACGTGCGCGCCGATCCGCTTTGCGGCGGCTCATATCGCTCATGGCGTAGCTGCCGAACGCCGCTATCGTGCCAATCAGTGCCAGCGTCATGAAAAAACTGCGTCCCAGGTTGTTCACCAGAATCCAGTCCTCAGGCAGCAGGTAAGTTGCTACTGTCAAGGCGGAGAGCACGAGTGCTGCGACGATCCAGCGGCGACCTACTTTGACTTGCCGCCCCAAGACCAGCGCGGAAATCAGCAGGAAGGCATGGACGATGATGATGAACAGAGAAACGCCAATCATAAAATCCATGTGACAAAACCTCGAACTACACAGCAAGACGGCTGTGCGTTACTTCAGGATGTAATAAGTGCCTTTTTTCGAGCCAACTTTCATCAGAATATTACGTTCGACCAGATCGTTGAGGTCGAGGCGCAGGGTTTCGGCAGAAACGCCGGGGCACAGCGCGCGATACTCACGGCTGGTAATCAGCCCATTGTCGCGGATGTATTGCAAGGCGCGCGCCTGGCGATGATTAGTGTTGCGCACCCAATCGGGAGGCTGCTGCACTTGCCGCGCATTAAACAGGGTCACTGCAAAGCTGTAGGGACGCGCATCAAAGTCCGGCGGCTTATGTCCGGCCTGTGCCATGACTTCCATCATACGGTCAATGCCCAGACCGAGTTCTTCAATATAGCCCCACTGGAACAGCCCATTGACGATGCGTGGGTTGCGGCTGAAATGCTCATCAACGATGTTTTCAACGGTGATGAAACCCGGCAGTCCACCGGGGGAAATCACTTCCAGACGATCCGAATACATGCGGATTTCGATGCGCCGCCCCTTTAGGCGGTAGTCACGGTGGCTGACAGCGTTGACGATGGCTTCACGCACGGCGAACGGTGGATATTCCAGCTTCTCTTCGCGCTCCAGCCCTTTGACGACGGCGCTGACCGCCATTTCGCTCCAGATCATGTTCCATGCGCCTTCGATGAGGCGGGGGGCTGGGCCGGTGATTTCTTCGCGGCGGGAATAGCCCGCGAGTCCGTTTTCACCGCGCGGAGTGGTCCCAACAAATTTCGCGAATACAACGCTGCTTTGAGGCAGCCAGTGCTGCGGATAGTCAGTAAACAGAAGCACGCCGCTGACCGTTGCTTTGCCCTCGGTGGTCACGGCACCGATTTCACGCAGCAGGTCATCGATTTTGCCGTTGTAGGGGCGTTTGGTGCGTTCAGCGCGCTTCGCCAGATATTCCTCAATCATTTTACGGCTGAAGTCGTCTTTGGTGACGCCGGGCACAACTTCGGACTCGTAGTCGCCAGTGCTTTTGGCGCTGGCCAGCCGCAGAATCTCCTGCCCACCCAGCGGGCGGTTCTTCATGCCGCTGCGAATGAGCACACGGCCATCGCTGAGGGCGTGCAGTTCAACGCTGCGCGGCACACGCAGGGCATAGGCGCTGCCATCATCAGTTTCCAGACGTTCCCAGTTGCCGACGACGACGGGCGGATTGCACAGCGAGTCGGCTTCCTTGAGTGACTCGTTGAGCGTCTTCAATTCCGGCTCGGCAGAGATGGGCTTGCCTTCTTCTGACATGCCGATGACTAACGTACCGCCTTCTGTATTGGCGAAGGCGACAAGTGTTTCGGCAAGGGTAGGCGGCTCAGCTTTTTCGAGAAATGCGAGCCGAGGACCGGGACCGGATTTGATGAGGTCTGGGTTCAGCATAAACGTTTACAATGCAATCAGCCTGAAGGACAAGACATGGTTTATTTTAACACACCGATGGGGGCGGCGCATAATAAAAGGCAAACAGAAAACGGCGACCAGGTCTTGGCCGTTATCGACCTGCGGTGGGTAAGCTGTGTCGTGCTTGTTTGGGGAAGATGGCGATGATATGAGTGAACGTGGCGCTGAAGCGCTGCAACCCGTATACTAGTAAAATGCGATTAAAACGACTGCTGAACCTGGCGGGTGACCGCCTGCATACACTCCCTCTGATGGTGCTGTACATCACCGATGGCTGCAACAGCCGCTGTGTCACCTGTGACATCTGGCGCAACCCACGCCGCAACATGTCGGTGGAACTGGTAGACGAACTGGCGACGACGTTCCGTGACTTGCAGGTGCGCTGGGTGCTGCTCAGCGGCGGCGAGGCGATGCAGCATCCCGAATGGGCGGCGATTGCGCGGCGCTTCCGCAGCGAGGGCGCTCATGTCATGCTGCTGACCAACGGTTTGCTGCTGCGGCGGCAGGCTGATGAGGTGATTCGCAGCGTCGATGAGGTGATTGTCAGCCTCGATGGCGGCACAGCGGCAACCTACGAAGGGATTCGCGGCGTAGATGCCTTCGACCTGATTATGGATGGTGTTCGTGCGGTGCGGGCGGGGGGTATCCCGGTGACGACACGCACGACAGTACAGCGTGCCAACTTCCGCGAAATCCCACAGATTATCGAGGCGGGGCTGGCGGCGGGCGTGAATGCGCTGAGCTTCCTCGCGGTGGACGTGAGCAACGAGTTCGCTTTTGGCAACAGGTTTAGGGAAATTGAACCGCCGAGACACCGCGTTGGGTACAACGAAGAGAACACCGAGAAGAACAAAGAATTGAACCACAAGGCGCAAAGAACGCAAAGGGCAAGAAGATCAGATATGGCAATAACCAATACGTCGCCGATGTTAGTATTCCGATGGCGGATGGTAAAGGCGTTCAATTGAACGTCCCTACAGCCCCATCAATGGCGCTGACGGCGGATGAGGTGGATGAACTGGCGCGCATCATGATGACGTGGAGGTGCGTTACGCCAGCGCGTTTGCGGAGGGGCGCATCGCGGGAGTCGCCGGAGAAACTGCGGCGGATTCTGGTGAGCTACTTCCGCGCGGTGGCAGGGCGGGGCGATTTTGTGCCGCCGCGCTGCAATGCGCCGCACTTCAGCACGGTGATTGAAGTCGATGTGGTACGCTGCGTCCATGTTAAGCCCTGCCCGCGTATGGACAGCTGCGCAAAAACAGCGAGATGACGCTGAAAGAGGCGTTGAACGTGCCCGCCGCCCAAGCGCTGCGCGAAGCGGCTACCGCACGGGACAGCGCGCCGAGTGCGCCCGATGCGTGTGCCCGGTATATGAAGTCCCCAAAGCGCTGGTGGGGATGTAGAAGATAATGGTACAGTTGGGCTTTCTTATAGTTAAGATGATGCAGGAATAATGTTCAAAGACCTCCTACGCCGCCTGATCCCCTTTCGTCCGCCGAAGCGTGAGTTACACACGCTGGCCAGCACGTCGATGCCTATGCCCGCTTGGGCGATGAGCTATCCGCCGAATGCCCATAACGCGCTTGCTGATGCAGGTCGAAGAACGCGCCATGCTCAGCCTGATGCTGCCGCTGGATGGCAAGGTCATGCGCTGATCTGGCGTGCGGCACCGGGACGTTGCGGCCTATTGGCGTGGGACAGAGGCGCGAAAACCGTCATCGGTCTGGACAACGGCCCGGATATGCTGCGGGCGAATTCCCTGTCGCACAAGGCATTGGCGCAGCGTGGCTGGGACCTGGCGGCGGAAATTCGGTGGATGTGATTTTATGTGGGCTGGCATTGGGGCATGAGAAACGGCTCGATGTGGCGCTGAGCGAAATCGGGCGTGTGCTGCGTCCCGGAGGCGGCTACGCGTTGGTCAGCGATTTTCACCCGTTTATGTTCCTCAGCGGCGCCCGCCGTACCTTCAATGCCCCCGATGGCACGACCTATGCCGTCGAACATTATGCGCACTTATACGCCGATTACCATCGTGCGGCGTGGGCGGCAAACCTGCTGATTGAGCAGGTGGTAGAACCGCATCTGGATATTGAAAACAGTGATGCCAGCGCTAAAGCTACCGAAGCGCCTGTGGTGATTGTCTACCGTCTCATTAAGCCTTAGGACGCACAACCAGGATGTAAATGCCCATCACCAGCGCAATGGCGGCAGGTGGTAGGCACAACGACAGTACAAGGCGCGGGAAAGCTTCCATCCCCGACTGCCCGAAGACGATCCAGAGCACAATAAACAGAATAATGCCAAAGACAGACAGCAGAAAGCCGACCATGCCGGCGCGTGAAAGTTGATTCAGGTTGTGACCTCCAGCAAGCGCGCTGATTTTACAGAAGGCGCGGCGGGGAGCAAGGTTCGTTGAGGCGTATATTTGAAAATGAACGCGGTAAGGTAGAACGCGTTAAATTCGCGCAGATTACCCAGATTTTCTAACGCGCCCGCAACGCCTGGTGTGGTCGAAGCGTATTATTGTTATTAGACGCGAACGTGCTTTTAGCTGGCGGCAGGTTCAGCTTCTTGAGGTGGTTGATGAAGCCGATGATGTTTTTCTCGTGGCGCGTAGGTTCAGCGTCAGGCTGGATCGCAATCGCACTACCTGGTCGAGGCTTGCCACGAATGGGGATTTGCCACTGCGGCGGCAGGGTATTGGGCGCGAGGCTTGTACACTGTTATCTCCGCGTCCTGCAGCGGAACTGGAACTAAGGGGCGGGGGCGCGACAGGTACAGGTCGCGTGTAGGCGAGGGCAAGGGCACGGCTGGGCACTATAAACCTGAAGACTGCGTACCTGCCGTAAAATCGTCAGCAGTGCAATCAGGCTGAGGAGCGCGGAGAAAAAGCCGCTGCCACCAACCAGATATAACATAACTGCTGCCGTATCCGAATCCATACGTTCCTCTAGACAATTTCCATACATTAATTGTAGGACGGTGTGCGAGGGCAATACCATTCGAGTTGGTGTTAATCTGGTTGATGTTGTGTTAGATTATTCCGCAAAGGTGATAAATGCCATCACTAAACCCCTAACAATAGGCGTGGGATGGGGTGTGAAACCCCGTACAATTAAGATAGGGGACTTAAAAAGGAGCCGTGATGAAAAGTAAAACGATTCCTCAAGAAATTTACAACAAGGTTGAAACAGAACTACTGGAAGGTGAACAGCTATTATTGGTGGGCTTGCCGGCGCGCGTACCGGACTGGCGCAGAATCGTCTGGCGGCGAAGCTGGGTATCATGCTGGCGCTTATGTTTGGCTTTCTGGTCGCGGCGCTAACGATGTTTACACGCGGCGGGAGCAATGATGATGGCGAATTCCACTAACCTGTGGGTGATTGGGATGATTATGCTGCTGTTTCTGGGCGTGGCTGGCGCGAGTGTCTTGCAGAATATGCGGCTCAACCGACACACCGTCTACGTGGTGACTGATCAGCGTGTACTGATTATTGGAAACAGGGCCGTCCAGTCCTATGGCGAAAATGACATCGACTTCATCGAACGGCAAATGCGTTCCAATGGAAAGGGCGACATCATCTTCAAGCGTGTGCCGCGCACGCGTTCAGCCTATTATGGCAACGGCATGTACGGCTCCCGCCTGTACGACGAGCCTATCGGTTTCTTTGGCATAGATAACCCACGCGAAGTCGAAGCGCTGATGCTGCAAACCTTCCGGGCGCGCGGTGATAACCGTCGGCTGGAGAAACCAAAACGTCAGGCGCTGGAGAGTGCTGATGCACCGCTCTATGCAGACGATGATCTGCAAGAGGAACGGCTGACACGCTGAAGGCATTTGGAATGAGTTGGGGCGTAGGGGCACAGTGTCCTGCGCCCCTTTTAAATACTGCTATCCCTGCTTCTGAACCTTCGCCCACTCATCTTTAAGTGTGACGGTGCGGTTGAATACCAGTTTGCTGCCGTTGGAATCGGGGTCTACGGCGAAGTAGCCCACGCGCTCGAACTGATAGCGACTGCCCATACAGCCCGCATCCTTCAGGCTTGGCTCGACATAAGCAGACGGCAGAACCTCCAATGAGTCTGGATTGAGCAGTTCCGTGAATTCGTCCATCCTCGTCACTGGGAGTCGCGGCAGTCAGCGGGTGGTTGTAGATTCGTACTTCAGCTTCAGAGCGTGCGCTGCTGATACCCAGTGAATGGTTGCCTTGACTTTGCGTCCATCAGGGGCATCGCCGCCTCTGGTCGCGGGGTCGTAAGTGCAGTGCAATTCGACGATGCTGCCAGCGGCGTCCTTGACGACTTCCTCACATTTGATGAAATAGGCATAGCGCAGACGTACTTCACGACCCGGCGACAGACGGTAGAACTTGTTCAGCCAGGTTTTCCATGAAGTCGTCACAGTCAATATACATGCGCGTGAGAACGGCACCTTGCGCGTTCCGGCGCTGGGGTCTTCAGGATTGTTTACGGCGTCCAGTTCTTCGACCTGACCTTCAGGGTAGTTGGTGATGACGACCTTGATAGGCTTGAGTACCGCCATGACGCGCGGCGCACGCTTGTTGAGATCCTGGCGCACGCAGTATTCCAGCATCTGGATATCGATTGTGCTGTTGCTCTTGGCGACGCCAATCATCTCGGCAAACGCGCGTATAGCTTCCGGCGTGTAACCACGACGACGTAAGCCGGAAATCGTAGGCATACGGGGATCGTCCCAACCGCGCACATGCTTTTCCTGTACCAGTTTAATCAGCTTACGCTTGCTCAGGATGGTGTAGGTCAGGTTGAGGCGCGCGAACTCAATCTGCTGCGGCGCGTAGATGCCGAGCGTCTGGATGAACCAGTCATACAGCGGGCGATGATCGGCGAATTCCAGTGTACAGATGGAATGGGTGACCTGTTCAATCGAGTCGCACTGTCCATGTGCGAAATCGTACATGGGGTAGATGCACCATTTGTTGCCTGTACGATGATGCTCTGCGTGCAGAATGCGGTAGATAACAGGGTCGCGCATGTTCAGGTTGCCCGATGCCATGTCGATTTTGGCGCGCAGGACACAGGTACCATCGGGCAGTTCACCGCTGCGCATCTGCTCGAACAGCGCCAGGTTTTCTTCAACGGAGCGGCTGCGGTAAGGGCTTTCCTTGCCGGGCTGTGTGAGTGTGCCGCGATGCTCACGAATCTGGTCGGGGGTAAGATGATCGACGTAGGCTTTGCCCAGCTTAATCAACTGCACTGCCCAGGCATAAAGTTGGTCAAAGTAGTCCGAGGCGTAAAACAGGCGATCTTCCCATGTAAAGCCGAGCCAGCGCACATCGGCGATGATGGAATCGACGTATTCCTGTTCTTCTTTAGTGGGGTTGGTATCGTCGAAGCGCAGGTTACATTTGCCGCCGTACTCCTGTGCCAATCCGAAGTTGAGGCAAATGGACTTGGCATGACCAATATGCAGGTAACCGTTCGGTTCCGGGGGGAAACGAGTTTGTACACGCCCGCCGTATTTTCCGGTTTGCATGTGTTCGTCAATGATTTCGCGAATGAAATGTGTTTTAGGTGCAGAATCAGAAGGTGCTGCCGCATCAGATTTGGGTTCTACGTTCGACATCCGTCGTTCCTTGTGAGCTAAACAGAATGAACCAATGATAATTCACGATGCGAGTATAGTGAAGGTTGCGCGCAATGGTAGAGGGAAAACAAAAACCAGCAAGATCATCTCGCTGGTTGTGCTGGGGGACCTGGATTCGAACCAAGATCGATGGAGCCAGAGTCCATAGTTCTGCCGTTGAACTATCCCCCAATGGGCTGAATGGTTGACATTCTATCATGCGCATCAGGGCATTGCAAGGCTGAACCTAAACACTTTGCCATAAAATAGTTTATGTAAAATTGAGAAACCTTAATTATTTTTCATGAAATTAATTCTATAATGATAATTGAAAACAGAAACGATTGAGGTGAAAAGTCATGGGCATTTACTGCCGTTGGGATAACCCACAAAAAACAGTCCTGTATATCGTTTTTGAAAAAGGCTGGGCGTGGGCAGATTATGTTCGGGCACAGGATGAGATTGATGCGCTGCTGAGCGGCGTCATGGGTCAGGTACACGTTATTGTGGATATGCGTGGTGCCCAGGCATTTCCTGGAAGCACTATTCTGTCAGACATTATGCATGAGATTGCGACTGCGCCAGATCGTCCAGGAATGCTGGTGATTGTTGGTGCCAGTCATGTGCTGCAATTGTTTTTCCGCACTATGCAGCGCTTGACTCCCAGTCTGCTAGGCAAACACATTCGTTTTGCTGATAATCCGGAAGAAGCGCGGGGAATACTGCGCACCGTGACGAATTTGCGTCAGTCACTGCGAGATCAGGCCATCGTGGCTGACATCAGCGATAATCACTAGCCGTCGCCTCTAATGTAATCGCTGTAAGTGTGCTGCACAGATTACGAGTATTGTAGGGCGGCGCTCATCAGGTTCGCGTAAAGCCGCCCTCATCGAAGTCCACATTCCATCAATACGATTGTTAAACTCAAAATAAAGTACGTGATAAACGATGGCCAGTTTCCAATCGTTTACGATATTTCGCGCCATCTATTTATTACAATAGTTACATGGGATTGGATAGAGATAAACTCGTGTTGAAACAACGACTGTTCGCCAGGCTGCAACTACTTTGGGATAACATTGTGCGCCCCCACCACACAGTGATTGATCCCTATGATCGCACCGGGGCGCGCCTGTTGGCGCTGCTGTCGTTTGCCACGATGTGGGGCGCGATTGCCGGCTGCGTGCTTGCGATAATCGTTCCCAACAAGACCAACGGCACCCTCATTATGGTGGTGGGAATTCCGATTTCTGCCATCATCTATATCCTGAGCCGTTCGCGTTATTATCGCCTTGGCCTGATCCTTTCCACCGTCATCAATTTCGTCGCTATGTACTTCGCGATTCGCTTGAGCCTCTATCCGCCAATGTATGCCATAGGAATGGTGATTCCGCTGCTGGTCGCCAGTTTATTCTGGTCGGTGAAAACGATGGTTGCGGCGCTCATTGCAGCGTCAATAGCTGTGACCTCGATCATTGGCTTTGAGCCAAGATTGAACATTCACCTGTTCTCTACGCTGCTCATGCTGGCGGTTCCGACAATTTGTACTGTGTACATCACACACTTACGCCACCGCAACACACAGCGGCTGGTTGAGCGCTCGATGGCGCTCATCGAGAAAGAAGCGCATTATCGCAGCCTGTTTGAGCTTTCCCCGATTTCCCTGTGGGAAGAAGATTTCAGCGAGGTGCGTCGCTATCTGGATCATCTGCGCCCTGTGGCTGTGCCTGATCTGGAAACGTATCTCGTGCAGCATCCAGAGGCCGTCACAGCCAGTCTGGCGCGAATTAAGGTGACGCATGTCAATCAAGCCACTATCAAACTCTACGGGGCAGATTCTCAGACGCATCTGCTGGCTAACCTGAGCACGATCATTCATAACGATAACCACATCATATTTGTAAAGGAACTGCTGGCGATTGCCGAGGGCAAACATGAGTACGAACTGCTGGAGCATGAGTTCAACCGAACGCTGCACGGTAAACGGCTGGACTTGTCGCTGCGGTGGGTAGTTGTTCCGGGCTATGAGGATGATTTTTCGCGAGTGATCGTTGCCGTTGAAGATATTACCGAACGCAAACGTTTGGAGAATCAGCGGTTGGAACTGACACTTGAACGGGAGCGCATGAATTTGCTGCGGCAGTTTATTGGGGATGTCTCTCACGATTTGAACACCTCGCTTACTGTGCTGCGTACCTCCCTGTATCTCTTGCAAAAGCAGACCAATGAGGCATGTTACCCACGTCTCCAGACTATGGAAGCGCAGGTCACACGCCTTGAAAAGATGATTCAGGATATGGTATTCACGTCAAAGCTGGATTTTCCGCAGTATGATGATTTTAGGTTTCAGCCAACGGAAATTGGCTCGTGGCTTCAGTATGTGACGGACAACTATCAGGCGCTGGCGCTGGCACGGCAGCAGATCATGAAAGTTGAGTACAGTGACGTGTGGTAAAGCTGAATGTCGATCTGATGGAACGGGCGCTTGCCAACCTGCTGGATAATGCGATTAAGTACACACCGGAAGGTGGCGTCGTCAATGTGCGTGCCTACAACGCCGGTAATCAGGTGATGATTGAAGTGCAGGACAGTGGCCGTGGTATCGCAGAGAAAGGATTTACCGCATATTTTTGAACGATTCTATCGCGGCGACGACCATCGCCCGACAGTAAGCGGCATGGGACTGGGCTTGACTATTGCTTCCAAGATTGTAGAAAAGCATGGCGGCCAACTAGGGGTGGAGAGCGAAGTGGGGAAGGGGACAACCTTCAGAATCATCCTGCCTGCCGTTCGGCCCGGCACTGATCTCCAGATAACCGCCGATTTAGCTTCGCGCTGAGTTTGGGTAAAAGCAGACCAAAAAATAGTTGAAAGAATCCATGATGAGCATTGATTGTAGATGGTACGACAAAGACAAAAAAGCAATTATTGCGACCTACAAGCGTGGTTGGAAATGGGCAGATTATTTGCAGGCCAAAGCAATGGCTGACGCAATGCTTAACAGTGTTTCCTGGCGGGTACAGTTTCTTGCCGATTTACGTGGAGCAAGCGTGCTGCCTTCAGATTCCGCATTGTCGTACTTTACCAGTGTATTTTCTACAGCTCCTAGCAATTTAGGGATTATTGTGACGGTTGGGGCCTCCCGCGTTGTGCGTGTCCTGTTTCAAGCGGTACAGCATCTGACACGCAATCCCGCTGCGCGGAATCTGCAATACGTAGAAACGATGGAAGAAGCCCACGCTATGATGGAGGAATATTCAGGGCAAAAGCTGGTCCTTGTCGATCCAGCAGAAGCCCCATGCTGACCCTTTAAAATGCCTAAAACACCGCTATAATACATTTTGTGTCATTTAGAAAGGAGCACATCATGACAACCGCAAGCCACTTCCACGTCCGATCATGGGTGTGCTCGCTGCCCCCTAATCATTGATAGTCTGATACCAGTTTAGGGGAAAGCGAAGCCTGTAGTCCGGGTTTTTGCGTTCCTTATCGCTTAGCCACCGGTGATCGTGCCGCGTGGCTGTTTTGATTCCAGTACCAATTGACCAGGAAAGGAAAGATGATGATGTTTACCACAACGACGGTGTTCAATATCGATTTCGCCGCACTATCCAGCCAAACTGAATTGATACAACAAGGAACATGTCTCAATGTCGAAGCCGTATCGTGGCAAATCGCTGTGGAATAGGCCCGCACGCGCACGCGGAACGTGCCCAGTGTGTGGTCGAACCCGCATCAAACTGCTGTACCCACTTCAAGTTCATGGCGCAAGCGTCATGGTCTGTAAGTACTGCCGCCGCTAACTGATTTGGGGCAGCATCTGACATAAAAAACGCCCCTTTTGCGAGGGGCGTTTCGATTGTTATGCGGGCTGTTTGAGACTTTCCAGCGCCAGTTTGATACGGCGCAGCGATTCTGCTTTGCCTACGATTTCCAGCGTTTCAAATAACGGCGGCGAAACTTGCTGGCCGGTGACGGCAGTCCTTAGCACGCCGAATAACTGCCCGTTGTTCAGAGCCAGCGGTGTAGTCAGCTTTTCGATAGCGGCGTGAGTTACATCCCGCGAGAAGTCGTCAAGCGGCTCAAGTTCCGCAAGTGCCTGTTCCAACACGGCGCGCGTTTGCTGCACATCCATTTTCTTCTGCGGCAGTTTGTCTGGCGGCGCGGGAATGAACTCCTCACGGAAGTAGAAACCCGCCATACTGATGACTTCGTTGAGCGTTTTGATGCGCGTCTGTACCAGCGGCACAACCTTCATCAGCACTTCAACGTTCACTTCAAAGGCTGCTTGTTCCAGTATCGGGCGCAGACGACGTGCCAGTTCTTCTACAGGCAGCAGGCGGATATGTTCGCCGTTCAGCCATTCCATCTTGTTGACAGGGAAGGCGCTGTTGGCGACCTGAATCCCGCCGCCATCGAAACGTTCAACGGCTTCCGACAGGGCAAAGACTTCACGGTCATCGCCAAAGTTCCAGCCTGTATTGGCGAGGAAATTGACGACTGCTTCCGGCACATACCCTCCACCAATGTAATCGTGTACCATCACCGGGATGATGTTGCCTTTTTCGTCACGCGGTGGGTTGCGCTTGCTCATCTTGCCCTTGCCGTTCGGATTGAGCATCACGGGCAGGTGCATGTAGACAGGCATGTCCCAACCGAAGGCTTGCCATAACTGGACATGAATCGCCGCAGAGGGCAGCCATTCATTGGCGCGCATCACATGGGAAATCTGCATCAGGTAATCGTCTACCACATGCGCCAGATGATAGGTCGGGAAACCGTCTGATTTAAGCAGCACTGCATCCTGCTGGGTTTCGTTTTCAAACACGACTTCGCCGCGCAGCGCATCTGGCACAATCGTTTGTCCATTGAGCGGCATTTTGAGGCGAACGACGGGCTTCAAACCCTGTGCTTCGCGTTCAGCTACCTGCTCAGGCGTCAGATTACGGCAGTGGCGGTCATATCCCTGCGGTTCTTTACGCGCTTCCTTTTCCTTGTTCACCTGCTGCAAGCGTTCCGGCGTGCAGAAACATTTGTAGGCTTTACCATTATCCACTAACCACTGTGCCCAACGCTGGTACTGCTCCAGACGCTCCGACTGGACGTAGGGTCCAAAATCCCCGCCAACTTCGGGACCTTCGTCCCACTGTAAACCAGCCCACTTCAGGGCTTCGATCAGCGTTTGGAGGGCAGTCGGATCGTAGCGTTTTTGATCGGTGTCTTCGATGCGCAGGATGAACTTGCCGCCGTAGTGACGGGCAAACATCCAGTTAAACAGCGCAGTTCGCAGACCACCAATGTGGAGCGACCCCGTAGGGCTGGGCGCGAAACGCACGCGCACCGGGCGTGTGGAATCGGTCACTGACATGGTTCCTTCTTGAACTCATATTACCGGAACCAGCCATTATACGGGAAAAATGGAGATTATTCTATTGATGGATTACGGAGGATACGTTACTTAATATATCTCTCGGAATGCGCCTATATCCGGCGACGGCGCACAATGACGCTTTCCACCAGGCCGATGCCCGCTAATGTAGATAGCAGCGAAGTGCCGCCAGAGCTGATAAATGGCAGCGTCAATCCAGTGACAGGCAGCAGGCCGAGATTCATGCCGATGGACACAAACGTCTGGAAGAAGATGAACGACGCGACGCCATAACAGATCAGGCTGCCCAGCGGGTCGGCTGCCGTGCGTGCGCCTTCGAGGATGCGGAAGATCACGCCGCCAATGAGCACCAGCACGACCACGCCGCCAAGCAGCCCGAACTCCTCCGCGATAACGGCAAAGATGAAGTCCGTGTGACGCACGCGTAGGAAACGCAGTTGGCTCTGTGGCCCCTGAGCGTAACCTTTACCAATCCAGCCGCCGTTGCCGATGGTGATCTGTGCCTGCAAAATGTTGTAGTACGATGGGTCGTCTGGTGAGGGAGAGATGAAGGTTGTGATACGCTCACGTTGATACGTTTCCATGCGCGACCACAGCACGGGCATCGCCAGAATCCCGATTAAGGCAAACACGGCAATATGTTTGAGGCGAATGCCTGCCCCCCAGATCATGGTAAACCACAGCACACCAAAGACAATCGACATTCCCAGATCGGGCTGCACGAAGATCAATGCTGTCGGCAGGGCGATGTGAATGAGCGAGCGAATCACCGTTTCAAACTTGTCGAGGGCCTGATAATGCTGCGCGAAGTAGGTGCCAAGCGTGATGATGATGAGGACTTTGGCGATTTCGGCGGGCTGGATGCGGATGCCGAAGTTAATCCAGCTACGCGCGCCGCCATCGCCTTCCACGCCGAAGAACAAGACCAGAACCAGCAGGAAGACCATGCCGCCGTACAACCAATTGTGAATACCACCCAGCATACGGTAGTCAAGGGCGGCGAGAACAAACACCATGACAACGCCGATGATGGAATAGGTAAGCTGGTCGGGAAGGCGGCGGATAAGCTCAGGATCGATGGCGCCCAAGGTTGCGCTGCGAATCATCAGCAAGCCGATAATGATGAGCAGCACTGTAAAAAACATGAGTAGATAATCAAACTGACGCCAGAAACCACCTGCTTGTCGCATATCACTTATACCTCAACAGACCTGGCAGGAGATTATACGGGTGGCTGGCGGCGAAAAGAAGTCTGGTTTTAGAGTTTGTGCGGTTGGGTCTTATCGTTCTCGTCGGAGTTTTCCTCTGGCAGGGTTTGATTCTGCACATCTTCGGCGACTTCTTCGTTGAGTGGGATAGAGAGTTCCAGCAAGGCAGGCGATGCCTCTTTGCTGGAGTCCGAATCGTCCTGTTCTATGCCTTCGGCAGGCCTTGTGAATGGGATTTCGGCGACGAGCATACTGCCGCGACGGTCACCCTGCTGTAAGGCGATATCCACATGATCCTCATCAATGGCCACGTACTTTGAAATGACGGCCAGAATCTCTTTCTTCATCATTTCCAGTCGTTCCGGCGGCAGGTTGATGCGATCATGGAAAAGGACGAACTGTAACCGCTGTTTGGCGGTTGCGCCGCTGCCTTTTCCTCCACGTCCGAGCATTCGTTCCCAAAATCCAGCCATCATCCACCCCCTCTTACTCGGAGTTGCTGCCGACGAAGAATTTGACGAAACGCTGCAAAATGTTGCCGCCACCATCCAACTGCATGAATGGCACTTCTTCGCCGTTGAGCCGCCGCGCGATGTTGCGGAAGGCAAGCCCCGCGCGCGAGTTTTCGTTCAGAGTTACCGGAACGCCGCTGTTGGACGCAGGAATAACCTGTTCATCTTCGGGTACGATGCCAATAATCTTGACTGCAAGAATATCTGTAACATCATCAGGCGACAGCATTTCACCCTTGCGCACCATCTCTGGTTTCAGGCGGTTGAGGATGAGCAGCCCCGGTCCCTTATTTTCTGCTTCAATCAATCCGATGATACGATCTGCGTCACGCACGGCGGAGACTTCTGGATTGGTGACAATCAACACCTGATCGGCAGGAGCGATGGCATTTCGGAAGCCGCGTTCGATGCCTGCCGGGCAGTCAATCAGAATGAAGTCAAACTCCTCGCGGAGCTGACGTGTAAGCTGAATCATATCTGCCGGGCTGACAGCGGTTTTGTCGCGCGTCTGTGCCGCCGGGATGAGATACAGCTCCGGGAACTGTTTATGCTTAATCAGCGCCTGGCGTAGTTTGCAGCGGCCTTCGATAATATCAACCAGGTCGTAGACGATGCGGTTTTCCAGCCCCATGACCACATCCAGGTTGCGCAGCCCTATATCGGCGTCAATGAGGACAACCTTTTTGTTAAGCCGCGCTAAGGCCACTCCTAAATTCGCCGTCGTGGTCGTTTTGCCAACGCCCCCTTTGCCGGAGGTAATGGTGACGACTTTGCCGCGCCTTCCCGCTGTGGTTCCACTGGCGGGCAGGGTGGTCGGGCGGGCGGGTGGTGCGGATGGTCTGGGTGAGGGTCGATTTTGTCCAGCTTCCCCCATGCAAGTTTCCCCTTAAATACTGACTACTGCCAGGCTTCTACAACAATCTGATGGTCACGAATTAAAGCCATTTCAGGCTTCGGCTTACGGCGCTTGTCTTCCGGTGAGGTGACGATGTAACGTGCGATGCGCAGTTGTGTGGGTGTCATGTCGAGGGCACAGACAACGGCGTTTTCGTCGCCTTCAGCGCCTGCATGAACATTACCACGCAGCCGTCCCCAGATTATGACATCCCCTGCCGCGACAATCTCCGCGCCGGGATTGACATCACCAAATATCACCACATGCCCTGCGCTGTGTACGGTACGCCCTGAACGCAGCGTGTGGCGAATCATAATGCCCGTCGTGCCGCCTTCTTCCGGGTCGATGGGCGCTCCCTCACCACCATCGACCCGCGCAGCTACAGCACTGCTGGCCGCGATGTGCAGATCAAGCGCCTGCGCTGCATTCAATGTGGTGTCACTATCGCTGTGGACTGACCACAAGGTCAAGCCACGACGTTCAAGCAGCGCTTTTAACGATGTTAACTCATGTTTTGGTACAGGTCGCTCGCCCACTTCGACGGTGATCCGCGCGCCCGAAAAGAACGCGCCCTGCTCATCAATACGCGAGGCAAGCTCATTCAAGACCAACTGCCATTCTTCAGTTGGATTGATGGTAATCAACAAACCGTCTTTATTGCCCTTAATCGCAAACGACATAATCTGTCCCAAAGAAGCAATCGTCTTGTTCTATCTTACTCAATTTCAATAACTGCGCTACCAGACTCCGGTGATATGCAGCAGCATGGCCAGCGGCATCAGCGTGAAGGCAGCGGGTGCCAGCCAGCGAACGGAGGGTTGTTTAAACGCCTTTTGCAGCCACGTACTAAACGTGAACACGGCATAGGTCATCCACAAGACCTGGATCATCAGCAGCGGCAGCAGCAGTACCGCACTGTCGATGCCAAAGTAGATTAAACCAAAGAACGTGTAGGCCGCATAGGCTACCATTGTAACGAGACCCAGCGGTGGATACCAACGCGCTAAGCGCGCCAGTCCCAAAACACCGAGCACCGCACCAATCGGCGTAAACTGCGATACGACTAACTGAATGAGCATAATCCAACGCTGCGAATCGCGCCATGCGTCAGTGACGATATATGAGGCATCAGCAGACTGCACTGGTGATGATGTCCACCAGTGGGAGCGCACCGGGTCGTTGGCAAGGTTGTAGAGGCCGACACCGAGGATAACCACGAACAGTCCCCAGTACCACAGGGGCAGTTTTGTGCGTGACATCAGTAACCCCAGCACTATCGCAGGCGCGAACAGACCAAACAGGGGGTCGTTGATAATGCCGACACTGAACAGCAGCAGCAGCACCATCATGTGCAGTTCGTCCAGCGGCGTTCGTGGGGCTTCGTCCGGGCGTGGATTGGTGCGCAGCAGTCCATCCATCAGCGTGAACAGCACCAGTGCCGCGCAGAGGGTGGTGATACGCAGGCTCTTGTAATACGTGAAGTCGCGCCAGAAGATTATCGCCCCGATGAGCAAGGCTATCTCGACGACGATAAGTGCGCGTGTACCGAAACGGCGTACCAGCAAGGCACAGCCGATGGTTGCCCCCAGCACCAGCGCCATGACAGGCGCGCCTGATGGGGTATCGCTGTTCTGTGACCAGAACGCTGGGCTAAAGGCCAGCGCTAACCCCCCAATCACGGACAGCCACAGTCCCATGCGGCGCAGTGTCAGGGTCATGGCGGCGATGACCAGCGCTAAGCCAAAGGCACGCACGAAGGGTGTGTGCCCGACAAACATAAACAGCAGCAGCGTGATGCCTCCGCTGATCAGGGGCGGTACTGCATATTCCAGAAGCTGGCGATAATCGAGTGTTGTTTTCATGGTGTGGGTGTTGTGGCAGGTGTAGTGGTCGGACTACACACGCGATTGCCTCGACTTTCCTGTATACGGCAGTACGCTTCAAGCGTTTCGCGGACGATGGGGAGCGCTACAGCAGAACCTTCACCGCCGTTATAAACGAAGGCGATGATGACAATCTGCGGATTTTCGTAGGGCGCGTAGCCGACAAACCAGGCGTGCGCAGGCCAGGCACCGAAACGGCACAACCCCAGCGGGCGCGCGATGTTGTCACAGTATTCAGCAGTGCCCGTTTTTCCTGCGACGTTGACAAAGGGTAAATCGGCGGCGCGTGCGGTTCCGCCTTCGCCGATGACGGCCTCACGCATTCCCTGCTGCACAATGCTGATGTTTTCACCGCTGACAAAGGCCGGGGTATAAGGATTGTTGATAGAGGCGAAACGAACGGGCTGACAAATGCTGGCGTTAAAGGTGTAGTTGAGCGGGACATGAATGGTATAGGTGCGTTCTTCGGTCAGCAGGTCGCTGGGGTCGATGTCCACCGTTGCTGTGTAGTTCTGAGGATCGCAGCGCGTTGGGTTGTAGTAGTCGCTGTCTGGTTCACACAGGCAGGCAAGGCTGTTTTCGCCGCGCATAATCATGTCTTCCAGCAGCAGCAGGTCAAGCGGCTGTTCCTCTGGAATATTGTCGATGTTGACGTTACGCAGCACCTGCGGCCCAAAGTCCTGTATCACGTTACCATCACCGTCGAGGAATGCGTCAATAATGGTTGGTTGATAAAGCGTGCCACCATTGGCAATCATGGCCACTGAGTTGACAAGTTGCAGCGGCGTGACCAGTACATAACCCTGACCGAAGGCCGCGTTGTAGGTATCGCCCGTTGACCAATTCTCGCCATAGTTGCGGCGTTTCCAATCCGGGTCGGGCATACGTCCAGCAATCTCAAACGGCAGTTCAATGCCCAGTTCTGAGCCGATGCCTACGGCGGTGGCATAACGGAACAGGTTGGTAATGCCTAACCCGCCGTCACGCAGCAGTGAGGTGGAAACTTCGGGATTGCCGCCGCCGACCTGATAAAAGTAAACGTCGCAGCTCCAGGCGATGCCTTGAATCATGTTGACGCGTCCATGCCCGCGCGGCAGCCAGCAGACGAAGGTTTGCGATGCGGCTAAGTCGTTGGGCGCGTAGCGGTTGGGTACCACCAGATCACCGCCGTCAAACAGCGTTGAATTGGGGTCGATGACCCCTTCCTGCAATACACCGAGCGCGGAAATGAGCTTCCAGACGGAGCCGGGCGGATATAAGCCTTTGATAGCGTTGTTCACCAGCGGAAGCTGTGGGTCAGCAAGGATGTCGAGGTAATAGTTGCCGTCAATGGCACGGGCAAAGCGCGTGTTATCGTAGCTGGGGAAGCTGACCAGCGCCAACACTTCGCCGTTCTGCGGATTCATGGCGATGACGACCCCCTGCTGGCTGACGATGCGTCCTGAACTTGTGTTCAGCAGGTTAATGCGATTCCGCAGCGCGTCTTCCGCCGCCTGCTGAAGTTCAAGGTCGATGGTGAGGCGCACATTAATGCCCGCAACCGGGTCTGTTCGCTGCAATACGTCTACCTGCGCTCCGGCGACATCGACTTCGCGCAGGATGGAACCGCGTGTGCCTGCGAGTTCCGTTTCAAGGAAGCGCTCGATGCCTTCGTAGCCGATGCGGTCAAATGCCGGGTTATAGCCCTGCTCGATTAGCGCCTCGGCCTCATCTTCAGGAATCGGCCCCATGTAGCCGACGATGTGCGCCGTGAGGGAACCGCTAGGATACTCGCGCACGGATACTTCCTGAACATCTACACCTGGCAGCGTCTGTCGTTCCTCAAGAATTTGCAGCGCGACATGATATTCAACATCCTGGGCGATGACGACCTGACGATAGGGCGCGATACCAGCGCCTTCCGTGACCATTTGCTCGATGCTGCGCACCGCACGTCCCGAAGCGCGGGCGATTTCAATCGTGGGTGGAACGTCAACCAGCGCTGAGAGGCGGTTGTAAATGCTGAGCTCCTCGGTTTCATCACTGGGGAGTGCCGCAGGAATGATGGTGACGTTGTAGGCTGGCACATTGCGCGCCAGGTAGTTGCCGTTCCGGTCAAAAATCGCGCCGCGCGCCGCCGGAAGAGGCACAGAACTCAAGCGGTTTTCGTCAGCCTGTTCCTGCCAGTTGGGGCCTTCGACAATCTGAATCTGGTACATGCGTACTGCGAACAGCACGAACACCGCAAACATCACCCCTTGAAAGAAGGTGAGCCGCCAACCCTGGAATGGCATTAACTTGTTGCGCATCATACTACCTCAGTGACTCTTGCAGGGATGTGGCCGGGTTCGTGATGCGCCGCGCCTCACCGACTGTTGGGAGTCCTCTTATCTGCCTGACGGCGCGAAGAATGGTTTTTCACCACTCAGGCGCTTCTGAATCCGGCGCATGACAAAGTACACAGGCCAGATCAGAATGAAATTATAAACGATGGTCGGCGCTACGACATAACTCAGGTCAAAAGGAAGCACAATCGTATGTCCGGTGAACGCCAGCACAATCATGGTGGTGACCTGCTGAAAGGTTGTTCCCAGCAGGATAATCGCTGATAACAACAGGAAACCGATACGATAGACCTGCTGATTGATACCGCTGATGAAAAAGACGACGATGACCATGCCTAATGCGGAAGTTCCCAGCGGTGCGGCAGACAGCAGATCAAGGCAGATGCCCCCCACCAGCGCCCAGATAAGACTTTCGCCGAGCGGCGCGTTGACGGCCCATGACAGAACCATCATGAACACCAGGTCTGGCCCGCCACCGCTAAGGCGAAGCTGCGGTACAAAGGTCGATTGAATCACCGCCGCCAGAGCTAAAAGTGGTATGCTGACAAAGCTGCCCACGCTAGTTCCCTGTATCCTGCTGCTGGAAAATGGAGATGTCTACGGGTTGGAAACTGGTAATGACCAGCACGATTTCCAGCGTGTCGAAGTTGACGAGGCTGCGTACTTCCGCTTCCTGATCGAGGTCGGTACGATTGGTGCTTACAACCTGCCCAATCACAATATCCGGCGGGAAGTTACCCCCCAGACCGGAAGTGATGACAAGGTCGCCTTCGGATACCTGTGTATTGAGAGGAATGAAGTTCATAACCAGGCTGCCGGATAGCTGACCCTGTATGCTACCCTCGGCGCGCGAGGTTTGCAGGCGCGCGCTGACAAAGCTGGATTGATCGGTAATCAGCAGAACTTGAGCCGCGTTGGCGCTGACCTGCGTGATACGCCCGACAAGTCCCTGCCCCGTTGTAACCGGCATACCAATCGCCACGCCGTCACGCGCACCGCGATTAATCACGATGGTGCGCAGGAAGGCGTTCTGGTCAACCGCGATGACATCGGCGGTGATGTGCTCCTGTTCCGAAGGGACGGTAGCGGTGTAGTCCAGCAGTTCGGTGAGGCGGCGGTAGTCACTGGCGATTTCACGTAGTTCGGCAAGTTCTGACTGGAATTGAGCCAGCGTTTCTTCCAGTTGGGCGTTGCGTTCCTGCAAATATTGTAATTCTGCGAGGTCACTGACACCGCCTGTCAAACTCAGGGCGATGTTATTGAAGATGCCCGACAGCCATTGCAGCGGAACAGCGACAATCCCTTCAACGGGAGCAAGAACACCCCCCGCGCTGAAGAAGATCAGACCGCTGCAAATAAATACGCTCAAAAAGAACAGAAACCAGCGATTAGAAGTCCAGTTGCGTCGCATATGCGATAATCCCAAAGCTGTTTGTGTGGGCGGGATTATAACAGATTAGCGACTGACGTTTAGCGGTTTGTTGTCTGCCCACGAGTCCCACACCACAATTTAGTGCTGGGTACTGCCGCGCTCCGTGCCGACCAACAGACGGCGCAGGTTGTTGTAGTCTTCCAGGATGCGTCCGGCTCCACGCGCGACACACGTCAGTGGATCTTCCGCGACATAGGCACGGATGTTGACTTCTTCAGTAACACGCTGTGCGATGCCTTGCAGCAAGCCGCCGCCGCCCGCCAGACAGATACCACTTTCCATCAGATCAGCCACCAATTCCGGCGGCGTATCATCCAGCGCGTCCTTGACGGTATCGACAATAATGCCGACAGAGCCGCTGATTGCATCACGGATTTCGATGGAGCTAACTTCAACCGTAGTGGGCAGGCCGCTCATCAGGTTGCGCCCCTTGACGGGGAAGGTGCGTTCCTGGGGCAGGGGGAACGCGGAGCCAACTTCGACCTTGAGGCGTTCTGCGGCGGGTTCCCCAATGAGCAGGTTGTGTTTGTTGCGCATGTAACGCACGATGTCTTCGTCCATTTCATCGCCTGCGACGCGAATGGAACGGCTGATGACGATGCCGCCGAGGGAGAAGATTGCCACTTCCGTCGTGCCGCCGCCAATATCGATGACCATGCTGCCGCGCGTTTCCTGTACGGGCAGTCCGGCACCGATGGCGGCTGCCACAGGTTCCTCAATAAGGTACGCTTCGCGCGCGCCTGCCTGCATAGCGGCATCGTATACCGCGCGCTTTTCAACTTCGGTTACGCCGCTGGGAATGCCGACCACTACACGCGGACGGGGGATAGGTACCCACGTCTGTTCGTGTGCCTTATGAATCAGGTAGTCCAACATGGCGGCGGTGATTTCAAATTCACTGATGACACCATCTCGCACAGGACGAACAATTACGATGTCACGCGGATTCTTGCCCCACATTTCCTTGGCACGCGCCCCGACTTCAATGGGGCGGCGGGATTTGCGTTCAACAGCTACAAAGGAAGGCTCATTAATGACGATGCCTTTGCCACGTACACTGACAAGCGTATTGGCTGTGCCGAGATCAATTCCAATGTCTAGGGAGAATAACCCGAAAAAGTAATCTAAAGGGCTTAGCACGCGCCCCTCCTCAATCGCGAATCACAAACGCAGCATTATAGCATACCCTACAGACCCACAAACATAAACGGGACATTATAATTGTGAGCGAGGTGATGACGTGTTACTCAATGTTTTACACACAATCCGTAAGCATAACCTGATTCCCGCAGGCAGCACAGTGCTGGTTGGGGTTTCTGGCGGGGCAGATTCGCTGGCGCTGCTGCATGTCCTGCGTTCGCTTCAGGCTGAACTTGCCTGTCATCTGCATGTCGCGACCCTTGATCATGGGCTGCGCGGGGATGCCAGCGCGCAAGATGTGAATTTTGTCGTAAAAATTTGTGAGCAGTGGGGGATTCCGGTTACAGCGGACAAGGTCGATGTGGCTGCCCTGGCACAGCAGTCGCGGCGTGGGATCGAAGCAGAGGCACGGCGCGCGCGCTATCTGTTTTATTCCGGCGTTGTGCAGCAGCTTATGGCGGAACCACAGCCCAAAGCTGATCATGTCGTCGTCGCGCTGGCGCATCATGCCAACGATCAGGCTGAGACACTACTCATGCGCCTTGTTCGCGGTACGGGTACACATGGGTTGCAAGGAATCGCGCCGAAAATGCTGTATCACGAGGGAGTAGTTCCCTTTACGGTTGTGCGCCCATTGCTGGGTATTACCCGCAGCCAGATTGAAACTTACTGTCAGGAACAGCGGTTACAACCGCGCCATGACGCGACCAATGACGATACCGACTACACGCGCAATTATCTTCGGCATGAGATTCTGCCGCGCCTGGAGACCATCAATCCGCAGGTGGTGAGCGCCCTGAATCGTCTCGGCGAAACGGCTGCGGTTGAAGAAGATTTTTTGACGGAGATGTTTCAGGAGTTTGTGCTGCGGCAAGCTGTGGTCAAAGATGGATGGGTACGCTATCCGCGCGAACGCTTCACTACGCTGCATCCGTATTTGCAGCGGCGCTTCGTTCGTTGGGCGGCAGGGCAGTTAGGGCGCTCTGAGGATTTGTCCTATGAACGAATCCTTGCGGCGGTGGACATCGGGCTATCGGGGCAGGTGGGATCTGTCGCTGAACTGCCGAACAGAATACAACTGCGCGTTGATTATGTCTATGTTGTGATTGAAGCGAAGGACGCGCTGCCGCAAGCCGTGGACGTATTGCGAATGGATGCTGGGAGCGAGTTACCCGTCAGCATACCCGGACGCGTTGAGATTCCCAATTATCGCTGGAGTCTGACAACTTCTCTGGAGTCTGATACGTATCAGGCGCGTGTCGCCGTTCCTGAAGGCGCAAATGTGATCCTGCGCACGCGCCGCACCGGGGAACGTTTCGCGCCACTGGGCTTGAATGGCCATACACAGAAGCTCAGCGAGTGGATGGTTGACCACAAGATTCCGCGTGCTGTGCGGGATTATGTCCCGCTGCTTGTGGTGGATGGCCAGATTGCGGCAATTCTTTATGGAACGCAGTGGATAATCAGCCATTATTTTGCGGTTCATCATGGTGCGAATCGCGTGATTTACCTGGAAAAACATTAATAGTACAAAATTCCCTTGATTTTTCCTCAATCTTAAGTATTAAAATCAAGGAAAGCATCTACTATAGGATTAAGCAACCATGAATTTTCCTTTAACAGGTGGACCGTGAATACGCAAAACGCTGAGCTACTCGTTGTCGATGATGACCGTGACTTATGTCATCTAATGGCATTCACATTAAAGCAGGTAGGCTATAAGGTAACTGAAGCCTATAGTGGCTGGGATGCACTGGAATTGGTCAGCCAAAAGTGCTTTGATGTGGTTGTGACTGATATCAGTATGCCCAAAATCGATGGCGTACAGTTGATGAAGCGCGTCCATGACATGTCGCCAAGCACAGCCGTTGTGCTGATTACGGGTGTTCCCAGCCTGGATACTGCGGTGGAATCCATTAAAGGTGGCGCACACAGCTACCTGATGAAGCCGTGCTCAAACGCCGAGTTATGTGCTGCGGTAGAGAGCGCCCTGCGCAGTATCCGCAAGAATCGCATGATGCAGGAATTAGTAGACAGCATCCAGGACAATGTCATCGAACTCAGCGATATTGCCAAGCGCATGGTGGACATTGAGAAGTCCGGGGGGCAGGACGCAGGCAAAGCCAATGATACCCCTACCACAAACTCTGTCTTAAAACTGGGCAGCATCTCAATCTTTCGTGATCGCTATGAGATGGCATCAGGAGACAGGCAGGTCTCGCTAACGCCAACGGAATTTGACCTCCTGCTGTACCTGATGTCTAATCGCAGTCGCATTGTCTCGTGTTCTGACCTGGTGCAGCGCACACGGGGTTATGCCCTGAAAGAAGATGAAGCCCGCGAAGTCATTCGGCCTCACATCAGCAATCTACGGCGCAAATTTAAAGAGGTGGGGCGTCAGGATGAGGCGTTAATTAATGTGCGCGGAGTGGGCTATCGTCTCTCAGATTCGTTGTAAATTCTATTATCATACATACTCTGCTGTTATACCTCTTTAGACTTGCATAAACATCTTAATGGATGTATGCTTGAGGAAGTATAATGGAACAGTAAACAGGCAGAAATAAAGATGGATAATGCTAACGAGAGCGCTCAAGTATTAGTCGTGGATGATGAGGGCGCGATTCGCTATTCTGTCAGCAAGACGCTGCAGCGTGTAGGCTATCAGGTCAGCGAAGCCTCCAGCGGTGAAGAAGCCCTGGAGATGATGCGCAGCCAGCCTTACGATGTGGTATTGACCGATATCAAAATGCCGGGCTTAACTGGCGTCGAACTCCTGCGTCAGATTAAGGAAACATCACCAGACTCTATCGTCATCCTGATGACCGGTTACGCCAGCCTTGGGACCGCCGTTGAAGCGCTCCGTTTAGGGGCACATGATTATTTGATTAAGCCCAGCTCCAGTCAGGACATTAAATCCAGTGTGTCGCGTGGTGTGGAACGTGCGCGCAACCTGCGCCGCCGTCGTGCTTTGCTGGAAACACTGCGCACAAATGTGTTTGAACTCAGCCGCGCTGACGCCGAAAATGCTAAAAACGCCATCGACAACACCCCCTTAGAAGAGGGCGTGTCCGTGAACGGCGATATGGCCAGCGAACAGCCGATGAGCAACAGCATGAAGCTTGGCCCGCTGACCGTCTTCCCCGGACGCTACCAGATTTCAGTCGGCGACAAGCCCATTGACCTGACGCCAACAGAATTTGACCTGCTGCTGTATCTCGCGGCACATCGTGGTCGTGTTGTACCGTGTCACGAACTGGTGCGCGAAGTGCGGGGTTATGCGGTGGACGAAGCGGAAGCGCGTGAAGTGATTCGTCCGCATGTCAGCAATCTGCGCCGCAAGCTGAAACAGGCCGGGCAAGATGAAGACCTGATTGTTAACGTGCGCGGCATCGGCTATCGCCTGAGCGAAGAAAACTAATCTACCCACGCTCTGTTAATCTGACTTCCAGGAACGCCGGGATGATATATCATTAGGCGTTCTTTTTATTTTGGATGTCCTATGATGATTTTAAAGTTCCGCTTCCGACTGCTGCTGGTGCTGCTAAGCGCCACTGCCCTTCTCGGACTGCAACTTTCTCCCCTCAAAGCACAGATTTTCTGCGACGAAAGCAGCGGACGGGTCGAACAGCGCACCTACAACAGTGTGATTCTGGGGCAGGAGATGCGCTATTCGGTGTATCTGCCACCGTGTTACGATACGACACGCCTGAGCTATCCTGTAATTTACCTGATGCATGGTTCCGCCAGTGACGACAGCCATTGGCTGAACTTAGGGTTGGTCGATGCGGCCAGTCGCGGCATTTTGCAGTACGCGATGGCCCCATTTATCGCGGTGCTGCCTTATGGCGATTGGATTGCCAACGAGAACTGGTTCAGCACATCGTCGTGGGCCAATGTGTTTCTCACCGAACTGATGCCTGACGCCGAAGCGCATTATCGCATCGACGCCCGCCGCGAAACACGGGCTATCGGCGGGATTTCACGCGGGGGCTTCTGGGCGTTCAACATCGCGCTGCTGCACCCCGATTTGTTCAGCATTCTCGGCGGGCACAGCGCGTTCTTTGACGAGAACCACGCGCCGCCCGAACAAAACCCGCTTGACCTTGCCCTTACTGCGCCCAACGCCGAGACACTGCGAATCGCGCTGGATCGTGGGCGCGACGATTACGCGCAGGTCAACCTTGACCTGATGGACGCACGTCTGACAGAGCGCGGTTTAGCCCATACGTATACCATCTACCCTGAAGGGCAGCACGAAGACGCTTACTGGTCATCGCATGTCGCCGAGTACTTGCAGTTCTACACAGCGGACTGGCCGATGCCCACCGAGGAACCCGTTAGCGAGTCGCCGCTGTATCTGCTGCTGCCAGCGGTAGCCTTCCCCAGCCTGCAAGCCAGCATCAGCAGCCAGACTTTGCAAAGCGTCGCGCGCGGCGAGCTTGACCCCAACCTGATATTGGATTTCACCGCGTGGACGGCGCTGCAAGCCTACAGCGTGCCGATCAACGCTTCGACGCGGGTCGTCGCTGATGAGGAACTCAACGATGCGTTGTGGCGTGAGCGTACGGCGTACACGCTGCTGCCGTTCCACCAACTGACGCGGCGCTTTCGGATGCTGATGGTGGATGAACTGCTGCCGCTGGATGGCGACCTGTCGAGCTACCCGTTTGCCTTTGCCAGCACGACACCGAATTATGACCCGTCGCATCTTACGCGCCTGCTGCTTTCGGGCGTGACGGCCTTGACCCGCCAGATGATTCCCGCGCTGGATGAGCACGGTCTCGTGTGGGCAGGGGAGGCGATTCTGCCTTACGTCAGCCGCGCCGACTTCTTCCACATGAGCAATGAAGTTTCGTTCGCGCCGCGCTGCCCGGCGTCGGATGAGCCTGTGCTGGGTTCGTTCTGTTCGATGGACGCGCACTTTGACCTGTTCACCTATCTCGGCGCGGACATCATCGAACTCACAGGCAACCACAACAACGATTATGGTTATGCTGCCTACCGCCGCACATTTGATATGTTCCATGAGGCGGGCATGGTGACCATCGGCGGCGGCGAAACACTGGCCGAAGCGCGCACGCCGTACATCATTGAGCACAACGGCAATACGATTGCCATGCTGGCGTGCAACTGGAACGGGCCGTATTATGCGCTGGTCAACGAAGACCCCAGCCTGTCCGGCGGGGTGCGTCCGGGCGCGGCCTACTGCGAAACCGATTGGCTGAGCGACATCATCCCACAGCTTGCGGCGCAGTATGATGTAGTGGTGGTTACGGTGCAGTACGCCGAATATGAGCAGTACACGCCGATTGAACGCCAGATTTATCATTACCGTCTGCTGGCGGATCTGGGGGCGGATATTGTGGTGGGGACGCAGGCGCATAAGCCGCAGACCTTTGAGTTCTATAGCAGCGCAGGCGGCGAAGAGGTGCTGCTGCATTACGGCATGGGCAACCTGTTCTTCGACCAGCAGTTCTGGGGCAACATGCGCTTTTTTATGGATCAACTGTTTGTGTACGAGGGGCGCTTGCTGACGGTGGATTTGTTCACGGGCATTATTGACGACATCGCCCGGCCACGCCCGATGACGGCGGAAGAACGGGAGAATTTCCTGCAATTTATGTTCATCCAGCAGAACGGGTTTTGAGTCAGTGAAAAGGTGGCTGTGGACGCTCGTTTGGGACAGATCACTGACAATACAGGCAAGGGAATGTCAGTAAAACGGCACTGACCCTCCAGTGAGCAGGCTTGTGTCAGTGTGAGCACGCAAGTTGGTTGATTTTGATGCCAACTCAGGTACATAAATACAGTATTGGGGACTGACACAAAAAGCGTTGACCATGATTAGCAACCGCGCGCTGTATATGTAGCATCAGACTAACATGGAATTCGGCTCATTTGCGGTTCAATTGAACCTTTAATTCGCAATGTAATAGAGGGGCTGGTGCAGAAAATGGAAGAACTGGTACTCATCGTTGTCAAAATCATCACCATATTCGGTATGGGCTTTGTGTTTTTCTGGTTCGCTATCGCTACTGGACTGGGGCTTGGGCTACCGCCAGTGGTGGTGGCGGTGACGATTGTCGCCAGCTACATCGCGGGGGTGGTGCTGGTGCTGGTGCTGGGGGGCAGAGCGCGTGAATGGATTTTCCGGCGTTTGGGACGGCGCGCGGAGCTTGACCTGAACAGCTTTTTGGGACGCATCTGGACGCGCTACGGCGTGGTGGGGTTGGGACTGGCCGCGCTGCCGACCACTGATCGATGATCGGCGCGGCTATCGCCATCGCATTGAACGCCCGCCCGCGCCACGTCCTGCTGTGGATGTCTGTGGGGGCGATTGGCTGGGGCATTGTGCTGACGACGCTGTTTGTGATGGGTATCATTGGCGCGCAAGCGGTGGTGCAGTGATGAGGGGTTATGGGGCGCGGCCCGCAGCTAAAGGTGCGGGCTATTCCTGAAATGTGGGACGTTGTACCCGACGCGTACAGTAAGGGTTGAAGGGCGATAAAATGATGAGCGTTTTCAAGTCTGATACAGTGTTCAAGCACTTGCCTCGGTTTATCTCTATCGCCATCCTGCTCGTATTTAGCCTATTGCTTGCCCCTTTTGAGACATATTCGCAAGGGAGACTCCAACGTCTCAACCACCTTTAACTGATACTCTGTTGATGGAGTCCTGATGGAACGATGATTGCCGTTTCAAGCGGCATATTCGGGTGCGACCAGGTAAATCTCAATAACTTTTCAATCCGCATTTTGATGCGACCACCTTTGTAGAGATGCATTATTGGGCACACATGCACCATTAGCGGTTTTGATTGAGTCCCGATAGTCAGCAAAATACGTTACAATGTGCGCAAGCGAGGCTTATATCTGATGTTGCTTCAGAGACTTTACTCAGAACGATCCGATGAATTCGCGATGAGTTCAGTGTGTGGAGTCCTAGGGATTTGATAGGAGTAGTTTTCCAGATAACGCTGTTATCTTGTTGGATCCAAATGATGGTGAGATTATGGGGAAGCTCGGAGGGACTGCTCGATTGGGGTCCTACGGGGATCGAATAGTTACAGTTAGCGGTTACACCAATCTGTGACTATTAGAGATGTTATTCGAGAAGTGAACTGGATTGTGGGCAAGCCCCAATCCAGAAGAACTGCCTCGTCCAGTGGAGCTCAGGGGGATCAAATAGCTACTGTTGGGACGATGAAAATGTCTATCTGTGGGATGTCGCTTCTGGTCAAATAACGCCTGTTAACGTACACAACATCACCGATCTTCACTTAACCTGATGGGCGAAAACCTCGCCATTGCCATCGACGGTTTGATACAAATCTGGGATGTACAGACCGGAACCATCCTCGACAATCTCACTAATCCGGATCAAACCGTCAGTATTAGTTGGAGTCCCGATGGCACTCAATTGGCGTATTTCGATAGAGCGGAGGGCTTGCACGTTGTACGGCCATCGTTTACAGCTCCCGCGTTCGTGCTTCCCACACCTACTGCAAGACCCATCGTCCCGGCTTATAGTCAGGTGGCATGGAGTCCTGATGGAACGATGATTGCCGTTTCAAGCGGTATATTCGGGTGCGACCAGGTAAATCTCAATAACTTTTCAATCCGCATTTTTGATGCGACCACCTTTGTAGAGATTAAGCAGCTTATTGGGCACACATGCACTGTTAGCGGTTTTGATTGGAGTCCCGATAGTCAGCAAATAGTTAGCTACAATGTGCGACAAGCCGAGGCTTATATCTGGGATGTTGCTTCAGAGACTTTACTCAGAACGATTCCGATGAATACACAGGACGAGTTCAGTTGTATGGAGTTCCTAGGGGATTTGATAGCCAGTAGTTTTCCAGATAATGGTGTTTACTTATGGATCCAGATGATGGCGAAAACGATTCCATTAGGGGGCACCGCTATTGACTGGAGGCCTTGACATCGGATTTAAAGATGCGGCTGCAACAATTTTGTAGTTATTTCGACGCTATAACTCGACAACAGTTGAGTTTGTGGACAAGCCTTAGTCCAGAGAATCGCCTCGTCCAGGGAGTCCCAGGGGGATCAAATAGCTACTGTTGGGGACGAAAATGTCTATCTGTGGGATGTCGCTTCCGTCAAATAACGCTCACATTTAACGTACAACATCACCGATCTTCAATGGATCCTGATGGGCAAACCCTCGCTACTGCTACGCTCGACGGTTTGATCCAAATCTGGGATGTACAGACCGAACCATCCTCGATAGCTTCACTAATCCAGATCAAACCGTCAGTATTAGTTGAGTCCCGATGGCATTCAATTGGCGTATTTCGATAGAACCAGCGACAGCCTCCAAATCGTGATGCCATCCGTAACGAGTGGTGAGGATGAGGGGTGAGGACGAGTGGTGAGGGTAGATATGAGTAAGGCGTCCGCGGTTCAAACCCCGGCTAGTGAAAATTCACGAAGCCCACTCAAGGGGCTTTTTCTAGCAACCGCTGCTGGAATGGGGCACAGGCAAGCCTTGCGTCTCAGTCTTCTTTGTGTCCTGTGCGCCTTCGTGGTGAGTCTGTCGTTTTCGGCTTCGCCGACGCGCGCGCAGGAGGATGTCGAGGCTATCCTTTGCTTGGTATGACGCTGGAACAGAAGGTGGCGCAGATGTTTCCGACTAGCCTTTACGGCGAACAGTTGACCGAAGTCGGGCGAGATTTTTTGCAGCAGTGGCAACCCGGCGGCGTGGTGGTGTTTGAGTACAATGTGCCCGCCGAAAACGCACCTGCCTCCGTCACCGCGCTGATCCCAACAGCCAGCAGACAACAATTGACGCGGTGGCTTTGCTCCCTCATCATCGGCGCGGATCAGGAAGGCGGGATCATCGCCACGTTTGAGGAGGGCTTCACGGCGTTTCCCGTGCCGTATCTGGCTGCCGCAACCGACGACGCCGATCTGACGTATAGATACGGGCAAGCCATCGCCGAAGAACTGCGCGCGCTTGGCGTCAACATGGACTTCGCGCCTGTCGCTGATCTGGAGACCAATATCTATAACCCGATTATCCGCCGCCGCGCCTTCGGCAGCGACCCGAACATCGTCGGGGCAGCCGTCGCGAACGTTGTGCGCGGGATGCAGGACACAGGCGTGATGTCGGTGGTCAAACATTTCCCCGGTCACGGCGATACCACACAGGACTCGCACACCGAGCTTCCTGTTGTCAATCTGGAGCGTGACGTGCTGGAAAACCGCGAGTTCGTACCGTTCGAGCAGGCGATGGCGGTGGGTGTTTCGGGGGTGATGGTGGCATATCTGGTTTCCGGCGCTGGAACCGCAAGCCAATACTCCCGCGCTCACTGTCGGCCAACATTGTGACGGGTGTGCTGCGCGACGAGATGGGGTTTGACGGGCTGGCGATTACCGACGCGATGGACATGGACGCGATTGATCTGGCGTATACTCCGGCGGAGTCGGCGGTGCTGGCGGTAGAGGCTGGCATCGACCTGATTGCGCTGGGGCCGCATATCGGTCTGGATGGACAGGCGCAGGCGATCCAAGGCGTGATTGACGCGGTGCAAGCGGGAGCGATTTCTGAAGCACGGATTGATGCCTCAGTGCGGCGAATCCTGCGGGCAAAGCAGCAGTACGGCATCCCCGACTGGCAGCCGCTTGACCCCGAAAGCGCTGGCGAACGGCTGAACCTTGAGGCGCACGCCGCGCTGGTAGCAGACCTGTTTCGCGCGGGGGTGACGCTGGCCTTTGACAATGCTGACCTTGTGCCGCTGAGCGGAAACGTCGCGCTGATTTATCCCGGCACGCGCCCGCAGATTGAACGCGAATGCCGCCCGTATGATGACATGGCGAACTGGTTGAGTGTATCGGCATCGCCGACGGCTGATGAAATCGCCGCCGCGCAGGAAACTGCACGCCGCGCCGATGTGACGGTGGTATTCACCGAGGACGCTTTTTACGACAGCACACAGCAGGCGCTGGTGAACGCGCTGCCGCCGCAAAGTACCGTTGTGGTGGCGATGGTCTCGCCGTATGACGCGTTGATGTTCCCGGACATCGGCGCGTATCTGCTCACGTACAGTCCGCTGCCGACAGGAATTCCGGTGGTGTGCGGCGTTTTGTTTGGCAGCCTTGAGGCACGCGGACGCCTGCCTGTAATGCTGTCAACCGATGTTCCGGCAGGTACGCGCGCGCGGTAATCTGTTATAATGCACACTGACAGTTAGTTGAGGGTAGTTATGCAGTGGGCATCACGGTTCAATGGGATAACGACGAAAAGACAATTGTGCTGGTGACCTTTGACGCCGTGTGGACCTGGGATGACCTTCGTGCAGTCGATGAGTACGCGATACCGCTGTATGACAGTTCGGAGCACATTGTTGACGTGATCGCTGATTTGCGCCACAGCCATCTGGTGATGACCGGAATTTTGTCGTACATGCGTGAACTGCTGACGATGCAGTGGCACCCACGCGCGGGCAATGTGGTGGTGGTCGGGGCATCGCTGAGTGTACGCACCCTGATGGAGGCGGCGGCATTGGTCACCCGCAGACCGCTGGCGCGCATCAGTTTCGCGCAAACTATAGATGAAGCGCGCCTTACCTTACGGAACCGGCGTGCCAAACGTTGAAGATTTCTTGAATGCAACGCATTTTCGCGTTAACTTAAAGCAATCACACACATCGGAATAGGAAACCTTATGGGAACGCTGAACCCTGATTTGCTTGCCAAAGATTTAGATCTGGTGATGAACGACGCGGTAGCGCTCAAAGACCAGTATCGCCAGAACACGCTGACGCCGGAACTGGTGCTGCTGGCGCTGATTCGCCGCCCGGATACCGCCGCCGCGCGCCTGCTGAACGCCTTCAAGGCGACACGCGGTGTTGACCTGTCGCGGCTGGAACGGCAGGTGGTACTGGCGGTGGAGAGCCGCAAAGACCAGAACGGCAATCTGGACTTTGTCGGCGCGAACAATCGCAGCGTTCCACTGTCACGACAGATGATTATCCTGCTGGACGATGGCCTGACGCTGGCTAACTCACAGGATGAGATGCGCGTTGATACCAACCATGTGCTGTCGGTGCTGTCTGAGCCTGCGGTGAGTACAGGTGGCTTGCTGCGCGGGCACGGCATTTCAGCGAAAGCGATTGGCGATCTGGTGATGGAGAACAGCACCATTCGCCGCGCGGTGAGCAGCACCACGCAGGACTTTGTGGCTGGGGCGAAAGAAGGGAAGCTGCGCGCGGTGTATTTCCGCGAAGGGCTGCTGCGCGATGTGATGAATATTCTGTCACAGGCGGTCAACCGTCATGTGATTTTGCTGGGGCCGGATGGCGTGGGCAAACGCACGCTGGCGTACAGCCTGGCGCTGCTGATGTCTGAAGGCAAAGGGCCAACAGGACTGAAGAGTCTGGTGCAGGTGGATGAGGCGGCGCTGCTGGATAGTGACCAGAAGGCCGTGCGCGCGGGCTTGAATCAGGCGCGCGGCGGCATCCTGTTTATCCCCCACATTCACCGTTTCTTCGGTGGGCCAGTGCGCGCAGAGTTCAGCAAGGCCACGCCGCTGATTCAGAAGGCGTTCCTGACCGACGACCCGGTGATTATCGGCTCGACGACAGAGCAGGAGTATACGAACCGTATTGTGCCCGTGAGCGCGATTACCGAAAACAGCCAGATACTGCGCGTGCCGGAGCCGACGGTGGAGGAAGCGATTGAGATGCTGAAGATTCTCAAGCCGCACATGCAGGATGACTACAAGCTGGAAATCCGCGATGATGCGCTGACGACGGCGGCGCGACTGGCGAAGCGTTACATGACGACGATGCCGCTTCCACGCAGCGCGGAACAGCTTTTGCACCGCGCGGCGGCGATGATTAACATGAGCAAACAGACGCATCTGGCCTATAAGCCGGAGGTGAAAGATGGTGATGATGCGCTCGACGCCGATGACCTGACGATTGCCGCCAGCCAGATGACGGGCATCCCGGTGAGCAAGCTGGGTGAAGATGAGCGCGTGCGTTATGCCAGCATGGTCGAACACCTGAAAGAACGCATCGTGGGGCAGGACGAGGCGGTGCTGGCTGTCAGCCGTGCGATCAAGACGGCGCGCGTCGGGTTGAAAGACCCGAAACGTCCGATTGGCGCGTTCCTGTTTCTGGGGCCGACGGGCGTTGGTAAAACTGAACTGGTGAAGGCGCTGGCGGAGTTTATGTTCGGCAGCGAAGACAATATGCTGCCGCTGGACATGAGCGAGTTCAAAGACGAAAGCACGCTGAACCGTCTGGTGGGTTCACCCAGCGGTTATGTGGACAGCGAGGCGGGCGGCCAGCTTACTGAGCGCGTGCGCACGCAGCCGTATACGATTGTGCTGTTTGACGAAGTGGAAAAGGCACACCTGCGCGTGCTGGATATTCTGCTGCAAATCATTGAAGAAGGACGCCTGACCGATGGGCGCGGGCAGCAAATTAACTTCAGCGAGACGGTGATTGTGCTGACGAGCAACCTCGGTGCGACACATCTGGCGGTACCCGTGATTGACGACGAAGTGCGCGAGGCGGCGATGGAAGAAGTGCGCGAGTACTTCCGCCCTGAGTTCCTCAACCGTCTGGACGAAGTGGTGATGTTCAATGCGCTGGCAGCGGACAGCCTGCGCGACATCCTAAAGCTGATGCTGAAGAAGGATACGCAGTTGGCGAGTGATCGCGGCTTGAAATTGGAGTTCAGCGAGGCGGCACAGAAATGGCTGCTGGCGCAAAACAACGAACCCGAATACGGCGCGCGTCCGCTGCGGCGCATCATCCGGCGTTTCGTGCGCGAACCGCTGGCGGATTACCTGCTGAAAGCGAACCCGCCTGCTGGAACAGTGGTCAAGATCGACAAGGGCAGCAAGAAGGCGGACGGGCTGGTGTTTTCCGCGATTGTCGATGGCAAAGAAATCAAGGTGTAGGCAGCGCAATATGCTTGTGTCGCCCGGTTTGAAGCGGGCGATAAACACATTATTTGAATAATCTTTTTCACCAAAAACATCGTTGAATCGTCATGTCGAGGTGATAAGCCGTGTCTTTCACAGTGCGTAAAGCAATTGGATTGGCGTTAGGCATTGCGGCGGCGGCGATGGGGGGCTTAATCGCCGCGCCGACGCTGCATGACCGGCTGTGGATCGGCCATGCGCTGTTCAGCGAATTCCCCTGGATAACGTCATTTGTCGGCGGGGCAGGGGCCGTGACCAGCCTGGCGCGCAGCCCGCGCAGTCCGTGGGGCGCAGCATTCGCAGCGGCGGGCTTCGGGCTGTCGCTGCTGCCTATGGCACGGGCGCGCACGGCCATGGAAGACATGAACAAAGCGATGGTGATGGGGCTGGGCAAGGACTATGAGCAGCAAATCCCGCCTGTCATGCTGGAACGGTTAGCGCCGCACCGCTGGACGCTGCCCAATACCCTGCGCTGGCAGTATGACTTCTCAAATGTGAACATCATTCACAATGTTGTTTATTCTCAGCCGGGGCTGCGCGCACTGAAGCTGGATGTGTACCAGCCGACTACGCCGCCCGCTGTTGGCAATAAATACCCCGCAGTCATCAGCATTCACGGCGGGGCGTGGCGCAGCTACGACAAGGGCGGGGTGTTCGTGCCGCATCATTCGTATCTGGCGTCGCAGGGGTATGTGGTCTTCGATATTCAGTATCGCTTCTCGGCAGAAGCCATCTGGCCGGCGCAGTTACAGGATGCGCAGTGCGCGATTCGCTGGGTGAAAGCCCATGCCAGGGCGTACAACATTGACCCGACCCGTATCGCGCTGATCGGGCGTTCGTCCGGGGCGCACATGGCGCTGATGGCGGCGTACCGTCCCAATGACCCGAAAGTGGGTAAGACGTGTGCCGATGACGAAGATTCATCGGTGAGCGCGGTGGTGGCGATTTACCCACCGACAGATTTGCGGCTGTGGCAGTCGATACCCGGCGGTGCGGTCTACGAGCTGTTGGGCGGGCAGATTGACGAGATTCCAGAGGTCTACGCCGATGCCAGCCCGATTGAGTTTGTGCGTGACGACCTGCCGCCGACGCTGATTGCGCAGGGTTATATGGATGAACTGGTGCAGCCCGTCCACGCTGAACTGCTGGACAATCTGCTGCGCGGCACGAATACGCCATCGGTGCTGCTGCGTGTGCCGTGGGGGCGGCATGTGTTTGACGCGGTGATGTCGGGCATGGGCGCGCAGTTGATTCAGTATCACATTGACCGCTTCCTGGCCTGGAGTCTGTACAAGGATATGCGGGATGACGAGCTGCGAGAATTTCCGGGTGTGCCGTACCAGTGAGTGACGAGTGATGAGTAAGGCGTTATGCTGGTTGCAGACGTTCGTGGTGGCTGCCGCCAGCGGCTAAAACCGACTGGCTGCCGTTGAAATGCGGTAAAAGTCCACTAAAGGGACTTGTGCCTGGGGATACCCACGCATTGAAGGCGCTGAAGTGCGCGGATTGAGCGTATATTCAGCGTTAGACGACAGCCTCAAACTCAAAGGTTGAGGCGTCAACACCACAGCATGGGCAAGAGGAACGAGCATAGCGGCTGAGTAATGCGTGACAAGTGACGAGTGGAAGGACACCGATCACAGCGTTGCAAACGATACCCTCAGCGTGAAGATCATTATATATAAGCCATTTAGGATAAAAACGTGAAGCAAAAAGTGGTTTTTGCCCATATTCTGGCGGTTCTCGCGGCATGGTTGGGGGCGTGGGTCGTGCTGCCTACGATAGGCAGTACGCTGGTGGCGCTGCCGCAGATGGCGCTGACGGAGTTTCCCTGGATTCCGGCGATTTTCGGCGCGGTGGTGGCGCTGTGGGCGTGGAGAAAACCGCGTATGCCGATTGCTATTGTGTTGAGTCTGATCGGCGTGGTGCTGGCGATACAGCCGATTTTGCAATCGTTCGGGGTAGGCGCGCAGCTTGAGGCGGCGATGCAGGCGGGCCTGGGCGCAGACTACGCAGCGGCCATCCCGGATACGGCACGCGTGGCGTCGGCGCGTTTTTCGCTGCTGGATGCCGTAGGGGCGCGCAACTTTGGCTCGCAGGCGACGGTAACGGAGAACGTGGAGTTCTTCGCCGCGCCGGAGCGTGCGCTGCTGCTGGACGTGTATCAGCCGCAAGTCGAGCCAACGCTGGGCGACAGCTACCCGGCGGTGATTGTGATTCACGGCGGAAGCTGGCGCTGGCTGGACAAAGCGGCGTGTTCAGCGTGCATGATCGCTATCTGGCGTCGCTGGGATATGTGGTGTTCGACATTCAATACCGCCTGTCGCCGGAAGCTATCTGGAACGCGCAGCTACAGGATGTGCAGTGCGCGGTGGCCTGGGTGCGGGCCAATGCCGAGCAGTATCGCGTGGATACGACACGCATCGCGCTGATGGGACGCTCGGCAGGCGCGCATCTGGCGCTGGAAGCGGCGTATCGCCCGAATGACGCGACGGTAGACTTAGCAGCGTGCGGCATGGCGGGGGTGGATACGTCGGTGAGCGCTGTGGTGGCGTTTTATCCGCCGACGGATTTGCGCATGTGGGATTCGACGCCGGAGGGGGCGCTGGCGGCGCTGCTGGGTGGGCTGCCTGCGGATATGCCCGACGTGTACGCCGACGCCAGCCCGACGGAATTTGTGCGTGATGATCTACCGCCGACGCTGCTGCTGCAAGGTTACATGGATGATCTGGTGGTGCCTGCGCATGTGGAACTGCTGCATAATCTGCTGCTGGCGACCAATACGCCCGTGGTGGTGCTGCGTGTGCCCTGGGCGCGGCATGGCTTCGACTTTCTGATTGGCGGCTTAGGGGCGCAAATGGTGGAATATGACATTGATCGCTTCTTAGCATGGAGCTTCTACAGAATTGATTGACGTAAGAAAATTTATTATAATTTTATCAATTCTAAACGTTGGTCACAGGAGCAACAGAAGAACATGAATGATACGCTGCACGCGCGCCCGGCACCGAAGCGGCTGCCTTATGGCTTACAGGCATGGCAGGCGACGATTGGCTATATTCACAACGCCTACAGCCCGGATGCGGCGCTGGCGTTCCGCGCTTACCCGTTTGATGGCGGTGTGATCGGTTGGGCGGCAACGGCATCGTGGGCGACGGAGTCGGTGAGCGTGCGCGATTTGCCGTCGCTGGACGTGGCGATGAGCGAATTGTGGCGCGAATTTGAGAGCCGCTATGATTTGCTCAAGAGTTTTGAGGCGCACGCACGGCGTCCGGCAGGATATGCGGACGACGAATGGCTTGACCCGCCGACACAGAGCATCCTTGACAGGCTGATGCAGGTGACATGGTTTGTGTTCAAGGCGGATTGGGCGTTCGCGGCGTATTACCAGCCGATTGAGCAGCCGGAAACGCGCGTGCAAACGCTGCTGATGGCGAAGGGTGGGGCGGTGCGCATCAAAGGGCGCGGCGCGACGCTGGAGGATGCCTGCCGCGAGTTGTTCCTCAGTGCGGCGAAGGAGTACAAGGCGTTCGGTAAAGGTTAAACATGCCCACATTTGAAGAAATCTATGCCTACCACGCGGCTGAATACGATGCGCTGATTTCGCGCGAGGACTATCAGGGCAACCTGCTCAAGACGCTGGCAGCGATTCGCCCGCTTGCCGGATTGGATGTGGTCGAAATGGGTGCGGGAACGGGACGCTTCACACGGATGCTGGCACCGCACGTCAAGTCGATCCGCGCTTATGATGCCTCGCAGCACATGCTGGACAAAGCCGCCGAAACCTTGCGCGCGCTGGGCGTGAGCAACTGGACAGTGCAAGCCGCCGACAACCGCGCCATCCCTGCTGAAGATGGCAGCGCTGACCTGTCGATTGCGGGCTGGAGTTTCGGGCATTCCGTCGCATGGTATCCCGATACATGGCGGATAGAAATCGGCAAGGCAATCGGAGAATTGACGCGCGTGCTGCGCCTCGGCGGTGCTGCGGTGATTGTCGAGACGCTGGGCACAGGCGCGGAGACGCCCAACCCGCCGACGCCGGGACTCGCTGCGTATTACGCATGGCTGGAAAGCGAACATGGATTTACGCGCACGGCGATTCGCACGGATTATCAGTTCGAGTCGCTGGCGGAAGCGGAAAGCCTCGCACGGTTTTTCTTCGGTGACGCGATGGGCGACGCCGTGATACGCAAGCAGTGGGTGATACTGCCGGAGTACACGGGCGTGTGGGTTAAGAGGCTATAAAGAAGTCCCCAATAAAAGCTAAAAATTGTAAAGGTGAGCGTCCGATTCGCTTGCGCCTGCCTGGATAGACGGCTATCATATCCACTATGACTAGAATAGGTATCCTCGGGGGCGGACAACTCGCCCAAATGTTAACGCAGGCGGCGATCTCGTTGGGGATCGACACCGCGATCTTTGATCGTTTCGCGGACAGCCCGGCATCGCGGCTGACGCATTTTGAAGTTGCAGGGTCGTGGGACAACACAGGGCTGCTGCACGCTTTCGCGGCGATGTGCAGTGTCGTGACGCTGGAAAATGAATTTGTCGATGCGCGAATTCTACGGCAGCTTGAAGACGAAGGACTGCTGGTATTCCCCACGGCGGAAACGCTGGCCTCGATTCAGGATAAGCTGGTACAGAAACGGCGCTACGAAGTCGTAGGGCTGCCCGTGCCGCGCTTCCGGGGCGTGGAAACACCGCGCGATGTGCTGGCGGCGGCGGAAGAATATGGCTGGCCGCTGCTGCTGAAGGCGCGCCGCGATGCTTACGACGGCAAAGGCAACACCACGCTGCATAATCAGGGCGAACTGGCAATTAATTGGGAAGGCGTGGCGGCGGGCGGGCGGCTGTTGATGGCCGAGGCGTTCGTGCCGTTCGTCAAGGAACTGGCCGTGATGATTGTGCGCGCCCGTGATGGCGAAATCCGCGCGTATCCGGTGGTGGAGACGATACAGCAGAATCACATCTGTACCGTTGTGCGCGCGCCCGCACCGATTCCGTTTGAGACTGCCGAACGGGCTACGGAAATTGCCGCGCGCGCGGTGGAAGTGATTGAAGGCGTGGGCGTGTTTGGCGTCGAGTTGTTCCTGCTGGAAAGCGGCGACATCCTGATTAACGAAATCGCGCCGCGTCCGCACAACTCCGGCCATTACAGTATCGAGGCGTGCGTAACCTCGCAGTTTGAAAATCATCTGCGCGCGGTGCTGGGCCTGCCGCTGGGCGTGACGGACATGCTGTTCCCGGCGGCGGTAATGGTGAATGTGTTGGGCAATCGGGATGGCTCGTCGAAGGACGACATCAGCCGCGCTCTGGCGGTTCCCGGCACGCATCTGCACCTGTACGGCAAACGCGAAGTGCGTGTCGGGCGCAAGATGGGGCACGTTACCGCGCTGGGCATGACGCTGGAAGAAGCGGAAGCCGCCGCGCAGCAGGCCGCCGATTTGGTGGAGTTGTAGCGTTGTTCAATGGAACATCTCTGCTAAGGACTCATCCGTAAATCGGAATCGGTGCGGTGACAGCGCCAGAGGCTAAAGCCATCCGGCTGCCGTGTTTCGGCGGGAAGCCCGGTTGAAACCGACTCCCACCCGCCGAGGAATACCATATGTCTGCTAACTATCTGATACTCAAGTGTGGCTTCCACATACCTATAGAATTTGCTGACATTGCTTGATTTCCTCTTATGACGAGAAATGAATAGCTAATGAACCCACTGGTTGGAATTATCATGGGCAGTGACAGCGATTTGCCCACCATGCAGGCGGCGGCAGATGTCTGCCGTGAATTTGGCGTGCCGTATGAGATGCGTGTGGTGTCGGCGCACCGCACGCCTGCGGACATGGCCGACTATGCCAGCAGCGCACACACACGCGGCTTGCGCGTGATTATCGCCGGGGCAGGCGGCGCGGCGCACCTGCCGGGGATGGTCGCCGCGTACACACCGCTGCCAGTGATTGGCGTGCCCGTGCAAAGCAAAGCGCTCAACGGGCTGGACTCGCTGCTGTCGATTGTGCAGATGCCCGCTGGCGTGCCTGTGGCGACGGTGGCGATTGGCAACGCACGCAACGCGGGGCTGCTGGCGGTGCAAATCCTGGCCTCGTCGGACGCCGTGCTGCTGGATCAGGTGCTGGCGTACAAGGCGCGCATCGCGGACGAAAGCCGGGCGAAGAATGCCGGGCTGCCTGAGGCGTAGGGCAATTTTTAGGTCATGGAAATGTCATTGGGCGCAGCACTGCGCCCCTACATAATTCGATCCGCCACCTGCTACTGTGATATGGGCGTTCTGTTTACGCCGTGACGGCTTCGGCGGGTGTTTCCGTTACCACATCGGGCAGTTCCGCTTCGAGATTGCGCAGGCGCGGATAATACAGCGCCCACAGCGAAAAGAGGGTCTGTACGATGCCCATGAGGATGAACATCAGCCCCATGCCGCGTCCATCGCCGACGCCAATCCACTGGCCAACGCTGCCTGCCAGCGCGCCGTTGGCCTGCATCAGCGGCTCGAAGATGTTGTCCGCCAGCGGCCCGGCAATCAGGTAGGACAGCGGGAGGCTTGACCAGGCGATCATGCGGCGCACGGCAAAGACACGCCCCTGCACATCGGGTTCGGTTTTGCTCTGCCAGATGGCCTGACTGCTGCCGCCCATAATCGGCGTGGTGAAGAAGTACGGCAGACCCGACAGCGCAATCAGCAGAGGGTCAGCGCGCCAGCCTGCAAACACGAGACAAATCCCCTGAATGACACCAGAACCCACCACACCGTAGACGCGTCGCTTGGGTCCACCCCACGCACTCATCGTCAGACTGCCGAGCAGCATCCCAACGCCCAGCGCGCTCATCACCCTGCCCATGACATCAGCGGTGGTGAAACTAAGCACCATCGGCGTGAACAGCACCCCGATGATGCTGGACACAAAATTGACCGCCGCAAAGTACAGCAGCAGGCTCAATAAGCCGGGACGCGCGCGAATATAGCGCCAACCGAATGCCGCTTCACTGCGCAGCGAGCCTCTGGCTTTGACGCCTTCGCTGCTGGTTTCGGGTCTGGGAAAGCGCGCAATAGCCAGCGTGGTTAGCGCGAAGAGGAAGGTGGCGAAATCGATGAGCATCACGCCCTGCACCTGAATCAGCAGCACCAGCGCGCCAGCGATGATGGGCGCGACGATTTGCGCTAAGGCCTCGCTGAGCATGGTCATGCCGCTGGCGCGTCCGAGATGTTTCTTGGGCACCAGCAGGGTCGTCGCGGCGGAGTAGGCGGGCCACTGGAAGGCGCTGAAGGTGTTGCTGATGGCAACCAGCACGTAGATATGCCAGACCTGAAGCTGTCCCGCTGCTAGCAGCAAGGCCATGATGAGCGTGCAAACGCCCGCGCCTGTATCGCTGAGGATCATGGCATAACGCCTGTCCCAGCGGTCAACCAGCGCGCCCGCCAGCGGCGACATGATGATGCCCGGCAGCGTCGAAAACAGCGCGATTAAGGCAAACTGTGTGGCTGAGCCTGTGGTTTGATAGACCCAGACGCCGAGCGCAAAATTGGTGAGATTAGAGCCGACCAGCGAAACAAGCTGGCCAAACCAGACAAAAAGAAATGTGCCCATTGTGTCCAACGCCTCCTGTTTGATGTTTGTTTATACGTTGGACACAAGGAAAATGTTTTAAATTTTTAGAATGTTGCTAACTTGAAATCACAATGTCAAATGTGCCATGCAGCACGCCGTTTTCTTCTATCGGAGTTGTCACCTGCGCGGCAGGGATGCCTTCGGCGTCGCCTGCGAAGTACAACTGCGTTACCAGCGTTGGCACGTCGGGATGGCTGACGCGGAAGTGGATGTGCAGCGGACGCGGTTCATAGCGCCCCGGCATGACTGTTGCGAATTCGTAGCGCCCGTTCTCGTCGGCGATGACAGTGGCGCGCCCCAGGAAATCGGCTGAGAAATCGTATTCGCCGTTACTGTCCGCCTGCCACACTTCGACCACCGCGCCAGCCAGCGGGATACAACCCATGCCGTAGACCGTGCCGGAGATCAGCAGCGGCGTGCCTGCGGTGCCTGCGGGGTACAGCATGTCGCGTTCGGGCGCGCCTTCGACGTAGTACGGGCCAAGCTGGTCAGCGGGTGTTACCTGACAGACGGCGACTGCTGTAACGCCGATGGCTGGCGCAGATGTGACTTCGACCACGACAGGGGGAGCCGTCGCAACCGTCGCAGCAGAGAAGAAACCGCAGCCGCCGAATAACAGCATCAGCAGCAGAAGCATAATCATCATCGGAAGTTCTCCTTTACACTTTGATGGCTTTGCGGATTTTCAGGCGCATCACGGCGTAATCCAGATCGCCCCATTCCTTGAGCAGTTCATCGGCGCGTTGTTCGCCGCTGTAGTGCGCGGTGATTTTGCGCGACCAGCCGTTATCGGCTTCGACTGTCCAGTCGCCTTTAAACAGATAACCTTCGCCATCATCGCTGTCGCCGCCGATGGTGACACAGCCTTTACTGTTGGCGCGGGCGTAGCCGAATTTACGTGTGTTACCCGCGCCGAAAATCACGAGATCATCGCCGTCGAGGATGAACCAGACCGGGACGGTGTGCGGGTAACCTTCGTTGTCGATAGTGGAGATGCGGGCGATTAAAGGCTTCTGTAGAAATGTGCGTTGTGCGTCGGTGAGCATGAGAGGTCTCCATCAGTAAACATTAAGCATTGGTACGTTCAAACTCAATCCAGTAGTGATCGGCAAACAACGCCAGCGGTGACAGCGGCGCGCAGCGTTTTTCCAGCGCCAGCAGCGTGTTAAACAGGCGCGGGCGCTTCTCGATGACGCCGTAGACATCGCTGGGCGGCAGGAACAAGCCCAGGCCGCTGACATGGACACGGCGGAAATAGGGGGCGAAGTCGTGCGACAGGTGGCGAATCGAGGGGTAGGAGATGACGATGGCGTCTGACCTAGAGTCGGCCTGGAACGTCGCGGTCTTACGCAGGCGGCGGAAGGCGGTGGAAAAATCGCCATGCGCGCCGTGCCAGGCCATTTCCCACAGGCACAGCGGACTCATCACACCGAACGCCGCTACGCCGCCGGGTTTGATCTGGCGCGCCAGCCACGCCGCCAGTGGTCGCCAGTCTGAGAGCACGTTCAGCGGGCCGAAGTTGGAGAAGACGCCGTCGAACTGCCCCTCACCCCCGCCCCCTCTCCCACTCGCTGCGCGGAGGAGAGGGGAGTCAGATGCAATGTGCGGGAGGGTGTGTAGATCAAGAGACTGGAGCGTAATAAGCGGATAGCTGTTTATCTTGGCGCGGGCAGTCGCCAACATGCTTTCGCTGGCGTCCGTAGCGGTGACATAAACGCCGCGCTGCGCCAGATAGAGCGCGTCTTCGCCCGTGCCGCAGCCCAGTTCCAGCACATGCACGCCTGCGTGGAAGCGTTGTTCGAGGCGGGCGTGAACCTGCGCGCGCAGATAGGCCGCCGTGCGGGTGTGCGTGAAATCCGTATCGTAGGTGGACGCTAACCGATCAAAAGACATATTGAACCGCCAAGACGCCAAGTTCGCCAAGGAATAGAAAAATCAAGCATGACTCTGGGTTCTCTGGGTCTCAGTGGTGAGGGTAGATGTGGCTTGTTCGCGTTCGCCCTTGGTCAGTTCCATGCCGATACGCCCGATGGCGACATTGGCGGCGAGTTTGGCGCGTTTCAGCGGACTTTCGCCATTCAAATTGGCTTTGTTGAGGGCGACGCTGTTGACCATCCAGCGCGTGGCATAGCTGTAAAAGCGCCGCGAGTAGCGCCCTGAGACAGTCAGGTCACGGTCACTGCGTTCTTCCCACGTCTTGTCGGTCAGCACGCGGCTCTCGACCTCTGCGTAGTAGGGCGTGCCCTTGATGGGATAAGCCACCGTCGTCAGGAAGATGTCGGGGTTGGACTTCTTCAGGTGTTCGGTGGTGGCAATCAGGTCGTCCATGTCTTCGCCATCGTAGCCCAGCATGATAAACATACCTGTCTGGATGCCATGCCGCTGTAGCAGGTGAGTCTTGGCCTGTACATCTGCCACTTCGACTTTACGTTTCATGGCGTCGAGAATTTTCTGTGAGCCGCTTTCCGAGCCGTTCCACAGACGGAAGCAGCCCATGTCCGCCAGCGTTTGGACGACTTCCTCATCGAGTCGGTCAGCGCGCGAAATGCACTCGAAGGGGATACGCACGCCTCGTTCCTTCAGCGCTTCGGCGTAGCGCATGAACCAGCGGCGGTTGATGGCAAACACATCGTCGGCGTACCAGATGAGGTCGGGATTATAGCGTTCCTTGATCCACAGCAGTTCGTCGGCGGCATCTTCCGGCGTGCGGCGGCGGTGCGTGTTGCCGTAGACTGAATGGCTGCACCAGGTACAGGTGTAGGGGCAGCCGCGCGCGTGAATGACCGAGATGGAGCTTTGGCCGTGATTGTCCTTCCAGATGCGCATGTATTCGGGAATGTCGATGGCTTCACGGTCAGGCCAGGGGTTCGCGCTCAAGTCCTGAATGAAGACTCGCGGGTCAGTCTCGATCACTTCGCCGCTGTCGTCGATGAAGGCGACGCCCGTGATTTTGTCCAGCCCCGTCAGCCCGTGTTTTGTCAGATGCGGAATCAGTTCTGCCAACGTCAGTTCGCCTTCGCCTTTGACGATGATGTCCGCGCCGTGCCGCAAGTAGTCGGCGGCGTAGTAGGGCGGTTCCGGCCCGCCGAGGATGACGATGGCGCCGCTGGCTTTGGCAAACGCTGCCATTTGCAGGACGTTGCGCTTGGTCATCATGTTGGTGTAGAAACCGACGATAGGCGGGCGTTCGCGCGTCATCAGCGCCTTAAACGCGTCCATATTCTGAAAGGTGGCATCGAAGACGCCGACGCTGAAGCCCTGCTGCTTGAGGTACGACGAAATGAACAGCACCCCCAGCGGCGGGTAGGGCTTCATCACCTTACGTTCATGCGGGTCTTCGTAGAGAAAGTAGCCATGCGCGAGTAGAATGTCCATGTTAGCGATTAGCCTTTAGCGGTTAGCAATTAGCCTTTAGCGATTGGTGATTAGCTGTTAGCTTCAATTATGGTAAAGTGTGACCCGTTGCGGTTTTAATGTATTCCAAGATTTGTTGATAGGTTTGAGAGTCTACCGTTTTGGAGATATGGAAACGCTGGCCATGACTACATAACTCCATCGTATCTCCCCATGTCGCAAAGCCAGGGGTTTCATCAAGGTTGATTATTGTGGGAACGGCTGAATTATTCTGATCGCTAAATTTCATCCACTTTGCCATGCCCTGCTCCTAGTCTCCAACATCCACTTCACGCCGATGTCCAAGCTCCTCAATCGTCAATAGGTGGTTGTCTTTTTCCAGGCCGTAGATAATGCGCTAGTAGTTACGTGGCCGTTCAATTGAACGGCCCTACACGAAAAATATACGCGAAACTCCCCACGCGCAACATTTTGTAGCAATTTTTCCGCAATCTGTCTATTGAGGCGATTGATTTGATGCAGGGCTTTCTTATTATATCTCCGTGCCCTAGCGTTATTGGAGATTCGGCGGTCAGGCTTGCTTCTTCTCGTCCAGCTTGCGCTTACGTTTGGTGTTCGCCTTGCCGTAGACCTCCGCCGCATCGCCCAGGTCTTTTGCCGTGACGGTCGTCAGCGGTTCGCCATCGGCAAAAGCGGCCTCATCGACTTCCAGCCACGCCGTCAGCCCGATTTTTGCCGCGATGTGTTCGCCCATCTGGTGCAGCGTGTTACGCGACGGCGTCGCCACCACAAAGCGCACCAGCTTGTAGCCGTCGTCGTTGGTTTGCACGCCGTGTACCTTGATGTCGATTTTCAGTTCTTCCGCCACGCGTAACAGCTTAAAGAAGGCGTCACGCGGCCTGACCGGACGTATCATCCATTCCGTACTATAAAATTTGCTCATGCCTCGCTCGATTCGTCTTCGCCTTCGGGTTGACCTTCTTCGGCGTAGGGGTCGAAGCCTGTCTGCTGTGTCAGATAGGCCATGATGCTGGCGTAGGCATTGGGGTCACGCTCGGAACTGACTTCGATGTCACTGCCGTTGAAGTAGATGCGCACGCGGCCACCGCCGCTGGCATATTTGCGATAATCAAAACGCAGCGCGCCGTCGAGGTTGATAAAGGTAGCGCTGTCGTCACGTTCGTCAACTTTAATCCAGGTAGCCATTTGTGTGTCCCTTATTCGCTCAAAACCACATTCGGTAATCGTGTTGGTTCATGCGGCAGCTGTGCCAGTTCATCCAGTTTATTCAGCGCCAGCGGCAGCGTCAGGCGATGGTAAATCATCGACGCGATCTGACGCAGGTTCGACGGGGTGGGACGGCGCAGCAGCGTGCCCAGTTCGCGCCATGTCTTGCGCGAACGATAGTCCTTATGCACCACTGTATGCAGTTGGCGATAGAACTCGGTGCGATACGGGCCTTTGTAGAGCATGGCTAAATCGGCGCTGTCCAGCCAGTTTTCACGCTCTCCCAGTTCCAGCTTCACGCGCTCGTAGAACTTCGTGCCGGGCAGCGGATAGCTGACGCTGATGCCAATGTCGTCGGGCATCAGGTCGCGCACCATTTGCAGCGTCTTCTCGATGTCTTCGCGCGTTTCGCCGGGATAACCGAACTGGAGGAAGAAGGCGACCTTGATGCCGTGCTGATGCAGCTTGCGCGCCGCCTCGTAAATCTGCTCAATCTGCGTGCCTTTGTCCATCGCGTCGAGGATTTTCTGCGAGCCGCTTTCCGCGCCAATCCAGATGATCTGCGCGCCCGCCGAGGCCAGCGCCGGGATGGTGTTGCCACGCAGCAGCAGGTCGGCGCGGTTCAGGCTCTTGAAGGGGATGCGCAGGTTATGTTTCTTTAGTTCGTCGGCGAAGTCCTCAATCCAGCGGTCATTGATGCCCATGATGTCATCCATGAACCAGATGTGATCGGGATTAAACTCACGCTTGAGCCACAGGATTTCAGCGACGACGTTCTGCGGGCTGCGCATATTATAGCGCTGTCCCCAGATGGGCTTGGCACACCAGTTGCAGTGGAAGGGGCAGCCGCGCGTTGTGACCAGATTCATGCTGAAATAGCCGTGATGTTCCAGCCAGATTTGTTTGTACTTCTCGCGGTCTACCAAGTCCCACGCCGGGAAGGGCAGGGCGTCTAAATCCTTCAGTACCGGACGCGGCAGGGTTTTGACGACTGCGCCATTTTCCAGATAGGCGATGCTTCTGATGTTTTCTTTCTCTATGTTCTCTGTGCCTTGGCGGTTCAAATATTGCATTAACTCGACTAAGGATTCGTCCCCTTCGCCGAGCAGCACGTAATCCGCGCCACTTTGCAGATATAAGTCGGCGTGATCGGTCATGTCCGCGCCGCCGACAAGCACCATGCAGCCCTGCTCCTTCGCTGCCTTTATCATCCTGAAGGCGGCTTCGCGCATCCGCAGCAGGCTCATTTTGCTCAGGTAATTGAAGTTGTCCTCGAACAGCACGGCAAAGCGCGGCTGAACCTGTTTCAGCGCGGCGTCCCATTCGTCGGTGGATTCCGCCAGCATGGCATCAAACAGCGCCACCTGATAACCCTGCTGACGCATGAGGCTTGCCGCGTAGAGCGTGCCCAGCGGCGGATAAGGCTGCATGGCGCGCCACAGTTTGGGGTCGAAACGCAGATAGTAGGATTGTCCGAAAAGAATGTCAGTCATGATGAAAGCCGTTAGCCTTTAGTTTGTAACCAATAGCTTAACGGTGCTGGGATACAAAGTCAAACGATGCTCGGCGACGGAACCGCCGCCGAGCATGAGAAGACGGTTAGCGATTGAGGCTGGCGGCAATCTGCGTGACCAGTTCATCGACTGGCACGTACATTGTGGGGTCGGGAAGACTCGGTGAACCGTAGTCCCGAATCCACGCGATATGCTGTTCGCTGTCTAGCAGAATGAAGGTGTGTCCGGGTTCACCAGTGGCGGCGGCCCATTTCAGCACATCGTAAGCGCGGGACACCGTACCATCGGCATCCACTAGCATAGGCACGCCGCTGATGCCGAATTCCTGCATACCGGCGGCTTGATCGGCTGCGCTGTCAAAGGCAATGCTGATCAGCGCTACGTTGAGCGCCTGGAAACTGGGGTCTTGTTGCAGATCCACGATCTGCTGCATACAGGGCGGTCAGCCCACCGCCATGTGGAAAAAGAGCAGCACGGGGCGTCCGGCGTAGCTCGACAATGAAACCGTATCCCCGCTGGCAGACGGCAGGCTGAACGGCGGGGCGGTCACGCCAACGTCGATGGCTTGTGGCGTGGCTTGCCCACCGCAGGCCGCAGTGAACAGCGCCAGCAGCAGGGAAAGAACGCGTGCGAGTGATTTGAACACAGGTGGTAACTCCTCCGGCAACTTATCAACCCATGCGATTTTAGCGTACCCCTGAGTCCTAAACAATCAATTCAAGCCCGGCTTCCTTGAGCTTGCAGCGCTGGATTTGCCGCGCGAGGTCAGCGTTGATGGCTTTGGGCACGCCGTCGAGTGTGGCGCGCACGGTTTTGATGTGTGGAAAACGCGCCATCAGGTCGGGATTACCGATTTGGGGAATGCCGCCGCGCACGACGAGGGCAATATGCTGGCGTTCCTGAAAAGAACCCACCACAAAATCAGCATGAGCGCCGACCTTGAGGGTGCCAATGTCGTTTTGCCCCAGAATATGGGCGGCACGATGGGTGACGGCTTCCCAAACACAGGCTTCATCACATAAGGCTTTGTTCGCGGCCCGCATTTCGCCTAAGAGGTCGCCGTCTGCGGTCAAGCGGCTGTCGCTGCCGAGCGCCACACTTACCCCGGCGCTGCGCCACCCGCCGCGACTGTAGGCACTCATGCGCACGGTTCTGTTCAGCAAATAATAGTTGGTTGTTGGACACCATGCCAAGCCGCGAATGCGTTCACCTGCGTCCACCACATCATCGTCGGTCATCCCTACGCCATGCACAATGACGGTATTCTTGCCAACACAGCCGAGTTGCTTGAGACGTTGATATTCGCCTGCTGCGATGTCGTCTGTGCCTTCCGCGAGGTGTATGAACCACGAGGCGTTAGGCGGCGTTACGTTGTACGAGCGAATGATGTCTTCTTCACGCGAGAAATGCAGCGAATGTGTCCAGCCGTATTTTTGCAGCACGCGCACCGGGAAGTCAGGACTTTTGAGGACACGATAGAGCGCGTTATGGTGCGCTACCGTTGTCACACCGGAGAGGATATTCTTCAGCCCGCCGATGAACACGCGATCCCAGATGGGATACTCACGCAGCTCTTTATAGGGCGAAGCGTTCAGGTGTTGGCTGACATCTTCGCCCCACTCGTGGGCGTTGTTGTAGACTTCGCGGAACTTCGTGCGCGGAAAGTGGTTGAGTTCCAGATGGTCGTGGGCGTTAATCAGTCCGGGGTAGATGGTATAACCGCTGAGGTCAACTTCAATGGCGCTGCGTGCGGGTTTGTCCAGCACACGCTCAGTAACATACAAATCTCGCTGTTCAAACCCTTTGTTAGGAAGAGGTGCAGTCGGATTATAAATCTCAGAGCCTTTGATGGTCAGCGGCTGAACACGCCCGAACAGTCTCATTCGTCGGATTTCAGGTGCGGCGCGTTTTCGCTCACGTAGTCTTCGCCGAGCTTATCGACCAACTTCTTGCGCAGCTTAGGCGTTTCCTCTGCCCATTTGTCGCGCAGGTCTTCTTTGCTGGCGCTGCGGGCGCTGCCTGCATGGGCTTCCATGCCGTACAGTTGCTTCGGCGCGGAGGTGATGATACGCTCGGCCTGGGCCTTTCCACATTTGGGGCAGATGAGCACGGGTTCGTCGTCAACGCCGTGTACGGCTTCAAAGGTATGCCCGCAGTTCGGGCAGCGATAATCATAACGTGGCATAAGGCTAACCCTCGAAAATTGCACCCACTTGAATGACTTGCCCATTCAGCACTGCGCATTCAAAAGTATCGCCCGCGACGAAAGTGCCTGATTTGACGAACAATGCATCCCGCAGCACCCAGACTTCCAGGTAGGCATTGGCCGGATCGGCGATCCAATACTCGCGCACGCCGTGGGCCTGATAGGCATTAAATTTTTTGTCACGGTCAACCTTTGCCGTGCTAGGGGAAAGAACTTCCACCACCAAATCGGGCGCGCCCGTCAAACGCTTTTCTTCGACCACACAGCGCGAATTCTGCGCAAGATAAACGACATCCGGCTCATAAACATTGTACTGATCGAGATAGACTTCGATGGGCGAGGTGAAGGCTTTGCCTCCATGTTGTTTGGCTGACAGCCATAACATAACATGAGCGTTCCCGACAACGGTTTGATGCTTCGGAATTGCTGCCATGCCGATGACCACCTCACCATCAATGAGTTGAATCAAATTATAGTGTTCGTATTCAGGCAGTTGGTAGTATGTTTCCGCCGTGATGCGTGTTGTAACTTCCAGCGTCATGGGTCGATACCTCAATTACTGATCTGCCTCTATTATCCCACAGATTCTATTCGTTTGATTCACTCGCCAGTTCCAGCAGCACGGCGTCCAGCGGCACACTTTGGCCGACACTAAAACGAATCGTCTCCACTTTGCCATCATACGGGGCCTGAATGCGGTGTTCCATCTTCATGGCTTCCAGCGTCAGCAGAGTTTGCCCCTTGCGTACCTGCTGCCCGATTTCCACCAGTACGGCAGTCACCTTACCGGGCATCGGCGCGTGGAGTGCGCCCTCGGCGTCGGCGCGGCTGCCCGGCAGCGGCAGGGGAGTCTGCCACTTCAGCGCCACTGAAACGCCGCCCAGGTGCAGCCACCAGGTATCGTCTGTGCCCTGCGCATAGGCGATGCGCTGGCGGTAGCCATCGACGGACAGCGAGATTTCAACGTCGCTCATTTCAAAGACCTGCACCTGATGGACGGTGTCGCCAATCTGCGCCACATACTTGCTGCCGGACTGTGGAGTCAGCAGCAGGGTGATGCTCTGATCACCGTATTTGAACTGCTGCTTGAGGGGGCGGTTGGGGTTATTGCGCCAGAAGGTTGTCCGCTGTGCATTGTGTGGCTCGCTGCTCAACTGCGCGATGCCCGCCGCGATGACCGCCATCGGCGGCAGTTCGTTTTGTTCCCCCAGCAGTTCGGGGTGCTGGTCAATAAACGCGGTGGAAATATTGCCTGCCAGATGGTCGGGATGCAGCAGCACACGGCGCAGGTAGGCGATGTTGTTCTTCAGGCCGAGAAACTGCAACTGCGACAGCGCTAAGTCCAGCCGCCGGATGGCATCACTGCGCGATTCGCCCCAGGCGATGACCTTGGCTACCATCGGGTCATAATACGTACTCACCGCATCGCCAGAGCGTATCCCGGCGTCCACGCGAATGCCCGTCAGCCCGTGCGGCTCCTTCCAGCACAGCACCTCACCGATGGCAGGCAGGAAGTTGTTGGTGGGGTCTTCGGCGTAGACGCGCACTTCAATGGCGTGGCCGTCGCTGAACACCTCACGCTCCGGCAGCGGATTACCTTCCGCGATGAGGATTTGCCAGCGCACGAGGTCTACACCTGTGACTTCTTCGGTCACGGGATGCTCGACTTGCAGGCGTGTGTTCATCTCCATGAAGTAGAAATTTTTCTCAGCATCGACAAGGAATTCGACGGTGCCCGCGCTGCGATAGCCCAACTGCGTGCCAATGTCCTCGGCGGTGTCCAGCATCTTCTGGCGCAGCACATCGTTGAGCGCGGTGGAGGGTGTTTCTTCGATGACCTTCTGGTGGCGGCGCTGGATGGTACACTCACGTTCACCAATGGCAATCACGTTGCCGTGATAATCGCCAAAGACCTGCACTTCGATATGGCGCGGCTGTGACAGCAGTTTTTCGATAATCAGCGTATCGTCGCCGAAGGCTTGCAGCGACTCGCGCCGTGCTGCTGCCAGCGCTTCGGTCATGTCTTCCGCGCGATACACGGCGCGCATCCCTTTGCCGCCGCCGCCCGCCGATGCCTTGACCATCACCGGATAGCCGATGTCGCCAGCGGCTTTGATGAGCGCATCGTTGGCCTGGTCTTCACCGTTGTAACCGGGCACGAGTGGCACATTTTCCAGAAACAGCTTGGACTCGCGCTTTTTGCCCATCGCCTCAATCGCTGACGGCGGCGGGCCGATCCAGATCAGGTCAGCGTTCAGCACGGCGTAGGCGAAATAGGCATTCTCCGCGAGGAAGCCAAAGCCGGGGTGGATGGCGTCTGCGCCCGTGCGTTTGGCGGCTTCGATCACCGCTTTGATGTTGAGATAACTTTCGGTGGCAGGGCTGGGGCCAATGTACACCGCTTCGTCGGCCATATCCACCGCCAGCGAACGCGCGTCGGCGTCGGAGTACACGACGACTGTGGCGATGCCCATCGCGCGGCAGGTGCGGATAATGCGGCAGGCGATTTCACCGCGATTAGCAATCAATAATTTCCGAATCATTCCCGTCTGTGTAATCATGTCATTGGCTTCCAGTGATGCATCAGTAAAGTGCAATATTGTTCTATCTTGTTTGCCGACGTTTGCGGTGCAGTACGCCAGAAACTAAAGTTTCCGGCTGCCAAAGAGCCACGTTCACTGAAGTGAACAGAAAGTATTTTTGCGCCGGGACGTATAACCTAACTCATTTGTAGACCGCGTGAGTAAAAGCCGTCCTCACCCTATTTGGCCCATTTTGCGGGACGTTTTTCGACGAAGGCCATCATGCCTTCCATGCCGTCGTCGCTGCGGCGCAGGGTATCCAGCAGGTTAGCGCGGTAGTCCACCGTTTCGTCCAGCGTCTTGGTCGTGACCTCAAACATCAGCTTTTTGATTGCGGCGATGGCGTTGGGGCTGCACTGGCGCACTTCGTCCAGCGCTGCCTGCACCCGCGCGTCCAGTGCTTCCGGCGCGCACGCCTCGTGAATCAAGCCGTATTCTAACGCTTTTTCGGCACCAAAGCGCGTACCTGTCAGCATCAGCCGCCGCGCAGTGGTCAAGCCGATGCGCGCGATGACGAACGGCGAAATCAGCGCCGGGGCAAGACCGAGCCGCACCTCCGGCATTCCGAACGTGGCGCTGCTGTCGGCAATGGCGATGTCCGACACGCACAGCAGCCCGAAGCCGCCGCCCATCGCCGCGCCCTGCACCTTGGCGATGATGACCTGCGGCGCCTGATTGACGGCACGCAGCAGCGTATCGAGCAGCCCGCGATTGGCTTGAGGTTCGCCGCTCTGGAAGGCTGCCGCCATTTCCTTGATGTCGCCGCCCGCGCAGAAGGTGTCGCCCACGCCGGACAGCAGCACCGCGCGCACCGCGCGGTTGTCGCGCAGCGCCTCGAACGCCGCCAGCAGGTCCAGCACCATCTGCATACTCATGGCGTTTTTGGCGTGAGGACGGTTGAGCGTCAGGTAGGCGAACGGGGGAGTCAGGTCAAGTGTGATGGTTTCAAAGGATGTGGTCATAAATCACTTTTCGTTCTCTTTCCAAATCGGCAAGTCGAATTCAAAGTTGATGTGGGTATCGGAGGAATCAATTTCCAATTTACTCTTGTGCTTTTCAATGGCTAGAGCCGCAATAGAAATGAATCCGCCTTCATGGAGCAAATTTTCTTTAGGGTCATTGCCGCGGCCAGAAGAACTATTGGCCAAAGAATCAAGGTTGCGATGTATGCGAAAATGGATAGTGTCCTCGTTGAGTGTTATGGTTAGGCAAGCATGTGGTAAAGTCGGCAAACGTTCGCAGATAAGCAGAAACAGAAGTGCAGGTTCCAGTATTAGACGGATGCCCTTAACAAATGGTAGATTGTCTGGAAGAGTGGTTTCAAGTAGAACAGAACTATACTCATTGAATTCATACGTAACATTTCTGACAACTTCAGCAACATCCAATTTCTGAAAGCTCCACTGTGCAAGAGTGTACCTTAGCCACACCCAACATCTGACTCGTAGAAAACGCACCCTGGTTATCGCTGCATTGATGGAAATATGTTGAACGAACTCTGCAATTTGGTCACGAGAGAATGTTTCGTTGTCCTCAATGTCATATTTCAATAGGCCAACCCACCCCCTGAGTGATTCTAGGGGCATAACAATTTCATAGCTAACTGCATCGCGGCTCACATCTTCAAGGCTCCATGCCAACGCCTGATGTACGTCGTCTGCTTCCAACTCAGGATACACAGCGATAATCTCTGCTGCTGATTTGCCGCTGATCGCCAGCTTCACCACATCAGACACGGTAATCGACAAGCCGCGAATACACGCCTGCCCATCCATGTGCGTGAAGTCTACCGTTATGCGACTGAAACGCTGTGCCAGATACTTTGACAAGCTGGCTCTCCCTCTTCCCTTTGTGCTCTTTGTGCCTTGGTGGTTAACTTCCTACGCCACCGTCTCACGCTCGGCTTTTTTCTTCGTGCCGTTGGCAAACTGCGGCAGCGAGAACTTGGAGACGTTTTCAATCTGCGTCGAAAGCGTATCCAACTGCGATTTCACCTGCATCGTCTGGCGTGAGAAACCGCGCAGCGCCAGCACGACGTTCCAGAACGGGCGCGCAATCGCCATCACCACGAGCACGGGCACGGCGATTTTGACGACGGTGCTCGCCAGCTTCAGCAGTTGGTCACGGCGCGTAATGCTGTCGTCGGTGTACAGCAGCAGGTGATAACACGTCAGGCAGCGCTGCACCTTTACCGCTTTTGCGCCGCCGCCCAGCACGCCTAAACCGCTGCGATAGTTCACCGCGCGCAGCAGTCCCCACTCGAATTTGTCGCCGCCACACGACGGACAGGTTTTGTGTTCCATGTTTAATCCTCCCAAGGCATATATAACAAGGCGCCCGCCAGCGATTTGCCCAGCGGGTCAATACGTGTCGAACGTGTGCCACCGCCGTCCAGCGCGTCGTACAGCACGAAGTTCAACGCTTCGATGTTGTCTAATTCATAACGGACTACATCGCCCTTCACCAGTTCCCCGAAATATTCCTTGACGCGCGCCGCTGTCAGTTTGGCTTTGATGTCCTGATAGGCTTGCGGTGAGCGCGCAATCACGCTGATGTTGGCGATGTTCCCCTTATCGCCCGAACGCCCGAAGGCGAGATTGTAAAGTCGTTTGGTCATAGTCTTTAGTCGCTAGTCTTTAGTCTTTAGTCGTAAATCAATTCGCACGCATGAAGTCTCTTACACCTCAAAATACTCTATTTGTGGCGTCACGCACTCGCGGCTGACCAGCGTGGGGAACAGGCCGACGATGATGCTCGGTTCCGCGCCGACGGTGGTGCCTGAGACGCTCATGCCCGCTGGCCCGCTGAGTCCGTTGCCCATCATGCGCCGCACCGCCGTTTTCAGCGTGTCCTTGTCATACGCCGTGAAGATGACGCGCACGATGACTTCCAGCGGGTCTTCCGGCAGCGCCGAAATCCCGCCGAATAAGCTGTTCATGCCGGGGTAGCTGAACTCCACGCGGTTGATGGGCAAACCCTTCCACGTCTCGCCAATCATGGCCGTCATCTGTTCGACCTTGCGCCACGCTTCGGGATAACCCACCGTGAAAATCAGTTCGCGTGAATAACCTTCCAGTCGGCCCATGTTCAGCTTGAGCTTTTCGGGGCGCGGCTTGCCTGTGACACCTGTCACCCGCACCTGATTTTCGCCCACATCTTCCAGCCGCAATGTCGTGAAATTCACCACCACATCGGGCGTGATGTAATTGGCGGGGTCGTGGATTTCGTAGAGAAGCTGTTCCTTCACGGTGCTGCTGCTGACAAATCCTGCCGTGTCCGGCGTCTTGCTGATGATGAAGCTGCCATCGGCTTCGACATGGGCGATGGGGTAGCCGAGGCTCGGCAGATCACGCGCATCGACCACTTCCAATGCGGCGAGGCTGTTGCCGCCCACGACCTGCCCGGTGCATTCCAGCAGATGTCCGGCGACGATGCCCGACGCCAGCTTGTTCCAGTCGTCCCACGACCAGCCGTAGTGCGCAATCAGCGGTGCGAGATACAGGCATGGGTCAGCCACGCGCCCGGTGAGAATCATGTCCGCGCCGTTCTTCAGCGCCTCGGCAATCGGCGCAGCGCCAAGATAAACATTCGCCGTGACGAAGTTCTGGTTAGCGGCGTCTGCGGCTTTTTCACCCGTTTCCATGTGCGCCAGCGGCTCGCCGGAGGCTTGCAGTTCGGGCAGGCGCGCCAGCACATCGTCGCCGGAAATCGCCGCGATTTTCAGCCCTTTCAAGCCGAGTTTCGCCGCCGTCTCGCGGATCATCTCCGCCCCTGCCTGCGGATTCAGCCCGCCGCCATTGCTGATCAGCGGGATTTTGCGGGCGAAGGCTTTGGGCAATATCTGCTGCGCGATGGTGCGCAGGTCGAACGTGTAGCCGCGTTTGGGGTCAGCCAACTTGTCCTTTTGCAGAATCGCCAGCGTCAGTTCCGAAAGCGCCTCGAAGCACACAACATCGACGTGCCCGCCTTCGATCATCGGCAGCGCTTTGGTCACATCGTCGCCGTAAAACCCCTGTGCAGAACCAATGCGATACGCCATTAGTACCTCCCCAGTTCACCCGGCACGCCGCGATTCTCGATGCCGAGGAAACGCTCGACTTCCTGCTCAATAAACAGCGCCTGCTCCGGGTTGTACAGGCCTGTCAGCAGCGACTCGCGCCGCTGGTCCTGCATAATCGCCGCTACTTCGTAAGTGACGGTTGTGGAGCGCCGCCCCCGGCTGATCTTTTCCATGCAGTAAATCTGAGCGATGTCCACCGCTGTCAGCGCTTTGTTGCCCGTCGTCGGTATCGGGCCACTTTTGATGTCCAGCGTTTCGGCGTTGGCGGTAATCACCGTTTCGTTAATGAACTGCGCCGCCACCCAGTAGGTCAGGAACAGGCCCACCGCCAGGTGCAGGCTGCCGCACAGCGCCATCTGCCCCTCGCCGCTGCTGAGCGCAATGCTGTACCAGAATACGAGAAAGCCGTTCCAGATGACGGCGAAAAACGTCAGCGGCAGCGTGCTCACTGGCGAGAACCACTTGCGCCGGATGACCAGTTCGCCAGCGGTTTCATCCATGCTGACGCGAGTGGGCAGCGGCACGCTCATGCGTTTGGCGGCGGCTTTGGGTTTTTCGCCTTGCGCCAGCCCCATTTCGCCCGCGATGCTGAATACCGCGTTGCAGTTGGAACACTTCGCCAGCAGTTTGTCGAGGTTGATGTTGGCGGCTGGAATTTCCGAAGCACAGTAACGGCAGTGAATTTGCATAGAGTCTCCTGTTGATGGGTGGGTTAATGAGGGTTCATGTTTTCCATCTGGGCGATGATGCGCAGCATGATTTCGTCCGCGCCGCCGCCAATGCTGATCAGCCGCGAGTCACGGAAGTAGCGCGAAATCGGCGTTTCTTCCATGTAACCCATGCCGCCGTAGAACTGCAAGCAGGTGTCAGCGACCTCGCGCGCCAGCCGCCCGGCCTTCAGCTTGGCCATCGACGCCACCTTGACGACGGTCATATCGCTGGCATCGCGCGACTGCTTGGCTTCATCAATCAGGCTGGCGCAGTAGTAGTTTAACTGTTTCGCGGCTTCGATTTCGGTCAGCAGCTCGCCCAGCTTGAACTGTATCCACTGGTTGGCAATCAGCGGCTTACCGAACGTCTTGCGCTCCTGACAGTACTTGATGGTCTGCCGCACCGCCAGTTCCGAGCCTGCTACTGTGCCAATCGCGCCGACTGCACGCTCAATCTGGAACTGTTCCATCTGGTAGTAGAAGCCCATGCCTTCCTCGCCGATGCGGTTGCTGACAGGCACGCGCAGGTCTTCAAACGTCAGCAGTCCGGTGTCACTGCTGTGGTTGCCCAGCTTCTTCAGCTTCTTGCTGACAATGAAGCCCGGCGTATTGGTCGGCACCATAATCAGCGACATGCCGATAATCCTCGCCCGACGAGGTGCGCGCCAGCAGACAATCCAGTCGGCCTGCGTGCCGTTGGTGATGTACATCTTGCTGCCGTTGATGACATACTCGCCGCCTTCGCGGCGGGCGCGGGTACGGATGCGCGCCACGCCGGAATCTGCGTCCGGCTCGGTCACCGCCACCGCGCCGACCATCTCGCCGCGCAGAGCAGGGGCCAGATACTTCTCTTTGAGTTCATGCGAGCCGTATTTCGCCAGCGCGGGTGTACACATGTCGGTGTGGACGGTAATGGCCATCGGTACACCGCCCGCGCCGCAGCGTGCCAGTTCTTCGCACAGAATCACCGTGAACCAGAAGTCGGCGTTCGCCCCGCCGTAGGCTTCGTCGTAGTTCAGGCCGAGGAAACCAAGTTGGCCCATCTTCTTGAACAGGTCATGCAGCGGCGCGATTTCAGCGGCTTCCCACTCGTCGATGTAGGGCGTGATTTCCTTCTCGACGAAGGCGCGCACCGACTTTCATGGTTACGCCGCCCGGCAAAGTAAAGTAGGTTTCAGCGACCGTCAGGCGGATTTAGCATTGGCAACCATATCTAAGCCTTTCATGATCTTAAAAAGATATTGAGTTTTTATAACTTGACCTTGCGCATTTACTTTCTCAAATCCACGCAATCGGTTGTCTGTTTTGTAGTGTTGCCCTGTCCTCTCAGCAATGATGTGCAAAATACTAACAATTTCGTCAAAGGACAAGAGCCGAGTACCATGCGATGTCGGGTATGGAAATGATTCAGCATCAGAGAGTTCGTTATCGTAGTCATATCCCATTGTCATATCCCGCAGATAACGTTTTAATTGTTCCCATTTTTCTGACTGTAACTCCCATTTCGCGAGCAATATATATTGATTAATCAGAAACGAAGTTCATGCCAACTGTTATAATCCTTGATTGGCGGAATTTCTATTTTTTCTGTTTTCCGGTAAGAGTTCTCGTCGTATCATGACTTGCCATAGTTGGTTCAGATTCATATTGATGTTTTCGAGTAGCAATATTTACGGTTAAAAGTCAGCCTGCTTAATCTCACCACGATTTCCTCAAACAAATCTGCAATGGGCAGTTGAAAATCGGGATCACATCACCACCGTCAAGTGTGCCACCTCTCGCGATATGTTAATCATGGCGCTGCGAGGTCTTTAAAATTTTCACTCCAGACAGTCGGATAAAAATCTCCCCAGACCGTCCCAGCGCCATCTGCAAACGCTTGTTCAATCGCACGATGGGAATTCGCATAACTCATCTGTTTCAAGCACAAATGCTGCATGCAAACCGTCTGCGCTGAATTTTGTCTTACGCACAAAATGTCATAAGGCACATCTTTGCCTTCTAGCGGCGTCACGTTATAACCTTTGGCCCCACAGATACGCAACAGCGGCTGTCCGTTTCTCAATCGCACTGTCGAATGTGCCTTCAAAAATCGCGCCATTGTGCCTTGTACCGCCTGACAGTAGGCGCGTGCTTCCGCCTCTGTTTCAAAGCCCGCCCTTAATCTTCTCAATAATTAGCGCTATATATGGCATGAGATTTCCACCTAAATATCAAAAATATCCTTCATTGCCAGCGTGAACCGTGCGTGAATATCTCCTCAACGTTATACACCATTGAGTTTATGCACTGCGTAGGGATGTTCCTGTGTGTAAACATCGACAAGCCGTAAGCGTGGATATATAACCCAGATCAACGCACTCCGTAGTCATATCGTCAATTTTCTCGCGATATCGTCTCCACTCGCTCTTAGAGACAACCTCAAGTGCCAAGTCGGGTGCCACGGGATGAACGAATTTTCGGGCAGCACGGGGAGTCGTTCTACCGGTGTTCGTCACATCAGGAATGCGCATAAAATGGAATATTCTGATGCAGCACATAACTGCCATCTGCGCCAGTCACATGTCCAAGGTTTTCGTGGTTTGACAAAGTTTCCAAGTCACCACCGTCCTGCCAGCGCGGTGCTTTGCCTGTTGAACCTGCCACCGATCTCTCACGAGTTCAAACAATTTGTCTTCATCGTGCTCCTGTGGTGTAAGCAAAAACTCCTCAACGAAGTCTCTCCGGGTGCAACGTCTGACATGGCTTACGCTCCCGTCTGTTTCCTGATTTCGGCTAACAGGTCATGTTCTCTGTTCTTCTGCCCCTCCAATGTTCTTGACCTGTTCGCCTCCAGATACAGCATCACGCAGTTCCCACAGCGATAGGTTCCACGCGCCTGTTTGTTTGTGCTGTTTCATCTGCTGCGCGTACCATGCCGCGTTCGGACGATCCCCTGGCGACACAGCGTTTCGCCATCAAAGGCCAGCGCGAACGTCTTCCAGTCCTCGTGCGGCACGTCCAGCGCTGAGGCAGGCGGCTGTCCGCGCTGCTCTGCTTCTGCTGTGTGACGCTGCGGACGTTGCTCAGCGTTCGCGGTAAACTGGCTCATGCGGTACCCGCGCGATAGCCTCAACAGCGCTGGGCTTCGTCGTACGTTCCAACACCTGCGAATGCGCGCGGGTCGTATGTGACGCTGCGGGTCGGGAATGCGCACCAGAATCACGCCGTGACTGGGCAGGTGATCGCGAAAAATCAGTTCGCCGAAGTCCAGATCGTGATGCACAATCAGCCGCTGGTCACGCAGCCCCCACGCGAGAATATCGGCATCCGTCGTGCCCGGCGCGGCTTCCGCCACCCACAGCACATCATGCCCCAACTCGCGCAGCACGCTCACAATCGCCGCGTCACAGCCCTCATCCACCAGAAACCGCATGTGTTCATTACTTTCCACTCACTGCTGAGGGGTTACATCCTGAAGTTGCCGTACCGCGGCGCACCTTCGCTGACCCAGTCGCGGTTATAGCTCATGCTCAGGCCGATGCTCAGCGCCTGCCGTGTAGCGCGTGGGTCGATGATGCCGTCGTCCCACAAGCGCGCGGTGGCGTAGTAGGCGTCGGCTTCCTTGTCGAACTGCTGCTTAACCATCGCCTTCATGAACTCAATCTGCGGCATATCCGGTTCCTGCCCTTTGCGCCGCGCCGATTGTTCCTGTACGATGCCTAACACGCCTGATGCCTGTTCGCCGCCCATCACCGCGATTTTGCTGTTGGGGTAGGTGAACAGCAGGCGTGGGTCATAGGCGCGGCCACACATGGCATAGTTGCCTGCGCCGTAGCTGCTGCCGACCATCACCGTGAACTGCGGCACCGTGCTGTTGGCAACGGCATTAATCATCTTCGCGCCGTGTTTGACGATGCCGCCTTCTTCGTAATCCTTGCCCACCATGAAACCGGTGATGTTTTGCAGGTAAATCAGCGGCGTGCGGCTGTGGTTGCACAGTTGGATGAACTGCGCGCCTTTGTTGGAACTGTCCGAAAACAGGATGCCGTTACTGCCGATGATGCCCACCGGGAAGCCGTTGATGTGGGCGTGCCCGCACACCAGCGTCGGGCCGTAATCCGGCTTAAATTCGAGGAAGCGCGAACCATCAACCACACGCGCGATCACCTCGCGGATGTCCAGCGGCTTGCGCAGCACGTCCATCGGAATCACGCCCAGCAGTTCGTCAGGGTCGTACAGCGGTTCTTCCGGCGTCTCCAGTTTGGCGCGGATCGTCTTCTGCCAGTTCAGCCGCCCGACGATGTCACGTCCGATGCGCAGGGCATCGGCGTCATCTTCCGCCACGTAATCCGCCAGCCCGGAAACGCGCGCGTGCATATCGGTGCCGCCCAGCGTTTCGTCGTCTACTTCCTCGCCAATCGCCATTTTGACCAGCGGCGGCCCGCCGAGGAACACTTTCGCCTGCCTGCGCACATGTACTGTGTAATCGCTTAAGCCCGGTACATAAGCGCCGCCTGCGGTGCTGTTGCCGAACACCAGCGAAATCTGCGGGACGCCTGCTGCGCTCATCTTCGCCTGATTAGCGAACGTGCGCCCGCCTTTGACGAACAACTCCGATTGCAGCGGCAGATACGCGCCGCCGCTTTCCACCAGATAGATGCAGGGCAGGTGGTTTTCCAGGGCGATTTGCTGCGCCCGCAGCGCCTTATCGACAGTGACCGGGTAGCTGGTGCCGCCTTTCACCGTCGCATCGTTCACGTTGAGCATACATTCCACGCCGCTGACCCTACCGATGCCGTTGATGCTGCCGGAACCGGGCGCTTCGTTGTCGTACATGCCAAACGCCGCCAGCGTGGAAAGCTCCAGGAACGGCGTGTCCGGGTCAAGCAGCAGTTCGAGGCGTTCACGCGGCAGCAGTTTGTTGGCCTCCAGCATACGTTTCTGGCTGCGTTCGCCGCCGCCTTCGCGCGCTTTTGCCTGGCGCTCGTTCAGTTCATCCACGAGCTTGCCGTTATGCTCGTAATTCTGGCGGAAATCTTCACTGTGGGGGTCGATTTTTGTCTGTAAAACGGGCATGGTATCGTCTTTTGATTAAGGTTTTCTAATGGTGATTCGATTATTCAAATCAATGATATAACATGCGTCTGATACGCGGCAAACTTTGTTGGATTTCTTGCACGACGATGTACCAGACGGTCAGTGGGGAATTTGATCAGGACAGTATTGCGGGGAATGGGATAGAAATGGTTGGAATGAGGCGGTGGTGAGCCGCCTCCTGCGTTCAAGTCTTAGGCTGCGGGATGCAGCCGCCGCCACGCGATATAGGAATACACCAGGATGGCGCCTGTCGTGCCGAAGATGGTAATCATCATGGCGATAACGGCCAGTTCTCCGGTCAGAACCAGGCTCACAACCATCACCACCAGTCCCATCACGACCATCATCCGGCCCCCTACACGATGTGTCAGCCGCCAGACTTCCGGGTCAGACATGGTCCAGGGGGTGCGTATGCCCATAAACCAGTTCGGACGCACGCGCCCCAGCACATTCCCCAGCAGCGCAAACATCAGCCCCAGCGCTACGCCAATCACCTGCGACATGTTGATGCTCCAGCCCAGCGCAATGCCCAGCGACATCACATGCACGAAGCCGAGGAACACGACCAGCAGGTTAATCAAGAAGCGGTAAGTGCCCTCGAAGGAAGTGTACGACGCACGCAGCGGATCGAGACGGCGCATCGTGGGGATCAGCACGGCACAGACCAAGGCTATCACAGGCATCGCCAGCACACCAAAGAGCCTGTCGCCATAACGATCTGCCACCCCTGATGCATTCCAATGAATGGGCACCTGGGCTGGCAAGGCATTGTAGACTGCCGCGCTGAAAATCAGCATGGCGACGATCACGACGGGTGCGAACCACTTGCTATTCATGTTTCTGTTCTCCTACGTGGAAAAGCTGCATCATCTGCTGCATAAACTCCTGCATCACCGTCGTATTCAACGAATAGACGATGTTTTGTCCCTGACGCTCAGCCAGCACCAATCCAGCATTTTTGAGCACGGTCAGGTGATGGGAGATGCTCGGCGCTTTCATGTCAAAGGCTGCGCCGATTTCACCCGCCGACAGGCTGCCCTGGCCGAGCATTTGCAGGATTTTGCGCCGCGTGGGGTCTGTTAGCGCTTGCAGCGATTGTGTCAGTGCGTTTTCCATTAGATAGTTAGCCAATCATCTAAATACAAGTAAAAATATATCACAACACCGCAGTGTTGTGATGTAAAGACCACGTAAATTCGTTAGTTGACTTCTTCGGACAGGGGCAGTGTGACGTGGAAGGTTGAACCTTCACCGAGGCGGCTTTCCAGCCCGATCTTGCCGTTATGTGCCTCGACCAGCTTCTTGACAATCGCCAAACCCAGGCCGGTGCCTTCGATACTTTCGGTTTCAGGACGGCGCACGCGGTAGAAGCGGTCAAAGATACGCGCCTGATCTTCCGGGCTGATGCCCATGCCAGAGTCTTCCACTGCGACATGTACCGCCATGCCGCGATTCTCGGCGCGCACCTGCACACGGCCTGTAGGCGGCGTGTACTTGACAGCATTGCTAATCAGGTTGGTGAACACCTGCTGCAAACGCGCGCTGTCGCCCTGTACAAGCGGCAGATATTCGGGGAGGTTGATGTCCATCGTCATGGCCTTTGCTTCGGCAGACGGCTTGACGGCTTCAATCGATTCACCCAGCACCTCCTTCAACTGCACGGCCTGGAGCTTCAGCTTGACACCGGATTCGATCTTTGCCAGGTCCAGCAGGTCGTCAATCAGGCTGCGCATGTGGCGGATAGAGCGCTCGATCATCATGACAAAATTCAGCCCGGTATCGTCGAACTTGCGATGCATATCCAGCAAATCCAGATAGCCGCTCATCACGCTCAAGGGCTGCTTGAGGTCGTGCGAGACTGTGGCGACCAGTTCGTTCTTCAACTGATCCATTTCCTTGAAGGGCGTGATGTCCTGCATGACGACAATCCAGCCAATCGTCGGCTGCGGCATCATGTTGATGTGGTAGATACGCCCATTGGGCATGGTCAGTTCCTGAATCAATGCCTGGCGCGCTTCTTTGGCCTTGCGGTATCCGTCACTCAACTGCGGCGCGGATTCAAAGGCTTCATCAAAGCGCTTACCATCGTAATCCTGACCGACGTATAAGCGCAGCACTGAAATCGCCATTTCGTTAATCAGCAGGATTTTGTCGCTTTCGTCAATCACGATCACGACATCGGCAATGTTGCTGAGGATGAACGACAGCTTTTCGCGTTCCTGCGCGGTTTCGGTATACAAACGCGCGTTATCAATCGCTACACCCGCACGGGCTGCGAGCTTCTCTACAAATTCCAGATGGTCATCGGTGAAGTTGTTAAGCTTCTTGCTTTCCAGCGAGATGATGGCCTGCACACGGTCTTCACGCACAACGGGGACGACCAGTTTGGAACGCGAATTGGGTGCGATGCGCACAAAGTCAATATCAAGGGTGACATCCGGTACGATTTCCGCGCGCCCACTGCGCCCGACGCGATGGTCAATGCTGTTATCGCCGCGCAGGTAGTCCATCTGCTCGTTGGAGACTTCGTAGCCATACTGGGCCACCGTGCGCATGGTGTCGAGTCTATCGTTGTAGAGCGCGAGGAAGGCGTTGTTGGAATTGGTGAAGCGCATCGCCCAGTCAAGCGTCATGCTGAAGACGTGATCCAGCGCGATAGTGCTGTTGAGTTCGCGGTCAACCTGATGCAGCAGGTTCATTTCGTTCATGTTGCTGGCCAGCTTTTGCACGGTTTTGCTGTGCTGGCGGGCATTTTCCAGCGCGATTGCCATGTTGATGGAAGTGGCTTGCAGCACTTCGCGGTCTTCCAGCGTGATCGGTTTGCCGGGCATACTCTCGGCAATGACCGCGCCAATCAGCTTATTGTTGGCCAGCAGCGGGACACTGAAAAAAGTCTTGAGCTGGGCAAGCTGGGCGAAGCGCTGGAATACTGAACCATTTAGGAAAGCTTCATTTTCAACATATACGGATTCGCCACGCAGCCAACGCCCCACCAGCGCATCGTTCTCTGCGTTGTAGACGATCAGCATGGCATTTCGCAGGCGCTTCAGGTTTTCAGGCCCAATGGCATTGGTACTGCTTTCCTTGCTGGCTGCGCCCAGCTTTAATCCGATTTCATCTTCGTCGAGAACCAGCGCAAGAGAACGACTGCATTCGATAAGGTTATCGACGACAGAAATCAGGTTTGTGAGCAGTTGATTCACGTCGAGCGTAATGCCCAACATGCTAGTGACATTGCTGACCGATTGCAGACGATCAACCTCTGCCCGAAGACGAATGACTTCATCCGTTACGTTCTCGTTCGGTACTGGTTTATTGATCATAGACAGCAGGCTCGCTTGTTTTCCATACGACGCGTAATAAACGCCGTTAGCAATAGTTACGGCACACCCATACAACATCTTAGCACTGATTATATCCCTTTCAACCATAAGGCGAAACTTATGCGCCACGAATGTTTTTCATTTCTAACCTCTGCGTAACTATTTTTCAGATTTGCCCCATCTGCGGCGAAGTTCTATAATGCAAAAAGAAATGACTGCGCGGAGGTAAATTATGGGCTTTGGTGATATTGCGGCACGGATGAAGGCAAACAAAGAGGCGAAGGCGGAAGGCGATAAGAACGCGCCCGTGCAAAAGCCTGATCCCGAACAGGGGTATAAGATTCGTGGCAAAATGCTCGGCGTTTTGCTGCGTGATGCCCGCCTCGGCGCTGGTCGCAGTTTACAGGATTGTGGCAACCTGCTGCATGTTGCGGCGGAACTGGTCGAGGCCTGGGAGTTTGGCGACGAAGTGCCCAGCCTGCCACAGTTAGAAATCCTCGCGTATTATCTTGGCGTGCCTGTCAGCCACTTCTGGGGACAGGAGACACTGGAATCGACACGCGGCAGTACACTGGATACCCAGAGCGAATATCTTGCGCTGCGTACCCGTATGATTGGCGCGCTGCTGCGTCAGGCGCGTGAGGAAATCAGCTTAAGTGCTGATGATCTGGCCAATGCAGGGCACATTTCCGTAGAACTGCTTACCCAGTACGAATTGGGGGAAGTTGCTATTCCCATGCACCAGCTATCGGTGCTGTCAGGATTGGTGAAGAAGAATATCAGTTATTTCCTGGAAAGCAGCAGCCAGATTGGGGAACTGCTGGCACAAAAGGAAATGTGGCGTCATTTTATGGAACTGCCAGAAGATTTACGCCAATTTGCAGCAAATCCCCTTAACATGGGATTCATCGAAATCGCGATGCTGCTTGCCCAGATGCCGACGGATCGTCTGCGACGGGTGGGCGAAAGCGTCCTGAATATCACCATGTAGGATGAAAGGAAACGAAACAATGCCTACTGCCAGCGAATTGCAGCAGCAAGGGATTAAGTTATTCCAACAGCATGATTATGAGGCTGCCGCGCGTACCTTTCAGCAGGCGTATGAAGCTTATACCGCCGAAGGCAAGCGCGAATTAGCGGCGGAAATGCAGTCGAACATTGGGATTGTGCATCGTTCACTGGGCGAACACCAGCAGGCACTGGAAGCGGTGCAAGCCGCGCTGCGCACGTTCCAGGAACTGGGTGACCAACTGCACAGCGCGCAGGCACTGGGGAACCTGGGTGGTGTGTATGTCGCGCTGGGCGATAAGGAGCAGGCTTATAACTGCTATCGTCAGGCGGCTGACCTGTTTGAAGTGCTCGGTGAGAAGAAATTCTATGGCGAAACGTTGCTGGCTATGGCTGACTTGCAGGTCAAGGATGGCAAGCTGATGCAGGGTGCGGCAACTTATGAAGTCGGTCTGGAGAACATCGACCAACTGAACGCCAGCCAGAAAGTCCTCAAGGGTCTGTTGGGTATCAAGAATAAACTGACAGGCGCGAAATAAGCGGTTATGGGGCGGTTATCCGCCCTTTTATAGCAAAACCTCATTTTAAAAATTCCAAGCGTTAAGGAAAATTGGACTTAGTTGGTGTATTTTGCATCAGCTAAGATAGAACTGTCCAACTCATCTGTAATTACGAGATTTTCCCTCATGGCTGCTGAGTTTATTGCCCATAAACCATACAAAACAGACCATTCTTCGCCGCTGCGGTATATCTGGTCTCATATCCGTCGCCACCCCTTCTGGGGCTTTGGTATGGTGTTCGGCGCATTCTGTAATGCGGCGCTGGCGGCGGCGGTTCCCTATTTTGGCGGCATGGCGTTGAATTCGATTATCAACGGGGAAGGACTACCCGCAGCAGGGAAGTGGGCGCTGTTCATCCTGCTGTCGCAGTTGATGCGTGCCTGCCTGCAAGTGATGCGTAATTTCTCGGCGGAAGTGTTCGCCCAGCGTATTGAACGCGATGTGCGTGACGAGTTGTACGCCAGCCTGCTTGGCAAAAGTATGACGTTCCACGCTGATAAACCGGTGGGCGAAATCATGGCGCGCGTGACCAATGATGTGCGCGAAATGAACCTGATGATGAGTCCCGGTATGAACCTGATTATCGGTTCAGGGATGTTCCTGATTGTGCCGCTGATTGCAGCGCCGCAGCTTTATCCTGCGCTGCTGCTGACGCCCTCGATTTTCATGATTATTTATCTCTACACGCAGTATCGCTTTGTGCGCACGCTGAATCCTATCGCGCAGGAAGTGCGCGTGACCTTCGGCAATATGAACGCGCAGCTTGCGGAAACACTCGATGGTGTGCAGGTGGTAAAAGGTGCGGCCAGCGAAGACAGCGAAATTGGCGAGTTCAACATGCTGGCCGATGAAGTTTACCGCCGTTACGTGCAGCAGTCCGACATCGAAGCACGTTATCTGCCGTTCCTGTGGCTGGCGCTGGCGACTGTATTTTCTTTTATCCATGCGGTGTATCTGTACCAGCAGGGCCTTATCTCCATCGGTATCATCACGGCTTATGTCGGGCAGATCACGCTGTTCCAGTTTCCCGTGTATTCATCACTGCGTTCACTGTCTCAGGCGGCTCTGGGTTACGCCAGCGCGCGCCGTATTCTCGATATCATTAACACGAAGACGGAACTGGATCAGAACACGGAAGGTTATGCGCAGCCGCTGCAAGGCGCGATTGAGTTCCGCGACGTGACGTTTGGTTACGGCGATGGCAAGGAAATCCTGCAACATCTGACTTTTAAGATTGAGCCAGGACAGACGGTGGCAATCGTGGGGCAGACAGGTTCCGGCAAGAGCAGCGTCATCAAATTGATTAACCGCACCTGGGACACAACCTCCGGTGAAGTGCTGGTGGACGGCGTAAATGTCAAGGATTGGAATCTGGCATCGCTGCGGTCACAAATCAGCATTATCGAACAGGACATTTTTCTGTTCAGCCGCAGCATCGCGGAGAACGTGGCGTTTGGCAGAAAAGATACAACACGCGAACTTGTTGAAGATGCCGCGCGCAAAGCGCAGGCCCACGACTTCATCCAGACATTCCCCGAAGGCTATGACACCGTCATCGGCCAGCGTGGTGTGACCCTCAGCGGTGGTCAGCGTCAGCGTGTGGCTATTGCCCGTGCTTTCATGACAAATCCCCCGATTCTGATTCTGGATGACAGCACGAGCGCGATTGACAGCGCCACCGAAGATCATATTCAGCGGGCTATCTGGGCAGCCGCTAAAGGACGCACCACTATTCTCATCACGCATCGCCTTTCGCAGATTCGCTGGGCGGATCACATTATCGTTTTACGGCAGGGCAGGGTGGTGGCACAGGGCAAACACGAAGACCTGCTGCAAACCTCTGACGCGTATCGCCGCATTTTCGCACGCTACGAAGGCACATCAACCGAAGAATTCATGGCGCTGACACAGGCTGAGGCTGCGAAACGCCGCGCCTAGCTGCGTCGTGACTTAGCGTTTGCGCCATTTTGTCTACAGATAACTGAGAACTCCACTATGGGCTTTTTTGGCAACCTGAACGAAGAAAAATATGACCGTCAGTACACAGATCGCTACCTGATGCAGCGCATCTGGGCGTACATGCGTTCCTATAAGCGGCAGCTTCTGACCATCGTCGCCACGCTGCTGGTCTTGTCATTCATTGGCTCGATTACGCCGATACTGATTTCTACTGTTGTTGGAGAACTGCAAAGCGGTGGCGATACCAGTACACTGACGCTGCTCATTGGGGCGTTGTTCGTTAGCGCAATACTGGAATATCTGTTTGGCTGGCTGCGCCGCCGCCTGACGAGCCGGGTGGTTGCTCGCATGATTACACAGATGCGCAAGGATGCCTTTGCCGCTTCGGTGTATCGCGACCTCGCCTTTTATGATGAAACCAAATCGGGCAAAGTCATCAGCCGTATCACCAGCGATACGCAGGAATTTGGACAGGTCATCGTCGTCAGCGGTGACATTATCACGCAGTTTATCGAACTGACGGTGCTGTTCTTTGTGCTGCTCAACCGTGACTGGCGTTTGCTGGCGCTGCTGCTGGCGTGGTCGCCGGTCATCGTTGGTATTGCGCTGATGTTCCGTTCGGTGGCGCGTAAGGTCACACGGCAGGGTTCGCGCGCGATGGCGGCGGTGAACGACCAGATTCAGGAAAGTGTCGCCGGTATCTCAGTTGCCAAGAACTTCCGCCAGGAATCCATGATGTACGACGAATTTGTCAAGGTCAACGTTCAGTCGTACACCATCAACCTGCGGCGCGGTTTCATCCTGGCGCTGGTGTTCCCGACGCTGAACGCGCTGGCGGGCGGTGTCATTGGCTCCGTGGTCTACGCAGGCGCGGCGGCGGTGGTCGAAGGCGCAATTAACGTCGGCTCGTGGTACCTGTTCATTCAGAGCGTTGACCGTTTCCTGTTCCCATTTATCAACCTGGCGGCGTTCTGGTCACAGCTTCAGCAGGGCTTCTCCTCGGCAGAGCGTGTGTTTGCGCTGATTGACGCTGAGAATACTGTGGTGCAGACGGGCAACGAACCTGTGGGAAAACTTCGGGGCAAAATTGAGTTCCAGAACCTGAACTTCGCCTACAAAGATCACCTGCCAGTTCTCAAGAGCTTCAATCTGACGATTCAACCCGGTGAGAGCCTGGCGTTTGTGGGGCATACGGGCGCGGGCAAAAGCACCATTGCCAAGCTGATTACGCGCTTCTACGAATTTCAGGATGGCAAACTGCTCATCGACGGGCGCGACATTCGCTCATTTAACATACAGGAGTTTCGTGGCAGTCTGGGCATCGTGCCACAGCTTCCGTTCCTGTTCAGCGGCACTGTCGTGGATAACATTCGCTACGGCAAGCCGGAGGCTACCGACGAGGAAATCCGTGAAGTAGCGTACAGCATCGGCGGCGGCGAATGGCTGGAAACACTGCCTAAAGGCTTGCAGACGGATGTAGGCGAACGCGGCGCACATCTGAGTATGGGGCAGCGGCAGCTTGTGAGCCTGCTGCGCGTGCTGCTGCAAAAGCCTGCCGTTTTCATTCTGGACGAAGCCACCGCCAGCATCGACCCCTTCACCGAGACGCAAATTCAGGACGCACTGGAATTGATTCTGTCGCAGTCCACGTCCATTCTGATCGCGCATCGTCTCAGCACGGTGCGCAGCGCTGACCGTATCATTGTGCTGAAGGATGGGTACATCATCGAGGAAGGCAGTCACGACCAGTTGATGCAGCTAGGCGGTCACTACGCGGAACTGTACAACACCTATTTCCGCCATCAGTCATTGAGTTACATTGAACACTCACGCGAGATGTTCAGCGAACGGGCGGGGGATTGAACTATCGTCATGTGTTGATGTTCAGCCAGGCAATTCTTTCCAGCATATCAATATGTAAAACGGCACGGTTAAGAATGCCTTCAAAACCTATGAGCGCAATGTCTGTATCGGCAAACCAGACTCGCGCTTCAAATGGAGGTGTTCTGCTGCCGTATTGGTCTTCAAGGACAAATGTGGCATAGCCTTCAATGGCTGAAAAGGATTGTTTTGCAATTCCAGCCTGATCAACCGTTAACTCTCCTAATCGTTCGCTTGGTCGGTACCCAATTTTGTCCAGCAGGGTTCGTGGCAGCAACGATACTTCTGCGCCTGTATCGACAATTCCCGTCAGTCTTTCATAAGTCTGGTCTTTGCGCCTAACGCTAAATGTAATCTCAACTTCTTCAGGGTCCAGATACAAGCGTAAACTTATGTGTGTGGGCATTATCTGTTTTCGGAGGTTGGGCGTATACGCAAAAAAGGATGGCGATGGAAGATACGGCGATGTACAGGGGTTACATCACCCATGTCTGGGGATAAATTCTTTTCTGCGCTTGCTAGAGCCTCATCATAATTTGCGCCGACACCAAGGACATGTTCCTGATACACAATAATCGAACACTCTCCATATTGTTCAAGCAGTTCTTTTTCATGGCGATGTATCCAATCAAAGTCGCTGAAGACATTGGCTGGCGTTTGTCCATAAGCGTGGCTCATGTGGATGCGTGATGTCGTCATCGATTGATATTTTCACTCCTGATAAATCTCAAATGTCATTAATCATGCCCCTGATGAGTTCAAAGCGTTTGTCCTTATTTTCTGGCAGACCTTCAAGTTCGCGTAAGTCTGAGATGGTGTAGACACGTTCTTCAAATACCATACCATCCTCCTCAGGCTATTTTAGCATGAAAAACGGAGCATTACGGGGTACTCACGTAGGCTGGCTTCGCCTCGTGATGTTGTTCCGACTTCCACACGCGCCACCCCAGCACACCCCAGCACAGCAGCAGTACCGCCGTTGTATAGTACGCCTGCAACGACAGCGCTGCGGGATTGTTGACCAGCACGGTCAGGTCGATGGGGACAATCAGCAGCAGACCCAGCAGCGGACGCCTGAGAAACAGCGGAATGATGCCCACTGCCAGCAGCGTCAACATACTGTTCCCGGCGCTGTAGGGCGACAACAGCAGTCCCGCCGCGATGAGTACACCCGCGCGTTCGCGTGAGAAGGGCAGGCGCAGCGTCCGTGATGGGCGTGTCAGCCACATCAGCCCTAACGTAATCCCCAGTACTAGCAGCCACAGCGCGGCCACCAGCGGCGATGGAAGCTGCATTCGGTTCAATGCGGCGGTTAATCCGATGTCCATGATGCTGCCACGTTCCGGGATGCTGAACAGATGCGTGAGATACGCCTGCCCAATCCACAGCATACAGGGCAGCACCACGAGTAACGTAAACCCCAGTGCGCGCAGCCAGCGCCGCAGCCGCCACATGTACAGCGTTGTGAGACCCAATACGGCGAGAAAGGGAAGCGTAAGCTGTGGTTTAGCGCTGGCCAGCAAGACCCCAAGCGCCAGCAGCATCGGAGCATACCACTCAGCGCGGCGCTGCGGCTCTGCGCTTAATCCCATGCGGTAGCCAGATAATGCCAGCAGAATACCAGCGATGACCATCCCCTCGAAATTGCCATCAACCGCGTGCCGTAACGCCGGAAACGAGGCTTCCAGCAGCAGGATGCCGGCATAATAACGCCAGCGTGGGCGGGTGCGCGGCACACTGAACAGCAGCACTACCATCGTGAACAGGGCGACCAGCGCCCAACTGGCGCGCATCGATAAGAACCCCAGCGGTGCGGCGACCAGGGCATTCCAGGGGGGAACATACATGCCCATCCCCGGCTCATAGCTGATATGTCCGTCGCGAATTGCGCGGTGCAGCGCCTGCCAGTCGATGGCGATGGGGAAGTCGGGGGGCAGTTGTTCGGCAAAGGACATAGCCAGGAGCGCCATGCCGAGCATCACCAGAACGAAAAACAGGATGACAGGCAGTGTGCGTGTCACAGCGAAGCCTTTATCTCAACCTTGGTATAAGCTGATTGTAATCGGCGTTTGTGCGAAATCAAAAGGGCGAAGCACTGCCTCGCCCCATCAATCGCTTATCGTTCTGGCGTGCTAGTCTTCTAGCTCAACCGCCATTGCCACGCCCTCTGCGCCGCCGAGACACAGGGCCGCGACACCGCGTTTCAGACCGCGATCCTGTAACGCATGGATCAGTGTCACCAGCACGCGGGCACCGCTGGCTCCAAGCGGGTGTCCCAGTGCAATCGCGCCGCCGTTGACATTCACCTTCTCTATCGGTGCGTTGTGGCCGTCGCGCTTCATGCCCTTAAGATCAGCGAGCACCTGAGAGGCGAAGGCTTCGTTAATCTCAAACAGGTCAACGTCGTCGGCTGTCCAGCCCGCACGCGCCAGGGCCACAGGGATAGCCTTAACGGGGGCGTAGAACAGCCACGCGGGTTCTACTGCTGCCTGGCCGTAACCCACAATGCGCGCGATGGGCTTGTGCCCATGCTTTTCGGCATACTCGCGGCTGGCGACCACGACGGCTGCCGAACCGTCGTTCATGCCCGGCGCGTTACCTGCCGTGACCGCGCCATCCTTCTCGAAGGCAGCAGGCAGTTTCGCCAGCGTTTCCACAGAAGTGTCGCGGCGGATGGGTTCATCTGTATCAATGACTGTGTCGCCTTTGCGTCCCTTGAGGGTAATCGTGGCGATTTCGGCTTTGAACTTGCCCTCGTCGGTGGCTTTAGCTGCAAGTTCGTGGCTGCGCGCCGCGAATTTGTCCATTTCTTCGCGGGTGATTTCAAGCTGGCGTCCGATGAACTCAGCAGCGTTGCCCATGCCCCAATCACACAGCGTACACCACAGCCCATCGGTCTTGAGGGAATCACGCAGCGTCACTTCGCCGTACTTGTTGCCCGCCCGCACTGAGTCGTTGAGGTACGGCGCGCGGCTCATGCTCTCCACACCGCCTGCAAGATAAACGTCGCCGTCTTCGGCTTTGATGGCGTTTGCCGCAATCATCACCGCTTTCAGGCTGCTGCCGCACACCTTGTTAACGGTAATGCCGCCGACGCTGTCCGGCACGCCGATACCGATGGTAATCTGGCGCGGCAGGGCTTGTCCGACCCCGGCGCTGACGACATTGCCGACAATCGCTTCGTTGAGGTCGGCGCTGTTGATGCCGCTGCGCTCAACTGCTGCTCGAAAGGCTATTTTCCCAATATCCGCCGCGCTCATTGCAGACAGCGCGCCGAGGAATTTGCCCTGCGGAGTGCGCGCGCCGCTGAGAATGACCGCTTCACGGGCATGTTTATTTGTCATGTGCTTCTCCAAATAACTGTTTCCAATACATTTTTAGCTCTTTATAGGTATTTTCAAGCGTGTCTGGAATGACGCGCGTGCTGCCTACCACGCCCATGAAATTGCTGTCGCCACTCCAGCGCGGCACGATGTGAAAGTGATAGTGTTCCGCGATGCCCGCGCCTGCCGCCGTGCCAATGTTCGCGCCCATGTTGAACGCCTGTGGATTGTAAGCGGCACGCAGCACGGCCAGCATCCGGTTGACGGTGAGCATCAGATCGGTGAGCGCTTCAGCCGAGAGCGCTTCCTGGCTGGCGACATGCTCATAGGGGACAACCATCACATGGCCGTTGTTGTAGGGGTAGCGGTTCAGCGTGACAAAGACATACTGCGAACGGGCGATAACGTGCTCATCATCGTCGCTGGCGTTAATCTTGTTGCAAAACACACAGCCTTCCACCGGTTTTTTCTCCCCTCGAATGTAAGCCATACGCCAGGGCGTCCACAGATGATCCATACACAGCCTCTGTATGCTATCAAATCCCCATTTGATTATATAGTGCTGCGGAATTTCGTCTAACAAGTCGCAACTTTGTTAACTTTTTACACGTAAAATAAAGAGAAAATGTTGAAAGGTTCCGGTTCATGAAAGACTCCGCGCGTTTATTCGCAACATTGATTATATGGGCAGCGCTCGTCGTTATGGTGGTGTCTCCCACCTCTAACCTTGAAGGGGCAGCAGCGGTTCTGGTTGCGCTGGCAGGTATGGCAACCACGATTGCTGTCTGGCTGTCAGGCATCAACAGCGGACAGCGGCAGGAAGCTCCGGCAATCGCTGCTGAAAAGTCCAAACGTAATGCGCGAGACCGCGTTTCACGCCTGGTTCAGCAGATGGATGACGATGAAATTGCCCAACTAAGTGACTTACTATCCCAAAACGACGACTCGGCGCGTTATAATGAGCGTTTAGGTTAGGGACGGCGCAGGCAGTTTAGCAGGCTTGCGTCACGCGTTTTGGGAGATGGCCTTGTGACAGTGACGGAAGAACGCCTGCTCGAACTGCTCTCACCGCGCCCTGTGCGCTTTTTCCACCAGGTCAACAGTACGAACGATACGGCGCTGGAATGGCTGCGCGATGGCGCGCCGACTGGCGCTGTTGTCGTTGCTGATGAACAATTGAACGGACGCGGGCGTATGAAACGTGTCTGGTATACCCCGCCTGATTCAGCGCTGGCGCTGTCGGTTATCCTGCATCCTGCCGCTGAGGTGCTGCCACAGGTGAGTATGCTGGGGGCGCTGGCGGTTTATGATTTGCTGCGTGAATTGGGCATCCAAAAGGTTGGGATTAAATGGCCCAATGATGTGCAGATCAATGGATTGAAAGTCTGTGGTGTTTTGCCAGAAGCTGTGTGGCAAGGCGACCAACTGCAAGGGGCAGTGATTGGTATCGGCGTCAATGTGCGCGTCGATTTTCAGACGATGCCGTCGGAACTGACCAGTATTGCCACGAACATTGAATCCGTGCTTGATCATCGGGTAGATCGCGCTGAACTGATTGCCTCCCTGTTACGTTATGTTGACTTGTGGACGGAAAAATTGGGCAGTGATGAGTTGTTCCAGACCTGGAAACAGCGGCTTACGATGATGGGCAGGCAGGTGATTGTGACGCTGCCTGATGGCGAAACACGTGGTTTTGTAGACAGTGTGTTAAAAGATGGGCAGTTGGTGATTATCGCTGATGATGGAACGCCCCATGAAATTCTCGCAGGCGATGTATCCCTGCGAGTTGAAGGTTAAATCGGATGGGTATCAAGCTTGAATGGGAGATTGAGTCCGGGGTACGCAACACGGGCGAAGACCCCGAAGCTGCACGACAGCGCCGTCGTCTGCGGATGCGGCTGTTGTTCGGGATTGGGTTCTTCGTTGTCGCGGTGCTAAGCTGCTTCGGATTGGTGGCGTTACGGCTGCGTTATGTCGATGATGAAGTTCGGCAGCAGCTAGTCAATACGGTTGACGCGGAGGTTGCTGCACTGCGCATTGGCGACTGGAACGCGTTCCTGAACTTCCAGCATTACTGCAACCCCGAATGGGCTGGCACACAACGCCAGCAGTTCAATGCTTATCAGGCGCTGAAGCTGGAACAGAATATCCAGCTCCCCGGTCATGTGCTCAGTGTAACGCTGGATGACCAGCAGCGGCGCGCGCGCGTGGTGGTTGAGGAAATTGTGGACGGGGTTTCCTATTCGCGTGTCTGGTTTTACTACCTGTTTCCCGAAACCCGCACACAATGCGATGACCCGCAAACGACTGTGACTGTGCCGCGCTGGCTGCACGTCGCGCCGGATTATACCTTCTGGGGCAGCCAGCAGACCTTTACGGCTGATAACCTCACAATTGTTTACTATGACGTGGACACCGCACTGGTTGAACAAATGGGGCCGCGTCTGACAAGCTGGATTAACAGTGCCTGTGCGGCGTTGCCCTGCGATAATAGTTTGCCGCTTGCGGTGGTTGTCCTGCCGAACCCGACGCTGCAAATCGGCTGGATGGCGGATAATCCGCTGGCTTTGCAGATGCCTTCCCCGTACACCACGCGCGCACGCACAGACCAACCCTTTGACCCCGAACTACAGCTTCAGATTGCCAACATGGTGGCTGATCATTTCGTAGCGCTGGCCTCCAACAGTATGCAGCCTGTGTATCCAGCAGATGCCTATTATCTGCGTCAGGCGGTAGTGTCATGGCTGGTAGGGCAGTTCGTGGAGATTGACACCAGTTCGTTTGTTATCAGCAGCCTCGCGGCCCAGTATGGTGCGCCCGCCGTTGGGCGTTTGGTGCAAGCGATGCAGCCGACTTCCGATGCGCGTGTGCTGGCGCAGGCGGCAGGCGTGGCGTCATTGGATGGGGCGAACCTGGACTGGCGCGACTTCCTGACATGGCGCCTAATCGCCGAGGATTCTCTTATCGCTCAGCGAGATGAGGCTAACTTCCTGGCGTTGTACGACACCCGTGATGAGAACATCCGCAACGCGGCGCTGGCACGGTTTAACGCGGCGTCTCCTGCCGAAAACCGTGTGGTGACAGTTGTTGGTGCGCAAACGGGCGCGGATGGTTCGCCGGAACTGACGGCGACAGTGCAGGTGGGTGAGGGGGACAGCGCCAGACAGGAGTTGGTGTTATTCCGACTGGTAGATGGCTTGTGGAAGCGCGCAAGTTGAGTTTACAATTACCATAAAAGCGGTGAGGAGGGTTTTATGCTGGATGATCTGCGTAGAAGCACATCAGAAGACGATAGTCTGTTTGAAGACCTTGTAGAGGGTTCGGAAGAAGAAGCCTCTTATGACGAACCAGATGTACGACGCGGCGGCGATGGCCGTTTCCTGGGCATGACGGCTGTCGAGCGGATGTTCCTCTCAATTTTCCTGTTTATGAACGTACTGGTTCTGGGGCTGGCGATGCTGCTGGCGACTGGCCGCATCCGATTTTAGCTGAACGCCTGAGAAGTAAACTGAGGTGCGTGCGAGGTTCGTGCGCACTTTTTGTTTTCAGGGCAGGCCCATTGACCCGCCCTGATGTAAGCTGGTGACGGTCAACTGCTGCTCACGCCCAGCGCCGCGTTGAAGAATTCCACCATGCGCCGTTCGTATTCGTCGGGCTGGAGGAAGATGGCTTCGACATGTCCCGCGCCGTCGATGATCCAGGGTTCGACGCTGCCCCCTGCAGCATTCACGGCGGCGGCGAGGTCATAAGCGTACTGGACACTGAGGCGCGTGTCGGCAGTGCCATGCGTGATGTAAATCGGGCGTCCGTTGAGTTTCTGGACTTCTGCCAGCGGGCTGTACTGGCCGATGTTGTCGTTGGCGATAATCTGTCCCATGAGGGTTGCTGAGTTCGCAAAGAATGTAGGGAAGTTATAACGTGTCAGTTCTGCCTGAATGGCAACGTTAATGTCGGCAAAGCCACTGTCTTCCCAAACGGCGGCGACGCGTGGTTCCTCGCCCGTAGCGATTATGACGGTGGCTGCGCCCAGCGATTGACCCAGCAAGCCAATACGTTCCGGGGAGAAGCCACGTTCATTGACCAGCCAGTCCCATGCGCCAAGCACGTCCAAATGTTCATCGGTGCCGCCCGCGAAGCGCCCATCTTCGACGGTGGAGTCGCCGTGATCACGCAGGTCGATGAGCAGCGTGTTGAAACCGTTACGATGGAGCATCCCGGCGGCGGTGAGGATATGTTCACTCGCTTTACAGCTTCCAAGTCCGTGTACCAGAATCACCACAGGCGCGTCGTTGGGGTTTTCGACCTCGGCGGGAACAAACCAGGCGGCGATAGTGATATTGGGACTGTTACGGCTGGGGAAGCTCACATCTTCGTAGGTCGGCATCTGGTACGGCGTAGGGTCAAGGTCGCGGCTGGTGTACACAAAGTGCGATGGCGTGTTGTCATGGTCATCGCTGTTACGACCACAAAAGGCGCTGGTCTGGGAAATCTGGTTATAGATGATGGTGCCCATCACAAAATAACCCGCAACCATCAGAATGACCAGCCCAATAACGCTTGCAGAAATAATCTTCGTTCGTCTCGAAACTCTCTTTTTTTCAATTACAGCCATTGGGTCGTACTCCAAAATATATTTTGTCCGCGCTTAACAGTAACGCATTTGAGGCTGGTCGCCAACAAAAGCCCACTGCAACTGGCGCGGCTGCGGTAGTGATGAGTTGTGGGTTCAAAGTTTTCAGTAAAGTTGAGATGCGGCACGATGCATATTCAGATTCTATTGAACGTCACAGTAGCACAAGCCAGTGTTCATTTGTAGCGAACGGTTTATGCGAAAAGTAACCGTGCTGGGTGAGCAGCCTAATCGAGATAGGGTGAAAGTTACTTAAAATGTTTTATTGCTTTTTTATTTCAAGTTCTTGACCTGAAAATCCATTCGCCTCTATACTCAGTGCAATCGTTAGTATGCAGTTTAGATTGTAATATCCCCGCGTAAATGACGCTGCTAACGTATAAGCCTGCCCCCAATTTGATGAGTTACCTGTTAGACAATTTGAGGAGGTCTAGATGAAACGTCGTGCGTTGTTATCGAGGTTACTTGGTGTTGTCTTTTTGTTGATTGTTGTTCCTTCCTATCTTTTTGCACAAGAAGCAAGCCCGGATGCGACTATTCGCCTGCTGGACACGAATGGCGCTGTAGTCGGTTTTGCCTATCTGACGCAAGGAGAAACACACGTCAAAATCGACGTTGATGTTTTTGGTTTACCTGCTGGTTTTCACGGCGTGCAAATCCATACGCTGGGTGCGTGCGACACGGGCGATAGCTATTTCGCGGCAGCAGGCGCGGTGCTGGGGGCTGATGCGGCACAGCAGCCTGACCAGAAGGGCAACCTGCCCACGCTGCTGGTGCTGGCAGATGGCACCGGCTGGATGAGCGCCTATACGGATCGCTTCACTGTTGCTGACCTGCTGGATGCCGATGGCAGTTCGATCATTATTTATTCGACAACCGAAAATACTTTTGGCAGCGGCGTGGCGTGCGGCGCGCTGCGTGATGTGGACAGCATCGTGGAGGCAGAGGGCAACCTGTGGGCAGTTAACCGCCTGCCGCTGACGACGCTCCCCGCAACCATCTATCGCGGCGAAAACGCCGAAGAAGCCGACATCACACTGACGCTCAACCCGCTGGGCGGCGCGCAGATCAACGGGCGCGTGGAAGGCGCATCGGCAGGCCCGATTGGCGAATTGTCCATGGATGGCGACTTCCTGGTGTTCAGCTTTACCAATGTGGACTACAACGTGTATCCGCTGGCCCTGCCAGACGGAAACGGTATCGGTCAGCAGTACATTTCGCTTGACCCGGCGCAGGCCAGCACTATCTGCGTGAACATGGCGACGGGCGAAATTCAGCGTGATTTCCACTGGCTGCAAACGGCTTCCGGTGATGTGCTGTACAACGGCGGCTCAACGGTTGGGCTGGGCGATACGGCGCATACCGAAGTGGCAGAAGTGCGCAACCTGGGGAACGGGCGCTACATGGTGCGGATGCTCACCAATTGGACGAGCACGATTGAACTGTCATCGTGGTCTATTGGCGGCGTGGAACTGCCTGCGGGAACGATTGACGCCGCTGCGGATTTCGACGGCGTGTACATTCTCGATTTCCACTGGTAATTTGAGCGTTTAGCCTCACCCCAAACCCCTCTCCATTGCCGAGACATGAGAGTATATAAACTTGTGTGGCATGGAGAGGGACTTCAGACTCCCCATTGAGACGCCTTCCACCTCATAATATGTTTTAGCCATCGAGTGCGGCTTGGGTGCGTTCAATTTCCTCGATGTAGGTAGCGGCGTCGGCGGCGTGTTCGCCATCAGGCGCAAGTTCAAGGTAGCGGGCGAAGTCGTCTAGGGCTGGTTGATACTCGGCGCGGGTGTAAAACAGGATGCCGCGATAGAAATAGGCGTCGGCGTAATCTGGGGAAAGTTCGATAGCGGCGTTGTAGTCGGCAAGGACGCGATCCCATTCGTAGATCAGCAGGGTGATATTGCCGCGCAGCACGTAGAGTTCGGGGTTGGTGGAGTCAAGTTCAATAGCGGCGTCCATGTCGGCAAGCGCATCATCGTAGCGGAAGGCGAGGGCATAAATTTGAGCACGACGAGCAAATATCGAATGCCCTCACATACTCGAAGGAAGACCCATCTCATCGACCAAATCGTCCATCAGTGTAAACGCTTCATCCTCTCTATCCATCTGCAAATAAGTCCATGCTAAGTTAGTGACAGCCGAAACAGGGTGCAGACGACTGCGCGCTATGGATGCATCATAAAGCTGGCTGCTGCTGGATAGTCTTCGTCTAGCAGGGCGCAATTGCCATGATAAAACAGCGCTGCTTCTGCAAAATAATGCTTTGCGCCTCATCAGCCACAGTGGCGAAGTATGGAACAGCGAGGTCACAGCGCTTAATGGCATACAGGCTACACCAGCGATGATTTGGAGGGAAATATCGTCGGCAGGGGCTTGAATCTGAAAAAACCGCGCAATAGCTGCTGTCGAGAACGGAGAACGCTGGCGAAATGTTATATAGGGTTCATAGCCACGTTCAGATACATCAATGGTCCGTAGTAGAACCATCACTATTTGAACGTTCGTGTCCTTCAAGGGTGATATTGGCGACATCTGTGCTGGTTGCCTAATTGAGATTCAGTGCTTTTGAAGGTCAATGCCGTTTTCCGATAACTCGGCGCGCAGGCGTCAATAAAAGCATTGAAACGTGTGGGAGATTGATCTACCTCTAATGAGAGCAAAGTACACTGTAGTACGTTGCGTTTCTCTCGATCTGCGCCCCGCATTGCCTAACGCACAGCAGCAAAAGCGCCAGAAGCGCCCATAAAGCCTGCCATTTCCGCATTCCTGAATCCAGCTGAACGTGATGAATCGATAGTCGATTTATCGTGAATCTGATGTATAATAGGTACCAATTATAAATGAAAAGCATGTCGCATTTTCAATCGTCAAACGGGTGTCTTGCAAATGTCACAATCCCATCCTTGCAACCCACTTTCCACCACTCAGAACACCCGGAGAAATACCTGATTAGCAATTGATGATTTATGTCACACTCCCGCGCGAGGGGGTAGGGTTGTTATTGCAGTTTGACCCTGACCCTCGACTCCTCTCTACGTGGGAGGGGGGCGACAGGGCGACCAGGGCAGACGACAAACGAAAGGAGACGCGCGCTAGAGCGCACGATAGAACACATGGATATTGGAACAGTACGTCCCATCAACATTAACGAGGAGATGCGCGGCAGCTACCTCGATTATGCCATGAGCGTGATTGTGGCGCGTGCGCTGCCGGATGCCCGCGATGGCCTGAAACCGGTACACCGCCGCATTCTGTACGCGATGTACGATATGGGCATTCGCTCTAACACGGCGTACAAAAAGAGTGCGCGTATCGTCGGCGAGGTGCTGGGCAAGTATCACCCGCACGGCGATGCCTCAGTGTATGACGCGATGGCGCGTATGGCGCAGACCTTCTCACTGCGTTACCCGCTGGTCGATGGTCAGGGAAACTTCGGCAGTGTTGATGGCGACAGCCCGGCGGCGATGCGTTACACCGAAGCACGTCTAGACCGTATGGCCGAGGAACTGCTGGCCGACATCAACATGGAAACCGTGAACTTCGGTGACAACTACGACGGCACGCAGCAGGAACCGCTGGTGCTGCCCGCGCGTCTGCCGAACCTGTTGATGAATGGTACCAGTGGTATCGCCGTCGGTATGGCGACCAACATCCCGCCGCACAACCTGAACGAACTGGTGCAGGCGATCACCTATATCATCGACAACTACAACCGTGTAGAAGATGTTACGGTTGATGAACTGATGCAGTTTGTACACGGACCTGATTTCCCAACGGGAGCCTACTGCCTTGCTGGGGACGAACTGATCGAAGCCTACGCGACAGGCCGGGGACGTGTTGCTATCCGTGCGCGCGCTGAGATTGAAGAAGCCAAAAGTGGTGACCGCTTCCGCATCATTATCAGCGAAATTCCCTACCAGATCAGCAAAACGTCGATTATTGAGCGTATTGTGTCGCTGGTGCGCGAAGGCCGCCTGGATGCGGTGAGCGATTTACGCGACGAATCTGACCGTCGTGGTATGCGTATCGTCGTAGAGTTGAAACGCGGCGCACAACCTAAGAAAGTACTCAACCAGCTTTACAAGTACACGCAGCTACAGAGCACCTACAGCATTCAGATGCTGGCGCTGGTCGGCGGCGAACCACGTAACCTGAGTCTGCGGCGCGCGCTGCAAATTTACATTGAGCATCGCTTTGATGTGATTGTGCGTCGTTCTGAATTTGAGCTGAGCAAACGTCGTGCGCGTGCTCATATCCTTGAAGGCTTGCTCACCGCATTGTCGAGCCTTGATGCGATTATCGAAACGATTCGACGTTCCAACGATTCGGCGGATTCAAAGGCACAGTTAATCAGCCGCTTTAATCTGACCGAAGCACAGGCAGAAGCCATTCTGGAAATGCAGCTTCGCCGCCTGGCCGCGCTGGAACGCCAGAAACTGCAAGACGAGTACAACGAAGTGCGCGCGCGCATCCTGTATCTGGAAGATTTGCTGGCCTCGGAAGAAAAGATTCTGGCGGTGATCCGTGAAGATGTGAACGAGATGGCAGCCGAATATGGCGATGCGCGCAAAACCGAAGTGCTGCACGGCGTCCATGTGGAATTCAACGAAGCAGACCTTGTACGCGAAGAAGAAGTGGTCATTTCGCTGAGTGTCAACGGCTACATTAAGCGTGTGCCTTCCACCGAGTACAAGGCGCAGCGGCGCGGTGGTAAGGGCGTGCGTGGCATGACCACCAAAGAGGAAGATACACTGCTGGATATTTTCTCGGCCAGCAGCCTTGATACCGTGTTGTTCTTCAGCGACAAGGGCAAAGTATATTCGGAGAAAGCCTATAACATCCCGGAGACAGGGCGCGCCAACAAGGGAACGCTGATTTACGGCGTGCTGAACCTTGGGCCAGATGAAGGCATTACGGCGGTACTGCCCGTGACCTCGTTCGAGGACGGTTCGTACTTTATCATGGCGACACGCGGCGGACGTATCAAACGTGTTGATCTGGAAGATTTCGTAGATGTGCGCCCGTCAGGACTCATCGCTATGACGCTTGAAGACGGTGATGTGTTGCAGTGGGTGAAATGTACGGACGGCGATCAGGATGTGATTCTGGTGACCGAAGGCGGGCAAAGCATCCGCTTCCACGAGTCGGAGGTGCGCGCAGTGGGGCGCACGGCGGCTGGTGTGAACGCCATCCGCTTGCAGGATGACGATTTGGTCGCAGGTATGGATGTGGTGGACGCGGAGCACACGCACATGGTTGTGGTGACGCGCAACGGCTATGGCAAACGCACGCTGCTTGAGGAATATAAGTCGCAGGGACGTTATGGTCTTGGGGTGCGCACGCTGGCACGCAATGAGAAAACCGGCCCGATTGTGGCGATGCGCTGCATGAACGCAAGCGACGACATTCTGCTGATTACGCGCGAGGGCGTTGTGCTGCGCACGAGTCTCGATGAGATTCGTGATACGGGACGCAATACGCAGGGCGTTACGGTGATGAAGCCTGTAAAGGGCGACGAAGTCGTGGGCATGACTCTGATGTCTCGTTCGGAAGAACCTGCGGAAAGCAACGGCGTTGTAGACTCAGTAAACGGCCACGAAGATGCTGCGGTTCCTGACGCCGAGCTTGCAGAAGCACAGCAGGACAATATCGATGGCGATGAAGATACGGATGATGGCAGCCTCGCGATAGGCGAATAACACCAAATCCATTCTGAGGAAATAAAAACAGGCTGACGAGCAATTCGCCAGCCTGTTTGTTTCTCAATAGGGCAGGGAGGATTACTCCTCGCCTTCTTCTTCGTCGGCCTTGCCGCGCTTGATGACTTCCGGTTCGGCAGAAGTTGCTTCCTCGGTGACTTCCTCTTCGGTCTGGACAACCGGGGCTGCGACGCGGACGATGACTTCTTCCGGCGAGCTTTCGGCAATCGCGCCTTCGGGCAGTACGAGGTCGGCAACCGTGATGGCATCGCCCAGCTTGACCAGTTTCGACAGATCAACATCAATATGATCCGGGATTTGAGTCGCCAGTGAGTTTACCGTGATGGTGGTTGCACCCGTGAGGATAACGCCGTCGAAATTGGCCACTGCCGGGCTTTCACCGATGAGGTGAACCGGGACTTCCGCGCTGAGACGGGTATCCTTATCGACTGCGACGAAGTCAACATAGGTGATCGTGCGTTTCACGGGGTCGCGCTGCACTTCGCGAGCGACGACGGTCTGCGTTTCGCCGTTGACCTTCAGGTTAATCAGGTGCGTGCCGCCGGCGTGCAGCAGCGTGACTTGCAAGGGGCGATAGGCAACTTGCAGGTTCATAGATTCGCGCTTCTTGCCGTACACCGAGACGGGCACAAGCCCTTCACGACGAAGGCGTCCCACTTTTTTGCCGACAAGAGTGCGCGGTTGCGCTTCCAGTTCGTAAGTCTGAGCCACTTTTAATTACTCCTCAAAGAGCGCTGTTAGCTATTCGCTGTGAGCTGCCAGGTTGAATTCAGGTTTTCGGAAAATTACGGACATAATGTGTGCCATTTTAGTGGAGAGGAACGCACAAAGTCAATGCTGAGTGTGCTTTAGGCATTCGCGAGATCTAATCTGCGCAGCAGTTGTGCGTTCAGCGCGACGATCACAGTGCTTGCCGACATGAATAACGCGCCGACTGCCGGGTCAAGGATGACGCCAAAAGGTGCCAGAATACCCATCGCCAGGGGAATAGCGACAACGTTGTAGCCTGTGGCCCAAACCAGATTTTGCAGCATCTTACGATACGTCGCGCGGCTCAGGCGAATGATTTTGACGATGTCTAATGGATTCGAGCGCGCAAGGATAATGCCAGCACTTTCAATGGCGACATCTGTGCCTGCGCCAATCGCAATACCCACATCGGCGGTTACCAGCGCCGGTGCGTCATTCACACCGTCACCCACCATCGCTACTTTGCTGCCATCGCTTTGCAGTTCGCGCACCTTACTGGCCTTATTTTCTGGCAGCACCTGTGCGAAATAGGTGTCGATGTGCAGTTCTTGTGCCACTGAACGGGCAACCGCTTCACTGTCACCCGTAAGCATGGCGACTTTCAAGCCAAGATCGTGAAGCTGCTGCACGGCTTGACGGCTTTCCTCACGGATAACGTCTGCTACTGCGAACAAGGCGACGATACCCTGCTCATTTGCCAGATAAATCACCGATTGTCCGTTAGTTTCGGCTTTGCGCTGCACATCCTGCAAAGCGGCGGGTAAAACCCATCCCTGCTGTTCCAATAAACGTGGCCCGCCCACATAGAACACCGCACCTTCAACGTTTGCTGTTACGCCGCGTCCGGCGAGACTTGCGAAACTGCTGACAGCGGCTGGATGCACATTTTTCTGCTGTGCATATTTGCGGATGGCTTGGGCAATGATGTGCTCACTGTCGCCCTCGATGCCTGCTGCAATACTCAATGCCTTGTCAGGGCTAATGCCTTGTGTTTGAAAATCGACGATTCCTTGCTCTCCTTTGGTCAGCGTGCCAGTCTTATCGAAGATGATGTAGTTCAGGTCCTTGGCACTTTCCAGCGCTAAACGCTGCCTGACGAGCAGACCATTGCGGGCTGAAAGCGTAGTGGAAATGGCGATGACAAGCGGTACTGCAAGCCCTAACGCATGAGGGCAGGCAATGACTAACACCGTGACGGTATTGCGCACGGCGTTGGCCAGTTCGCCTGTAGCCAACCACCAGCCGATAAATGTCATGATACCCGCGCCAATCGCTATCAGCGTTAGATAGTAGGCGGCACGCTGCGCCAGCGTTTGTGCGCGTGATTGGCTTTGCTGTGCCTCTTGCACAAGGCGCATAATGCCTGCCAGCGCGGTTTGCTCGCCGACCTGCTGAATTTCCACCCGCAGCGAACCTGAGCCGTTGACAGTGCCGCCAATGACGTGTTCGCCCACATGCTTGTGAACAGGCTTGCTTTCGCCGGTAATCATCGACTCGTTAACGCTGCTTTCGCCGTCAACAACACTTCCGTCGGCGGGGATACTTGCTCCGGGGCGCACCAATACTTTGTCTCCGGCGCGCAGCATACTCACCATTACTGTTTCTGTTTCGCCAGAGGGAAGGAGGCGTTCTGCCTGGTCGGGCAGCAGTTTGGCCAGTTCGCGCAGCGCGCCCTGCGCTTGTCCGACACTGCGCAGCTCAATCCAGTGACCGAGCAGCATAATCGTGATGAGCGTCGCCAACTCCCAGAAGAAGTCCATCGGCGCGCCCATAGACATATCTGTAGGCGGGAAGAAGAAAATGCCGAGACTGTAGAGAAATGCTGTGGTGACTGCCAGCGAAATCAGTGTCATCATACCGGGCTGACGCAGTGTGAGTTCCTGGCGCGCCATATCGAGGAATAGCAGCCCGCCGATGAGAAAAATGAGCGTGCCAAACAGCGGCGGGATGAACTGGCTGCCGGGAAACTGTGGCGCAGTGAACCCGAACCACAATTGAATCATTGGGGAGTAGACCAGCACTGGAATGCTTAGGGCAAGACAAATCCAGAAACGGTCACGCATTAATGTGGCATGACCTTCATGCATTACGCCATGTCCGGCGTGAGAGTCATGCCCACTGGCGTGTGTGGGATGAGGCGCAGAAGCGGTAGATGCTCTGTGGTCGTCGTGATGTTGATGCGCGACATGATGATCTTGCGTGTCATGCTGGTGCTCGTGAGGAGGGGGTGTCGAAATCTGAGGGGCGTGCTGGTCGTCGTGGTTCATTGTTGACATGCTCCCACTGAGTTGTGCTAAAAAACAAAAACGCCAAGTCATAACACCTTGACGTATATAAACCCATTGACCTTACGCTGAGCGGGTAACGGGATTCGAACCCGTGACATTTTGCTTGGGAAGCAAACGCTCTACCAACTGAGCTACACCCGCAAACTGAGATTCATTATAACGCGGGGCAGGGGAATGTCAAGCGCGGCGGAGTGGCAGGAGTGGAGAGGATCAAGGTGACGTGGACGTGCAATTGAACAGCCCTACGCGAAAAATATCTGTGAAACTCCCCACTCTCGGAGTGGCGCTCGCTGTGATCGAGTTGTACGAGGATGGACATGAAGTATGCTTTCGAGTCTGGGTGTATAGCGTATGGTGAACACAGCATGGGACAGGATAAAGGATTCTTTCTGGTCATCGAAGGGTTGGACGGTTCGGGGAAAACGCATCTGTCGCGTGCCCTGAAGCGTATTTTACAGACTACGCGTGGTGAAGATGTGGAATTGACGTTTGAGCCGCATGACCCCTCAAGTGCAGGTTTATACATCCGTCAGGTACTGACCAAACGTATCAAAAATGTGAAGGCACGCACGCTGGCACTGGCCTATGCGCTGAACCGCGCCGACCACAATGATCGTGTCATTCGTCCTTTTCTGGACGGTGGTGCCAAACGCATCATGATTTGTGATCGCTATTATCTGTCGTCGCTGGTATATCAGCGAACGGATGATGTCTCGATGGACGAAATCATGGTGTTGAACAAGGAAGTGCGTAAACCCGACCTCATTCTATTTTTGAGCGTCAGCGCTGAAACAGGCTATGAACGTATGCGCAAACGCCCTTCGAGCAAGGAGTTGTTTGAGGAAAACCTCGACAGCTTTCGCCGCAAATATCATGAGGCGATTGACTTTTTGCGCGCGCGTGGGGAGTTGGTGGTGGAAATCGACGCCGACGGAACCATGCATGAGGTTCTCAATAATGTGTTGGACGTGTTAGAGGAACATGGGCCAGACTGGTTGACGATAGATCGTTCCGTATCGATGGCCCCCTTAGAGGATATTCCCCTTATAGACATTAACGAGGCAGACGCTCAGATAACTGAACGGGTGAGAGATTTCTGTGATCGTTGGTTAACAAAGTTAGTGAATAACAAAGCGCTGCTTCAGGATGCCAGATTAGAGCTTATTCGTGACGTAGAACAGTATCCTGAAAGTGAATTGGGGCTATTGTTTGTAGGCTATATCCAACGGTGGGGCTATCAGGTTGTTGATCGCTTGCAGTGGACGGACTTATATGCGTATGAGCTATCGTATGATATGCCGTTGGGTCTAAAACAGCGTGGCACGGCATTGATCCTTACGGAAATACATCATTTTGATCTGGTCACAAAGAAGATTCAATCAATACTTGGCTCAAAAGAGGTCGAGAATGACGTTGTTCCCCTATCGCATTTTATGTTTGTGCTGGATACCTCTCCCAAAGAAGGTACCACATTACATTATGAGCAGGATGCGGGAACGGGGACAATGTCGCCTCCGGTACGCCGCATCCATCGGCAGGACATCGCGGATTATTTGTTTGTTGATGTGCTCCACTTGTATGTCGAGGAATGCGCTGAGGTACTGGATAGTCCTGAATGGACGGCGGTTGTCAGCGATGTACTGCGCGAACATCAGCTTGAAGGGTATTGGGAACGTGTAAAACAACCTGTCTAGCGACTAAGGCGTGCGGCATATTATCACAACTCGAACATCACAACGAAACAAACCATGCTATAATTCCGCCGCATAGGATTGAACGGAAGTATGTGCGGTGAAGCGCTGGCGAATCGGTTTACTGGGTGTGCTGGTCAGTGGGCTGGCGACACTGTTCATTATCTCACAATTTGATGCCGCCGAGTTCCTGCGGGCGCTGTCTGCGGCACGCTGGGTTTATGTGCTGTTGTGCGGCCTGCTGCTGCTGCTGGCTTTGCTGCCGCGTGCCAAACGCTGGCAGGTGCTGCTGGGCGGTGCGTTACCGTACTGGCGCACGTTTCACATTATGAACGTGGCCTATCTGGTGAACAATGTGCTGCCGCTGCGCATCGGTGAAGTCGCGCGCATGTATCTGGCAAC
>JAXLWC010000017.1:0-91917 GCA_046328675.1 Anaerolineae bacterium
ACCGAGCAGCGCCTGAGAGGTACTGCCTGTCGTGGTGGCGGCGAAAAATAACTGATGGGTCTTATGATTCCACAACAATACCGATGCGGCTTCTGCACCCACAATGTCAGCGGCAGCGTCCATCAGATAGCCCAGGAGGCGATCAAGCTGTAGCGTAGAGTTGAGCACTGTACTAACTTCTGCCAGCCTCGTTAACACCGCAACTTTGTTTTCTAAGTCCTGTATCTGCGCTGCGAGGTTTCGGTCCATCGTGCCCTCTCTAAGAATAAAGCCCGTTCATAGTTTAGCATTTTCTTCATGGAATGGCGAACAGTCGGTAACGCAAGCGTTTGTTCTAAAAGGAAAATTTTGCCTGTGTATTATTTACAATTATATCTAGTAGTAGTAGGGTTGTTCAAACTGTTCAAAACTTTGAAATAATTATTGAAAGGAAAGCTTTTTATCCCAAACCTGACCCCTTGTGAACCGATCATATCCAGTCATATCCCAAGATTTTTTGAACAATTTCAATTGACCTTACAAAGTTTTGAACAGCCCCTGTTCAAAACTTTTGCACAGTTTTTGCACTGCCTCTTAAGGGGAGGCATACGTTTCTGAAGTTTTGAACAGGTAATATTATCACTAAATATATCCTCATAAACAGGTAATAGCGAGTTTTGAACAGGTTATGAACAGGCTGTCCGAGTTTTGAACAGGTTATGAACAGGTTATGAACAGGTTATGAACAGGCATGTTCTATATTCCACCATATTACTTTCAAACCTTAAATATACTCTGAATTAACTTTTGCAGAATAGTTAAGTTTGAAATATAAAGAAATATTTACGTTTTGGGCGTTAAAGCGATTAGGCCCCTGCCCTGTCAGGCGCTGCGGCGCGGGTCACTTTGTGGAAGCTAATGGAAATAAAAAGAGACTGGCTGTTACCCCAGTCTCTGTGTGCAGTGCGTGATACGTTAGGCGCGGCGTGTGCGGCGGCGGTTCAGCACGAAGAAGATGATGAGCAGCAGGACGATGCCCACCCCACAGCCAAGAATCAGCGGTGAGATGATTGAATCCTGCGGCGCGCCCTGTGCTTCGACCTCCGTCAGTTCGCCGGAAGGCGTCAGCGAGGCGACAGGCGTGCGCGTCGGCGTCACTTCAGCGGTCAGCGTCAGGTTAGCTTGTGCCGTACCTGTGGCAAAGGCCAGCGCCTGCGATGTTCCGTCGGCGTCGGATGTGCCCTGTGCGTTGGCGGTGGCCTGCGCGTTTTCAGCGTCGGCGGTCTGGCTGGCGCCAGCGATGACGGCAGTTGCGGTTTGCTGCGCGCTTTCGGCGTCGAGCGTACCCTGTGCATCCAGCGTGGCCTGCGCGTTCGAGGCGTCGGCGACGGCCTGCGCGGTGGAGGTGGTGACGGCCTGTGCCGTCTGCGTTGCCCCGTCGATAATGGCTGTGGCTGTGAGCTGGTTAGCGCGATCCTGAGTGGCCTGCGCGTTGGCGTCGAACGTGCCCTGCGCATCCAGCGTGCTCTGGGCGTCGATGGTGGCTTGCGCGTTGGCGGTGGCCAGGGCATCGGCGGCGTTCTGCGTCGCGGCGACGTTGGTTTGTTCGGCCTCTGACATTTGAGCGAGGGCTGTGGCTGTCATCTGCGCGGCAGTGGTGGCCTGCGCGTTGGCGGCATCAGCGGTAGATTGGGCGTTGGTCGTGGACTGGGCGACGGCGGCCTGGACAGTTTCAAGGACGTTGGACTGCGAGGTCTGCATCGCGGAGGCTTGTTCAACGCTCACGGTGCCCTGCGCTTCGGCGGTGGTGGTGGCCTGGGCGTTAGCGGCATCTACCGATGACTGTGCAACGGCGGTTATCGTGCCAATGGCGTCAGAGGTGGCCTGGGCGTCTGCGGCGAACTGCGCGGCGGCGGTATCCCGCGCGACCTGCGTTTCGTTGACAGTCGCCGTGGGTGACGATGAGGGCGTGGCCGTCGGCACGTCCGTGTTGGTGGGTGCCGGGGTGTTGGTGGCGGTGGGCGTGGCCGTCGGCGCGAGTGCGGTGGCCGTCTGTGCTACGCTGGACGGAACGGTAAAGACCACGCTGACCGTCGTCAGGCTGCCGTTCTGGTCTTCCGCGCCGACAATCAGCGTATGCTCGCCTGTGGTCAATACCGTCGGGTCGATTTCGACGCCGAAGGGTTCACCCATCTGGTGCGCGAGGTCATTGCCATCGAGGAACCACGCCACATGGATGACGGGTGCCTGGCTGACGAAGCTGGGCGTAACGCTGACAGGTGCCGTGACTTCATCGCCCTGCGCCAGCCCGTTCAGGGTGACAATCGGCGGGACTGCGGCGACGGTGAAGGGTACGTCAACAGTGGTCGTCGTGCCGGCGTCGTTGGTGGTGGTCACGCTCAGCGTGCTATCACCAGCGGGCAGGGTGTACGGGTCAAGCGTGAAGGTTTGCGATGTCGCGTCGCCTGTCGTCGTGACGGGCGTGCCGTTGAGCGTTACCGTCGTTGCGGTGGTTGCCGTCTGGCTGTAGGCGATGCTGACGGTCACGTCGGCGGTGGCCTCCAGCGCCGCGCCGGGGGCTGGCAGACCTGCGACGGTGACTTCGCTGGGGATGGCGGCGACTTCATAGGTATAGCTGGCGGTGCCGACATCGCCGTCTTCGTCCGTCGCCTGAATATCCAGCGTGTAGCTGCCGGGCGCGGTCTGACGCGGGGCCACAATCACCGGGAAGGAGAATTCGCTGTTGCTGCCGCTGGGCGCTTGTGCGGTGAGAATGGGCGTGCCGCCCTGCGAGATGACCACTTCCGTCAGCGGATCATCGGCGTAAACAGTGAAGGGCAGCGTCGTCAATTCGGTGAGTGGGCCGCCTGCTTCCGGCACTTCGACGAGTGGCACAGGGATGGGCGCGCGCATGACACCGCTGGCGCTGGCGGTTCCGGCATCAGCGGTCACGTCCAAATTGACGGTGTAGGTTTGTCCGTCCGCCGGAACGGGGATTTCCATCGTGATGATGTACTGCGAGCGCAGCAGCGCGGCCAGATCAGAATAGATTTGCACAAGCTGGTCTTCTGCGGGCGATTCGACAAAGCGGGCGTTGGTGCCGTCGGACAGCGCTTGCAGATACGAGCGATCTGTGCCGAAACCCAGACCAATCGTGTAGACAGGCACGCCGTTGATGACCGCCTGCTGCAAGGCATCCTCACGCGCCGCGGTGCTGTGGTCGCCGTATTCCGCGCCATCGCTGAGCAGAATGACGACACGGCGCGCGCTCGGTGCGTTGAGCGCCTGCTGCACGGCGTCGTAAGCGCCCTGATACAGCGCGGTTTGTCCTTCCGTGCGCAGCGAGTCAATGGCGCTGAGCAGGACGGCCTTGTCCGTCGTAAAGTCCTGCACCAACTGCGTGGTCGTGCTAAAGGTCATCAAGGCCACGCTGTCGTTGTCGCTGATGGAGTTGACGAAGGTGCGCGCGGCGGCCTGTGCCTGTTCCAGCGGGGTGGTCTCCATGCTGGTGCTGACATCAATCATCAGCACGACGCTGAAGGGGATGCCGTCGTCGGCCACATTTTCGACGCTGACAATGCGCGCGTCGGGCACTACGCCGTTAATGCCTTCAACGGTGCTGGCGAAGTTGGCTTCCGTCAGGCCAAGAATGGGCTGCCCCAGCGCGTCACTGACGCTGGCGGTGAGGACAACCGTCGGCAGATTCGTGGGATCAATCCCGGTAATTTCCAGCCGTACCGGGTTTTCCTGTGTCAGACCCAGCGCGACGGGTAGTGCAACGAGGCATAAAATCAGCAGCGGAAACAATTTTTTTAGCATATGCCCCCTACCTTGTGAGTGTGAGAAAAATGGGTAAGAAATTCTAAGTTTCACACTATTATAAAGAGGTTAGGGTTATTTTAACCTATATAAGGAATGTCGCCACATTTATTGAGAGTGATTACAGCGTATTCAAAGGTATAAGCAAAGAACGTTAGAATATTGTTCGCTGGCAAGGTTAAATGACAGGCGGCACAGCAGAGAGGATGATGGATGCCGAAACATGACTGGACCGAGAAACAGACGCTGCTGACATGGGATGCCGGACAGTTCGCCAATAACCCGCTGCGCCCGGAGCTGCTGGACATGCTGGTGAATGTGCTGAAAGACCTGTACCAGCCGGGGAAGTGGACGCTGGATATTGGCTTTGGCACAGGACTGGTCGAGGAACTGCTGTTCCAACATGTGCCCGCATTTCAGGTCGTGGGCATTGACTCGTCGGCGGAGATGATGGCGCTGGCTGACAAGCGGCTTGCGGTTTACGGCGCGCGTTATCAGCGGATCGCGCATGACTTCGCGCAGCTTGATGCACTGTCGCTGCCGCCGCAGCCCTACCAGTTTGTGATTTCAGTACAGGCGCTGCATCACCTGACGCCGGACGAGATGCAGGCCGCCTACCGCTGGATTTACCGGACGCTGGAGCCGGGAGGTATCTTCCTGCTGGCAGATCGCATTCGTGTGGCGGCAAGCGGGCTGTGGGATGTGTACCAGAGTCTGTGGCGGCGGCTCGATGTGCTGCACAGCGGAGCGCTGGCGGCGCACGAAGGGCTGACGTTTGTGGAGCATGAGGGTATTGTCGCGGAACGCGGCGATTTGCCTGTCACCATCGAGGAACATTTACAGTGGATGCGTGCGGCGGGCTTTGAGACGGCGCTGCTGTTTGTGCATACGAATCGGGCGCTGTTTGCCGCGCGCAAACCCGGCTAATCTTCCAGCGGATGATTAATCAAGGTGTGCAGTTGGTTGACGGAGTTCTCGTTGGCGAACAGGTTGGAGGAGACGATGATGGCATCCACGCCCACTTTCAGCACCAGTTCCACGTCACGCAGCGATTCCATGCAGCACATAATCATGACCCGCACGGACTGCGGGATGCGGCTGCGCAGGTCGGTAATGGTGCTCATGTCCAGATTGCACTCGTCGGGGCTGCCAATGCCGATGACATGCGGGCTGAGGCTGAGGGCGTAACTTAGCTGGTCTTCGTTCTGTACCTGCACGATGCTGGTCATACGATTGCGGGCACTGGCACTGACGAGCGTGCGCAGGGCGTGTTTGTCCAGCACGTCGGAGGACAGCACCAGCGCGGAAGCTCCGGCGGCGCGCGTTTCGACGAGGTGATACTCGTCCAGCACATAATCCTGGCTGATGGCGGGAATATTCACGGCGCGCGTCACCAGCGTCAGGTCGTCCAACCCGCGCGGATAAGTGGTCGAGTCGGTGAACAGGGAAATGGCGTCCACCCTGCCGCGCCCAAAACGCAGGGCCATGCTGACGGGGTCGTAGGTTTCGAGCAGGCTGCCTGTTCTGGAAACCGTGTGTTTGACCTGCCCGATCAAGGTGACATGTGCGCCAACGGTGTTGAGCACAGGCTGGGGGCGGCGCTGCATACTGGCCAGCGCGCGCACAGCATCAATCGGGGTTTTGGCTTTGCGCTGCTGCAACGCCTGCCGTTTGGTGGCGATGATGGTTTCCAGATTCATGATTGTTCCCGTTTTACATTACCTTAAAGAATATATCACCAACAACCATAACGAGAAAGTGACCTCTATCATTTTAGCGCAAGTAGGGCCAAAGGATTGGATGCTTAAGAATTAAGGTTTGCTTTTGGTTGGTGCAAAAGTGTTATAATAAAAAACATCATCACCCTGACCCTGGACATAGGAGCCTGTCGTTGGAACTCTCGCACGATGAAGTCCGCCAAATCGCAGAATTGGCGAAACTGAACCTGACCGATGAAGAGGTCGCCCTGTATGCCGGGCAGATGACCAATATCCTGCGCTATTTTGAACGCTTGCAGGAACTGGATACCTCACACATTCCCCCTACTGCCTCTGTGCTGCCGCTTCAAAATGTGTTTCGCCCGGACAGCGCCGGGGAGCCGCTTACGCCTGAAGAGGTGATAAGTAACGCGGCTGACGCTGCGGAGGGACAGTTCCGCGTCAGCGCGATTCTGGGGGATGAGTAGCCATCGTCGTTTGAACCTGTAAGGAGACCGCGCGTATATGGCGAATAAACGCCTGCTCATTATCGAAGACGATTTCGATGTTGCTGAGATGCTGACCATGTATTTCCAGTCGCATGAGTATGATGTCGTTCATGCGGAAGACGGCATGGTAGGTGTCGAAAAGGCGCGTACCACGTTCCCTAATCTGATTCTGCTGGACGTGATGCTGCCGCACATGGATGGCTATGATGTCTGTGTGAAGCTGCGCCAGTCGTCCCTGACTCGCTATATTCCTATTCTGTTCCTGACGCAGCGTGACGAGCGCTCCAGCAAAGTGAAGGGGCTGGAACTGGGGGCAGATGATTACATCACGAAACCCTTCGATATTGACGAACTGCGCCTGCGGGTGCAGGGGGCGATTCGGCGGGCGACCAGCGAAAGCCTGCATGAGCCGCGCACGGGGCTGCCGACTGGCCCGCTGGTGAATGAGGAAATCAGTTCACGGCAGCAGAAGCAGTCGTCCTTTACCGAACTGCGTTACAACGTGGAAGGCTATCAGGGTTTCAATGAAGTCTATGGCTTTGTCGCGGCGAAGGAAGTGCTGGCCTTCGCGGGTAAGCTGATGCAGGATGTGGTCAGCCAGTTTGGCACGCAGGATGATTTTGTTGGGATTCAGGGGGATGAGTTTGTGCTGCTCACCCATGCGTCGGAAGCCCAGAATATTGACATCCAGATCAGGAGCAAGTTTGCGGACAGCGCCAAAGCGTTCTATACCTTTGCCGATGCGGATCGCGGCGGACTGGTGCTGCACCCCGGCAGTGAGTCGGAAACCTTTGTGCCGCTGATGACGCTGAGTTCGCCGCAGAAATCGGCCACGCATTCATAGACCCCATAGATTTGCAGTCTTTTACACAAGTGATCATTAAAGGGGGAAACCCCTTTTTTGTTGTCAAAAAAGGCCGCTATTCGTGAAAAAGCGCTGAATTTAATGAGAAAACGTTGAAAATTTAGATGATTTTTAATGTTGGTCTCTTTACGTTTCACATTATTGCTTTATCATGAGAAATACACAATCATGTGTGTGGAAGTGATATGACTTATGTTAAACGAAAAACCCCTGATACTATTCACGAATGACGATGGCATCGAGTCGCCAGGGCTGTGGGCAGTGGCAAAAGCCTTTGCCGCGCTGGGCGATATTTTGATTGCCGCGCCGCGTGAACAGCAGTCGGGCACCGGACGCAGCCTGCCGATGAGCAGCGAAGGCCGTATCTACAGACGGGAGTCGCGCTTCAATGGCTGTGAAGTGACGGTCTATGCGATTGACGGCACGCCTGCGCAGGCGGTACAGCACGGCGTACTGGAATTAGCGCCGCGTCTGCCGTCGCTGGTCGTGTCGGGTATCAATTATGGCGATAACACGGGCAACGGCGTGACCATTTCCGGCACGGTGGGCGCGGCGATTGAAGGCGCAAGCCTCGGCATCCCGTCGCTGGCGGTGTCGCAGCAAACGCCGCAGGATTTGCATCTCTCGTACTCCGATGAGGTGGATTTCAGCGCGGCGGCCCATTTTGCGCAGCTGTTCGGCAAGGCGCTGCTCGAACGGCAGATGCCGGATGATGTTGATATTCTCAAGGTCGATGTACCCTGGGGCGCGACGCTTGAGACTGAATGGCGAGTCACGCGGCTTTCACGGCGCCGTGTCTATTGGCCGACCCGCCCGGAACGTGTGGCGCTGTCTGACGTAGGGCGCATGGGCTACCGCTTTGATGCTGATGCCTCACACGCGGAGCCGGACTCGGATGTCTATGCGGTGCTGCATGAAGGCGTCGTCTCGGTCACGCCGATGAGCCTGGACATGACATCGCGTGTGGATAAGTTCCATTTACGCCAGATGCTCATGGGTGAAATGGCCTACGGGCACTAGGTCACCTGACCTATTCGCAAATCCGCCGATTGGGTGACGGTTGCCAGACGCTGCCTGCTGTTGAGGTGTTTCATGTGCTACAATTCGTAACATGAGACAACGAACAACACTCCCCTGGATATTTGTCATACTGGCCATGATGGTCGCAACTTTGGCCTGCAATCTGACCGGACAGGCTCCACCGACCATCCCACCCCGCCCCAGCGCCACGCCGCCGCCGACCATTGGCTACACGCCGCTGGCACCGAACCAACTGCCGGAGCAGGCCACTGCCGCGCCGCAGTCTCAGGGCAATATGATTTCCCTGCTGGCAGAGGTCAATACAGACCGCCTGATGGGTCATGTGGAAATGCTGCAAAGCTTTGGCACGCGCCATGTGGCTTCGCCTTACGATAATCCGCGTTTTGGCATCGGTGCCGCGCTCAATTACATCCAGGGACAGTTTCAGGAAATTCAGCAGCAGTCGGGCGGCAACCTGGCCGTCACTGTGCAGCCCTTTGACTTCACCTACAACAACCAGCCCTACCCCGGTTATAACGTCATCGGCATTATCAACGGCACCGAAACCGGTGCAGGTGTGATCGTCGTTGGCGCGCACTACGACAGTATTTCGTTTGACTTCCAGAACAGCCTGGCGAATGCGCCCGGTGCTAACGACGATGCGTCGGGCATTGCTGCGCTGATTGAAATGGCGCGCGTGATGGCCATGCGTCCGCACCGCCAGACGTTGATTTTTGTGGCGTTCGGCGCGGAGGAGATTGGGCGTCTGGGCAGCCAGGCGTTTGTCGAAGGTTATGTGCAAGCCTATAATCTGCCGCTGATGGCCATGATTAACATGGACATCATTGGCAGTTCGACGGGAGCCGATGGGCAGTACAATGACCGCCAGGTGCGCATGTTCTCGGCAGGGCCGAATGAGTCCCTCTCGCGCCAGCTTGCGCGCGGGCTGGATTTGGTCGACAACATCTATGTGTCGGAGATGGATGTTATTGTGCAGGACGGCGAAGACCGCCCCGGACGCTACGGCGACCACATGAGTTTTAGTGAAGTGGGCTACCCGGCAGTGCGTTTTGTGGAAGCGACAGAGAACCGCGAACGGCAGCACAACGATTCTGATGTGTCCAGCGCCTTACAGCCGTTGTATCTGACACACTCGACACAGACCATTCTGGCGGGCCTTACCTCGCTGGCTGATGGCCCACGCCCGCCGCTGAATGTTTCGCTGCGCATCAACGGCGACGGCACCCAAACGTTGTTCTGGGAGCCTGTGGTTTCGGCGTCCAATTATCTCGTCGTGCTGCGGCGTCCCGGCTCGTTGGTGTACGATGATTGGTTCCAGACGCAGGAGACCAGTACGTCGTGGGATGGCTTTGTGTCCACGCGCTACGAGGCGTTGGCTATCGCCTCATATGATGCCAATGGTCTGATTGGCCCACTATCGGCGGAATATCGCATCCCATGAAACGATTGTGGCTTGCACTGACGGCTTTTACGGCGGGCTTATGGGTGCTTGTCTGGCGTACACGCCTGCGCAAGCCCAAGCCGGAGGATATACCTGACATAAATTCCGCAGGGGCGCAATATACCGCGCCCGTTGTTTCGTCCGTCCCTATCACACCTCCGCAGCGTCCTGCCCCCAACGAACCGTCCGTTCCACTGGGTTCGCTGATAGCCGATAGGCGGCGCGCGCGTGCCCTGCAAAATGCGGGGCTGGCTGTCTTTGGCGTGGTCTTAGGCTTAGGCATCGTCTGGCTTGGCGGGCGTTTGTTGTTCGGACAGGAACAAACGAACACGCCGCAAATCAGCGTGCCGTCTGTGGCGTTGAGTGGCTGTGAGCCTGCCCCCGGCGACTGGGTGTTTGGCATGAGGGCTGCCGGATTGCAGTTGGAAGCCTGCCAGGATTACTACTGGTACACAGTGCCCTTCGACGAGTTTTACTACAACGTTCAGCTTAACAACTACGGTTTCCACGACACGCCGTTTACGCTGGAAAAACCCGCAGGCGTCTATCGCATCCTCATCATAGGCGACTCGTTCCCGCGCGGCGAAGAAGTGCCGCTGACGAACGGTTTCCCCTACCTGCTGGAGCGCCAGTTCAACGTGGAGAATGATGGCTCGTACCCCAACATTGAAGTCATTAACCTGGGCATTCCGGCGCTGGGGACTGACCGTGAACTGCTGCTGTACGCGGGGTTAGGCTTTCGTTTTCAGGCGGATGTGGTGCTGCTGTGTATGTACACGGGCAACGACATTCGCGACAACGACATTGACCTGGAACAGTTGCAGTACAGCTATCGCCTGGATCGCCCGTTCTTTACGCTGGACAATGGCGTGCTGACCCTGCACAACAGCGATACCGCGCTGGAAGCCGGACGCTTCCCCGATGATCCGGCATGGCAGTGGTTCGTGAACATGCAGACACGGCAGACCCCCGCGCCGCCGGAAAATCTGCCGCAGCGCCCGATTGTGCTGAGCCATGACCCCTATGAGACAGAGTATCCTGTCGATCTGGGCTTGTACCTGCCGGAAGACTCCTACTGGACGCGCTCATGGCAGCTTACCGAACGGCTGCTGGCGCAGTTCCGTGATCTGGTGGAAGCGCAGGGTTCGCGCTTTGGCGTGGTCATCATCCCGGATCGCCGCGCTGTCCATCAGGAGGATTGGGTCAATACGATGAATCGGTATCCCATCGTGGGGGAAGGCAATCCGCTGACTCCTATTGCGCGTTTGTCGGTGATGATGCAGGATAACGGTATCACCAACCTGAACCTGACGACAGCCCTGCGCGCGCATGTGGTTGATTATCCCAATAATCGCCTGTACTATGCTTCTGATGGGCACTTCAACATCAGCGGGCATGTGGTCGCAGAACAGGCCATTCACGACTGGCTGCTGGTACAGGGCATGATTCCGGCGGGTGGGTAGAAATCTGTACAAAATTGCCAGAAATTCGCTGCAACGATTTGGCAAAAATGTCCTATAATAATTCACACACCGTGAGGCAAACGATGACGGACGAAATCGAACCGATCAGCCCCGAACAGGCGCGCAAGGTGCTGGATGGTGCCATTCAGCAGAAATTGGGCGACCATTGGGAAGATGAGGGCTGGGTGATGGTGTCGGGCAACGATTTCATGGCACGACTGACACGCGGGCGGACGAACGTGGATTTCTACGTGGATTTGCTGGGCAGCGTCAAAGTCGAAGAAAAGGAAATCAATGCTGCTCAGGACTTCGGACGCCAGATCGCGTGGATATTTTTGATCGCTTCCATAGTTATCGCGCTGTTGATAGCGCGCATTGCGGGGTATTTGTGAGTTGACCGATCAGATTTCTTCGACCACTGTCACCATTCGTATGGCCACCGCCAAGGATATTCATGTGCTGGCGGAATTCATCAAACCCTTTGTGGCAGAAGGCCGGCTGCTTGACCGCACGCTGGCGGAATTTGAAGACCTGCTGCCGCACTTCTTTGTCGCAGAGATGGAAGGGCAGATCGTCGGCTGTGCCGCGCTGGAAATTTATTCGCGCAAGCTGGCGGAAATCCGCAGCCTGGCCGTCTCGCCCACTGTGCAGGGCATGGGCGTGGGCAAACAATTGGTACAGGCGTGTGTTGAACGTGCGCGCAGACACAATATCTACGAAGTGATGGCCATCACCTCGTCGGAAGGCTTCTTCGTCAACTGCGGCTTCGATTTTACGCTTCCCGGCGAAAAGAAGGCGCTGTTCTACCAGACACGCGACGAATTTTAGCCCGTAACGGTTCGCCATAAGCTATACACAAGAGCAGGGATACCTCTGCTCTTTTTGATTCTCCCCTGGCGCCCCCGTGACATTTGTAACCCTCGATACGGTCACTTATCATCGGTATTCGCAAAAACTTGACTCGCGATTCAAGTCGTCATATACTCTTGATTGAACGTTCAATCAAGAGGTGTAGATGCCAGAAAACGACAGCAACCGCCGCCAGCAAATCATGGATGCCGCGCTGAAAGTGTTTGCGCGCAAGGGATTTGCTGCCGCTACGATCAAGGACATTGCCAAAGAAGCCGGAGTGAAATCGCCTGCGCTGATTTACTGGTATTTTCCCAACAAACAGGAACTGCTGAGTCAACTGATGCTGGAAGTTGTGCCGATCATGCAGCAGATTTCGACCAGCCCACAAAGCCTGATGGAACTGCCACCAGAGGAAATGCTGGCGAAGGTTGCCGCCTCTTTTCTTCGGATTTTTGGTACAGCAGAGGGCGGACAGCTTGTGCGCATCTTCCTGACCGAATTAGGACATATTCCTGAATTTGAAGAACGCGTCGGCAGTATGCAAAAGATGATGCTGCATTTCTTTACCCGTTATTTACAGCACCAGATCGATCTGGGGCGTATACGTCCATGTAACACCCAGTCTGTTGTGCGTATGTTTGTCGGTATGATGCTGGTCTATGTCATGTCCAGCGAGGTGTTTCCCTGGCTGAGGGAGGGACTGGTAGACCCGGAAACCTATGCGCGGGAAGCGGTTGAAGTGTTTTTGAAGGGCCTCAGGCCGGATTAAGGGACGACAGCTCTGTGGGGGGACTTGCGGAGCGCTGCACGATCACAACATCTTCATGTGGAGATGTGCCACGAACAAGGAGAAATGAATGATGGACAATGCAATCGAAATCGATGGGCTGCGCAAACGCTACGGGAAGCTGGAGGCACTTAAGGGCGTAGGGATGCATGTCCAGCGCGGCGAGATTTTTGGGCTGGTGGGCGCGAACGGCGCGGGCAAAAGCACACTGATTCAAATTCTGGTCGGCGCGCTGCGTTACAACGAAGGCAGCGTGTCCGTTCTGGGGCTTAATCCCATGAAGCAGGCGCGCGCTTTGCGGCATCAGCTTGGTTACATGCCACAGGCTCCCGCGCTCTACGAAGACCTTTCGGCGCGCGACAACGTGCGCTTTTTCGGACGCGCGCACGGCATCAAAAAGCTCGAAGCGCGCGTTGACGAGGTGCTGGAATTTACGCTGCTGCGTGACCGCGAAAAAGACCCGGTCTATGAGTTTTCTGGCGGCATGAAGCAGCGCGTGTCGCTGGCCTGTACGCTGGTGCATAACCCCAAGCTGCTGCTGCTGGACGAAGCTACGGCAGGCGTTGACCCCAAGCTGCGCGAAGCCTTCTGGAAACACTGCGCGGAACTGGCAGAACAGGGCGCGACCATTCTGGTCAGCACGCACCAGATGGATGAGGTGCTGCACTGTGATCGCGTGGCCGTGATGCGCGAAGGCGTGGTGCTGGCGTGTGATACGCCGCGCGGGCTGCTTGCGCGTGGGGCGGCGCGCGTGCGGGTATGGAATGGCGCCGAAGCGGTGAATGAGTCCGTCGCCAATTATCCCGAACAACTGCCGCGCATTTTGCAGCGTTTCCAGCTCGACCCGTCCATCAGCCGCATTGAGGTGATCGAAGACACGCTGGAAGACATTGTCCTGAACCTGATTAACGCTAAGGAGATCAGCCATGCTTAACCAAGTCTTCGCCGTTGCCGTCCGTGTGCTGCACCAGCTTGCGCGTGACCGCCGTTTCGTGGCCTTCACGTTGATTGTGCCGCTGCTGGTGATTTACATGCTGGACATTTTCTTTGAGTCGGCGCAGAACCCGATGATTCGCCCGAAGGAATTCATCGTGCCGCTGGGGGCGTTCATCGTGCATTTCCTCACCTATCTGCTGTGCGCGATTGTGCTGGTGCGCGAACGCACGGCGCACACGCTGGCGCGCATGTTCGTCAACGGCTTTGAGCGCGGCGCGATTATCGGCGGCTATATTATCGCCTACTCTGTATTGGCGACGCTGCAAAGCCTGATTGTGCTGTTCGCCCTGCAAGCGTTCTTTGAACTCAACTTCGACCTAGGGGTCATGGTGTTAATCTTTGGCATCATCTGGATGCTGGCGGTTATCAGCATCGCGCTGGGTATCTTTGTCTCGAACTTCGCCCGGAACGAGGGACAGATCTTTCCCTTCATCCCGCTGGTGATCCTGCCGTCGATCTTCTTCTCCGGCTTAATCCTGCCGATTGACCGTCTGCCGGAGTGGGCAAGCCCGCTGGTGTACGTCGCGCCGCTGTATTACGCTACCGAAGCCATTCGCGGCCTCACTGACAACGGCGGGAACATCAGCATGTGGCTGGGGCTGCCGCTGTACGGCGTGGCGGTGCTGGCGCTGGCTATGTTTACGCTGCGTGAACAGGAATAACGATAATGTTGTGGGGGCGCTGCGCGCAGCGCCCCTACCATCGACTGTTTCTGCCCCGAAATCATCCCCGCATTTCTGTATTGTCCTGGCGTCCTGACGATTGTGGCAGTCGCCAAAAGCCCTGAAACGGGCTACCATCATCGCCAAAACGAAAGGCTTTTGACGATGCGTTTAGGTTTAATGCTCGGCTACTCTGGTGCCCGGTTAGAGCTTCCCATCAAACTCGTGCAGGAAGCTGACCGCGCAGGCGTCTACGCCGTCTGGACTGCCGAAGCCTACGGCTCGGACGCCGTGACACCGCTGACTTGGCTCGGCGCGCTCACCCAGAACATCCACCTCGGCACAGCCATTATGCAGATGCCTGCGCGTACCCCCGCCGCCACCGCCATGACCGCCATGACGCTCGACCAGCTTTCTGGCGGGCGTTTCCTGCTGGGCTTAGGCTTATCTGGCCCGCAGGTGGTCGAAGGCTGGCACGGTCAGCCTTACGGCAAGCCGCTGGCGAAAACCCGCGAGTACGTCAGCATCGTGCGTACCATCCTCAAGCGCGAACAGCCTTTAGTCCACAACGGCGAACACTACCAGATTCCCTATCAGGGCGCGGACGCGACGGGCTTAGGCAAGCCGCTGAAAAGCATCCTGCACGGGCGCGCCGACATGCCGATTTATCTGGCGGCCATCGGCCCTAAAAATGTCCAGCTTGCCGCCGAAATCGCTGACGGCTGGCTGCCGGTGTTCTTCGCGCCGCGCTGTTATGACGTTGTGTTTAAGGAACAGATCGACGCGGGTTTCGCCAAATCCGGCAAGACGCTCGCCAGCTTTGACATCGCGCCGACGGTACGCGTTGAAGTCGGCGACGATCTGGACGCCTGCCGCGCCAAGGTCAAGCCGCATCTGGCGCTGTACGTAGGCGGCATGGGCGCGAAGGACAAGAACTTCTATCATGACCTCGTGACGCGCTACGGCTACGGCGAGGCGGCTGACAAGATTCAGGAACTGTATCTGGCGGGCAAAAAAGCGGAAGCTATCGCCGCCGTCCCCGATGCGCTGGTGGACGACGTGGCGCTGTGTGGGACCAAGGAGCGCATCAAAGACCTGCTTCAGATGTGGCAGGCCAGCCCGATTACGACGCTCAATCTCGGCGTGGACAATCCCGAAGCGTTTATGGCCGTCGCGGAAGCTGTGTTATAAAGCAGCAGGAAATGCAAAGGGGCGCAAAATACTGCGCCCCCTGTGTGATGTTTAGTTGATGCGGTGTAGGTCGTTAAATCTTGCCACCCGGCGTGCCGACCATCCCACCAATCCCCGCCGCGAAGGCACCCACAATCAGCGCCGCAAATACCACACCAGCCAAGGCTGTGGTTGTGTCCGCCGCCCGTTGAGCAGCATCGCGTGCCATTTCTTCGGCGTTGGTGCGCAGTTCGGTCATTGTGGTTTCCCAACGTGCCACCATTGTTTCTGCTTCCTGCTGCGTGACGCCGCCCCGTTCCACGAGCATTGTGACCAGATTCGCGCGGTCTTCTTCGGTGGGTGAGGCGCTCATCAGGAAACTGCTCACAGCACGATTCAGTTCAAGCTCATCCAAGCCTGGGACTGTGGTCGTCGGGGTGTTCGTGGTGGTTTGGGTGTCTGTGTTGTTGGCCTCAGTGGTGTTCGTCTGAACGGCTGTCGAGCCATTCGCGCTGCGGAACATCGTGCTGACATCCGCCTGGATGCTTTGCAGGGTGGTGTCGCGTATGTTCAAGGCATCGGCAACTTCCGGGGCGACTTCTGCTGCTGCTTGGCCGACGGTTGAGACAGTTTGGGCTGCCGCGCTCACCACCGTGTTGGCAATATTACCGATTGCAGTCGTGACCACCGTGAGTCCGAGGAGTACGACCACGCTAAAGGTCACCAACCCGTGAATCGCGCCATCCGTATCATTGGCAATCCCGGACATGCGTCCCGCTACATACCCCCCCAAAAAGAGGGAGATCAGGTTACTGGCCGCCAGCCAGATCATCGCGGCAGTGCCCAAGCCCGGTTCTACAGGTGTGGGGTCAATCGCCGGGTTAATCGTGGCCGCCCCGATAGCCAGGCCCAACATATGGAGTGCCAGCATTGTTAACAAGGCGATAGCTGCACCAGCCACCACCGCGCCCCATGAGATATGACGGATGACGCGCCCTGATACGAGTGTTGTTGGCGTTTCTGCTACGATTGGACGTGGCCCATCCGTTATGTATTCTCTAGTCGTTGTAGCCATTGTTTTGCTTCCTTGATCCTTATGATTTCATTTGAAGAGGTAATTTCCCCAAGGGGATTTGAGAGCGTTCCTGAGCATTGAGGATTTTGTGTGACCCTGCTAAAGAATGCGGCTGTCTAGCGGAATGCGCTAAACAGTCGACATTCTTCTGTGGATTGCCAAGCTCATTTGCTCAGGCTGAATACGTTTATGCCAACAAGCGGCGTCCGAACAGCAGAGCGACGATGAACAGCACCAGGAAGATGAAGAACAACAATTGTGCGATGCTTGCCGCTGTACCAGCGATACCGCCGAAGCCGAACAAAGCTGCTACAACCGAGACGACCAGGAAGAAAAGCGCCCAACTTAACATGATGTTTTACTCCTGCATACGACATGCGTGAATGTTTAGATGGTTTAATTGTCGTGCAGATAACGATGGATTTCATGAGAGGGAAGATGGATTTTTTACTAAGCCAAGTGGATGGTTTGAATAGGTAACATGGACTAATGAAACGTGATACAAGGGAAGAAAAGTCGCCAGGCACACGACGCCATAGTTTAAGCCAGCTCACGGCTGAAGTGGCCAGGTAAACGCGGCGTGGCTACAATAGCTTATTGATCATGGCATGGTGAGAGAGGAGCATAGTATATGAAACTCACCTTTCATGGCGCGGCACGCACGGTCACCGGATCAAAACATCTGATTGAGGTCAATGGCATAAAAATCCTGCTGGACTGCGGCATGTTTCAGGGCAGGCGCGCGGAATCCTACGAGGAGAATCTGAAGTTCAATTTTGACCCGACCACGCTCGATATGGTGGTGCTGTCACACGCGCACATCGACCATTCCGGCAACCTGCCGAACCTGTACAAACAGGGCTTTCGCGGCGACATCGTCAGCACGCCTGCTACGCGCGACCTGTGCGCGGCGATGCTGCCCGACAGCGGCTTCATTCAGGAAAAGGATGTGGAGTTCGTCAACAAGCGCGCGCGCAAACGTGGCGAACCGACTGTTGAACCGCTGTACACGCAGAAGGATGCCCTGCGCGTGATGGAACTGTTCACCACGCAGAGTTACTACCGCACTCGTAACATCGCCCCCGGCGTCTCGCTGACCTACAAGGACGCGGGGCACATGCTGGGCAGCGCGGTGGTCGTCCTCGACATCGAAGACCGGGACGCGAATCGTGATGTGCGTCTGGTCTTCAGCGGCGACATCGGGCGTAAAGGGATTCCTATCATCCGCGACCCGGAAACGGTGGACAGCGCGACCGTCGTCATCATGGAGAGCACCTACGGCGACAAGTATCACGAGGAAGTGGACGACTCGCTCAAGCGGCTGGAAAACATCGTCGTGGAGACCTACAAGCGCGGCGGTTCGATTGTGATGCCGGCCTTTGCCGTCGGGCGTGTGCAGCAGATTGTCTACATGCTGCATCAGCTCTGGCGCACAGGTGACATCCCGGCGATGCCTATCTTTGTAGACAGCCCGCTGGCGGTGGACATTACCTCGGTGTTCGCGCTGCATCCCGAATGCTACGACGACGAAACCCGCGAGTTTATCCGCCGCGAGTATGACCCCTTCGGCTTCAAACACCTGACGTATATCCACGACGTGGAAGACAGCAAGCGGCTGAACTTCCGTACTGAACCGTGCATCATCGTCAGCGCCAGCGGTATGGCGGAGTTTGGGCGTGTGGTGCATCACCTGAAACATCGCGTCGAAGATGCCAAAAACACGGTGCTGATTACGGGCTGGCAGGCACCCAATACGCTGGGGCGGCGCTTGGTGGATGGCGAGAAGCGCGTTCACATCCTCGGCGACGAGTACACCGTCAATGCGCGCGTGGAAGTGATCGACGGCTTCAGCGGCCACGCCGACAAGGGCGAACTGCTGGAATGGGCGGGTGCTATTCAGGCGAAGCCGCAGCGCGCGTTCCTGGTACACGGCGAAGAACCCGTTGCGCTGGCGTTCCAGCAAACCCTGCAAACCGAGCTTGGCTGGACGGTGGACGTGCCGCATAAGGGCGACATGGTGCAGCTTTAGGCCCATTACCTCTCTGGAACCCCAGAGTTATCCCTGCTGTCTATTCTGTAAAGCCGACGATCAGTTTACAGAATAGACAGTATGACCAAACAACACCTGTTCTCCCTCTGTTTGTGCCTTATGTTTAGCGCCTGCGTGCCAACGCTTGCGCCGCTGCCGCCGCTGCCCAGCGCCACCCCTCCCCCACCGACGCCGACCCTCCCGCCCGTGCTGCCGGACATCTGCACGCTGAGCAACAACAGCTACCGCCTCATCAGGGGGGATTACGCGACGTTTGCCACCACTGCCCCCACCATGCCCGCACCGACGGCCTTCGACCCGCCTGTGTACTCGCCCGATGGCAGCTACAGCGTGCAGCGCCGCGACGGTGACCTGTATCTGCGCTCGTCAGATGGCGCTGTGGATACTTTCCTCACGGCACATGCTTATGATGGCTTTCCGATGGCCGACTATCTGCACTGGTCAGACGACAGCCAGCACATCGCAATCGTCGAGGGGACGGTGTACTTTAGCCAGGCGCTGGATATTCGCGTGTACGAAGTGAACGGCACCTCAACCCTGCTGCACGCCGGGCTGGATCATCCCAGCTACCTGCGCGGCTGGTCGCCCAACGGGAATTATCTGCTGGGGGATACGGGTTTGAACCAGCTCACCATCTGGAACTGGCGCACGGACAGCGTCACTTATATGGCGGGTCAATTCTATGTGCAGGAGGTGGCATGGTCGCCGGATGGGGAGTACATTGCCTACTATGGACGTGATGACACCTCTACCACGCTGCCGCCCCGCTGGTATTACCGGATCGCCGCTGCCGATGGCAGCCAGCAGGCACAGTTTGAAGTCCCCGTAGATGATTATTACTACGGCCTGGGCGATGGTTTTAGCTGGTCGCCGGACAGCCAGTACGTGATGTACTTCTATCATCAGAACAGTGCGCGGGCGCTTGACCCGAAACTGGTGGTCATTTCGCGCAGCGGTGAGCGCCTGCTGGAAGCGGCTCGGCCCTATCTGATGCAGGAGGCCGTGTTCCGCCTGCTGCCCGTTCATTGGTCAGGCGACAGTACTCAGGTGCTGATATGGCAGGCACAGGAGGATGGTCGCTATCGCCTGCTGTCTCAGCCCCTTGGCGGCGGGCAGGCGGTGGAGGTGCTGCGCGATAGGCTGCGCCTGCCCTACGACGCGCCGAGAGGCCGCCGCACGGCACTCTATGACCTGCACGACGAGGAATACAGCATCACGCTGATGGATGACGACGGGGCAAACAGCGTGCCGTTTATCAGCGCTGCCAGCGATGCGGGTGACCCCAACTGGTCAGCGGACGGGCAGGTGGTGGCGGCAGTGTGGGCTGCGGAAGACGACGGCGGGCGGCATGTGCAGCTTTCGTGGGCCGACGCCTCCGGCGGCAATCGCCACGACATCAGCGGGGATTATCTGGATATTCGCAGTCTGCACTGGTCGCCGGACAGCCGGGCGCTGCTGTACGTGGGCATCATGCCGGATATGGAGTTTCGCGTCGAACTGGCGGATGTGACCACAGGTGAGCATCAAATCCTGCTGGATGGCCTATCAAACGCGGAGTTCATGGAGTATGACGACGAGCGCCAGTTGTTCACCTTCGTCTGGCACACGGCAGATGGTGAATTTGGCTTCGCGGGCTACAGCAGCGACGGCGTGCAGGCGTTCGACCTGCAACACGCCTACCGCTTACAGGAGTTCCCGTCGCCCGATGGACAGCATATTCTGGAGAAGGGCTGGGCGGCGGACGCAGGGGAAAGTCTGCGCCTGAACTCGGCGGACGGTGAAACGCTGTCCATCGTCATCGATGGGCTGGATGGGCTGGGTGATCCGCTGTGGTCGCCGGATGGGCAGATGTTTGCTTTTACATGGTGGATTCGCCCCGGCGCGGTCATGCTGGATGTGTACAACAGCGAGGGGCTGAAACTGTGGTCAACCGAGTACAGTTGGTCGTGGAGTCCGCTGGGATGGGAACGGTGCTGATGACGTTTACCCATGCTTTGCCTGAGCAGTCATTTGAAAAGTATGGACTGCCCCTCACCCCCACCCCTCTCCCACTCGCTTCGCGGAGGAGAGGGGAGAAAAGTTGAGTGGTGATACATAAGAACTGCTGCTGTGATTCACGATAGCACAAAAGAAAGTTCATTCGCGGTTCCCTTGAACCCTTAGCGCGAGGTGTAACGCATATCCTGTGTGGGATACGGCGGGAGATCGCAGCAGCACTCCCGCCGCGCTTATTGCAAGTTCATAGTTGTCAGTTGACAGTTTTCAGTACAATACCAGGCTAAAATTGCCTGATTTAATCACAATACCTTGCTTGAAGATGCATTATGCCCAGATGGCCTGCTTGGCTGCCGCCAGCGCTGCCTGTATCTGCTCGACAGTTGCGGCCACGCCGCCGCCCTGCGCCATTTCCGGGCGTCCGCCGCCGCGCCCATTCAACAGCACCAACCCGGCTTTGAGCAGCGGGTTCATGTCGTAAGGCAGTTCCTTGCTGCGCGCACACAGGATTTGCGCCTTTTCCCCTGCCGAACCCAGCAGCGCAATCGTGCCCGCTTGTTCCGTCAGTTTGCTTGCCAGCAGCTTGAGTTCGCCCACGTCACGCCCGTCGAAAGCGGCTGTCACCACACAGAGTTCGTCGTACTGCGGTGCCTGTTCCAGCAGTTCGCGCGCTTCATACTCAATAAGGCGCGTGCTGCTGGCTTTCAAGGCACTCTGCGTCCCTTTCAGGTCGTCGCGCAGCTTGCCCAGCGCCTGTCCGATTTCGTGCGCGGCACAGGTCAGGTCAGCCGTCAGTTGGTTGACGATGGCGTTCTTCTCGCGGTAGTCTCGCAGGGCGCGCCCGCCGCAGCGGAACTCCACGCGCGTTTTGTCGCCGCGCCGTTCCAATCGGATGACCTTAATCATGGCGATTTCGCCTGTGTGCCGCACATGCGTCCCGCCGCACGCGGTCACATCGAAGCCCGCAACCTCGACCACACGCAGGCCATTGGTGAACATGCGCTCCGGGATTTTGCGGATGCGCACGCTTTCGGCGTCGTTGGGGTCAATCAGGCGCACGCTGATGGCCCGATTTTCCTGCACGATGCGGTTGGCTAAATCTTCCGCTGCGGTGATTTTGTCGGTGGGCAGATTGGTCTGGTCAAGGTCGATGGTTACGCTGTCATCGCTGAGGTGAAAGCTGACGGTGTTCGCGCCTGCCGCCTGCACAAAGGCCTGCGTCAGGATGTGCTGCCCGGTGTGGTTCTGCATCAGGTCGAAGCGCCGCGCCCAGTCGATTTTGGCCGTCACGGTGTCGCCCTCAAGCTCGCGATCAAGCACATGGATCACCGCGCCGTCCGAATCGCGGGAGGCGACATTGATGACACGGGCGGCGTTGAGCGTGCCTGTGTCGTGCGGCTGACCGCCTGCCGTAGGGTAAAAGTAGGTGGCGTCCAGCACCACCGCTGGCGCGTTGGCGAACGTCAAACGTTCCACCACCGCCGCCGTGAACTCAGTCGTGTACGAATCGTCGTAGTACAGCCGGTTAGCCATCGTGATTCCTCCAAATGGAGCGTTATGGTACGAGCAAACGGGCGGGGCTGCAAGGCTATGTGGGGGAGGAACGTGCGTGTAGATGGTTAGCGGACGGTCAGTTGAACGTCCCTACTGCTGCGCGCTACAATCGGTGATGTAATTTCATCGAGACAAGGATTATGTATGCAGCGACATCCCGACATCACGCGCCAGCGACTTGACCATTTTGCAAAATATCTTCAAACACTCCTGTATTCGGCTGAGGAGCCGTTATCGCTCGAAGTTTTTTCCGCGCCGGATCGCATTTCCTACGCGCAAGCGGTGGCGGGCGATTATAAACCTGTGAAACTGTGGGATCAGCTTGGCCCGCACTGGTCTACACACTGGTTTCGCCTCAACTTCAGCATCCCGCAGGCATGGCACGGCAAGGAAGTCCATTTGCGCTGGGATTCGTCGTCGGAGGCCTGCGTGTGGCGCGACGGTCAGCCGCTGCAAGGCTTAAGCGGCAATGCCGACTACTGGAGCAGCCCTTACCACGAATTCTACGTGCTGTCGGAGCAGGCGCAGGGCGGCGAACAAATTCAGTTGTACATCGAAGTCGCCATCAATACGCCGTTTGGCATTGTGGACACCACGCCGCTGACGACGCTGGGCAAGCTGCGCCGCGCCGAAATCGCGCTGTTCCGCCATGACCTGTGGGACTTGCTGTATGACTTCACCACGATTGCCGACATGGCGCGCTTCCTGCCGCCGGAGTCGCCGCGTGGCGGGCAAGCGTTGATGACGGCGAATGAAATCGTCAACGTGTTCAACGCCGACGATCCCACTACGATAGAGCGTGCGTTTGCGCTGGCGGCGGCGTTCCTGAGCCAGCACAACGGCGATGGTCAGCATGTGGTGTACGCGATGGGCCACGCGCACATTGACACGGCGTGGCTGTGGCCGCTGGCCGAAACGCGGCGCAAGTGTGTGCGCACGTTTTCCACCGCGCTGACACTGATGGAGCGCTACCCTGAGTACAAGTTCGTCTGTTCGCAGGCGCAGCAGTTGGCGTGGATGAAAGAGCTTCAGCCCGTGCTGTATGAGCGCATTGGCGAACGGGTGAAAAGCGGACACTTTATCCCCGTCGGCGGCGCGTGGGTCGAGCCGGACTGCAACATCCCTTCCGGCGAAGCGCTGGTGCGCCAGTTCCTCTACGGGCAGCGCTTCTACCAGCAGGAATTCGGCGTGCGCTCGCGGGAATTCTGGCTGCCGGACACCTTCGGCTATCCGGCGGCGCTGCCACAGATTATGCGCGGCGCGGGCATCGAGTTCTTCCTGACGCAGAAGCTGTCGTGGAACCAGTTTAACAAGCCCGCGTCCAGCACGTTCCACTGGGAAGGGCTGGACGGCAGCCGCGTGATTACGCACTTCCCGCCTGCCGATACTTATAACGGGCTGGCCAACGTCGAAGAAATGATGCGCAGCCTCAAGAACTTCAAGGATCATGGACGCAGCGATGCCAGCCTGTATCTGTTTGGATTTGGCGATGGCGGCGGCGGGCCGAATGAAGCCATGCTGGAACGCCTCGAACGGATGCAGGATGTGGCGGGACTGCCGCGCGTGCAGATGGATACGCCGATGGCATTCTTTGAGCGTGTGGCCGCCGATGCCGACAAGCTGATGACGTGGGTGGGCGAACTGTACTTTGAACTGCATCGCGGCACGTACACCACGCAGGCACGCAACAAACGCTCCAATCGCAAGAGCGAACTGCTGCTGCGCGACGTGGAATTCCTGTCGGCGCTGCTGCCGGATTACCCGCGCGCGGAAGTGGAACAGTTGTGGAAGCTCGTCCTGCTCAACCAGTTCCACGATATTCTGCCCGGCTCGTCGATTAACGAGGTGTATCAGGACTCGGCGGTGGATTACGCCCACATCAAGACGCAGGGTGAGGCGCTGCGCGACAGGGCGCTGAGCCGCTGGTTTGCCGCGCAGGGGGCTACCCATGTAGCCATCGTCAATACGCTGAGCCAGCCGCGCCGCGAAGTCGTGGAACTGCCGCTGCCGGACGCTGCTACCGAACAGTACAGCGCCGACGGCAAAGCGCTGGCGCTGGTCGAAGCACCGTCGATGGGGTTCCACGTTCAGAGCGTGCATCCAGCCGAACATGAGTCGGTGGTGCTGACCGAGATGGGTGAGACATGGGTATTGGAAAACCCGAACGTGCGCGCGGTGCTGGGCTTCGATGGCAGTTTGCTCAGCCTGTTCGACAAGCAGTTGAACCGCGAAGCGCTGTCCGCGCCCGGCAACCGTTTCGTGATGTTTGATGACCGCCCGAATAACTGGGATGCGTGGGACGTGGATGTGTTCCATCTGGAGAAGCGGCGGGACATCGGCGGTGCGGCGCGCGCGGAAGTGCTGGAACAGGGGCCGCTGCGGGCTGCGGTGCGCTTTGAATACGCGTTGAGTGCCAACAGCACGCTCAGACAGACAGTGACGCTGACCTGCACCTCAGCTTACGTTGAGTTCAGCACAGAAGTAAACTGGCACGAAAAGCACCAGTTCCTGAAGGTGGAATTCCCGCTGACAGTACACACGTCGCAGGCGACCTATGAGACGCAGTACGGGTTGGTGCAGCGCCCGACGCATTTCAACACGTCATGGGATATCGCGCGCTTTGAGGTGTGCGGACACCGCTGGGGCGCGCTGATGGAGTACGGCTTTGGCGTGGCGCTGCTCAATGACAGCAAGTACGGCTACGGCGCGCAGGGCAATGTGCTGCGGCTGTCGCTGCTGCGTTCGTCCACGTCGCCGGATGCGCACGCCGACGAAGGCCAGCATGAGTTCCGCTACGCGTTGTATCCGTTCAACGGCATGGCAGAACAGGTGGTCGCGGCGGGGCTGCGCTTCAACGTGCCGCTGCTGACGAGCGCAACGGGCGAAACGGCAGGCCAACATTCGTATTTCAGCGTGGAGCCTGCGACTGTAGTGATTGATGCGGTGAAGCGCGCGGAGGATTCGGACGCGCTGGTGGTGCGTTTGTACGAGGCGTGCGGCGGTCATGCGGCGGTGACGCTGCACAGTTCGCTCAACGTCAAGTCGGTGACACGCTGCAACCTGCTGGAAGAAGACGAAGCGGCGCTGGAATGGCATCACGGCGCGACGCAGTTTACGCTGGCCCCGTTTAAGGTGGTGACGCTCAAATTTGCGCTGCACTAAAGCGGGAAGGCGGGCCTGGGCGCTTGACCTGTCCTGAAATACAGCTAACTGCCAAGACGCCAAGTTCGCCAGGAGAGAAAAGCGATGGTTTCCATCCTCTATGGGTGTCCTTCACAAAAACTTACCCCAAATCCCTCTCGCCGCCAGAGGTTTGGCTGTAAGGATGCTCATAGGGGTGGAGCATGGGACTTTCAAATGCGCGATTGTGGAATAGTAAACGTTGAAATGGCGCGGCGAATCTCAAAAAGTGTATACGGGGCGCAATATACTGTGCCCCCTACGTATCGTGTGATGTGCTGATGGCGGCTATTCGTGCTCGTGGTGATGCGAGGTGGGCGCGACGTTGGTTTCGCTGCGTTGATATTCGCGCAGATAGTCGGGGTCGGGATACACGCCGCCTGTGAGGTAGACGATGGCAATCCAGATGCCGCGTGCCGGACGGTAGAACAGGACGCAGAAGGCGATGGTGTACAGCACCCAGAACGGAAGCTGCCAGATGGCGGGCATATGCGTGAGGCTGTCAATGGCGAAGAAACCAAAGAGGGCTGTGATCTGGGCCACGACCACGTTGACGTAAGCCCCACCGAGCGCCTCGCCTTGCCCACGCTCGTAACGCGACAGGCAGTAGGGACAGGTGGCGTTCATTTTGAAGCCTGTGCCAAACAGTTTACCGCGCCCACAGTGGGGGCAGCGCTGACGGCATCCGGTTTTCAGGACGTTCAGAGTATACAGCAGGCGTGATCGCATGGCAGTCATCGTTCACTTCGCTCGATGTTCCGATTGTATCACAGATTATCTGGCGAACGCTCCAGTACTACCGGGCTTGATGGCACGGCGCTCATCAGCGGGCTGAAACGGTCTTTCAGATTGAGGAAGCGGCGCTCGAAGTAGAGATAAGAGAGCGCAGAAACCAGCAGCGTTAAACCGATGACGACGGGATAGATGAGGAACTGGTAGAGCGCGGTTTCCAGTTTTCCATAAAACAACCAGCGAAATGTCAGCAGGATTAACGGGTGATACATGTAAATGCCGTAAGAAAATTTCCCGCCATATTCCAGCCAGGGATGGTCAAGCTTGAGCCGGAACTTCGGGTTGGTACTGACGTTGAGAATCAGAATGCCGAAGATGAAACAGGTCGCCACCGTATAGACCAGCGCATCCCAACCTTCATGAATGAAAGCTGCCATCATGGCAACGGCTAGCAGCGCGCCATAACCGGCCAGTGGATGATAAATCCACTTCAACAGCGGCGAACGATAGTACAGAATGCAGGCAAACAACCCGCCGATGGCGATGCAGTCATAGCGGATCACCAGCAGGAAGCTAAAGAGGGCTGCGGGCAGCGTCCTTTGAGTGATAAACCAGATCAGCCAGTAGATGACGAGGAATCCGACCAGCAGTTTGGCAAGGTGAACTTTGAGACGCACGAGATGGGGCACGATCAGATAAAACTGTTCCTCGACAGCGATAGACCACAGGTGTTCCAACGGCGGATAGGGAATGTACATGGGGAAGGCGAAATTCCCCAGAAAACAGAGCAGGAGCAGCGCCAATCCCTGGCGTGACAAGGGACTGGTAAACCCGGTCAGCAGCAGAGGCAGGACGATCCCGGCCAGCGCGATAATCAGATAATACAGCGGCCAGATGCGGAGAATACGGCGAATGTAAAACTTGCGCACACTGATTTTGCCGTGCTGTTCACGTTCTTTGAGCAGCAGGTAGATAATCAGGAAACCGCTGAGCACAAAAAACAGGTTAACATGGTCGTTACCGCTGATGAAGAATCGTCCCACTGTGTCCGGCAGGCTGGGATCACCGTACCAATCGTTCGGGCTGTACATAATGTGCTGGACGACGACGGACAATGCCGCGTAAAAACGCAGCCCGTCCAGGCCCTTGAAATGAATTTTCTGCGACATAGGTGACCCCTGGGGTATCGATTAGAAGCTGACTCTGCGGCTATAATCGCTGGTGAAGCAATAACTGCTCGATTGACTGCATAAGGTAAGTTTATGTTCAAGACTATAGCATGGTTATCTCTGTTTTTGGCCTTAACCCTTTCTGTGTCACTGCTGCACGCACAGGACGCTGCATCGGATTATGTGGTTGCGACACACTATCCGGCGTTTGGCGACACGCAGCCTGCGCCACGCGATGAAGTGGTGGCGTCCTATGAGGTGTACAACAACCGCCTCAACGATTACTACGCAGTAGATGCCAGCACCGCCGAGGACATCGCTGACGAAATCGCAGGGTCGATTTTCCGCGAGGTGCGGCTGGTGAACGACTGGGCGGATGTCGAGGAGGATTCAAATGCGCTGCAAATCGTCAACAATGTGCCGATTGAAGGCGCGCTGTATACCCTCTTCCTGCCTGCTGGCTGGAACCGCAGCAAGGATTTGCCCGTTGTCCTCAGCGGCAACGGCGCGGGCACCAGCAACAACCGCCGTCTGTACGGGGGCGAAACCGACATGGGTATCATCATTGGGCTGAGCACGACGGTGGGCGATGGCCTGATTGGCGCGATGAGCAACTGCGGCGGTACCGAAAGCCAAGGCGTGGACGAAACGACCTATCGCTCGGTGGGGGCGTTTTTTGAGTTCATCGACGAGAACGGCGGCGACAAGAACAACGCCATGACCGCAGGCTGGAGTCGCGGCGGCGGCAGCGCCCTGATGTGGGCGATTAACCCGCTGGGGCTGGACTACAACGTGCATACGGTGTTCGCGGGTGTGCCGCCTGTGCGCTACGGCGCGCTGAATAACGAGAGCGTGCTCACGTATCCGTCGATGGGCAGTATTGGCGTGCTGATTTCGGGCGATGAAAACGGCTACCGCTACGATAATCCGGGATGGCATTCGGGGATGACGCCGTCGCCGTTCCTGGAGTTGATTATGGGCACAGGCGATCCTGAAGAGGCTGACGCGCTGGGGCCTTGGGGCATGGCCGAAGGGCTGCGCGGCAAGCGGGTGATGCTGGAAGCGGGTTCGCACGACGCTTTCTTCTCGCTGCGTTTTGTCCTCGAATATGACCGCCTGCTGAACGAGATGGACATTGCACACGGCACGGTGATTACGCTGAACTCCGGCCACGAGGACACCGATTACATGCGCGCGGAACTGCTGAACGCACTGCTGGCGATGGCCAGCGGGGAGACGGATTTCGAGACGCCGACAGGACGCTTCTACTACATCGACAACAATCCGCTGGAAGACGAGGAAATGAGCCTGGCGGAGTTTTACGAGGCGAACGGCATCCACGATGACCCAACGCAGCTTCCCGTAACCGTCGAACTGCCCTTCCGCGCAGGCGTGGGCAATCCTGTAGACCTCGTGATCTGCGGCACGCCGGGCGATGAAGTGCAGTTATCGCTGGGGGATATTTACAGCGTGGCGGTGACGCTGGACGAAAATGAATGTTACCACGAACAGACGGCGTTCGATGCCGCGCCCGGTTTCTACACCTGGAGTCTGGTGGTCAACGGGGGCGACCCGATTTCCACCGCGCCGGGGTTCACCAGCCCCGATTACCCGGTGGACGACATGTACAGCGGCGTGCCTGCGGGCTGTGGACTGGTTGCCGCGACGCGCATCGAGGAAGACCAGCCGCTATGGAGTGACAGCTACGCCACGCGGCGCACGATGAGCTTTGGCATTTTGCAGTATGTCCCGCCCATCCCGGAAGGTGGCTGTGTGGTGGGCTAGAGAGGCACGGCTCACGTCCGATACATAATGTGCGGGGAGTGGCGCGTTCAGAGATGGGAACGACTGCCACTTCCGTGCGCAGGGAGTGGTGAGATTCAAGGTTGCGTGGACGTTCAGTTGAACGTCCCTACATGAACAATATCCGCGAAACTCTCCATTCGCCGTGCGCAGCGTGGGTTGCTTCAGCGATGATAATCTGCTATAGTATAAACAACTCGTCCCTGTAGCTCAGTGGATAGAGCACTGCCCTCCGGAGGCAGGTGCGTAGGTTCGATTCCTATCAGGGACGCCACAACAGACCAGTGAGAAACCTCACTGGTTTTTGTTTTATGTAGGCTTGGGGCCAGATGCATCGCGGGTGAAGCGGCACTTCGGGAAACCGCTGCATCCCCAGAACTCGCCGCGTGCGCTGCGCCGCATCACCAACGGTTTGCCGCAGCTAGGGCAGATCGGCGCGTTGGGGTCGGCTTTGGCAGCGGGCGTTTTTGCGGGCGACGGTTTTGACGCGGATGGTTTACGCGTCGTCGTTTTGCGGGGCGCGCGTGTCTTGCTGCCTGACGATTTGGCGGCCAACACCGCCGTCACCACCTTTTCCCCGAACAGCGGCGACACCTGCGCCCAGAAGGTTTTGAGATAGGTCTTGCCGTCGCGTTTGCCTGCGGCCACTTCGTCCAGCGCGGTTTCCATCTGCGCGGTAAAGGTTACCTCGAACAATCCCGGCAGTTTGGCGCTCAACACATCATGCACCTCTTTGCCGAGTGCGGTGGGATGGAGCCTGCGTTTGCGCACTTCAACATATTCACGCTGTTTGAGCACGGCGACTGTCTGTGCATAGGTTGACGGCCTGCCCACGCCTGCCTGCTCCAACGCTTTGACCAGCAGCGCTTCGGAATAAGGCGACGGCGGCTGCGTGAAATGCTGCTGCGGCACAAAACGCACGACACTGACGGGTTCGCCAGCCTTCAACGGCGGAAGCTGTTTGTTGCTGGGTTCGTCGTCTTCGTTAGTTTCGGCAGGCGCAGGTTCGCGCTCCTCGACGTAGGCGTAGATGCGCAGAAAGCCGTCGAAGGTCAGGCGGGAGCCTTTGGCGCTGAAGACTGCCGCGCCACCTGCGACGCGCACATGCACCTCGTCGTAAACGGCGGCGGCCATCTGGCTGGCGACAAACCGCTTAAAAATCAATTCGTAGAGGTCGGCGGCGCGTTCTCCGGCGGCCCCCAGCGTCCGGCGTATGACTTCGGGCGCATTGTTCAAATCGGTGGGGCGCACGCACTCGTGAGCTTCCTGCGCGCCAGCGCTGGCTTTGTAGCTGCCGCTGCCGAGATACGACTCGCCGAACGTCTGCCTGATGTAGTCGGCGGCCATCTTTGCGCCTTCAGCGGAGACCGCAGGGCTGTCGGTGCGCATGTAGGTGATGTAGCCGTCTTCGTAGAGCGTCTGCGCCAGTTTCATGGTGCTGTCGGGCGACATGCTCAGATGGGAACTGGCGGCCTGCTGCAAGCTGGAGGTGATGAAGGGCGCTGGCGGCTTCTGCTGGCGCTGTTTGGGCTGCACCGATTGAATCTGGAACGGAACACCTTTCAGCGCGGCAAGCACCGCGTCGGCGTCGGCTTTGGTCTTAAGCTGCGGCTTCGCGCCCTGCCACTGGGATAGTTTGGCCTCGAATTCGCCCTCGGCGGCTTTGAAACGGGCGGTAATCGTCCAGTATTCCTGCGGCACAAACGTTTCGATGGCGCGCTCGCGTTCGACGACCAGACGCAGCGCCGCTGACTGCACGCGCCCGGCGGAGATACTCTTGCCTTTGACAAACTGCCAGAGAAAACGCGAGGCCGGAAAGCCGACTAACCTGTCCAGCAGGCGGCGGGCTTCCTGCGCGGCAATCAAGTCCTGATCGAGCGTGCGCGGCGCGGCGAAGGCAGCTTTCACGGCGGAAGGGGTGATGGCATCGAAGGTCACCCGCTGAAGCTGCCACGCGCCTTTGCCTTTGGTGCGCTGCATTAATCCCGCGACGTGATGGCTGATGGCTTCACCTTCGCGATCCGGGTCTGAGGCGAGGTACACAACCCTGTAGGGCTTCACGGCTTCGGCTTTCAGGCGTTTGGCCACATCGTTTTTCAGCACGACATAGCTGGGCTGCATGGTCTCTAGCTGAATGCCGAACTCCGTCGGCGGTAGATCGACCACATGCCCCATGCTGGCGACGATTTCATACTCGCCGCCCAGAATGTGTTTGAGCTTCTTAATTTTGCCGGGGGACTCGACGATCACCAGATAGGGTTTGTCCATGATTTCGCTCGTATGTGCTATTGGATAGAGTCCATTATAGCGGTAAACGAGGGCGATGGGGAACCACGCCGCAAGATGGAATGGGCTACAATTAAAGCCATAAGGGAGGCGTTGAATTCAGTGATGAACGATCCTGAACCCGACAATCGCAACCGCATCGCATTTTGGGTGGGGCGAATCTTTCATCCTTATGTGATTTGTATCCCGACGCTGTTCGCCGTTGTCAGCGATCTGACGCTGGAAGAAGCGGCGAAGTGGTCGCTGATTACGATTGTGATAGTGCTGCTGCCGGGGATGCTGCTGGCGGCTTACGCGCAGAGTCGCGGCCATCCACTGTACCAGCGCAGCACACGCACGCCGCTGTATATCGTCGGCTGGGTGAGCGTGCTGGTGTGTATCGCTGTCCTGACGCTGATGGGCGCGCCGCATGTGCTGATTTCGTCACTGGTGTCGCTGGCGATCTGGGCACCGCTGCAACTGCTGATTAACGCGTTGGTCACCAAGATTTCGGCACACGCCGCGATTGCCTCCGGCTGTGCGATGGGTTTGCTGCTGCTGGGCAAACTGGACACGCCGCTGCTGAAGCTGCTCATGCTGGCGGTTGTCGTCGCTACCGTTTGGGCGCGCGTCATCACCCAGAACCACACTATCAAACAGGTCAGCCTGGGGCTGCTGGTGGGGGCGCTGCCGCCGCTTATCGTCTTTTCACTGATGTCGTAGGTAACACGATGCCACAAGACAACATTTACCTGCAACGGATTAACCTCGTCCTGAATTACATCCGCGAACATCTCAACGATGACCTGTCGATTAACACGCTGGCGCAGGTGGCCTATTTCTCGCCGTTTCACTTTCACCGCATCTTCAAAACCATCACGGGCGAAACGCTGAATGACGTGGTGGTACGGCTGCGGCTGGAACGGGCGATGACGCTGCTGCGTTCCACGCCCAACATGCCCATCAGTGAGGCGGCGTTTGCCTGCGGCTTTGTCTCCGCTTCCACTTTCTCGCGCGCGTTCAAAAAACACTATGGCATCAGCGCGCGTTCGTGGGATCGTCAGACGCCGCTGCAAGAGCGCAAGAATGGTCAAGTCCTTGAAGGGTTTCCCCACTATACTGTAGAAAGTTTGAGCGAAATTGAGCAGACGAAGGAATTTGAGGTGCGCCTGCGTCCGATGCCTGCCCAACGACTTGCCTATGTGCGCGTGTATGTCTCCTACGAGCCAAATGCCATTCTCGCGGGCTATCAGCGCCTGATAACGTGGTATCAGGAACAGGGCGGCAAACTGGCACAGGCCATGTTATTCGGCATGTCGCAGGATGACCCCGAAATCACGCCGCGCGAATTGTACCGCTTCGACTGGTGCATCAGCGTGCCGGAGGACTGGAAAATCGAGGGCGACATCCATGAATGGCGTTTTCCGGGGTGTCACATCGCTTACGTGCAGTGCGTGGGGGACATCTACAAGGAGATGCGCGCGTGGCAGTACATGTTCCGCTACTGGCTGCCGCGCAGCCGCTTCCAGCCGGATAACCTGCCCGCGATGGAAATCTACTGCCGCCTGCCGGAGGAAATTGGCTGGGAAACCTTCGACATCGAATGCGCCGTGCCTGTCGTCGCGCTCTGAATCCCTCAAACACTCTTTTACCCGCAAGCAGGTATCGATGAGGAACAATCATGGAGCTTGGAACATTCTCGGTGAGTCTGGCGGTCAAGGACATCAAAGCCTCGCGCGCGTTTTACGAAAAGCTGGGCTTCAAGGTGTTTGTCGGCGATGAGGCGAAAAACTGGTTAATCATGCAGCAGGGCACGACGAATATCGGGCTGTTTCAGGGATTGTTCGACAAGAATATCCTGACGTTTAATCCTACGGATGTGCGCAGCATCCAGAAAGACCTGAAGGCGCAGGGCATCAGCTTTGTGCTGGAAGCGGACGAAAGCACGCAAGGGCCAGCCCACGCGATGCTGGCTGACCCCGATGGCAACAGTATTCTGATTGATCAACACTAAGCAACAGACACAAAGTAAGGGCGCTCAATTGAACGTCCTTAGGGGACTGGCACGGCGTAGAGGGTGTAGCGCACATAGCTGGCGCTGCTGCCTGCTGGCACGGAGATGATTACGTCCTGCCCGACAGCGCCGTAGAGGAAGGGCACTGTCATCGTGGTGTTGCACAGCATGGCGGGATTGTCCGGCAGACCCCAGCGCACGTTCTCGGTTCCCAGGCCCCCACAGAGCAGGGTTAACTGCACGCTGCGGTAGTTGTTGGGCGGCGTTTCGGTGAGGTTGTTGACGTTCACCAACAGCGCATCGCTGGAGTCGCCATAGGGGAACGAGAGCGTTTCGTTAAACAAGCCGCCGGAGTCCCGATCAAAGCCGAAGCTGAACTGCTGCGTGTCGGGCAGCGCCACCGGGCGGGCGTGCAGGGTGTAGCTGACGTAGCTTTCGCCGCTGTTGTCCGGCAGCATGACCAGCAGCGTCTTGATGTATTCGGCATAACTCAACGGCAGAGTCATGGAAGCGCCGCAGGGATAAGTTGGGCCGCCGGGCGTGCCCCAGCGCACATATTCGATGCCGTTGCCGCTGCATTCCAACGAAACCAGGACATCACGATAGTTGTCGGGCACCTGATCGGTCAGGTTAGCCATCGCCATCTGAATGGTGTCGCTGTGGTCGCCGCCGGGATAAGACAGGCGTTCACTCAACGCACCGCCTGCGTTCAGGTCAACGCCCATGCCTAACGTCGGGGCGTCGTCGGGCGCGATGGGCGCGGCGTGCAGCGTGTAATCGACGTTGCTTTGTCCCGTACCTACGGGCAGACTGACAACGAGCGATTGGCGATCATAGGCGGCGGAGAAGGTAATGCCGGCGCTGTCGCCACAGCCGAGCGATGGATTTTCCGGCGCGCCCCAACGCAGGTTTTCTGCGCCTGTGCCGCTGCACACCATCGTCACGGTATAGGGATGCCCGCCTGTGCTGGCAGAGGTCAAGCCGCTGACGGCCAGCAGGACGCGATCTGAGCCGTCGCCGTCGGGATAGGACAGCGATTCACTGAAATCACCGCCGCGATCATCCGGCACCTCGAAGTAGTAGGCCGCCGCGTCGTAGGGCGCGTAGTTAGTGTTAACGCTGAGCGCGCTGACGAACTGGCCGCTCGTAGCTGCGGCGCGTTCGCTGGCGGGAATAATCTGTAACGGCAGATCAGCGCACATGCCGCTGGCGCTGACGACATCGCCGGAAACCCATCCGCCCTGCCCGGCATTGTAGACACGATACCAGCCGTTGGAAGTGCGGGCATCCGCAGGTAACGAGGTGTCGGGCGGCATCACGCCGAGAATGTCATAGCTGAGGCCGGGTTGGACGCGAACGTTTACGCCGCCGGGATGGGTCGCGGTGATGATGCAGTCGGCGGCAGGCGGGTTACTGCTGGCCTGCGTTTCGCTAGAGTCTGCGGCCTGTGGGTTATCCACGATGGACAGGCGCACACTGCCCTGCGCATCAGGGTTGGCCGAAGACAGCGCTACCTGATACATGCCGCTGGCAGGTGCTAAGGTGAGCGATGCGGTCTGTACCGAGCCACCGCCGAGGACGGCGACGACCTGTCCGCTGTTATCGAGAATTTCTGCTGTGAAGGGGGCGCCGGGGATGGAAGAGTCAAAACGAAGCGTAGTGGGGCTGGCGGGGTTGGCGTTGAAGCTGTAAACGCGACGCGTGGAGCCGGGCGGCAGATTGACCGTTAACGGCACTCCTGTTTCGATGTGCGTGCTTTCGGTTGGCTGACAGGCACAGAGGAGCACAACAAGGGCAAATACTGGCATCCATTTGGGCAGAGCGTTTTTAGACATAAGTTTATTCCTCGCCAGACTCACCTATTTCTTTTCAACTTATTTACAAATTTAGCATCAGATGGTGTTTGGTTTCAGGACGCAAACCATGCGTCTACCTGACGCCAACCCTACGCAAGGTTGGCGAAGGGGTAATAGCAAAATAAAAGCGCGAGAGTTTTCTCCCGCGCCTTACAAACAGAGGGGTACAGCCGTGTGGGCTTAAGGTATGGGCCGCGCGAAGCAGTAATCCACCGCGAACTGATCGCTGCGGCTGTTGTTGGCCGTGCGGATTTCCAGACCACTCAAGGTCAGGGGCGTCATCAGGCGAAGCACATAGTCGTCGGCATCATGCGATGGATTCACCGTCGAGCGATAAACTGTCACTTCGCTGCTGCTCAGCGAGATGCCAATGTCGTACCAGATGTTGAAGGTAAAGAAGTTGGGAATCGGGTTGGTGCCGGACAACTGAGTCTCGCTGCTGCCATCGCTTTGGCTGACGCGCAGCGTGCCTGTCTCAAAACTCAGAATCAGGTCGTTACCATTGGCGTCATGCAGCGTCATGGCAAAACTGCCCTCGACACCCTGCAAACGGCAGATGAGATCGACATTGCCTGTGACCGAATCACTTTCGATGCTGAGACCCTGTGGGCCGGAGTTGCGGTCATCGGCCACCGACAGGAAGTGATTGAAGCGCGAGTTGGGATCATCCTCAATGCTGTAGTTGGCTGTGCGGGCATCCAGCACCCAGGGCGCTTCGGGTGTTTCCTCGAAGTGGTTGGCGTAGGGCAAAATCGACTGCACGCTGAAATCATCGAAGCGTACTGCGCCGTTGGGGTCAAGGTTTTGCAGGATGATGCTGCCGCCGGGGAGCGCGCGATAGTTTTGCAGGTTGACGGCGAACAGCAGCACATGATCCATAAAGACGTAGATGCGGTCCCCTTGCAGCCAGAGGGTGATGTCGCGCCAGAGGCCAACGCCGGGAATAAAGTTGACGTTGCTCAAGCGTGGTGAAGTCGAGGGCTGCTCGGCGATGAGATAGGCATTGGCGCTGCTGGCATCCAATTCGCCCAGATAGTATTTGAAGGCGTAGGAGTCGTGATAGATGTCCAGCGCTTCAAAGCCGGATTGATCGCCTTCCAGCGGCGCGCTGCGGAAGACGATGCGTGCGCCTGATGAGTCATCCTCCAGATAAATCCTGAAGCTCATGACGAAATCCGCCATGTTCAGCCATTCAGGCTGCGCCCCACCCAACACGGTAATGGCTTCGCTGGAACGCCCCTGCCCCAGCAGGAAACTGTTCCCCGCCGCAGACTCCACGCTCCAGCCATCGGCGTCGAACTCGCCCCATGTCGCCGGGATACCGCCGTCTTCAAAGCTTTCCAGATACGGCAGCCTGCCGGGGATGGGCGTCGGCGTCGGCGTGTTGGTCGGCGTTTCAGTAGGCGTCGGCGTGGCGGTAGCGGTGTCCGTCGGGGTCGGCGTCGCAGTCGGGGTATCGGTGCTGGTCGGCGGCAGCGTGTTCGTCGGTGTCAGTGTGTCTGTCGGCGTGCTGCTGGCTGTCGGCGTATTGCTCGGCGTGGCGGTGGCCGTTGCCGTATCGGTAGGCGTCGGCGTGCGCGTGTCGGTAGGTGTGCGGGTGTCGGTGGGCGTGGCCGTGTCCGTCGGCGTCGGCGTGCGGCTTGGCGTGAGCGTCACTTCACGAATGATCTCAGTATCTCCGCTCAGGTTAATCGCGCGCGTGTTGGCAATCCAGCCGCGTCTGCCGTTGGGCAAAATCACCTGATACCAATCGCCATCATCGCTGACGGCAATGATGTCCAGCGAGTCGCCGGGTTCCAGCGTGGCAATCTCGGCGAAGTCTGCGTCCGGCCCGGCGAACACCGGAATCGCGCGGCTCACTTCAACCACAGGCGTAGCGGGCGTTACGGTGCTTGTGGGCGTGCGTGTGTCGGTGGGTGTGCGCGTGTCGGTAGGTGTACGCGTCACGGTTGAGGTGTCCGCGAGGGTAGCCGTGTTCGTGGGTGCCTCGCTGGGAGTCGCGGTGGAAAGGCTGGGCTGCGTGATGTTGACCCCAATCTGAGTTTCATCAGTGGTGGCTGTCGCAGTCGGTGTAGGCGATAACCTGCCCGAAAGCGCAAAGCCGCCCAGTCCTAAGGCGATGACCAGCACCGCCGCCGCGATTAACCAGATCGTGCGCGAATTTCCGGGGGCTGCCGGGACGTTGGTTTGCGAGGAAACGACTTCCGTCGGGCGTTCCTTGGTGGGCGGCAGCGCGGCGGTGGGCACATCCGGCTGCGGCGCGGTGCGTTTTTCCTCAAAGCCCTTCATGGTCGCGTCAAGTTCGGATTTACGCGCATCACGCGATTTCAGGATGGCTTCGGCGTGTTTTCTCGCGGCGTTACGCAGGTTGGAAGGCGCGCGGCTGTGGGTGACGTTGCCAGCAATATCCGCCAGATCGTTGGCCAGGTCTTCGCCTGTTTCATAGCGTTCAGTGGGTTCCTTGGCCATCGCTTTGGCAATGACTGCGTCGATTTCCTTGGGCAGGCTGACGTTGCTTTCCGACGCCACCGGAATCGGATTGTTCATGTGCTGAAGGATGAGCTTCATGGGCGAGGTGGCTTCGTAGGGCACCTTGCCTGTCAGCATCTCGTAGAGCATCACGCCGAGCGAGTAAATGTCGGCGCGGCTGTCGATGTTTTCGAGGTCAAGCGCCTGTTCCGGTGCCATGTATCCCGGCGTCCCGACGGCAAAGCCTGTCTGCGTCAGCGCCTTACCCGTCGAACCCATGCGTGCGATACCGAAGTCCGTCAGGAAGGCGTTCCCTTCCTGATCAATCATGATGTTGCTGGGCTTGATATCACGGTGAACGACGCCCTGGCGATGGGCATAATCCAGCGCCGAGGTAATCTGCCGCATGATATAGCTGGAATCGGCCAGCGACATGGGGCCGCCCTGCTCCAGTAAGTCGCGCAGCGTGCCGCCGTCCAGGTAACGCATGACGATGTAAGGCGGGATATGCTGTCCATCGTAGTCATGCACAGGCAGCAGGTGAGGGTGTTCCAGCTTAGCGACCAGCTTGGCTTCGCGTTGGAAACGTTCGACAGCCTTCGGGTCGCCAGAGATAGACTGGTGAATGATTTTTACTGCGACGAAGCGGTCTGTCGAGGGGTGATAGGCGCGGTAAACCGTCGCCATGCCGCCCTGACCAATTTCTTCGACGATCTCATAAGCACCGAGTTTAGTGCCGATCATAGGTCTACCTTAACGTAGAGTAACTAAAGCCGTGAAATTTATTATAACCCACGCGCCGCAAGAACAGGATAACTTAAGAACGGGAAACCATTGGTGATTAGTAAGAATACAGTTTGATGATAATATCATGTTTCAAAAACGTTTACATAAAGTCAATAAATTGTAACACTTGCAGTCTCAAAAAACCTGTCGTATGCTCTCGTTTAGAACATACTTTCCGACCAGGACTAGACGATGGCTCAACCCGACTTCGACAGCCTGTGGAACTACAGCCAGCCTGCGGAGACCGAAGCCCGTTTCCGTGAACTGCTGCCCGAAACCTCCGGCGATGATAACCTGCAACTGCTGACTCAGATTGCCCGCGCGCAGGGGTTACAGCGCCGTTTTGAAGACGCCCACTTCACGCTGGACGATGTGGAGAAACAACTGCCTGAGGCGGGGCCGTTGGTGCGTGTGCGCTATCTGCTGGAACGCGGGCGCGTCTTCAACTCGTCGCGCCAGCCTGATAACGCCCGCCCGCTGTTTCTGGAGGCGCTGACGCTGGCACAGTCGCTGGGCGAGGATTTTTACGCGGTGGACGCGGCGCACATGCTGGGCATCATTGAGCCGCCGGAAAAGCAGTTGGCGTGGAATCTGCAAGCGGTAGCGCTGGCCGAACGTTCAGCCGAGCCGCGCACGCAGAAGTGGCTGGGTTCGCTGTATAACAACATCGGCTGGACCTATCACGATCTGGGGCAGTATGAGCAGGCGCTCGACATCTTCCAGAAGGCGCTGGCGGTGCGCACAGCACAGGGACAGCAGCGCGAAACGGAGATTGCGCAGTGGTGTGTCGGGCGCGTGCTGCGTTCACTCAAGCGCATCGACGAGGCGCTGGCTATCCAACTGCGCCTGAAAGAAACCGCCGCCTCCGATGGTTACGTGGAGGAAGAAATCGGCGAATGTCTGCTGCTGCAAGGCAAGCCGGACGATGCGCGTCCATACTTTGCGGCGGCATACGCCAAACTGTCAGAGGATGTTTGGCTCACGGCGAATGAACCCGCGCGCCTTGAACGCCTGCGCAAGCTGGGAAATGATTAACGCTGCAAAATTCATTTAGAGACTGAACAATGCGCTTAACGGCAAAATAAGCCAGCACAGCACTGTTGCCTGCGCCACTGCGATTACCCACAGGGGCTGCTTGAGATTGTTGAGCAGTTTGCCAAACAGGATTACCAGCACAAGTATCAGCAGCCCCTGTAGCCCGACAATCACATTTGAAGATGAACCCATAAGGGCAAGCATCACAAGGCAAACAAGAAATGGAAGCAGGTTAATCAGGGATAACGCCCCCTGCATTGTAGACTGACGCAGCGTATCACCGCGTGTATATACCTTAATCATGCGGGACTCATGATGTCCAAGCCAAAACCCTACTGCGGCAATCGGCACACAAATCACCATCCAGCGCAGGCGAACCATTGTAGGAAGCGGGTTAAACCAACCTGTCGCCGCATACAGTCCCGTGATGACCATCAGCCCAAAAGTGAGAGCAACGGTGAGGCGTATATTCTGTCCAATGTGATCAACCGTAAATGGCAGTTTGCCTTCTGTGCCGGGCATTTTGCCAAAGTAATAAAGTAACCATGTCAATATTCCGTGGGCCCCAATAGAGCCGACATACAGCAAACCGAACATCGGACAGGGTATTGGCAGGACAAAGAAAATCGCCATTAAACCCAAAAACAGGGGGACAGATGCAAACCACATCACGCATTTCGCGATAACGAAGCGCTGGCTAGTGATTTCAATCCGCGTGGAGATAGAACTTGACTTAGGTTTCGTATATTTGACACCGCCGATGAGCAATATGAATATCCCAACAATTCCTGTGAACCAGAAAATGAAGCGCCAGTAGACAAAGCTGCTTTCAGATGAACGGGTGACTTCGGTGTAGCTCGGATTGAACCCAAACGGGAGGAAATGCTGGGCAAACATGACGACCTCTCGAATCACGTTTGGATGATAAATCTCGAAATTGTGAAAACCCGCGATTCTTCGTAAAGTTCTAAAACCAATCTCGAACCTCAAAGGACGCGCCAGAATCGCTGCTGAATAGGCACTTGAATTTAGCTGGTCATATAGCAGTTCGGCATTTTCTGGCGAGAGAATGTCATCGAGGGTGCCGCTGATGAGCACAATGCCAACAGGAGGATTATTGTAGTTCAGGTTTTGCACCCATTCTAAATCTCTGTCGCTTGTGCCTGCAAAAAACAGTGATTGCGGATTTATGGTTAAGTTGATTTGGGTGCCAATCAGAATAAGTCCAGCGACCTGTCGAGTATCCATTGTTGCGGCTTGTAAGGTTTCCCGCGCGCCCATGCCATGTCCCACAACCACGATTTGCGGATCAGTCAAGCCTGAGAGGCGTTTGAATTCCTCTTTTGCCGCTAAAACTTGTTGAGCAATACGGTTTGTCCGGGTATCGTCAAAATACATTGTCCCATCTGATTGTCCATGCCCTGAATAATCGAAAATGAAAACATGCAAACCGCGCAGCACAAATTCACTGGCAATAGGCTGCATCATCGCCTGATTCCCATTGAAGTCGGGCAGTAATAAGACGCCCGCTTCCACAGTTCCAGGAAAATAAGCGGCTGCCAGGGTGTCCCCTTCCAGTGAGGTAAACGCAACCGCTTGGAATTTTTGCGCTGTTGCATTGCCTGTCCACAGGGCCATCGTTGATCCGATGGATAGAAGCAAACCCCACATCAGGGTAACAAACAGACTAGCCTTCATAACTCGCTCCTTGAGACGTTTGATATTTCACAGGGCGATGTCGTAAAGCCGTTGTATCATCATCCTACTTAAGTGTATTCATAAACTGAGATGATTCATGTTGAGGAGCTTGCTCCATCAAACACATTTCGTTTGATCAAGTTTGCGGTTGCGAAACGCCACATGATTTTCATGGGCGTCAGCCAGGCGATGCGTGCGCCCGTTTGGTCATTGGCTAACACCTTTTGCGCCAGATAAGGGGTTACCGTTTCCACTTTGTCGCCCAGAATGTTAAAGATACGCGCGGCCTGCGCCTTGTCGTTGTCTTTGCCTGCGTACCCTTCCATCAGCAAATCGGTGATGACCATCCCCGGACTCAGGCTGCTCACCTTCACCGGAGTCCCTTTGGTTTCCAGCAGCAGCGCCTTGTTGAGATAACGCGCGCCATATTTGCTGATCCCATAGGGCGTCAACCCCACATGGATGCGGCCATTGCTGCCCGCCCCTTCCATGTTGTACAGATGTCCGCCGCCCTGCTTCAGCATTCCGCTAATCGCGACTTTGGAGGCGAACATCATGCCCAGCAGATTGATGTTCACGACATCGTGCAGTTTTTGCGATGTTTGCTCCCACAATGGCATCATGGGGTTGCTCACGCCTGCGTTGTTAATCCAGATGTCTACCCGTCCGAAGCGGGCGACGGATGCCTGCCAGAGCTGCTGAAGCTGTTCATAGCCTGTGACATCACAGGGCTGCCCCAGCAGACGTTCTCCGGGATGCTGTGCGCTGAGGCGGCTGACGGCCTGATCGACGGACTCTTGCGCACGTCCGCTGACGACGACGTTACAGCCCAGAGCGAGGAAGGCGTTCGCCAGCCCGTAACCAATCCCACGCGTGCTGCCTGTGATGACTACTGTTTTCATGCAACCCCCTAATAACCAATGATCCTAGTTTACCCCCTCATCCCCACCCTTCTCCCCCGACTTCGGGAGAGAAGGGAGAAAACACAGCTCACGCGAGGACAACTGGACGGCTTTCGATCAACTTTTGAGTTCACCAGAAACAATAGTTAATAAATTCCCGCCCACAAGGCTGTGCCGTGAGTCGGAGCAACTTCTAACAGGGGAACTATTGTTACGCAGGCCGAAAAAGCGTGTCAACAATCCTCTGACATTCACGGCGTCAAAGCATGACAAATGACGCTTTTGACCGCGTGCCAAAGTTCCTATGCTGAAGATACACGCTAAGGTATCGCCATGTCGTCCTCTGCCGCATGGCGCTGGAGAAAATCCATGCGACGCATCATGATGAAAATCCTCAACCCGTTTATGAAGTGGCTGCTGCGTTCCCCGTTTCATGGGCTGGTCAGCAGTTCCTATGTGCTAATCAGCGTCATCGGACGCAAAAGCGGCAAAGTTTATGCGACACCCGTTCAGTATGGGCAGCGCGGAGATACACTGTATGTTGTGACCAGTGCCAGCTACACCTGGTGGAAGAACCTGCAAGGGGGTGCGGAACTGACGCTGCATCTGCGCGGGAAGGATTATCCCGCCTTTGGCCAAACCGCGACGGATACGGCCACGATTGCCGAATACTTCAGCATCATCTACCCAAAGATGGCGGCGGAACGCTTCGAGTCGTTTTTGACGAAAAGTGTCGCCGTGCGTTTCGAGTTACAGCCGGAAGCCGTAACCGTATAACCGCGCTTTCGACCACAGCCTTGACCTAAACGTAAACATGGTGTGCAAGTGATTTATTAGCATATTTATTACATAGTATACTGTATCCCACCAAGGACAATACTTTCAGCAAAGTCTGATGATTGGGTTTAATGTGCGATATATAAGGTGAAGTTTCTGATACAGTTCATCGGCATTGATTGGTCTTTTGATAAACTGCCTAATACCGGCCAACATCGCCTGACGCAGAAATACAGGTGAGTCATTTTCGGAAAACAGAATACAGCGCTGGCAGGAAAGCTTTTGGTCAATTGTCAGATCAGGCTAATTATGTCATTATCTTGCAAAACGTCGTTTACTAGAAATATGTGGTTTGCTGCGATTTCCTAACGAAATTGTCTCCCCTGAGCTTGTTTTGTTACACCCACCACATTGAATCTCTTGTCAAGAGCAAGAATATCCATAATCTCTCGCTGAAGACTTTCTAGCAAGTCATTGGAAACTATGAGAATACGAATGGAATCGTCAGCCACAGCACATCCTTAGAACACTTGCCCGACTTCTACAAAACATGTAGGAGTCGCAGAGCAGCGCGACTCCTACAGTAACCCAATCAAGCAGTTAGCAATTCGTAACTATCCCACCGCGCCGGGTGTCGTGGTTGAGCCAATGCCCCATGCGCGCACGCCGCCATCTGCGCCGACGGTGATAATCGCCGTGCCATTGGGCGTGAAGCTGATGCTTTGCACCGCGCCGTTATGCGCTGCCACGCCGTTGACCAGCGGCGAAGTGGGATTGCCGTAATCCCAGACCCACACGCGGCCATCCACCGAACCCGCCGCCAGCAGCAGGACGCCAGCGGTCAGTGGGCTTTCGCCTGTGCGCAGCGGACTAAAGGCCATCGTGTTCAGCGTGACCAGTGTGGTGCCGTCGCTGACGCTGAAAGACGTGCTGCTGCCCGTTGACCAGTTATAGACATCAATGATGCCGCCGGACAGCACCGCTACCAGCGAGCCATCGCTGCTGAACAACAGGCTGGTAATGGGGAAGCTGCGCACGGCTGTGTCAAAGCCCGTTTCGCCAGAGGAAAGGTCAAACAGGGTAAGCTGGCCTGTGGCGTTGCCAGTTGCCAGATAGCGGCTGTCAGGAGACAGCGCCGTCGCCGTGTAGCCTGAACCTACGGTGAACAGGTCGCCGAGCGTGGCCGCGTTGCCTGCGGTAATGCGCACATGGGTTTCTGGCTGTCCGGCAGTCAGGGTCAGCGGTTCGAGATAGTATTCGCCGTCGTAACCTTCCGCGACCCACCCCGTAATCGGCCCGCTGGCGCTGTTAAAGCGCACCTGCCAGTACAGCAGACTGCCCAATGCACAGCGCGGCCCATCGAGCACGTCCACTACCGTTTCCTGCGGGATGTCCGCAAGGCTGGCGCTGCCGCGTGCTGGTTCCGCGCGCAGGCTCACGGTGATGTTCTGGACGACGCGCGCCTGCTGGCCGACGGTCAGGCGGGGTTCGATGAACGGGATTTGCCCCGCTGGTACCTGGCAGCTTTCCGCCGAGCTTGACGAACTGCACAGAATCACAATCGTCTGATCTTCAGAGACACGGTAATCGTAGGTTACACCCTGATAAGTCAGGATGAACTGGAAACCACGAACAGTAACCGTCGTGGGGGTCGCTGTCGCCGCATGTGACGCGCATCCAAGACTGGTGTCGGAGTAGACCGATTCCGTCCACGACCAGTCGGTGATGTCGTTGATGGTTACGGTACGCCCCATGCGCGTGCTCAAATCCGTGAGCGCCGCGTTAATCTGCTGGGGTGCCTGCGCCAGCGCCGCAAATGGCAGTGCCAGCAGCAGCAGCACTGCGGCCAGAATGTAAAGTCGTTTCATCATTGTCCCCGCCTCCTTGCACATTCAATTGAAATGAAATAGAACGCTGTGCTTGATGACAGCGCTCGGATTCAATGCCCAAATGTTACGACTTAGATATAGGTTAGGCAAGGCTTAGGCGAGGAAACGCGGGGATAACGTAGGCCAATCGACTACCACTGACCCGTTGCCCAGTAGCGTACCACGATTTTCGTAGGGGCAAACGCCAGTTCAGGCAGGGCGTCTTTGGTGAACCATGCTGCTTCTTCGGCGTCGTCCCCCGGTTTTAACGTTCCGCCCATAATCGTGGCGCGAAAGGCAAGCACCAGATCCGCTTTACCGCCGTCGTCCATGCGGCCAAAGACTTCCAGAAGCTGCAAATCGTCCACGTCCAGCCCGGTTTCTTCACGTACTTCGCGACGGGCGGCGTCACGGGGGTTCTCGTCGGCATCCATGAAGCCTGCGGGACAAACCCACAACCCGCGTGCAGGGTCCAGCTTACGTTTGACCAGTAGAATCTGGTCGTTGTTGGTCATCAGCACCAGTACGGCCACAGAAGGGGCGAAAAAAACGATGTGCCCACACTGGGGACATATCGGGCGAAGTCTGCCATATCGCTCGTGCTGTTCCGTTGCCGTACCGCAGACAGGGCAGAAATTCGCCACGTTATCCATGTCATTGACCTTCTTTCGTCGCGCGCCTGCGTTCGCCGCGACGGGCCACTGCCGTCATAAAGGCGATACCAAACAACACTGCGCCACCCAACACCAATATCAGGCCAAGTATAGCCGGAATCGACCCGGATGGCACACTTGTGACTTGTGCTGCGGGCGTCACGGTTACTGTCGGTGCAGGTGTAGCCGTCGGCGCGGGCGTTGTCGTGGACTCGGCTGTGGGCGATGAAGTGGCCGTCGGTGAGGCTGTCGGCATCTGGGCAGCCTCTACGCCAGCGCTTTCAGATTCCTCGGGCATCGGCGGCGCGACAGGTTCAGTGGTGCGCAGGGTCATCCCGGTTTCCGCGGCGCTGTCGGAGGCTATCTGAGCGTCAGCGGCAGGCGTTGCCATCGGCGGTATAAAGGTCATCGTCGGTAGTGTCGTTCCTGTGGATAATGGTACCATCGCGATAGAGGCATCAGCCGCCTGACTCTCGTCTGAAGCTGCGGCATTGATGGCAAAGGTGTCCACTACGGTAGCCGTCATGGGTACTCCCCCGCCTAATCCGTCCACATCACGCTGGTTAGCGGTGGGCGGCTCTGCGGTAGCGGCGTAATTGTTGATGGTTTGTGTCGCCGCGAAGGTGAAGACCGTTGCTGTTCCCGGAACAAAGGTAAACGCCTGTGTGGGCAGTGCGACCAGTGTCGCGCTCACCACTGGCGCTTCGGTATCTCCCGCCACGCTGCCGGGGATGACGTTCGCTGTGCTGGTTAAGGATTGCGGATTGACCTGATTGTCGTCGCTAACCTGACCACCGCTTGATGTCTGGTTCGACATTAAAGCGACTTCCTGATTTTGGGCTACCTGAGGAGCCGCTGCCCCGCCCAGCGTTGACAGCAGCAGGATAAAGCCCAAAGCCACTAGAAAGGTCGCGGCGGCAGCGCTCAAGGCACTGAACACAGGCGTCGCCGGGAAGATTAACCAGCGGGCAGGCGCGGCGGGCAAGGTGAAGTTACGCGGCGCGGTCAGCGTCGGAAGCTGTTTAATCATCGCCAGCGTCAGATACAGCGCGGTGAGTTCGTGCAGCAAATCAGGGTCGCTGTGTAATCGAGTTTCCAGCGCGAGCCGTTCTTCTTCAGTTAACATGCCGTCGACATACGCGGACAGCAGTTCGTGATCTTGTTCGCTTACGTTTGCCATATCTCAGTCGCTAGATTCTCGGTTCATTCTACAATTCGAGAGTTTACAGGGCTGCGATTGCCTTCAAACTGCTTGAAGTGTTATCGCAGGCAGGGCTGCCGCGCCGTTGTCAATGGCGCTTGCCCTACGCTTGCCCTACTCCATAAGACGATAAGCACCCGGTAAAAGTTCCTCAACTGCTTGCAAACAATTACGGACGCTGGCACGCGCACGGCTCAAACGTGATTTCACGGTACCCACCTGTGCGTTGGTGTTGTCCGCAATCTCCTGATAACTCAACCCTTCGACATCGCTTAGGATTAAGACGACACGCTGGTCTTCGCCAAGCGCGTTGATACAATCCTGAATGGCGCGGTTCAATTCGCGCTGCTGCATCGCTTGTTCTGGAGTGTCAGAAGGGTCAGGGATTGGCGCATCATCATCGGATTCCGGCGGCACGAGGTCTTCCATCGCCACCACCGGACGGCGCTTGCGGCGGCGCAGTTCATCGTAGCAGATATTGGTGGCGATACGAATCAGCCAGCCGCGAAAGCTGCCCCCGCGATAGGTGCTCAGGCGTCGAAACGCGGTAATGAACGCTTCCTGGGCAGCATCTGCCGCGCTTTGCGTTTCGCCCATGATGCGATACGCCAGCGTGTAGAGGCCATCCTGATAACGCAGCACCAGCAAGTTGAAGGCATTGCGGTCACCGCGTTGGGCGGCGCGGATCAGCGCCTGTTCGTCGGTAGTGGTCGTATCAGCCATTGACAATTGAGCTACATATCTTTATATTTAGCACGGTAAACTGCGTAATTCACCGCAAAAGTGTTAATCCAGAATTGCCGAAGTGGTGAAATGGCAGACACAATTGACTCAAAATCAATCGCCCTCAAAAGCGTGTGGGTTCGACTCCCACCTTCGGCACAAAATGAAAGTCAGGCTGACTAAATCGCCTGACTTTTTGTTTTTCTCACCACACGGAATAATATAGCAGTGCAACGATGAAAGTCAAATGGCGGAGTTGCCATGCGTACTTACAGCGAATACTTTGAAATCTTATCCCTCTATGAGAAGGGAACTGCCAAGAAAACCATAGCTACCACATTGGGCATTCCGCGTGGCACCGTGCTGGACTGTATCAAGCGTTATGGTAGTGTTGAAGCCTTAGAAAAAGCCGATGCAGTCCAAAAAAGTTCTGGTCTTTTCGCTGTCCTGGCAACATTATCCGAACCGACACGCAGCACCCTGCATGAAAACTATGCTTATCTTCTGGCCATGTATTTAGGGGATGGTTATATCTGCCGCGCTCGTAACGTATACAAAATACGAATCGCCTTAGATGTTCGCTATCCAAAGCTCATTGATGAATGTGCTGCTGCTATGCAAGCTGTGTTTGAGGAGAATAAAGTCAATATCTTTTACAGTAAACAAGGTAATTTTGTAGAGGTTTATTGTCATCACAAACATTTACCCATACTTTTCCCCCAACATGCTATAGGCACAAAACATACCCGCGAGATTAAGCTTGAAACATGGCAGCAGCGTATCGTAGAGGCTTATCCGCTTCAGTTCTGGAAAGGGCTGTATCATACGGACGGTTCCCGCTTTAGCAACATTGTCAAAGGTAAAGATTATCCACGTTATCAATTCACTAACGCTTCTGAAGGGATTATCCAACTGTTCTGCTCAACTTGTGATAGGTTGGGCATTGAGTGGACATCTAAGAACCGACCCTCGCAGAAAGCTACACATCAGCTTATCCACGACATTTACATCTCCAAACGCAAAGACGTTGAATATTTGGATCAACATGTCGGCCCGAAATGTTAGGCTGCACTGAATTTCCAGGTGGCGCCTGGAATTACCCGTCGGCAATCGTCAGGTTCAGGGTGAGGTTACTGTCAAAGCTGATCCAGAACGCGCGCACCAGTTCGTAGTTACAATCGCCCTGCGTCAGAAAGTGCAGCATAATGTTGAGCGTATTTTGCTCCACCGAGTAAGCCAGCACCTGATGCTGGGCGGTGCAGCCGCGTCCAGCACTCCATAGGCCGGCCAGCGTCCGCCCGGCGCTGAAGTCAAACGGCATTCGTTCCACCGGGCGCAGGCAAAGGTTCGTGTGGTCAATCGCATCGTAGAATGCCACATGCTCCTCGGCGTTGTGCAGCAGAAAACGTCGATTCATCGTCGCCATATCGCTGGCCGCCTCAAAACAGATGCCGCTGACGAGCGCCGATTCATCTGTCCAGGGATAGTCCACAAGGGTCGCGGTGACGGTTGGTTCTGGCGTTAGCGCAGGGCTGGTCACCATCTCCACACTGCCCAGTGGGGTACTTGAATCGGCGGTGGGCGCAACCGTTGAACAGGCGGCAGCGTACAACATAATAATCAGATATAAAAGTTGATGAATTTTTACCAAACACACGTTTCATTAACTCGCATCAGGTACTAAAGCGTGGTAGTATAAAAGCATTGTCCTACTTCTTAAGCAATTCTACATCGGGTTAAGCTGTATGCGCATTTTGATCATCTCCGACATTCATGCCAACCTCACTGCATTTGAAACTGTGCTCGCTGACGCGAAGGGCGATTGGGAATATGTATGGTGCCTGGGAGATGTTGTCGGCTATGGCCCCGATCCTAACGAGTGCTGTGAACTGCTGCGCACGCTGCCGCATCTCTGTCTGGCGGGCAACCATGACTGGGCGGCGCTTGGGCGTCTGGATATTCGCACCTTCAACCCCGATGCGCGCAAAGCCGTGACCTGGACACAGGAAACGCTGAAACCTGAGAATACTGCTTATCTCGAAGCACTGCCAACCACGTTTGTCATTGGACAGTATACGCTGGCACACGGCAGCCCGCGTGAACCTGTATGGGAATACATCCTGGAACCGCTGATTGCCGCGCTGAATTTCCCGCACTTTGAGACGCCCTACTGCCTCGTCGGTCACACGCACCAGCCTGTGATTTACGAACAGATCAACGAGAACGGTGAAACCGAAGCGCAGGCTCCCAAGTATCGCACCAAGCGCCAGCTCAACGGCAAGCGCCAGATTATCAACCCCGGCAGCGTTGGACAGCCGCGTGACGCTAACCCCGATGCCGCTTACGCTATCCTCGATGTGGAAACGAACATTTTCGAGCATCGCCGCATCCCTTACGACATCTCAGCGGTGCAAACCCGGATGCGCAAGCACGATATGCCTGAACGCCTCATCGCACGGTTGGAGCACGGATGGTAAGGGAATCATCGATTTGCCATGTTCAGTTTTCAGTAAACTGTGTGCTGCTCTGACTGATAACTTTTGACTGATAACTGATAACTATGACTGACTTAAGCCCCACCATGCGCGATTACCTTGCCGAGATTTATCGGCTGGGCGATCAAAGTAAAGCCGATGAACATTTTGTCAGCACTTCGGCGCTGGCCGAACTGATGGATGTCAGCGCGCCTGCTGTGAACCGCATGGTCACCAAACTCAAGGAAATGAGTTTACTCCAGCATGAACCGTATCAGGGCATACGCCTGACGGAAGCTGGACAGCGCGAAGCCCTGAAAGAACTGCGCCGCCGCCGCATCGCTGAAGTGTTCCTGGTCAAAGTGATGAACTTTGGCTGGCATGAAGTCTATGAGGAAGCCCACCGCATCAGCAGTTCGCTCAGCGAGGCCCTCACCGAGCGCATGGCACAGATGGCTGGCAACCCCACCCACTGCCCACACGGCGAACCTATCCCCTCTGCCGATGGTGTGCTGCCCCCGAGTAACGACTATCTGCTGGCAGACGCTCCACAGGAGTCCAACCTTGAAATCACGCGCGTCCGTACCCGCGAACCTGAACGCCTCGAATATATCGCGGCGCTGGGATTAGTCCCCGGCACGCAGGTTCATCTGCTGCACACGGCGCCGTTCAAAGGCCCGCTTCAGCTTAAAGTGGGCCGCGAGTATCGCATCATCGGGCACAACCTCGCGGAACTGATTTGCGTGCGCGATGTGAAATAACCCGCCCCACAAACAATAGATTACGTTGAGGCTGCGCTCATTTTCCCCAACAGCGCAGAGCGAGTACAATACACAGCAGACATTACAGTTTGTGGGTGAGTATTGCTCAAAAGCGTAGGGCAATCGTCCCACATGCCAATTGCCTGTTTTGCGTTATACTAAAAGCACGTCATTTTAACTGTTATATAGGAGTGCGTGATGTTCAGACGAGTAATCATCACCGTCGTCGTGTTAGGGATGTTAATTCTGATGCTGAGTCTGTCGTTAAGCCCTACCTACGCACAGGAGCAGTTCGGCAGCAACTGGTCAGCACAGTACTACAACAACGTCAGTTTTTCGGGTACGCCCGTCTCGCGCATTGATGCCGCCATTAACTTCAGCTTTGGCGCAGGCAGCCCTGACCCGGCCATCCCCGCTGACAACTTCTCCGCGCGCTGGACTGGAACGCAGGCTTACGCAACCGCCGGCACCTATACCTTTACGCTTTCTCGCGATGATGGCGCGCGCGTGTTTCTGGATGGCACGCTGATTATGAACCATACCGAAGGCGGCGCGCAGACCTTCACCGCCGACATCTTCGTCTCAGCAGGCTCGCACACGATTGTTGTGGAATACTTTGAACTCAGCGGCAATGCCAGCATCTCGTTTAGCTGGCGGCTTTCCAGCGGCTCGACGGTCACGGCCACGCCCAGCGGCCCCACGCCGACCCCCGGCCCAACAGCAACGCCCACCATCACCGCGCTGCCTCCCATTCCGGCGGGTTCGATTACCGCAACGGTCATTCGCGCGTCGGTGCTGAATGTGCGCAGCGCTCCGTTCCTCGGCGCTCCGGTGCTGGGCCGCATCCTGCGCAGTCAGACCTATGCGATTGTCGGACGTAACTCGAATGCGACCTGGTTCCTGTTACAACTCAGCGGCTATCAGGCATGGGCCTTCGGCTACTACCTCGCGTTCTATGGCAACGAGTTCAATGTTCCGGTGGTGAGCGCGGCGGGTTCGGGCGTGACGGTAGACCTGAATTCGCAGGCGGTGGGTATCACCGAAGGCGGTATGCGCCTGCGTGCAGCACCTTCTGTTGACTCGGCGCAGATTGGGCGCATCCCCTGGGGACAAACCATCCCCATCACTGGACGCACTGCTGACGGCGTGTGGTACCGCACCAACTGGTTCGGCACGGTAGGCTGGGTGTATTCGCCCTACATCCGCATTGTCGAAGGCAACCTGGACAACGTGCCTGTGGTGTCCGGGTGAGTGATAGTCTTTAGTCGTTAGTCCATAGTCGTTAACCTGATGCAAATACAGAAACGACAAGAAGCATGATCGAGAGGGCTTGGCGCTGCCAGGCCCCTACTTAAATCCCCGTAGAAACATCGTTTAACACGGCGCTGACTGAAGCACCTCGTGCGGCGTTTTTTAGCCCGCTGCAAACTGCTGCATGGACAATTGAGCCTGTATGCGTTACAACTAGAAACTATCACAGCCCATCCTGCGTAATAAGATGACAGGTGGATTGTATACAAGGTAAACGTTAGGAATGTTCAGAGACGTGAAGGGCGAGATGGCATGGATGCAGGTATATTAGTTGTGATCGCCGCGGCTGTGGTGGTCATCGCGGCCTTTGTGGTGCTGCGGATGAACCAGAACAAAGCGAAGAACGACAAGCGGCGCTATAACGACGAGGGCAATACCGATTTGCTCATCACCCAGATTAACGATCCTCAAGACGAAACCAAGCCGCGCGGCAGCCGCTGAACCTTTGACCCGTGCCGCGTCGTAATATACAACCTGCTCAACGCAAGTTATAATGTAAACAGTATTCAATAACCTCATTATTCGGAGCCGCGCGATGCCTCTGCAAGAAGGACAGCAGATTGGCCAGTACCGCATTGTCGAACAACTCGGTCAGGGCGGGATGGCGATGGTCTATAAAGCCTACCACGCCCGTCTGGATCGGTATGTGGCGATTAAGGTCATGCACCAGGCGCTGCTGGATGACCCGACGTTTAAAGCGCGCTTCGCACGCGAGGCGCAGATTGTCGCACGGCTGGAACACCCGAACATCATTCCAGTCTACGACTTTGACGAGTATGAAGGGCAGCCCTTCCTCGTTCTGAAAGAAGTCGAAGGGCGCACGCTGAAAATGCTGATGACCGACGCGCCGCTGTCGCTCAGTGAGACGGTGCGCATCATGTCGGCGGTGGCCAACGCGCTGACTTATGCCCATCAGCGCGGCGTGCTGCACCGTGACATTAAACCCAGCAATATCATCATTGACCCCGAAGGCACGCCCTACCTGACGGACTTCGGGCTGGCGCGCATGGTGCAGTCCGGCTCATCCACGATGAGCGCCGACATGCTGCTCGGTACGCCGCACTACATCTCGCCGGAACAGGCCAAAGGTGAAAGTGACCTCGACGCGCGCACCGATGTCTATTCGTTCGGCGTGGTGTTGTATGAGATCATTCTGGGACGGGTGCCGTTTACAGGCACGACGCCCTACGCCATTGTCCATGACCACATCTACAGCCCGGTGCCGCTGCCTTCTGCCGTGAACCCCAACATCCCGCCAGAGGTTGAGGCCGTGCTGCTGAAGGCGCTGTCCAAGAACGCGGCTGACCGCTACAACAGCCCGACAGAACTGATGCAGGCGCTGCGCGCTGCGCTGACAGGGGTGACGCATATTGAACCTGCGCCGCCGGAAGCGATGACCTCTGATCCCTCAGTGGCGACACGCTCGCTGAGCGAACAGCCTGCCCCGCCGCCCGCCGTGAACACGCGCCCGTTGATTGACTTTAAGGTGCCCGACGGACAGAAGCGCTTCGTGCAGATTCCCACGCCGCCGCCTGCGCCTGTTGATAATTCGCTGGACAGCGTGTTCCGCGAGGTGGGGTCGCGCTTCAAGGAAATCGGCTTGCAATTGAAAGAGGAACTGGAACGTTCCGGCGTGGTTGATGAAATCAAACGACAGGTGGAAGTCGCGCGCAGCCAGTCGGAACAGGGACGCTTCACGGGCATTCAGTCGCCGATACAGTACACCCCCGCGCAGCGTGCGGTTGACGAGGAATGGGGCAGCGACGAAAAAGCCGTGCGCCGCCGCGCGCAGGAACGCATCGGCAATCGCGGCGGGGTGGTGTCGCACACGATTGCCTACATCGTGGTGATTACCATTCTGACGCTGATCTGGGGACAGGTTTCGCCCCTGATTGTCAGCAGCATCGGCAGTTCCCCCGCGTGGCTGGCACAGCTCATCCAGCAGGTGAATGTGCCTGTCGTGATTGCGCTGGGCTGGGGTGTGGGGCTGGCCAACCACTTTGTCGATTTTCTTTCTAAAACTAGCGGACGGGTTCAAGCCCGCCGCCGCGCTATTTTCCGACAGATGGAACGTATTTACGGCGACAACTGGCAGCAGGATGCCAGCGACAAACAGTACAAACGCGTGCGCCGCAGTGTGATGCAGCGTTTTGAAAACCGCATCGGCTTTTTCCATCACTTCATCACGTATATCATGACGCTGCTGTTTATCAGCACGATCTGGTTTAACGCCATGCCCGCGCTGCAAGCGATGGCGGCGGCTGAAGCGCCCGATGCGATGCCGATCTTCGGTTTCCCGGTGCCGCTGCTGGTCGCGCTGTTCTGGGGTATCGGGCTGGTGTTCAATGGGATTGGTGTGCTGTTTAGCCCGCTGATTGGCGATGAAGCCGAAGCCCGCGCGCTGGAAAGCGAAATGGAGCGTGAACGCAGCCGCATCAGTGATTTGTCAGTGGGCAAGCGCAAGAATGTGACGGACGCCAAGCTGAAAAACGAAGACCTGGCCGTGAACACGCCGCCGTCTGCGCCGCGCGTGCGCCTGACCGAAGAAGGTGAACTCACCGACAGCTTCGCGCAGGAAATCAGCGACCAGGAACGCCGACAAAATCAGTAGCCCATGCTGCACTATATCCAGCGCCCCACCCTCGCGATGCTGCTGCTCATGGCCGTGTTGTGCGGAGCTGGGGTGACGCTGGGTAAGCTGCTGCCCGCGCAGGAAATTGTCTTCCTCTCCACCCGCGATGAGAACCGTGAACTCTACCTGTATGACATCCCGCGCGGCATCACGGCACGCCTGACGCACGGCGTCTCGCTGATTGCCGAGTTTCCGGCGTGGTCACCGGACGGCAGCCGCCTGGCGTTTCGCTGGCTGTTGGGCGGCACATCAGAAATCTTTGTGCTGGATATGGGCAGCAGTCAAATCTATCGCGTGACCTACGACGAAACCTTTGACTACGAGCCTGCCTGGTCGCCCGACGGCACACGGCTGGCGTTTACGTCGTATCAGCAGGCCAGCGCCAAAATCTGCATTACTGAAGCCGCGCCCGATACCAGCGCCCACTGCCTGCTGGACACACCCACCAGCGATTCCACGCCCGTCTGGTCACCGGACGGCACGCAGATTGCCTTCTGGTCGTTTGATGGCACAAATTACGCCATTAACCGCACCAATGTAGGATTGGCGGATACGCGGTGGCTGACGGGTGATCCCTGGGGCAGCTTTCAGCCTGTGTGGTCGCCGGACGGCACGCAGATTGCCTTTCAGACAGATCGCAACGTCAACCGCGAGATTTACGTGATGAACGCCGATGGCGGCGATTTGTATAACCTGACGCGGCATCCCTCCGGTGATTATTCGCCCGTGTGGTCGCCGGATGGCACGCAGATTGCCTTCCAGTCAGACCGCGCGGGGAATTTTGATGTGTACGTGATGAACGCGGACGGCAGCAACCTGCGACGGCTGACGGACGACCCATCCGCCGACAATTTCCCGGCGTGGTCACCCGATGGCCAGCATCTTGTGTTCGTGTCGGTACGCGACGGGAACGCGGAACTGTATATGGTCGATCAGGATGGCCGCAACCTGCGCCGCCTGACGCAGAACCCGGCGTTTGATGGCTTTGCCGCGTGGCGTCCGTGAGGGGCTGATGCTGCTATTCTGGATTCGCCTGGCGTTAGCTCTGTGGATAGGCTTCAGCAGCGCAGCAGCAGGAGCGATTCTGTTCGGTATCGCCAACCCCTCCTACGAAGTTGCCTATCTTGTCTACAGCGCCAACAGACACCTGCTTTATATTGCCGACGTAAACCATGCCTTCGGTTATCGTCTGGCCAATGCTCCGCTGGCTGAAACTGATTACCGCTGGTCACCCGATGGATTGTATGTGGCGTTTACCTCAAGCGTCGCGCGCAGCACCGAAGTCTTCATCGCCCGCGCCGATGGACGTTCGCTGCGCCAGCTAACGGTCACCGACGATTGGGAATATTCACCCGCATGGTCACCGGATGGGCAGTATCTTGTCTTTAGCCGCCAAGCGATCAATGCGCCGCAGAGTCGCGAACTGATCGTGATGAACGTTGCGGATCGCTCGGAACGGATATTGACGCATAACGACGAGACCGAGTTGTTTCCGCTGTGGTCACCCGATGGCCGGCAGATTGCCTATGTTGTCGATGGCCAGCCGTCAGATGCGATTAAAGTCATCGACGCCGAAACGGGAGTGTTACAGGCTGAGGTGAATGAAATCGCCGGGGATTTTCACGAGGTCACCTGGTCGCCGGACAGCACAAGGCTGCTGTTCGACGTTTTTAACCGCGTCAACAACATTATCTATGTGATGGATGTCCGTTCAGCGCAAATCCACCCCTTGAATCATGCCCTTAACACAGGTTATGAGCCGCACTGGTCGCCGGATGGCCGCCACGTTGTATTTTTATCCAACGATTCCTCAAATCCCGAAATCTATGTCATGGATGATACGGGAGAAAACCAGGTGCAGTTGACCTATACGCTGAATGTGATGGAATCCTGGCCCGTGTGGTCACCGGATGGGGGAAGGCTGGCCTTCGCCGTATATGATGGGGCGGGCAATGACATCTACGTGATGAACGCAGACGGCAGCGGCTTACAGCGCGTGACCGCCACGCTGGAGCTGATCGAAATGTACCCGCGCTGGCGTCCCTGAGAACGCGCCGCAGTCAGGGTTTCTAAGGCAGCACCCACTCCGGTTCGCCAAGGTTGTCGATACAGCTTGTATCCGGTGGCGACTGTGGGTCGTCAAGGAAAGCCTGCATAATGTTTGCGCCGCAGTCGGTTGAGCGCACCACACCGTGTCCTGTGCCGGGGAACAGATAGAAGTGCGCGCTGCTTAAGGTGCTGGCGGTTTGCTCGGCCCAGCGCGGCGGCGTAATCGGGTCAAAGTCGCCGTTGAGCACCAGCGTCGGGATGTCGCTGACGACAGGCTCATTTTCGATGGCATCCGGCTGGTGAATCGTCCAGCCATCGCACACCTGACGGATAAAGGGCAGATAGGTGGTCACACGAATGGCTTCCGGCATGGCTTCCAGATTGGCGTAGGCGGTGTCCCAATCGGTAAAGGGCGTTTCCTCGCTGCACGACACGGAATAATACAGCCCTTCGCTGACGGCAAACGGCGTATCGACAAAATTCTCCGCTGCAATCGTCAGCAGTTCCTCACCGTAGTTCATGGTGTCGTCAATCAGATAAGGGATGTAAGGGATGTCGTCGCGGCGGTACATCATGCCGAAGACCGCTTCGACCATCATCTCGCCCGTGACGTACACGCTGAAATCCATGTGCGAGATGGGATGTGTGGCGGTTATCAGCAGCGGCTCATTGTTGAGCGTCTGGACGATGAAATAGAAGTCGTCGCGCAGCGTGGGATAAGCCGCCGCGCAGGCTTCGTCCGCCGCGCAGGACGCAAAAAGATGCTCAAAGGCGGCGGCGGTGTTCGTGCCGTACTCCATGAACAAGTCCACCTGCGGCGCGTAGACCGAATCGAGCACAACGCTGCGCACGCCTTCGGGATGGTCACGCATGACGGTTAACGCCAGCCGCGCGCCGTAGGACACGCCGAACAGGTTCCACTCGTCATAGCCCAGGGCGAGCCGCAAATCGGCCACATCGGCGGCGTTTTCCGCGCTTTGGTAGGCGGCGACATTGATGCCCGCGTTCAGCAAATCCTGTTCGCAGGCCAGCAGCGCCTCCGCCTGTGCGTTTGCCAGTTCCTCGTTGTTCATGCCCTGCGCCGCCCAATCATAATACTGCGGCACGAGGCCGTCGCAATCGAGCGAGGGGGTGGAATGCTGCGCGCCGCGCTGGTCGAAGATGATGTAATCGCGGCTGTCCACAAAAGGCCGATAACGCTCGTTGAACGACACAGACTGATTTTCCAGGGCGCTGCCACCGGGGCCGCCAATCAGATACACAATCGGGTCCGGTTTCCGCGTGGGGCTGGTCGAACGATAGATAGCTACGCCTAACTGAATCGTCGGGCTGGCGGGGTTAGTACGATCTTCAGGCACAATCAGGTGTCCACACTCCGGCTCATAGCCGTCGGGTGGGGCAAAGTCACAGGGGGCAGACTCGAAGCGCGGCACGACATTTTGTGCCTGTGCAAACATGAGATAACGAATAAACAGGATGCCACAGGTTAACAGTACAACCACTCGCGATAACATTGCCACGACTTACCCCTGTCCCCAAGATGTTCTCAAAGTGTACCACTTTAGACAAAAATAGGGGACACAGCCCTGTAATTCCTGTGTCCCCTATTTGTTTTACATCCGGTGTTGGCGTAAACCGCAGCCTGCGCTGCGCCTAGTTCTGCGCTTCCAGCGGCTCAAAGTGGCTGGCGTCCCAGGTATAGGTCACATCCAGCGCGCTGTCGCCATCTTCAATCTGAATCTCGTAGTCGTAGTAATCGCAGCTATCGAGATCGTTGTCATACAGCGCATTGAAGACCATCAGGTAGACGTAATCGTAACCTTCGCTGCTGAAGGAGCCATCGTCACCCAGGGCGATGACATCCGCATTGTCGCCATCAATGCCAATGACCCACATTTGCAGCGCGCCGTCGGTGCTGTCGTCACGGAAGCGTGCGTTGTAGACGCCGTCCGGCAGATCAAGCTGGTAGTAGTTGGCGGCCAGTTCCTGAATGCCGTTGCCCGTAAACGTCCAGCGTCCAGTGTCGTCAATGACGTTTTCCATCCAGACGGTGGCATCAAATTCGTCGGCAAGGTCATACACGCGCAAGAGATTTTGCACGTTGTAACGCGCGAAGGCGATGGGAATATCGTCGCCATGATCTTCCAGTGTTTGCTCTAAGGCGTCGAAGCCATCCAACTCAATCGCGTTCGTCCACAGTTCCTGCACGACTTCATCACCATAGGCATCTGCCAGCGACTGGATGAACAGCCAGTGACCGTAGACGTAGGTATCTTCCTTGTAGCCGAAGCAGATTTCGGGATACTGGAAGTTGCCGGAGACGTAAGGTGTAGCGTCCTCGAACTCGCCCGCGACCTTGGTTTCCATCCAGGTTGAAACGGCTTCGTACATCCACTTCTCGTCGTTGGTGTCAAAGCCGAACTGCACCGCATGGTGGAATTCGTGCGCGGCAGTGGTGAACAACTGACCGATGGCATCGCGGCCTGCCGGGTCTTCGGCCATGTCGTTTTCAACGACGAAGAAGCTGGGGGCGGCGTTTTCTTCGACGATGTCGGTGTTGGGGTTATCACCCGTTGGCAGTTCCGGCGCGCAGTAGCCGAACAAGCCATCCTGAAGCAGCGTCTGGACGTAAACATCGTAACGTTCATCGCCGCCGTTGGTGCCGTCTGTGGGCGGCGCGGGCCAACCCATTTCGTCGATTTCGGTTGTCCACACCGTTTCCATGATGTTTTCAAGTTCGTCGATGTAGTCTTCATCCGCTGCGTCTGCGCCTTCGGTGGTGTAGTGGATGATGAAGTGTTCGGTTTCGCGTGTCAGTTCCGGCCCGCTGAGTTCGACGCGCGCGCTTTTGGCCGCGTTCAACTGGTCAATCAGTTCTTCGCCGCCGATGGTGATTTCCAGCGTGAACTCGCCCTGCGAACTGCCGTAGCTGCTGACGGTGGCGGTATATTCGCCGCTTGTCTCAGCGGTGTGCGCAATGCCAGAGTTATAGTTGCCGCGCGCGGTGTTGATGTCGTCGTTTTCTTCCACCAGATCACCGTTCGGGTCATAGAGCGAGAGAATGGTGTCCAGTTCTTCATCCTGCGCTTCCGTTTGCAGCAGGACGGTATCGCCTTCCTCAAGCTCGATGCTGAAATCCACCGCGTCAGTGTCTTCGTTGATTTCCCCATCCATATATTCAGTGCTGGAGTCCACTACGTCGGTGTTCTTGACATCTTCAGCAACGTCTTCGCCGCCGATGGTGGCAATCAGCAGGAATTCGCCTTCGCTGCCATCGTAACCTGTGACAACGGCGGTGTAGGTGTCGGTATCCTCAGCGGTGTACACCAGCGCCGAGTTGTAGGTCTGGCGGCTGCGGTCATCGTTTTCGGCCACCGGGTCGCCGTCGGAATTATAGAACGTGAGGATGGTGTCGAGTTCGCCGCTGGTGGCTTCGGTTTCGAGGAAAATAGTATCGCCTTCGTTGAGGTCAAAATCGAAGGCTTCCTCACCACGACGCCCTTGAATTTCACCGTCAAACACCTGCGCTTCTTCGCCATAAGGGTTATCCAGCAGTTCATCGCCGCCGACACGGAATACGATAATAAAATCACCCGTTGAGTCGTCGTAGCCGGAGACGCTGGCGACGTAGGTATCATTGTCTTCAGCGGTATAGATGAGGCGGGAGTTCAAATCGAGGATACCGCGATCATCATTTTCTGCGACAGCATCCTCATTGGAATCCGATAAGGTCAAAATGGGGTCAAGGTCCCCATGAGTGGTTTCGACGTTAATGACAACGGTTTGGCCTTCTTCGAGTTCGATCTCGAAATCCGCAGTGGGTTCATCTTCAGTAATTGAACCTTCTTCCTGGGTCACAGTTTGCTGGGCGTGAACCAGGGTGGCACTCAACAGCAGTACAAGCATGATGAGCGCTATATTACGATAGCGGGGCATATAACTATCACTCCTAAAAGGTTAGAAACCAGGGCATCAATAATATCTTAGCGCGGTTTGGATTTTCGCGCGTAAAAAACTGGCAAAATCTTTGCCAATGAGGGCTGAAAAGTCAGTTTGCAGATTTTTTACAAATTCTCCATCAATATTTAACAGACAACGATTATATTATTTTACATTAGTTTAATATAATGAGAGTATCTTATACATAACGTACTCACATTAGATTGTAAAGGTCATGCTATTCATCTCCAACGTTTTCACAACTATCGACGCCCTCAGCTTCTGGGCAAACGACCCTCTTTTCGATCAACTTCGGTTACTTATCCTGCTTCCCGTCCTGAGTATGGTCGGCGGCGGATTTGGGGTTACAACTATCTACCTCAAACACCGATTTCTCCACTCACCTTCCGACCCTCATAAAGCCCACGGATAGTAACCCCCAAAGACGTTTAAACGTCCCATCGCTTGCTACTTCATGGCGCTCTGCCGCCACTCCACATTCACTCCAAACTAGCCTGCGCACGTTCGATCAGCAGGCGCATTTCGTTACGCAGTTCGTCGGGCGCGACGATGCGCAGCGCAAACGGCACCGCAAGCAGAAAGCCCGTAATCCATGTTAGCTGCTGCACAAAACACAGCAGATGCACCCCCTCCTCAGCAGAAGTGAGTTCCCCTAAGGCATTGGGTATGTAGGTGCGCAGGGATTCCAGCGGCGCGTTAAACACCACCTCCACGCGATACAGACCGGGCGTAGCAGCCAGCGCACGCTCGATGTGTTCACGCGCGTCGAAGTTGTCCGGGCGCACGAACGGCTCCTCCAGCAGCACCGCCTCCTCAATACGGTCAATGCGAAAGGTGCGAATATCCTGGCGCAAATGACAGTAGCCGACGGTGTACCAGCGCCCCACGCGGTAGACGACGCTGTAAGGGTCAATCACCCGTTGGCTGTCCTGCCCGCTGCGCGTGCGATGGCTGATGCGCACACAGCGGCACAGGCGCACGGCGGCGCTGAGCGTGGCGACGACGGACGGCGCGGCAGGCACACCCGATGGCGCATGAAGCTGAATATCCAGCGTGTCCAGAATATCGCGGGTTTGCTGACGCAGCGCTTGCGGCAGAACGCGTTCGACCTTTGCCAGCGCGCCTTCAACGGCGATGGGCGCGCCCGTGAGCGCTGTTTGCTGTGCCACGCGCAGGCTGAGGATGAGCGCGAGGGCTTCCTCGTTGGTGAACATCAGCGGCGGCAGTTTAAACCCGGCATACAGGCGATAACCACCCGCACGCCCGCGCTCCCCTTCTATGGGAATGCCCATGTCTTGCAGCATGGTGATGTAGCGGCGCACCGTGCGGCCATCGACTTCGAGGCGGCGGGCGATTTCCGCGCCGGTGATTTCGGCCTGCGATTGCAGCAGTTCCAGCACGATCAGGACGCGTGTGGTGGGATGATACATAAAAAGCAGCTTTCAGCTTTCAGCCATCAGCGAAATGCAGGGCAGCGCACGAAACTGAGAACATTTGTCAGGCATTCCGTGCTTGCATTGGACTAACAGCTACAAGCTAACGACTATTGACTAAATTAGGGCGGATTTCATCCTATTTGGATTTTACTATAAGGTTATCGCTTAGACATCAAAAGGATAACCCACATGGCTTTCGTGGAGATCGACGGCAAGAAGCTGTACTACGAGGTGCAAGGCAGCGGGCGCGCGCTGGTGCTGGTACATGCGGCGATGATGAACACGCGCTTCTGGGACGCGCAGATTGAGGCGTTCGCCGCGCACTTTCGCGTGGTGTGTTACGACCTGTACGGCTATGGGCAGTCGGCGTTTACGGAGCAGAAGAAAATCAACCACACGGCTGACCTGAAAGCTCTGCTGACGCATTTAGGCATCGAGACGGCAGCCGTTGTGGGGGTGTCGATGGGCGCGGAAATGGTGCTCAACTTCACCTTAACGTACCCGCAGATGGTCGAAGCGATGGTGCTGGTCGGCTCCGGCGTGGACGGCTACGACTACCCCGCGACGGGCTGGGAGTGGTGGGGCGATTTCGTCGGGGCGGCCCGTGCTGGTGACTATCCCCGCGCTGTCGAGTTGATGACCGAACACGCGCTGGAAGGTCACAACGCGCCGCTGCCGCCTGCTGTGCGCGTCCGCATCCAGGACATCGCCCGCAGCTATGACTTCCGCCACTACGCCGACGATACGCTGTTATGGGCAGCGCCCGCCAGCGACACACCGCCCGCCAAACGCTTGGGCGAAATCGCCTGCCCGACGCTGATTATGGCTGGCGCACAGGAACATCCGCTGATTCTGGAGATTGCGGAGTTTATGACTCAGCGCATCAAGGGCGCACAAAAGGCCATCGTTGGGGATGCGGCGCATCTGGTGAATTTGTCGCAGCCAGAGGTATTCAACCGGACGGTGTTAGCGTTCTTGAAGCAGTAAGGGAAGCAGCAGGAACCATTCAGATGACAGGGGCTGAAGTGGCAGCACTTCATCCCCTTTTAGTTTACGTGTCCACAAGGCTAGTCATTGACCGCGCGGCGCAGATCATCGAGACGCGCCATGCAGTCCCAGTATTCGTCTTCCATACGATCCGCCATCTCTTGCAGCAAATCACGCCCACGACTCTGGGCCAGCGCCGCGTCAATCTTGAGGCGCATCATCTCGCAGTGCAGCAGGTCATCATACTTGCCCTGCAAACGCGAACACTGCCAGGCCAGTTCGTTGCGTTCGGCTTCCAGCCTGCGCAAGTGCAGCACGGTCAGCGGAATCTCCGGGCTGGCAACGCCGTCCTTATCGGCCAGCGCGACCAGCGCATCGAGGTCTTTTTCGGCGTAGGCGTCGTTAATCAGCACCATCATGCGATTGCGATAGAGACGGTCCGCGTCGTCCAGCGCAAAGTCGGGATGATAACGCCGCGCCAGCAGCCGATAGAGCTTCTTCAGGCTGGTTCGGGGGTCGGCGTTGGGCGTAATCACGGTCTTGGGTGCAGGCGGTGGCGGCGGGTCGAAGAAGGCGGGATTCTGCTTCGGCTCAATCCATACTTTGTAGAACTGGGTTTCGACAGGCACATAATCCGGGGGCGGTGACCACGAAGACTCCATCGGGCGAACGTGCTGCACATGGGAACGCAAATGACGCTCCTTGCGCAGTTCCTCGATGGCGTCCAGCGCGACTTCCAGGCGGCGCGCGACAGGCCGCACCACCTTATCGTAGCGCTGGCGAAATTCATCCAACTCACGCTGAAGTTCGGTGATGTCAGTTTCAAGGGTCGTCAGTTTGCCCTGAAACTGGGAGATTTCAGTTTTGAGCGCAGCGATTTGCTGTCGAGCGTCTTCCATAAGACCGTCAGATGTTCCCCGTTAGCATTGCATGAGATTACGATAACACAGGTTTGTTTGGATGTATCCCCTTACGTTTGGGGGATTCAGCGAATACTCATGGATGCGTGCTGGTCAGCAGCAAATCAGCGTAACCCGCCGCGCTGGGATAGGCCCACGCCAGATACAAGTGGCGGTCACGGTTGGTCGTCAGTGTGGGAGCGCCGATGAGCAAATCCACAGGAGCTACCGCCTGATAGCCGATGATTCCGCCCGCCTGCCAGTAGAGGACACCAAGCTGTGTTCCATCCCATACGGCGGCAGAGAACGTATCAAACTGACCATTCAGCGGCGCAGTCCATGACAGCCAGCTTTCGCCCGCCGCCGCCACAACACCGCTGCCACCGTTGAAGCCTGTGACAAATGGTTCTTCCGTTGTCGCCATGCCCAAACGCTGGGGTTCCGCCCACTGGTTAGCCTCAAATGCGCCGCTTGCCCACCACGTTTCAGCGTGTCCATCGGCGCGTGTGATATTCCACAGCAGGTAGGCGTGGGTTCTGTCCGATCCGGCGCTGACGTTCACCAGTCTATCGCCAGCGGCAAGCTGCGGCGCGTGGCTGACAGCCGTGATGTCCTGCGCAACACCTTCTAGCAACTGCGCGCGGTAAATGGTGCCTGTGGTGGGCTGTGTCCAGAACAGCAGCAGCCTACTGTCGTCAATGCGCGCCAGCACCGGAAAATCGGCGTTGAGGGCGATGCGCTGTGCTGCCAGTGGACGGCCACTGTTGTCAATGCGCTGCGCGTAAAGTTCCGGTTCGGCGGCCACGCCACCACTCCACGCCGTCCATAATCCGCCATCGCTGATGGGCACGGCGGCATAGTGCAGCGTGTCAAGGTTCGAGATGCGTGTTGGGCCGCGCTGGAGGGTCAGGTTGGCGCTGATGTAGGCCGCAAAGAGATAGGTTGTATTTCCGGCAAGCGGGTCATCGCGCTGCTGGTAATCGGCATCCAGCCAGAGCAGATGGATGGTATCGTCTACCGACGCGGAGTACAGTGTCTGGGCATAGGGAAAGACAGGCGGCAGCGGCAGCACAACCGTTTCGGCAAAATTCTGGCGAATGTCGTGATGAATGCCCGTTTTATCCGCGCCAATCCAGGCGGCGGTCACCGTGCCCTGTGAGGAAATGTACAGGGCCGGGGCGCTGTCCTGTTCCGTTTGGGCCATCGTGCGAATTTCCCCCCACGCGGAACGCGGCGCATTGTCTGGAGGCGTACAGGCGGCCAGCACGAGACACAGGGAAATGAGAGAAACGCTATGAGCCAGCAGCCATAACCACAACTTGCTGGTGCTGCGCCGGGGAAACCTGCTGCGCTGGGAAAAATGTCTGTGCTCAGCCATTGGTGACGGGGGACAGCCCCTCGATTCCTTTGTAACGCACAGGGTTAGGGGCGTGAAATGCGATTTCCTGAACGATGTGGCGCGCGATGTTCAGGGAGACGTTAGGCAACACCGACTCGTAGTGTTTGCCGAAGTAGACGCCGACGTGATAACGATCATCGCTGAGAAAGGGGCGTGACAGCAGCCCGATAAAACCGCTCACGCGCGCCGCTTTGACGACTTCCACCTCATCGATCTGATCCCACAGCACAGGTGCCCCTTCGACGAAAACCTCTTCTGCGTGGATGTCAAAATGGGCCTGCACAAACCGGCTTTCACGTTCGGTCAAGTCTTCGGCGCTGGGACGCTGTAGGAGGCGCTGCAAGAATGGCATAGGGTGTCTACCAGTACTCAGGGCGTTGGAGTCTCGCGCGGCAGCACTTCAATCAGGATGGAGCGTTCATCGCTGCGGGTGCCGTCGGGACGATAGGCGATAGCGGTCAGGACGTGGCGGCCAACGCCTTGCGCCAGCCAGTTCATCAACACATGGAAGGTTGGCACAGGAACCTCGTTTTCTGGCGTGCCGTCACGATAGTTGAGGTCGTCAACCAACAGTTCAATACGGGCGATGCCCTGCGTTTCGTCGCTGGCGACCAGATCAATCGTTAACTCCGAGCCTTCGACGACTGTCGCGCCGTTCGCCGGCTGCTCAAAATCCACGCGCGGCAAGTCCGGCGTGGGAATGGCCGTTGGCGGCGTTGTGGCAAGATTGCAGGCACTCAAAAAAGCGAGCGCCAGAACGAGGATAAGCGTTACAAGTCGAGACATGCAGAGAGTGATCCTGCTTCTTCCATCCCTAACCAACGATTGAAATTAAACACCCACTCCTTGCCCGTAGGATTGTAGCGAATCCGTACCGTTTCGACATACCACCCGGAGTCAACCGTAGCGTCCTGGCCGATGCAGCAGCGCGTGAGGCTGCCGAGGTCAGGCGCTTCGAGGATGAATTTGTCCGTATTCCCCTGTTCAAAGGCAAAGATGTCTTCCGGGGGCAGGTAAATGGACTCGGTGCGCGCGTTTTCGCCAAAAAGCTGGATGAACACATTGGAGTCGGTCCCTCCTAAAGGTTCATCGCCCGTTTTAATCCAAATGGTGTAACCGCTGTCAGGCATGGTTGCAACTCCTGTGCTGTATGCTGCCCTGATTATCGTCTGATTATGGAGCTTTACGCCAGAGTGTATCAGGGACTTTGGCGGGCATACGGTTATTTAGGGTCTGTCCTGCGGCGTTCTTGCTGCTCAGCCAATTGTCTGCGCAACTCCTGAAGCTGTTCACGCTGTTCACGCAGTATTTCATTCTGATTGACAATCATCTCGGCGACAAAGCCAATGAGCAGGAGCAGCAGACCCGCCAGAAAAGCTCCGCCACTGATCACCAGCATCGGGCGGAAAAAATCTACGGGTCGCGATAAGTAATCAACCACCATGTAGACAACCCCCGCAAAGGCGATGGCAAAGAGTACAAAGGCAACCATTCCAAACAGAGTCATGGGGCGGTTTTCAAAGGTGAGCATTAGACGCAGCGTGAACAGATCAAACAGGGCGAACATGTACGAACGCCCATTAAATTTTGACTCACCGCGAATACGGGGATAGACAGTGACAGGAACTTCGCCGATACGCCAGCCATGTACAGCGGCAATGGCCACCATCAGGCTGTGCCATTCCGAACGAAGATGCATATCTTCAACGACTTCACGGCGAAAGGCGCGCGCGGCGTTCATATGCCGGGCAGGTACATTAAACAGCTTGCGCAGCAGCCAATTGTTCAGCGGGGAGGCAATCCGCCGCAGACCGACAATTTTTTCGTTTTCTTTGCGGCCCAAAACCACGTCATAGCCTTCATCGAACTTTGCCAACATGCTTGGAATCACTTCTTCGGGGGCAAACTGAAGGTCAGCCCCCAGCAGAATCACAATGTCACCCTGCATATATTGAAAACCCGTGCTTAAGGCATAGCTTAGTCCGCGATTGCGACTGTGACGAAAAATACGCACGTTGGGAAAGCGGCGCTGCGCCTCCTGCACTTCCTCCCATGTATGATCGCGACTTCCATCATCGACCAGCAGGATTTCCCCCTGCAACTGATGCTGATTCAAGGTGGCAAAGGTGCGTTCGGTCATCGGCAGGATGTTGCCTTCTTCGTTATAGGCTGGAAGAAGAATACTGACGAACATATCATTTCTCGCTATTGATAACCTAATAAAACTGCGCGATGTGGTAAAGCGGCAGCAGAATCAACGAGTTGATTAGGATTATAGTCGGCATTCGTGACGCCTTCTCCCTGAAGTGCCTGAGGGGATAGAAGTGTTGTCTCACCTGTATACTCAAACACCATTACCTGTGAATAGGGATAAGTCATAGTCTGGTTATCCAGTCCACGAAATGCAAAGGCGTCCTCGCCAAAGGTGCAGGTTTCGCGCTCCACACGCCATGTCAGGGTTTCTGGAAAGCATAACACTCCAACCACTGCCGATGAATGATAGATATAACGTAACGCTGCATTAAAACTGCCACTGTAGTGATTGCCAACGAACAACGTTTCGCCATTGGCAAGGGATGTAGTGCGATCAATCAATACAACCAGCACCTGATCCGATGTCCAGCGGGGCATCGTTGTCGCAATGGTCGAGAGAATATTGTATTCAATGTCGGAATATTCCTGGGTGCGTTCAATCCGCTGAAACGTCCAGAACGATGCCACCACCGTGAGGAAAGTGATACCTATGGTAAAAGCGATACGACGGTGTTTACTGTTTTTCACTATACTCCACAGGAAGATAGTGAGGGTGAGAGCTGCGCCTACGGACGTGAGTAGAAAAACACGTTCGCTAATCAGGCGATGATGGTCTGAAGGCAAAAATGGCAGAAATCCTAAGAACATGATCGCCAGACCTACCAATAGCCAGCGACGTGATTGCAGCGGCGCGTCAGAATCAGGCTGATAGCGATAGCTGACAACGCCCACAAAAATGCCAAGCAGCAGTGATAACAAACGTGCCTGAAGACTGAGAGGAAGACTAAGTGCCAAATACCAGGCAAGTCCAAAGTGCTGCAAATATAAACGCCCAATGTGGATAATAATGGTCACTACTGATGCGCCAATATCAGGGTTTGAACTCGCAAGAATCTGAGACTGATATGTCGCACGTCCTACAAACCAAATGGTAATCATAAACAGGACAACGGCAACGGGAATAACCAGCCAAATGATGCTCGTTTGCAGCAAGGGGCGCTTAATACGTGGGCGAAGCCATAACAGAGCGACGGGTGTCAAAAAGACAAGCGGCCAGGCAACTTCGTAACTGAGCAAACATTGAAGTTGAGCCAGAACCATGATCAACAGATATATCAATCGTGGATGCTGTAACCATCGCAGCAGCATGTAGAATGCCAGCAGATAGCAGCAAATCACCCAGTGATAAGCGAGGAAGCGCAAGTAAAACGTGCCGAGATCGGCTGGATAAAGCATGACAAGGACACTGGCAATAAAGGCTAAGCTGTGATGTGGGCGCAAAAGCGATTTAAAGACTGCGTACAGCAAACACATCTTGGCAAACAGTGTGAGCACCGCGACCAGATTCAAGCCCACAAATGAATCAGGAGTCAGCAAATACCCTAAATAAAAAGGCACATACTGCGCTAACCGATTCAGGGGCAAAAGATTTTGCCAGGATTCTCCTGTGTCAAAGGCATAAAAGAGGTTCCATTCCTCCGCTAAACCCGTTGTACGAAGTCCATAGACCAGGGTTATCGCGGCCCACAGCAGCACGAAAGCAATGATAACAATCGTCCAGGGTAGTAAGCGCGATGGATTACGACTATTCAAAGTCTTCAACATAAAACAAATCCCCACCGACAGTTGTACAGCGATTCTTGCGTCCGGTTCCCATGATGGTTAAAAGTGAATGCTCATAGGGAAAGAAGTGCAAATGTAAGTCAAAGGTGTAGCGGTAAGGACGCTGCTTAGGGACGACAATAATCAGGCGCTGTCTTGTGACACGGCGTAACTCCTGAATCGCCAGAAACAGGTTCTGCACATGCTCAAGGGTATGCGTGGTGACAACGGTATCAAACGACTGGTCGTCAAAAGGCAGATGTTCGATGTTTGCCTCTTTGAATGTGATTTGTGGATACTTTTGTATCAAGTCCGGTTTCAGCGCGATGTCTGTCGCTGTGACCTGTGATTTATCGCTGAGCCTGCTGGCGAGCAGCCCTTTACCACAACCCACCTCTAACACAGTCGATCCCCTAACGCTTTGCAGGATATCTTGCATACAGGCGGCATTTAAGTCTGTTTCACGCTGGATTGCCACGTCATCAAATTGACGATACACCTCAGCAAACTCCTCAACCGACATCGACATCGCGCGATCCTTGAAGCGATAGAACAGTTCAGCTTTTTTGCCTGCAAGTAAGCGAAATGGAATCGCGGTAAACCAATGGGCATCGCGAATGAGCGGCGGAAAGAGTTCATCCAGAACAAAAGCGATTCTAAGCGCAAAATTGCGACTAAATGAGAATTTCACATGACCTTCCAGAGGCTACAAAGACATTGACGAACAGATTATTAGGCTAACCTGCTCTATAACATCATAGCTGCATTGTAATAGCTTCTACCCTGTCTATTGCTTGAGAATTCTACGTCAACTTGCGCCACATGCGCTACAATATCGCCTATGGACTATCAAGACCTGTTGCAGCGCGCCCGCTGGGGCAAACTCAAAGCTGACGAAATCGACGAGGTGGCGCGGGAAATCCAGAAGCGGCGTCCGGCGTTGGAACGTGAGTCGCTGCTGCACATCCTCAGTGAAAGCAAGGACAAACGCCATCGCAAGCTGGTTGAGAAGTGCTTGTATTCCGGTGACGTGAAGCTGGCGAAGATGGCGCTGCAAACGCTGTGTGTGACGTGGAATGAGGCGGCAGACCACATCGACGATATTTTACGGTTTCTGCACGGCGTCGAATGGGATACGCAGCAGGGCGGGCATGTGATTCTGATTGCCATCAGCGTGGCCGGTGAATATCTGCGCGGCAGCAAGAACGGTCAACTGCTGGCCGAACTGATCGACATTTACGAAAAGGAAGGCAGCATCTTCAAGGATGAGGCTTACGTGGCACTGGTACGCGGCATGGGGCATAGCTGGTCGAAGGCGCTGATGAAAGGTATTCCCGCTGATAAACTGCTGAAAGATGCTAAGGCCCGGCTGGCAAAGGAAAAAGCCTGATGCGTATTGATGTTCTGACGCTGTTTCCGGCGATGTTCGCGCCGATGAATGAAAGCATGATGTGGAAGGCGCGCGACAGAGGTCTGCTGGATTTGCGCGTGCGCGACATCCGCGATTTCACCACCGACAGGCACCGTACCGTAGACGACATCCCTTACGGCGGCGGCGGCGGAATGCTGATGAAGCCCGACGTGCTGCTGCGCGCGATTGAAACTACGACAGAGGACGCGCCTGTAGGCACGCCTGTCATTTTTATGTCGCCGCAGGGACGCGTGTTTTCGCACGCCATCGCCGAGGAACTGTCGCGGAAAGAACGCCTGGTCATCCTCTGCGGGCATTACGAAGGCATTGACGAGCGTGTGCTCGAACTGGCAATTACCGATGAAATCAGCATTGGCGATTATGTGCTGACGGGCGGTGAACTGGCGGCGATGGTGGTGATGGATGCTGTGGTACGGCTGATGCCCGGCGTGTTAGGCGCGGAAGGCGCGACAGAGAAAGAAAGCCACGCTGACGGAATTCTGGAAGGGCCGCACTACACCCGCCCGCCAGAGTTTCATGGGCTGACTGTACCGGACGTGCTGCAAGGCGGCAATCACGCGGCTATCGAGGCCTGGCGACGTGAACAGGGGCTGCGGCGCACCTGGCGTCATCGGCCTGACTTACTGATGAAAGCCGCATTGAGCGAAGATGAACAGTATCTGCTGGCGAAATTTGCCAGGGAAGAGGCGGCGAACTTACGAAAAAATTCATCTCTGTAAAACTATCGCCGTAACAAAAACGTGCTATCATTACATTATCTTGCAATATAGGAACTTAGTACGTCCCAATTGAGCATCAAACGATATTGGGCTATACTGTGTACAGTAATTAACAAGGCGCATCTAGCACAGGATTGAGGCGGTATGGCGCAGCCGGAATATAAGGATCAGGTCTTAGAACGTACTCTAGAAGCCCTTCATACAGAAGTGGCGGGTGTTAAAGCAACCGTCGTCGTGAACAATGACGGCCTTCTGGTTGCGGCTTACCCTCCGGGAGACGACGAGAATCCTCACCAGAATCCGACCAGCAGTCCGCAAGTCGCCGCGATGTCTGCGACGCTGATTGGCCTTGCCGAGCGCACTTTGGGGCGTCTGGCACAGGGCGAACTGGAACGCCTGTTGATGGAAGGCGAAGAAGGCGTGATGGTGGTGTATCCCGCCGGACGCGCTTCGCTGGCGGTGCTGGTGCAAAAAGACGCGCGACTCTCACACGTCATTGGCGCTGCCAAAAAAGCCGCCGCTGATGTGGCTCGTATTCTCGGTTACTAACCCCTTTCAGCCTGAAATAAAAAGGGCCTCCCGCGCGGGAGGCCCTTTTCTTTTGTCTACAGCTTGATTTCGCCTGTTGAAAGCTTGGCCGGGATGCTGGGCTTCGTTTCGCTTTTGTTTGGCTTGAACGTGTTCAGGATGCCGCGCCAGATCATGCCCATGTCCGGCATCGTTGGCAGTTCGGCAGGATTCTCCACGCGGGCCAGCGTGCGCAGGAACTTCGACTGATAGCCGGGGTCGGTCAGCATCCAGCGAATGAGCGTCTTGATGACCGGAACGGGCGGGAAGGTATGGACTTCACGCTGCACACGACTCACCGTCACGTTGAACATGGGATGGGTCGAGGCATAAGCCTTTTCCTTGTACAAGGCCCCGGCCTGCTCCCAGGTGAGCTTGCCGCTTTTCCATTCGCCGATGGCTTCCGCGAGGTGCCTGGCTTCGGTCACCGCGTCATAAATCCCCTGGCCGTCGATGGGGTCTTTGTAGTGGAACGCGTCGCCGACCAGCGCCCAACCACTGCCGTAGGCTTCGCGGTAGCCGTTTTCAACCGGGCGGATGCCTTCGAGTTTGCTGATCATCTTCGCGCCTTCCAGACGCTTCCATGCCTGCGGAATACGCTTGAGCGACGACAGATAGAATTCTTCGGGCTTCTGGCTGCCGCGCTTGACATCCTGTGAGCGCATAAAAGCCGCGACGTAGTAACGTCCATGCGCGATAGGTACGAAAATCACGGCGAAACCGCGTGCGGTGTTGTACATGCAGACTTCGCTGGACATGCCCGGCTCATAGGGCAGCACGCCCTCCCACTGCGCTTCATAGCCGCCGTTGGTGAACTCGTTGCGTTCTTCAACGACCTGTGCGCCGACTTTGCGTGCGGTCATGCTGTAGCGGCCATCTGCGCCGACGACCAGATCAGCGGTGATCCGTTCTTCCGGGCCGCTGCCCGTTTTGCCGACGATACCGATCACCTTGCCGCTTTCGTCGCGCAGGACATCGCTCATGGCGAAGTTCTGGCGCGTCGTGACGTAGGGCGCATGGTTTTCCAGATGACGCCAGACGACGTTATCGAAGTGGGCGCGTTCCAGACCGACGACGTAATTGCGCTTGAGTCCCAGCCGCGACATGGGGATGGCGACATGGTAGTGACCGACGAATTCCATCACAAACTGATGGATACGGCCACCGGGCAGCGCGTATTCGCTCTCGTGGATGCCTAAATCTTCCAGCATTTGCATGGTCTCGTTATAGATAAACGGACTGCTGGCAACGGCGGGGAGGCTGGGGAAGGTAGCACGATCTACAACGAGCACCTTCAACTGCTGGCGCGCGAGCCGGATCGCAAGGGTAGCACCCGCAGGGCGTCCACCGACGATGATGACATCATAATCTGCATGAGACATTCTGTATTCCTCAATTGATGGTGAAAGAGACATTTAACACTATATGAGCATTTGGAAAATTTAGAACACGCGACAGAGGATTTTTTACGGGTTTTGTATAGTTAGGGTGTAACGGGACTATTTTTCAGCGCACGGTGAGGTCTACGGCCACTGTAAGCGCATCGACACCGGGTGCGATGGCAACGCGCTCGAATGTTTCAGGGTCATACATACCCACAATCAGGGTCGCGGTTCCAGCGGCGGCGTGCTCGTTGAATTGCAGCAGGTGAGCGTCGCTGATGTATTCGCCAGCCCGCCAGCCTGTGGTTGGGCGGCTGTTTTGTGCGGGGGCGCTGTCACTTTGCGCGATGACCTGTCCGCTGGTGTCAAGCAGTTGGACGAACACGGTGTAAGGTATTGGCGTGGCGTTTTCGGCCAGCCAGACCAGCGTGATGGGCAGCGGCTGTGTGTGGTCAATCGCGGCGCTCTCGATGGTATAGCCGACGAGTGTGCCGACATTAGGGATACTCACGTTGATAGGCATATCAAAGGGCGGGGCATCAAATTGAGCAGGCAGCGATTCAATGGTATACGTGGCGATGACCATTCCATCAGGCAAACGCAGTTCAGCCATGCCGGATGCAGCGTCCAGCGGGATTTGAACCTGACGCCAGTCGAGCGTGATGGCGTCGTGCGTGGAAACATGCGGGGGGACGGGAACGGTCCAAGTGCCGTCCTGTGCCGCTAAGGTAAGCGCAGGCAGAACATTCGCGCCATGCCACAACAGCAGAATACGCACAAAATCGCCGTTGTGGGGCGTGCCAGAGTCAGCCTGGGGCACGACGATGGGAACGCCACCGGGGAGGGCGCTGGCGGCGGTTGATAATTCAGGCGCGCGCGTGACCTGTGACCAGTCAGCGCCCGCCTGCGCTGTCCATGTGCCAAGCGCCAGCATATGCCCGCCCTGCACTTCATAACCCGACGGCGAAACCTGCTCGTCGTAAAGGGTGACTTCGACGCGGTAATCCCCCGGCGGCGCACCAACAGGTAGCCGAAGCAGCGGGTAGGCTGTTAAGGTGGCACCTGACAGAGCTTCCGAGGTGAGGCGCTGGCTTTCGTCGGCAAACACAGCGTCCGTGGTGGCGACTTCCCAACCCAGATCGTTGTACACGCGCACTGCTGCTTTCAAATCGACAGACAGCGTTTGCTCCAACGTCAACTGAATGGGCAGGCACAGGGCTTGCGCCGAAGTGAACCGCGGGAACCCCCCCACCGCTGTGATACGCGCGAAATCACTGATCTGCGCATCAAAGGGGCGCAGCGCCGGAAGCGTCAACTGCGGCGCGCGGTAAAGCTGGTTGGTCATGCCAAACACATCGTACTGCTCTGGCAGATTGATCGTGCCGTTGCCCAGCACGCAGCCCATCATGCCGCGAAAATCGGCGCGCTGCGTGTACCAGACGTTGAGCGCGACATCACCGCCGTTCTGCGGCAGCAAAGGCAGCACCACATCCAAATCCGTGCCTTCCGGCAGGGTCACGCGCTGCGCCTGTACGCCAAGCCTGTCCCAGTAGAATGCCAGTTCGTAGCGGTCAGCGTAGGACCACGCCAGCACCGTATCGTTGGCATCAAGCGTATCGGCGTAATACTGCACCATCGCGCGGGCGTCGTCGTGCTGGTAGGCTTTGTCCTGCGTGATGAAGTGGATGTTAAGCAGCAGCAGCGCGAGGAACAGCAGACTCAGGGCATAACGCTGTAGGGGATAGCGCAGACGCGCCAGACCGTCGCCTAACGGAATCAGCAGCAGCGGCACGATCATCACCAGATAGCGCCCATGCAGTTCATTGCCCAGCACGCTTAAGCCAAACAACAAACCCGCGACCAGAATCAGCACATGCGCCAGCAGCCAGCGCGCGTTTTTGCTGCGCCAGTTGATGAGGGCCAGTGCCAGCAGCGTGACCAGCGCGCATAAGACCAGCAGCAGCGGTTCCCTACCCACCAGCGACCATGTGCCTGTCCAGAAGGATTGGACGATGCGGCTGAACAAGTCGAGGCCGAGTTCGGGGCGGCGGATAAGCGAACTGTTGGCATCCTGCACGGCGAGAAAACGCGCGAAGAAATAGGGCGACCAGAGCAAGCCTACCACGACCTGTCCGGCGAACCAGACGCGCCAGTCAGGAAGGCGCAGCGAACGACGCAGCAGCCACGCCAACAGCGTGACAGCGTTGAGCCAGATGACCATCACCGGGCCGCTGTTATGGCTGTAGAGCAGTGCCAGTTCGGCCAACCACAGCAGCAGCCACCATTGACGCGCTGCTGTACGCCGCGCCGCGACCCTATGCCAGCTTAAAGCCGCCAGGCACACCAGCACCGCCAGCAGCGTGTACATGCGCGCTTCCTGCGACGCCCACCACAGCGGCGGTGAGACAGCCGCCAGAAACGCCGCATACAGTCCGGCACGCTCGTCAAACAGGACGCGCCCAAGCTGATAAGCTAAGGGCAGCAGCAGCAGCCCCCAGACCAGCGAAAACCAGCGCAGCGCAAATTCGCTGTCGCCTGTGAAACGCGCGCTGATGTTGAGCAGGACATAATACAGCGGGGGATTGGTCGCATCGGACTGGAACGCGTCCCACAGTGTCGGCTGTACGGCAGCATAGGCCGACCAGCCTTCATCAAACCAGATGCTTTGTGATTGCAGGTGATAGAGACGCAGCGCCGCCGCCAGCAGCAGCAGTGCGCTGAGTGTCCAGAATTTGCGTGTGTCCATGACGGTAGCTTAGCCGCTGCGGCCATAATCGTCAATGAACAGCTTGGACTGAGCCAAAACATGGGACATTGTTCTTAATTCTTAATTCCTGTAAAATGAGAAAGAGAGAGATTCATCTGGATGAAATACCATGTCTGAAAATCCCAAAATGCCCTTTGACGGGGAAGGGGCTACCATCAACATGAATTCGACGACGGACTTGCGGAAAGAGGCCGAGGAAGCTTTGCGGATGTTTCAAGGAACGTCGCAGGACTCGAAATCTGAAGCTGAAATCACGTTTGAAAACCAGATGACGCTGCACATCGAAGTCAACGGCTCCACCACGCCGATTGTCGTATCGCCCAAAGACAAGACCACCATCGGACGTAAAGACCCGACCAGCGGCGATATCCCCGACATTGACCTCAGCACCTATGCCGCGTACCAGATGGGGGTCAGCCGCACCCATGCGTTTATCGAACGCGAACAAAACCAGCTCACCCTGCACGATTTAAACAGCCGCAACGGGACATTCGTCAACGGTCAGCGCATCGTACCAGAACAGCCAAAAGTGCTGCACAACGGCGACGAAGTGCGCTTAGGTAAAATCGTGATGCGCTTCTCCTATCGCAAACCCGGCTAAGGCACAACCTCGTTTTCAATCAGGAAATCGGCAAGCGCGCGCGCGGCCACCAGATAACCGAACGGCGAAGGATGCCCGTCGCCGTAGTAACCGTGTCCGGTTAATTCCAGCGAATTCGGATCAACCGTGCGGCGCGCGTCATAATACATCAGATACGTTTCCTCAATATCGCCCGCCTCTTGCAGCACGGGCAGCAAATCCAGATATGGCACAGCGGCGTCCTGCGTCACGCGCGCCAGAAACTGCTGCGGCACATCGGTGAAAACATCGCCCATCACTAACTGCGACACATCGGGGAATGCCATCAATACCAAAGGAATATGATTGTCGCGCAGCAGCGTAACAAGTTCCTGAAACTGGCTGGCGTAGGATTCCCAGTATGCCTGATACTCCGGGCGGGTGGGATCGAGGAAGGTCATATTGAGGTAGATTTCCTGAAAGTTCTCGGTCTGCTGCTGGACTTCCTGCACGGCGCTGTTTAGCTGCTGACTGGCAAACCAGCCGTTCAGGACGTTGTAAAGCGCGAGGTTCTCATGCAGGAAAACGCGCAGCGGATTGGGCGCTTCGTCCTGGGCCTCCGAGGCCAGCACGACGGCACGGCTGAGGCGCGCGCGGATCGCCGGATACAGGTCAAAGATGTCGTTGGTGTAAAAGCCCAGAACCACCACATCCGGCTGGAGCGCCAGCCCTTTCTCGCGCATGTAACTGAGTTCGTCTTCGATGGTGTAGCCGGGAATCCCTGCGTTCAAAACCTGCACCTGCGCATCGGGCAGCAGCAAGGCGTCGAGGCGTTCTTCCAGGCGCGCCGGCCATGTCTCATGATTGTGGACATAAGCCCCAAAGGTAAACGAGTCCCCTATCGCCAGAACGCGGATGACCTGTTCGTCGGGATTCAGTTCTTCGCTGTTGCGCAGCCCGACGCTGTTGGTTTGCAAATAGTAGGGACGGATGTCATACAGCTGGATGATGGTGTGCTGATTGGGCTGTAAGTCGCCGTAACCTGTGCGGCTGAAACCGTAGACCACCTGCGGCGCGTTGGCGGGCTGCGTTTGTTCAACAGGGGCACGCCAGAGGAAGGCGCGCGCCAGCAGTTCACAGGTGAGCAGCATCCCCACTGTGACCAGCATCATGATGAGTGTAGAACGAAATAAGTGTTTCAAGGGCAATAATCCATGTAATATGTACCGAGCCGATTATACAGGCCTGGCACCGGAAATAAAAAGGAGCGCCCTGTTGGACGCTCCCCGAAGTGCTTGTGAGTCCCTTTAGCCGCCGACGCCGAAGTGGAATACGGCGACGTAGTTGCCCGTGCTGGACTGGTTGTAGCTCCCCAGCACAAAGTCCAGGAAGAATGGCCCGTCGCCTTCAAAATCGAGATCAGCAAAGCCGCTCAAATCGACACTCAACATCGAGTCGAAGTCATCGCCATCCACATCACCGCCGCTGGTCGAGACGCTGCTGCCATCCAGCGAATCTGAATCGCCCCAGCAGGTGTTGGCATTGCCGCCATCGTCGCAGTAAATGGGATTCCCGTCATTGTCGGTAAAGAACTCAAAGTTCTCGAAATCGGTGACCCAGCTTACAAAGGGATCAAGTGCCCGTTCAGCGCCCAGCATGTAAATGGTCATGGGGACTGCGGCAGTGGTCATGTTGGGCGTAAGCTGTACAACGTAGGGATCACCCGCGCCGTCCGCGCTTGTCACCGCCAGCCCTTCGACAATCAGGACAAAATCGCCGGAGTCGCCATTGGCGCTGCCCGTGACAATCGAGATGTTGGCAAAGTCATCAATGTTGTGCGAGAACACCACCTGCGCGGAAGTATCCGAACTGCGCACGCGCCCGGTGGTGGGCAAATCGGCTTCAAAATCCTCGGCGTCGCGCGAGTCGTCCGAGCAGGACAAGCCCAGATCATCCACGGTGCCGACAGCAATCGCCGGATCGAAGCCATCCACGCCAACGGCAGTCACCGTGTAGTTGAAGTTCGCGCGCATGTTGATAATGAGCTGCACGCCATTCTCCACCACCGTGCCATCTTCGCATTCCACGTCAAGGCCGTCGCCGCCGCCGCGATTGCGGTTGTTATTGTTGTTGCCGCCGCCGCCGCTGTCGCCGTCGAGGCTGACTTCAAAATCGACGTTGTTGTCAGACGTGAATAACACGCCAATCAGATACACGCCGTCGGCAGGCAGTTCAAGGTCTTCCAACGCGACTTCGCCGCCATCGTCTTCATCGGCTTCCTGAAGTTCAAAGTCGCCTTCTTCGACGCTGGGGCCAGCCACAATCAGCGTACCCGTCGCATCGTCGCCTTCATCCCATGTCAGCACCGCGCTGACCACATCGCCTTCTTCCCCGGCGAAGGCGAACACGATGGGGTCTTCATCGCCAGAGCGGAAGCGATCTTCGCACGAATCGCCATATTCCATTGAGCCGTCATCGCAAGCCGCGAAGACGTGCCCAACTCCCAGCGCTAAAAATAATGCAAAAATTCCCAGAAAGGGCATCATTTTGAAGATTTTCATTGAGCGTCTCCCCTACGATTGAATTGAGTATATGTAAAGACCGCTGCTCCCATTTTAGCCTGAATTTTGTTGTTTAGGCTAATAAAATCTTACAAAAATTGAAATTGAATCTGAGTTCAGATGAGCGTATACAGATGTGCATGATAAACGCGGGCGCAGAAAGGTTAAGCTTTGTTCTGCGAGGCTTGTTCTATAATGGACAATAATTCATAGTACGTAATTTGGAAACGATTCCATGCCACATGCAGTAAAATGGCTGCTGGAAAAGCGTGTTATTCACACTGAGGTGTGGGGCGATAACACACTCCTCGAAGCCTACGACCTTAACCGAACCCTCCTGAATTACCTGAGTACCGGATATGCCCCCGTTCATGTGGTGCAAGATACGCGGCAAATGATTTCCATGCCGACGAGTCTGCTGCGCCTGAAGGAAGCGTTCACCTATGTGAATCATCCCCATCTTGGCTGGATAACATTTATCGGTCAGCATACGGTAGGCGGCGCTGTGCTGCGTGCGGCTGCGCGCGTGATACCGACGATGCGCTACCGCATCTTTCTGACTGAGCAGGAAGCCTACCGCTTTCTGTTGAGCAAAGATCAATCCCTTGAAGGGTTGTTCACGATAACAGGGGAAATAAAATGCCCACACAGCTGAGTATGGGCATTGTGTTTGAGCAGTTAGTTTGTCTGCTGTGCTGGCTCACCGACGGGCTGCGGTGCTTGCTGGGCGTCGGCATGGTGGTCGGGCAGCAGGTCTTCGGCGTCGCGGATGGCCGGGAACAGATAGCCCCCTAACCCTACCACAACACCCAACGCCCCGAACAGGACAAACATCAGCGCCATTCCCGCGCCGGGGCCTGTACCAATCACGCCGCCGAAAATGGAAGCTAACGCGCCGCCGGGCATCATCGCTGGCTCAAACACGCGGTCCGCCAGCGGGCCAGTCAGGATCAGCGCGACAGGGACTGTAATCTGGGCGATCAAACGGCGCGCCGAAAACACACGCCCCTGCACATCCGGCGCGACTTTGGCCTGCCAAATAGCTTGATTGGAGCCGTTGATCACCGGAATGAAGAACATGAAGAAAAACGCCGCTGGCAGCCAGAAGATCAGGCCATTGCCCAGCCCCATCAGCGTCTGACCGAGCAGGCTGCTGGCGATCATACCCAGCAGAACGCCGTGTACGCGGCGTTTCGGCCCACCCCACACGCTCAGGAGAACCGCGCCAATCACCCCGCCGATGCCAAACACGGACTGAACCAGGCCCAATGTTGTCGCGTCCTGATTGGTACGCGCCAGAATCATGGGGGCGACCAGTACGTTGGTGAAGCTGGCGACCAGGTTGATGGAGAAGAATACGAGCTGCAACCCAAGCAGGCTGGGACGCGCCAGAATGTAGCGGAAACCAAAGATGGATTCTTGCAGCAGATTGCCCTGCGCTTTACGTCCGGCTTCGGTCACGGGCGGCTGCGGGATGAAGACGATGAAAACGGTAATCAGCGCGAAAACAAAGGTCACGATGTCGATGACCATAATCCCTGACAGGCCAACAGCGGCTAGCAGGAAGCTGGCCGTGACAGGGGCAATAATATTCGGGGCTGACTCCGCCAGCATCATCATGCCACTGGCGCGGGCGTAGTCTTCTTTGCGCAGCATCAGCGAGATTGAGGCTGAATAGGCCGGAAACTGGAATGCCTGGAACGCGCCTGTGAAGGCTCCTGCAACATACAGGTGCCACATTTGCAGGTTATTGGTGGCGTACATAATAACAACAAAAATCGTGGCTATGCCCGCCCCAAGGTCGCTGAGCATCATCACCAGCTTACGATTCCAGCGGTCTACCAGCGCCCCGGCAATCGGGCTAAGGATGATCGTCGGTGCGAAGTTAAAAAAGCCCACCAGCGCCAGCGCCGTTGCCTGTCCTGTGATCTGGTAGGCCCAGATGGTCAAGCCGAACTGTGTCATGGCTGTGCCCAGAATGGACACAAACTGCCCAATCCAGACCAGTGTGAACGCGCGCATTCCCGATAACGCGGGTTTCGTACTGTTCATCCTATCCCCCTGTTTGGCATTCAAAGAAATTAAAACATTAAAGCGAAACTTTATAGGAAAAGTCTCGACGTGTCAACCAACGTGCCTGTTTTGTCATGTTTAACACCGCTACAATTGGTTACGGATCGTTTTGGATTATTGTTCAACACTGATTTGTGTGTTATACGCATCGCTGCTGACAAAGGTTGCACATGGAAATTCCTCTCCCCGGGCCACAGGCTGGATTACGCGCACTACAAGCGATGCTGCGGGAAAAAACGCCGCTTGCAGCCTTAGCTTCCTTCCACGCCGAGGTCGGTGATGTGTTTCGCGCACAGCTTCCCGGCTTTTCCCCGGTGATTCTGGTTGGCGCGGAGGCTGGACGCTTTGTACTGGTCACCTCACGCGAGGATTTTCGCTGGCGTGTGGACGAAGACCCGGTGACTCACCTGCTGCGTTTTGGCGTGCTGGTGACGGATGGCGCACAACATGATACGCTGCGCCGCCAGATGAACCCGGCGCTGCACAAACGGATGCTGGCGGGTTACGTGGACGCTATGCTGCGCGCCACCGATCAGATTTGTGACACATGGCAGCACGGACAAACGCTGGACATGCTGGTGGAGATGCGCAAAATCGCGCTGCTCATCATCATGGAAACGCTGTACAAAGTGGACTTTACGCCGGAACTGCGCCCCTTGTGGGACACGGTGCTGAAGACGATTCAGTACATTTCGCCGGGGCTGTGGCTCATCTGGCGCGGCGCACCCCGTCCGGGCTACGCGCGCCACCTGCGGCAGATGGACGAGTACCTGTACCGCATCATCCGTGCGCGGCGGGCGAACCTCGGCACGACGGAAGATTTGCTCGGCGCGCTGATTGAGTCCGGCATGGACGACGGGCTGATTCGTGACCAACTGCTGACGATGCTCATCGCGGGGCATGACACCAGCACGGCGCTGCTGTCGTGGACGCTGTATCTGCTGGGGCAGCATCCCGACGCGCTGGAAACGGCGCGTGCTGAAGTGGATCGAGTCGTGGGAAAGGAAACGCCGCGCGGCGAACAGATGCACGAACTCACGTTTCTCGGCAGCGTGCTTGACGAAGCGCTGCGACTGTACCCGCCGATTCATCTCAGTTCGCGCGTGGCAGCGGCGGAACTGGACTTCAACGGCTACCGTATTCCGGCGGGCACGCGCGTGCTGTTCTCGATTTATCTGACGCAGCGGCACCCGCACACTGGCAGAATCCTAATCAGTTCCTGCCTGAGCGCTTCAACACCAGCCCGGCCCCCTATACCTTTGTCCCCTTCGGCGGCGGCCCGCGCAACTGCATCGGCGCGGCGTTCGCGCAGGTGGAAAGCAAAATTGTGCTGGCGCGCATGTTGCAGCAGTTTGACATCATGGCCGCTGCGGGCCAGCCTGTTCACGCACATATGGGGGCGACACTTGAGCCGCGTCCGGGTGTCAGGATGCAGGTGAAGCGGCGCAGCATAAAAAACTCATAACCATTTGCCGCCAATCTCCCTACGTCATGGGCAAAGCTGGCAACAAATGTCGTTATAATATAGAAGCGGACGCTGGGCTGAAGCCCTTTGTTCAAGTCAATGAATAGGACTTTAGCGGATAGGAATTGCGATGAAGCGCGTGTTTATCTCGTATTCGCGCAGGCAGAAAACCTTCGCAGACAGGCTCGCCCGTGACCTCAGTGATGCGGGGCTGGATGTGTGGATTGACTTTCGCCAGATTGAAGGTGGTGAACGCTGGCGCGACGAAATCTACAAGGGGCTGGAAAAGTCCGAAGGCGTCGTGTTCTGCCTGTCGCCGGATGCCATCAAAAGCGAATGGTGCCGCCGTGAAGTCGCCACCGCCCGCTCACAGAGTAAACCTGTTTATCCGGTTGTCGTTGTTGAGGCGCTGGAACTGCTGGATGATTACGAGGAAACCGCGTGGATGGCGGAAATCCAGTACATCCCGTTTGAGGAGCGCTACGAACAGGGCATCAACGAACTCATCACGGCGCTGTCCGGCAAGCGTGACCCTTACGACGACATTGACCCTGCCAAAATCCCGAATCCTTTCAAAGGGCTGGAAGCATTCCAGCAGACCGATGCGCATATCTTCTTCGGGCGTGAGGACTTAGTACAAAAGCTGCTCGAACACCTCAGCGACGACATGCAAAGCAAAAGCGCGCGCTTCCTTGCGGTGGTAGGCGCCAGCGGCAGCGGCAAGAGTTCGCTGGTGCGCGCGGGATTGATTCCGGCACTGCGCAGCGGCAAACTGCCCGGCTCGGACAAATTCCCCATCGCCATCGTGACCCCCGGCGCAAGCCCACTCGAATCGCTAACGATGCGTCTGATGCCGCTGCTGCCTTCCAGCGCGACGATGGATGAAGTCTACGACCTGCTGAACCGCAATCCGCAAAGCCTGCACCTGCTGGTGGAAAAGATTCTCGAAAATACGCAGGATGCCACCCACATGGTGCTGGTGGTCGATCAGTTTGAGGAAATATTCACCCGCGCCAGTGAAGCGGATCGTGAGCGTTTCATCAACCTGCTGCACACCGCCTCGACTATCGACAACGGGCATACGCTGACGGTGATGACCATGCGCGCGGATTTCTTCGGCAGCCTGAGCAAGTATCCGGTGCTGGCGGAATTGTTCGAGCGCGAGAACATGGTGATTGCCACCGAAATGACGGCGGCCAATCTGCGGCGCAGCATTGAAGGGCCAGCGCAGGCCGTCGGGCTGGTGTATGACCCCGGACTGGTAGACCGCATTCTGGATGATGTGCGCCAGCAGCCCGGTTCGCTGCCGCTGCTGCAATACGCGCTGAAGGAACTGTACCTCAACCGCGAGGGGCGGCGGCTGACGATCAAAGCCTATGAGGAAATCGGCGGCGTACAGCGCGCGCTGGCCCAGCACGCCGAAGATATCTACGGCAGCCTGAACGCCGCGCAGCAGGACATCATGCGCCGCGTGTTACTGCGCCTCATCGAAGTCAGCGACACGGGCGAAGCGACCCGCCGCAAAATCGCGCGCACGGAACTGACATTTCGCGGGATTTCGGATGAGGCCGTGCAGGAAGTGGTTGACCTGCTGACCGCTGCCGACTCACGCCTGTTGATTGCCAGCCGCGAAATTCCCAAAGTGGAACAGGGCGAAGAAGAGCAGCCTGTGACCTGGCTGGAAGTCAGCCATGAAGCGCTGATTCGCCAGTGGGAGCGTTTCAAAAGCTGGGTCGCGGCAGATGTTGAAGAACTGCGCTACAGTGCTGAAATCCTGAAAGCGGCACGCGATTGGGAACGCGCAAACCGCGACTCCGCTTATCTGCTGACCGGCACCCGCCTGACGCACGCCGAGAGCTTTCTGGAAAACGCGGACATCAATGCCTTACAGCGTGAGTTTGTGCAGGCCAGCATCGAAGAACGCAAGCGGCAGCAGTCGGCGCAGTTTGAACAGCAGCAGCGCGAACTGGAATTGCAGAAACGGGACGCGCAGCGGCTGCGTTTGTTTGTGATCGCGCTCGGCATCTTTTCGATTATCGCGATTGGTCTGCTGGGGTTGGTGGGCCTCAGCCTGAACGAAGCGCAGCGCCAGCGGGACGAAGCCGAACGCCAGAGCGCTCAGGCAGGCAGTCTGGCACTGGCGGCCAATGCCCTGCGCGTCTCGCAGGACAACGAAAACGATCTGGGGCTGGCGCTGGCGATTACTGCCAACCTTATCGCCAACCCCCCGCCTGTCGAGGCACAGCGCGCGCTGGCGGAACTGGCCTATCTCCCCGGCACGCGCCACCTGCTGACCGGACACCTCGGCCCGGTGACTGGATTGTCGATTAACGGAGATGGCACGCTGGCGCTGTCTGGCTCCGACGATCACACGCTCATTCTGTGGGATGTGGCGACGGGTACGATGCTGCGGCAGTTCGGAACAGCCGTCGCGACCACGACGACGTTGTCCAGCACGCTTGCCAGCGCGGATTCGCTGCAACCCGCAGGCGTGGGCCACGCCAACCGCATCACGGGAGTAGCGATCAGCCCGGATGGGACACATGGCTTATCAGCAGGCGCGGATAGTGTCATCATCTACTGGGACTTGACCACAGGTGAGGAGGTCTGGCGCATCAACAATCTGAACTCACCCGTGCGCAGTATCGCCTTTAACCCTGATGGACAGTCGGCAGCATTTGGCAATGCGCAGGGAAACGTCTCTCTGCGCAGTATGTACAACGGCAGCGTTCAGCGCACACTTTCCGGCGGCGCGGGCACAGTGCTGAGTCTGGCCTACAGCGCGGACGGCACCCAGTTGTTGTGCGGCACGCTGCGCAACGCCATGATTCTGTGGGATGTGGCCAGCGGAACCGAAATACACCGCTTTGAAGGGCATACCTCTTCAGTCAACAGTGTCGCGCTCAGCCATGATGGGCAGTACGCGCTGTCCGGCTCCAACGACAGCAGCATTATTCTGTGGAACCTCAACACCGCTGCCATCATTGAGCGCCTGACTGATGAAGTTCAGGAGCAGATTAACAGCGTCGCCTTTGACCCCACAACCTCGCGCATTCTGTCGGCAGACAAAAATGGCGTCGTCGCCGTCTGGACGCTTGATGGCACGCCGATCCATTATCTGTATGCCCATGAGGGGGCTATCAATGCCGTTGCTTATACCAGCGATGACCGGGCGATTTCCGCAGGGACCGATGGTACGCTGCGTGTGCTGGACACCGAAGGCGACGAAACCATTCGCGAAGATCACGTTCACAGCGAACCTGTTAACGCCATCGCAGTCAGCCCCGATGGCACGATGATTCTGACAGGTTCGGATGATTCTGCCGTCGCGCTGGTGGACATCGCAACGGGCGCAGTCATCCGCACGCTGAGCGGACACAGCGACAAAGTGAATGCTGCTGCGTTTAGCCCCGATGGCACACTGGCCGCTTCTGCCTCACGCGATGACACCGTGATTATCTGGGATGTGGCAACGGGCACGGCGATTCTGACGTTCACCGGACACACAGATGAAGTCAACAGCGTGGCCTTCAGCCCGAACGGTCAGCAAATTGCCTCCGGCGATACCACCGGAACACTGCTGCTGTGGGATGTGGCAACCGGACAAATCATCTTCACGCTCAGCAGCCCGGATAACGACAACATCGGCCATGAAGACACTGTGTATGATGTGGCATTCAGCCCCGATGGTACGCAGCTTCTATCTGCTGACGGTGAAGGCGCGATTATTCTGTGGGACCTGGCAGCAGGCACGGAACTACGACGCTTTGGCATGGGCGTAAATGATGAGCGCCACGATGACCGTATCAACAGCATCGCCATCAGCCCGGATGGACAGTATGCCCTGTCTGGTTCCGATGACCGCACGATGATCCTGTGGAATATGGCTACAGGCGCATCCATCCGCCGTTTTCTGGAGCAGGGCAACAGGGTTAAGTCTGTCGCCTTCAGCCCCGATGGACAGATTGCCGCGTCCGGCGCGTTTGATGGCACGCTGCGTTTGTGGGATGTGGCAACGGGCACGGAAATCCGGCGCTACGGGGGCGGCATCAGCTCGCCGCGCATCAACAGCGTGGCCTTTAGCCCCGACGGACACAGCGTGGTTTCTGGCGATAACAATGGCAGTGTAACGCAGTGGCGTGTTTTTACTGTGGCGCAGGAACTGGTGGACTGGACAGAACGTAACCGCTTTGTCCCTGTGCTAACGCAGGATCAGTGCGACTTGTTCCGCATTCAGGCTGATTGCCCAGCGCCTACAGTCAGCGGTTAGTCCTGGCTGGAAGCGAACACCGACTGGACAAAGGTATTGTTCAGCAGTGTGATTTGCAGTTCGGGGTGCGCGTGCAGGCTCTCGGCACGTTTACGCAGTATCTCTGTCGCTTTGGCGTAGTATTCGCTGGCATGATACGAACTGTCGCTGGTGGTGCCCAGCGCATAGTAGCACAGCCACAAATCGCGCCCACCGAAATCGCGCTCATACTGCAAGGCCTGCTGCAACGTGTGCTGCGCGGTGGCCTCGCTGAGGGCGTGCTGCGCTGTCCCCAGCCACAGCAGTCCACGTCCATACAAAATTGGACTGTGTTGATAGGCTTCCGTCACGAAACGCAGCGCGCGGTCACGGCACTCGGCATAACTACCGGTCAGTGCCAGTCCATGAATCAACGAGAGCGTCACCACCTGGCGCAGATGAGCGTCGCGGATTTCAGTCGCCGACACTTCGTGCAGCAGCCGTAAGCCTTCGTCAGTGCGCCCCATTGCAATCCAGCAGTGGGCGCGGTTCACTTGCAGCATCGGCTCGTAGACGTGAATTTGCTTACGCAGCAGTTCAGCCTGATCGAGGGTTTCGAGCGCGCGCTCATAGGCGAACAACTGACGGTATACGCCGCCGAGATGGTTCAAATCCATCACCTGATAATACAGGTTGTCGTTCTGGCGATTGATTTGCAGCACACGCTCATAGTGTTTCAGCGCGGTGCTTATTTCGCCGCGATCCAGCGCGATATGCCCCAGCAGGGTAAGCGCCCCGGCAGTGGCGCGTGGGCTTTTGGCCTGTTCCGCCACCGTCAACGCCCGCTGTAAATATCCTTCGCTTTCGCCAAAGTAGCCGCGATGCCAGGTCAGCGTACCGAAGGCGCGCAGCACATCGGTTAAGGGTTCCGGCGGGGCGGCATCCCCGGCTGGCAGCAGCGTATAGGCCAGGTTGAGCGCGTCCATCGCATCGTCGTAACGCCCCATGCTGCGATATGCCATGCCCAGCATCCGCGCCGCGTTGACCCGTTCATTCAGGGATTCGCTGGCGGGCAGTTCTTCCATCAGCATCATAGCGGTGCGGCTGGCGGCGCTGGATTCTTCGTAACGATTGAGGATATACAGGGCCTGCGCCTGAATCAGCCACAAATGACTGACCACAGGCAGCGCGACTTCACGCGGCATATTTTTCGCCAGCGGCATTCCCGCTTCAACCAGTTTGAGGACATCGTCCATCATGCCGCGAATCAGGCGATCCTGTGCGGCCTGTTCGTAAATCGAGATGGCCTGCTCAAACTGCTGTCCCTGAACGTAATGCTCGGCCAGCGTAGGCAGGTATTGGGGACGGTCAGTGACGCGGCCTGCCAGCCACTGCGCGGCCTGATGGTGATACAGTTCGCGCGTGCGGCGCGTGAGCATCTCGTAAGACACTTCACGGTAGAGGGTGTGCCGGAAACTGTATTCCTCAGTGCCCTCGAAACTGCTTTCCGCGTGCAGGACGACAATGCCGCGTGCTGCTAAATCCGCCAGCACATGTTTGATATCCGAACTGAGCAGAAATTCCACAGTGCCTGCCCAGAAGGTTTGCCCGATGACCGACGCCGCCTGAATCACCTGCCGCGCTTCCACCAGCAAATCATCAAGACGCGCTTGCAGCACGCCCATCAGACCGTTGGGCAGCGTGGAAATCGTCAGCGAATACAGATAACGGTTAACTTTCCAGCGCCCGTTTTCAGTGGGTTCAAAGACGCCGTTGTCAAAGAGCATCCGCAGGAACTCTTCGATAAACAGCGGGTTACCTTCGGCGCGGCTGGTCACAATCTGGACGAGCGCGGGCGGCACTTTATCGACCTGATGCAGTACGGTGCTAATCAGGTGCGCGGCATCTTCTTCTGTCAGCGAACTCAGCGTCATCTCAGTGTGGCGCTTGATGCCCTGCATATAGCTCAGGTTCTGTGTGCGGAATTCCAGACGTGCCGCCGTCAAAATCACCACTGCGTGAGAGGCCATACGCTGCGCCAGATATTGCAGCAGTTCCAACGAGGCGCGATCTGCCCACTGCAAGTTATCGACCACGATTAACAGCGGGCTGGTTTCGGCGAGACCTTCAAACCACTTTGCCAGCCAGCTTAAGGCCATCCGGTCATGGTCTGGGCCGCCGCGTTTGAGCGAGGCCACCTGCGGGCTGTCATTAAAGCCATAGCCCGTGAGATAACCAATCACTGTGGCGGCGGATTCCGCTTCCACATCATGCCATGTCTGCGTGATGTAGTTCAGGATACGTTCTTCAGCCACATCCATTGGCGTATCGTCGCTCAACTGGCAGGTCGTCGCCAGCATATTACGCAGCAGGTTGTACGATGACAGGCGCCGTTCATAGTGCGCGACCATGTTCATCAGCGTCAGCGGATGTCCGGCACTCTGCGTCGTAATCATATCGACGGTTTCTTGCAGCAGACGGCTTTTGCCGGTGCCAATCTCGCCGTGAACGCTGACCACATAACAGCGGTCATTGTTGCGCGCTTCCTGCCAGATTTGCGCCAGCGACGAGGTTTCGATCTCGCGCCCGACAAACGGAATGGTATTGCCCGCGATCTGGTAGTTGGCAAACTGAATGGCGTTCGGCGCGCGGCGTTCCACCACCACGAAATATTCAACTGGTTCTTCAAAACCCTTCAGCATCACGGCTTCGCGCGCTTCAGTGACGAAATGATTGCGCACCCGCTGATGCGTCTGGGAATCAATCAGCACCTGTCCGGGCGGGCACAGGTTTTGCAGGCGTGCCGCGAGATTGGTCGTTTGGCCCACCGCCAGAAATTCCTGTTTTTCTTCCGTGCCAATCATGCCGACGACGACTTTGCCCGTGCTGATGGCGGTACGAATAGCGAAGTCAATGCCAAACTCGGCTTTGATTTCTTCGGCGTAACCAACCATCTTGTGCTGGATAGCTAAGGCGCAGGCGACAGAACGCATGGCGTCATCGCCACGACTGCGATGCGCGCCGAAGAAGCATAACAAGCCATCGCCGAGGTACTGCCCCACTTCGCCGTCCCATTCCTCAACGACAGACGCCAGCCGATGATGGGCTTTGCCGATCAAGCGCTTCCATGCTTCAGGCTCTTTAAGTTTTTGGGCCATCAGCGTGGAGTCTTTTACGTCGATGAACATCACGGAGACCAGGCGAATCTCGTCCGCGCTGAGCGCAGGCGAGGGCGATGTGCCGGACGCAGGCAGGGTTTGCAGCATACGGATTTTGTCCAGCAGCGTGCGCACGATTAAGGCGTGCGATTCGGGAGAAAACGTCTGACGATTCGTCACGACCTCCGCTAATGCTGCTCGGACTTTAGCTACCTGCGAGGTTTTAAGTTTAACCATAATCCAATACGTGTTGAATGCTCGAAGCAAAAAGCTGGATAACGAATGCCGGAGAGTTTAGGACATCGGCAGCCAAAAGCCGAACTTACTCCCTACCCCAACCTGGCTTTCGACCCACACTTCCCCTTTATGACGCTCAATAATTGTCCGCACCAGACTCAGGCCTAAGCCAAAGCCGCTGACATTCCCGGCGCGCTCATCCTTCACACGGTAGAAGGACTCGAAGACGTGCGGCAGATGTTCGGGGGGAATGCCGATACCTGTGTCTTCCACGACGAAGTAAAACAGGCCATTCTCGGCGTAAGCACGGACTTTGATTTCGCCATTTTCGGGTGTGTACTTGATGGCATTGCTGACAAAGTTATCCATCGCCCGGCGAATGAGGGCCGGGTCAACGACCACCGTCGGCAGCCCATTGACGCGCAGCTCAGCAATCAGGTGTTGGCTGCGACTGCCTGCCAGCGGCTGCATATCGTCTACGGTTTCCGCCGCCAGCGCGCCCAAATCGACTTTCTGGTTCAGTTCCAACGGCGAACGCCGTACCTGTTCAACGCGCAGCAGGTCATCCAGCAGCCCGTTCATGCGGTCAGTCGAGCGCTTAATCACTTCCAGATGATCAAGGGCCGGGGAAGAGGGGTCCATATCCATACTAATCAAGTCCGCATATCCCGCAATCAGGGACAGCGGAGAACGCAGGTCGTGTGACGCGATGCGCAGCATCTCATCCTTAAAGCGGTGCAAATCGCGCAGCGTCGTGACATCGTGCATGGCCACCACATAACCTGCCAGATCGTTGAGGGCGTCGCGCCAGACGGACAGCGTGACCTGGTAATCCTTTTTGCGGCGCTCGGAACGCACTTCAAACAGCCACTGCTTGTCTTCGCTGGTGGTACTGTTCTGCACTGCTTCGAGCACCGGAAGCAGCGCGTTCTCAGAAAAGTCGGAGAGGTGTCTGCCGATAATCAGCGCGGGATCCGTATCGCCAAAAAATTCACCTGCGGCATCGTTGATGAGCAGGATGTGTCCATTTTCATCCAGTACCAGCAGCACGTCGGGGATGGCTTGCAGCACGGTTTCAAGCTGGCGCTGCTGTGCCTGCAAACGGTTGAACAATTGGGCGTTGCGCACGGCAACCGTTGCCTGATTCGCCACAATCGTAATCAGCCGCATGTGATATTCGTTGAAGTGGTTTTTCTCCGGGTGTACCAGCGTGACGACAGCCAGCACCTGCTGATTGTAGACCAGCGGCACGCATAAGGCTGAACCCACATGATAGGTGTCGTCGGGGAAGACAATCCAGCGTTCATCAATTTCGGTGTCGTAGACGATGGCTGCCTGACGATGGCGCAGCACCCATCCCGCGAGGCCCTTATCCAGTACGCTGCGTACCACATAAAAGAACTCGTCAGGTGCCAGATCGCGCGTGACAAAGATATGTCCCCAATCGACATCATATTCATCATGCAGAAACAGGCTGGCTTTGGCGGCTCCCACCGCAGTCGCAGCAAGGCTAATGACCCTTTGCAGCACTCTATCGAGATCCAGCAAAGTTAATAGCTGTGAGACCTCTGACAAAAGCTCAAGGTCGGCAAAAGTGGGTTGCTGCGTTTCAGTCGATGACATGAGGCTTTCTTCTAACAACACTACCTACCAGTAGTTTACCGTCACAATGGTAAATATGTGTCAAAGATTGACGAAAAATTCACATGTTATGTGATTCATTATTTCGCATTATAAACAACTTTATTCTAACACACCTCTTCACAGGGAGGGCAGTATGAAACTTACAACCAATTCTAACGCCATTCTACCCTTCATGATGTAATGGTTTCGCTCAATTGTAGCGGCAAACCGCAAAAGTGAGGGACAGCTTGTGGGCCATCCCTCGGAGTACGCCTAGCCTGTGCGCGGGCACACGGA
>JAXLWC010000018.1:0-87569 GCA_046328675.1 Anaerolineae bacterium
CGCACTGGCGTTGAGGTCGATGCAGGGCTGCCCGCCCCACCACCAAAGCGTGACGCGCCGCCGCTGCTACCCCCCACCGGCGAGGATGCGCCCCCTGCGGGTCTGGCCGGGGCATCCTTCTTCTCGTCCTTCTTTTCCTCTTTGCCACCCCCAAAACGTGAGGTCAATCCGCTGGTAAGACCGCCGAGGCGTGCGCCAAGGCCGCCTGCTGCGCCAGCGTCTTTCTTGTCGTCGGGTTTCCGCGCATCAGGCTTTTTGGCGTCGTCTTTCTTCTCATCGCCGCCCCCGCCGAAACGTGAGGTGATGCCGCCTGTCAGCCCGCCCAGGCGCGAACCCAGGCCGCCTGACGCGCCAGCATCTTTTTTATCGTCTGACTTTTTATCGTCTGACTTTTTATCGTCTGTTTTAGCACCAAATGGGCGTGATGGAGCCGCGTCCTTCTTGTCTCCCAATTGTTTCTCGGACTCAGAAGGGCCGGGGCTGCGCATGGAACCGAAGCTGCCTGAACCGCTGGCCGGGCTTCCACCTGCGCCAAGACGCGAGCCAAGGTCACTGCGGTTGATCGACGACCCGGATGAACTACCGGGGGCGTTCGGCTCGCCACCGCGAATCGGGCTGCTGGGCGATGAGGGACGGTTAAAACCTCCCGACCCGCCAGAACTGCCGCCGCTGGGGCTGCCGCCTGAACCACTGCCAAAGCGTGACGTGCTCGGTTGATCACCCGCATCACGGTTGGAGCCGGGGCTGCCCGGAAGGCGCGACGATAGCCCGCCGGAACCGCCGCTGGGATTGCTGCCGGAACCACTGCCAAAGCGTGGCGCACCAGGGAGATTGCTGCCAGCGGATGGAGTTCCACCGCCAGATGCGCCCAGGCGCGAACTCAGGCCGCCGCCGCCGGGGCTGCTGGAACCCGACTCCCCAAATCGGCTGCTGTAGGAACTTGAACCAGAGCTTGAACCCGGCAGGCCTGAACGCTGCCCACTGCCGCTGGCCCCCGAACTGGCAAAGGGATTCGGGCGCGGGCGGTTGCCTAACCGAGAACTTATATCATCATCTTCATCCTCGTCATCGATGTCATCCTCGTCATCGTCAACATCACGATAACGTTCTTCATCATCGTCGCGGGGATCGTCGTCGTAACCGCCCATAACTCGTTCCTGCCACTAAATCACTTCCGAACAGGAATTCCCCACTTATGTGAGGTTTCACCTAGAGCATATCACAGTTTTCAAATTTTCGCGATAAAAATAGAACAAGAATTCTATTTGAAATTCATCAATAAAATTGTGCTACAATATACACATTCAAGAGTTGTGAAGCGGAATAATGTTCAATGTCTGATGTTGCTGGAATTTTGTGGTACGTCAACAACGAGTATCGCAAACGGCTTGCTCAAGCTCAAACGTACCTGGGTTTACTGGAACAATTACTTCAAGGTGTAGAAGCGCTGTACCCTGAAACACTGCTCACGCTCCGCTATACCCTCGCCGAAATTGCAGCCCTCACCGACGAACACCGCGCCTGGCGCCATCATTACTATTACGATTCCTCTGGCACAGGCCGCATGGTACACTCGGAACATCACATCACCAGCGCCTTATCGCACTTCCATCGGATGCGGACTCAACATATTCAACATTTAGAGAATATACGTGTGCTGTTCAACGAAGTTGCGCGTCCTGATTTATCCCTGACCAGCATCGCTCATGGGGATGATCTCTGGGATAAAGCGATGCTGGCACTGGAACACCTGATGGCCTTTCAGGATTATCTCGAAGGACTGCGGGCCTAACCTTCATCGGGCGGCATAGCCTGAACCTCTTCAGGCAGAATATAGCCCAGACGCAGGGCGGTGAGCGCAGCGGCGTGACGATCTTTCGCGCCGAGTTTGTTCATGGCGCGTGCCAGCGCTTCGATAGTCACTGGCGTAGACAAACGCAGGTAACGCGCAATGGCGTCGTTTTCATAGCCTGCGGCCACACACAGCAGAACCTTGCGCTCGGTATCGTCTAACTTGTCTTTACTGCCGTCAGTGAGCAGGCCGCTGACAATCTTCTCGGCGACGCCGCGCCCTAACACAAGCTGCCCCTGCGTGACCTTCAGAATGCCATCCACAAGCTCGCTCTCGTCGGCAGATTTCAACAGATAGCCGTGCGCGCCTGCACGCAGCGCCCGCACAATATAGGCATCCTCATCACGCCCCGTCAGCACCAGCACCTTCACACTCGGCGCTTTGGCGCGCACCACAGGCAGCACCTCCAGCCCGGTCTTTAGCGGCATGTTCAGGTCAAGCAGCAGCACATCCGGCAGAATCGACAGCGTTTGCTGAATGGCCGCCTCACCGTCACCCGCCTCCGCAACCACCACGAAATCTTCGCGGGTCTCCAGGAAGCTGGCCAGCGTCTTGCGCAGAATAGCATGGTCATCTGCCAGAATGACACGCAGCGCCGGTTTTCCACCAGCGCGCGGCAGGGGGCGTTCTGCCTGCTGCGTAAGTTGTTCCGGCGTTTCGCCTGGCTTATCGTCGGTTCGTTCCGGGTCTTTGCTGATGATCGAGTCCAGCGCAGCCGCCAGCGCTTTACAGCTCTGATAACGCCGCACAGGATTCTTCTCCAGCGCCTTGAGGATAACCGTCTCCAGCATCGGCGGGAGTTCCGGCACAATCAGGCGCGGCGGCGGCGGCGGCTGTTTCACCTGTTGCAGCAGCAGCGCAGCAATATCATCCGCATTAAACGGAAGCTGTCCCGTCGCCAGTTCGTAAAGCACAATCCCCAGCGAGTAAATATCGGTGCGATGATCCAGCGGCAGTCCCTGTGCCTGTTCCGGCGACAGGTAAGCCGGTGTACCAATCACCATGCCGTGCGCCGTGACGCGTTTAGCTTCTCTGGGGAGAGCCAGACCCAGATCCATGATCTTGACGCGACCTTCTGAGGTCACCTTGATGTTGGCGGGCTTGATGTCGCGGTGAATGATCTGGCGATCATGCGCGTATTGCAGCGCCAGGGCAATCTGCTGCCCTAGATCAATCAGCGTTTCAGTAGCTGCCCGCAAATAGTACGACAGCGGCACGCCGTCCACATATTCGACCACCAGGTATGGCTGTTCCTCATCTTCGCCAATATCATAAATTGACATGATATTGGGATGGTTGAGCTGCGCCGCAGCGGTTGCCTCCTGGAAGAAGCGTTTACGCGTCGTGTCCCGTACATGGGGCAGCAAAATCTTTAGCGCCACCTCGCGTCCCAGGCGCGTATCCAGCGCCTTGTAGACGGTTGCGGTAGAGCCATCGCCTAAATGTTCTTGCACTTCGTAGCGGTTATGTAGCTTACGCCCAATCATTCGTTTTTTTTAGAATTAAGCCAATAGGGACTAGGATACCACATCCATTTAAAGCGTGCATCTGATGATTAGATTCAAACAATTAAAAACGCCAGCAGATATTACTGCTGGCGTCAGGCAGGGCAAGGATGGAGAGGGCTAAACGCGGGCAAGTTCCTGCTCGCTCGATACACGCACGATGTACCCCTGACGCTCAATCCGCAGACCGGGCACCCGGGCAGCGATGCTCTGATCAGAGCCTTGAAGCATATTCGTATGCCGCCAGTTTTCCAGCGATTCCTGGCTCTCCCAAAATGTAATCAGTTGCGCCATGTCCGGGTCATCGACCTGCTCCAGCAAATGAGCAGATAAAAAGCCTGAACGCCGAGTTAGAGCAGGAATGTATTCGTCACGAATCAGAATGCGCAGTTCGTTAATCGTCCCTTGTCCGAGTTTTATGAAGGTGATCTGCGCGTACATAATTCTGCCCTCCTGAGAAATCTCTACAATCTATTCGGGTCTTGGAATCATCGTATCACAGTTTTTGAAGCCAAAGCTATTACATTTCTTAATTCAACAGTAAACTTATTATGAAAACGTTTGCAAACCAGAACCTTAACGCTTTTTCCATTGTTCGACAGCGCTGAGTGCGTCCGGCGTGGCAATGCGCGTTAACACATCGGCAGCGGCTTCCTGGGCTTCCGGGTTTTTATGCTGCAACGTCTCAATTAATGCCGGGACTGCCGCCGCGCCCAGCCCGACCAGTGCCTCAGCCGCTTTTTTACGCGGTATGGCGTAACGTCCGCGCAGGTCAGCAATAAGTGCGTGTAAAGGGGGTGTTGCCATAATTTCCCAACTCCTCGAACCACTCAAATCAAAAAGCGGCGGTGATGTTGTCTTATATGCACTATAGCACACATCTCGCGCCGCTTGTCGATTACAAATGTCACGTTCTGCTTAGGTTTGCTGCTCCGCAAGCTGTTCCTTACGCGCCGTCGCAATCTCGCGAATATGAGTCATCACCCGTTTGACAGGCACCTGCTCATCCGGGTTCAGCACGCCGGATAAACGTCCCAGCGTATCCAGCAGGCTGTCCAGCGTATACGGCGAATCAACGGGCGCGGTGCCAATCGCCGTGTCCAGAATATCATCCACGCTCTTGCCCAGCGCCAGCCGCGCAACCACCAGATCAGCATAAGCCCAATAGTTATCCACTTCGGCTTGCACTTCCCCTGCCGCCAGACGTTCCACACGCTTATAAGTGCGCAGCATCCCCTCGCGATCACTCTTCTGAATGTACAGCAGCGCCAGATTGCTGAAGGGATACGATGAATGAGGCGTCACTTCCGCCGCCTGACTATAAGCCGCAATCGCCTCGTCAATCTGTCCACGACGGCGGTACAGCCCGCCCAGCGAACCCCACCACGACTCACCATCGTCGTCAATCAGCTTGGGCGAAATCTTCAGCGCTTGCAGCAGCTTGCTTTCTGCCTGATTCAGCATCGAATCGCGGTCAATGCCCTTCGCCATCTTTTCGCCGATGCGTCGATAAACGTACCCCAACGCGGCCAACGCGGGCGCAAAATCCGGCGCGATCTCCAGTGAACGTGTCAGATGCCGCACCGCCTCTTCCAGTTCGCCGCTTTGGGTATAGACATACCCCATACGGTAGTGGGTCACCGGATTATCGTTGTCCAGTTCCAGCGCGCGTTGATAGGTGTCCAGTGCGCCTTTGTAGTCCTGTGCGCGATACTGACGCTCACCCAGCGGCAGCAGTGCCAATGCCAGCGTTGCTCTTGCCGAATCCTCGCGCTGTTCCGTCCCTGTATGGCGTAGTTCCAACCGGAGCTGCTCGGCGCTGGCCTCCAGCTCATCGCGCAGCTTGACCAGTTCCGCCTGCCGCGCACTGATTTCCTTTTCAAAGCGCTCACGGGCCTCACCCAACTCAGATTGCGCAGAATTTAAACGATTCAAGCCAACGAGACCAGCCACCACCGCCAACAGCGGAATCACGATGGCCGTAATCGCCGTGACGTTCTGAAATAACCCTAACAAGCCATTGGCCTGGTCAATATAACCATTCGCATAAGAAGTGGCCTGATCTGCCGAATCTGCTGCGTTCTCAGCGCGATCAGCGGCAATTTCCGCACGTTCTACCAGATTTTCTATGGCTTCAGTATTGGCGACAGGTGGCGGTTCAGGGGTTGCTTCCTGCGCATTGACCGCCGCCGCCAGCGCCATAGCCATCAGCAAAAACCCGACGCAAAGAATACGACGCATGATTAATCCCTTCAGTTGATCGTCTCAGAAGGCCAGTGAGGCAGTGGCTGCCTATCACTTCTTCAGTTCCAGCCCAAAATGCTGGATAAGTTTCGCATAAATACCTTGCGGGCCGTCGCTGGTCGAAACCAGTTGAATATCACCGCGCAGGATGGCCTTAATCATCTTCTCACTCGTTTGTCCACTCTTATGCGCAGTTGCCAGTTCATCGGCAAAGCGTCCGCTGCCTTCCAGCACCAGAATGGGCAGATTGCGTTCCTTACTCGTCGCCAGGTAGACATCCTGCCGCGTGATTTTCCCCCCATTGATGACGATTCCCAGCGCCTTCATTTTGCCACCGCCAGAAATCGCATGGGCCAGATTGACAATCGTTTCCGACTCGTCGCCCCATTCCTTGCCATCGACCAGCACAAAATGCGAGTGCCCATTCTCCAGCGAGGCTTCCTTGTTCAGGTTCTCGTGTCCCGGATAATCCACTTTGGCCAGCGGGGCAATGCCGATAAGCGGGAAGGTGTAGCCAGCATCACGGCGCGCATCCCCGATCATCTTCATCACGCCGGATTCGGTGCCGCCATCAATCACCACCACATTCTGTTCCTGCGCAAAACGTGCGATGCCATTCGCCACAATCTGCTTGGTCATCTGCACATCTCTTTCCGACATGCCGCTGGCACCGCCGCTGATGAAAATCGCCGGGCGCGGTTCAGTGAAACCTAAGGCTTCTTTCAAGGCCGCCGGTTCGCAGTTCATAGGCACAATCAATCCCGGAGCAGTCTGGGACGCATCAAAGCGCACTTTGAAACGGCGTGAACCAGGAATCCCGGGGACTGGCCCGTCGTCAGACTCTTCATCTCTGGTCAATAAATAGACGACGGCTATGAAAACCACAACAAGCGCAGCAATCACAATAATTGGCACTACGTCTAGCATAAATGTGTCTCCACGATCATCCTTGATTCGAGTTTAGTCCATGTCACAGCGGCGACACTCAACTTTTCGTTAGGAGATGGATAGAATATCTCTCTGCCCAATAATGAGATCAGAACCATGTCCGCACCCTTCGCCCACGAACTCCTGCTCTGGTACGACCAACACGCGGCTGACCTGCCCTGGCGCAGCACTCGCGACCCGTATCGTGTGTGGTTGTCCGAAATCATGCTGCAACAGACACAGGTCGAAACGGTTAGGGATTATTATACGCGCTTTTTAGCTGCCTATCCGACGGTTGCCGAACTCAGCACTGCACCACTCAACGACGTGTTAAAGCTGTGGGAAGGGTTAGGCTATTACAGCCGTGCCCGTAACCTGCATCGTGCTGCCCGGATGGTTGTCCAGCAATGGCAGGGTTATTTTCCATCTTCTTTAGAAGACTTGCAAAAACTGCCGGGCATTGGCCGTTACACCGCCGGAGCCATTTCCAGCATCGCCTTTGGCTTGGCCGCCCCCGTGCTCGACGGCAACGTTATGCGCGTGTTCGCCCGCCTCACCGACCTGGCCGACGATGTGACCCAGCCGCGCACACAGAAACATCTGTGGAGCCTCGCAGAGGATTGGCTCTCCAGTGAGCGCCCCGGTGACTACAATCAGGCGCTTATGGAACTGGGACGCACCGTGTGTAAACCGCGCAGCCCTTCCTGTGCCGTCTGTCCCATTCGCACGCACTGTCTGGCTTACGCGCGCGGCACACAGGCACAGCGTCCCGTGAAGAAAGCCAAAGACCCCACGCCGCATTATCAGGTCGCCGCAGGCATCATCTACAACTCGCGCGGCCAAATCCTGATTGCGCAGCGTCCCCTGGAAGGTCTGCTCGGCGGCTTGTGGGAGTTCCCCGGCGGCAAGTGCGAGGAGGGCGAAACGCTGCCTGACTGCCTGCGCCGCGAACTGCGTGAAGAACTGGCGATTGAGGTTGACGTGGGCGAGGAATTTGTCGTCGTCCAGCACGCCTTCACCCACTTTCGCATCACCCTGCACGCCTTCACCTGCCAGCACATCAGCGGCGAACCGCAAAAACTCGGCGTCCACGATTGGGCCTGGGTCACGGAAGACGACTTCGCGCGCTACAGCTTCGGCAAAGCGGATCGCGAAGTCATCGAGGCCATGCGCAAACGCAAAGGCATGTTGTTTTGATCCCACGTATCAGCCTCTTGACCTTCACCTTGCGGAAAGGTTTATGCTTTGGTGATGAGAAAACTCACGGTAGGTCAACTCGCGGAAAAGTCAGGACTGACAAGGCGGGCAATCCGCTTCTATGAGGAAGCAGGTTTGTTGCTCCCTGAGCGTGATGAAAATGGATATCGATTGTATGGGGAACAGCATGTGGCCTTGCTTCAGAGCGTCAAACGGCTGCGTCAGGCGGGTTACGCGCTCAAGGATTTGGTAGCCTTGCTTCAGATTAAGCGTTCACAGCAGCCCGATGCCGACAAAATCCACTCTGCCCTGGAAATCATCGACGAGGTTTACCACCACCTCATCATGCGCCAGCAGTCGCTGAATCGTGCCCTCGCCAACCTTGAAGACCACCGTCAGGAACTTCTCAACGCTTTAGCACAGATAGAGAACCCGGAGGTCAAAAATTGATGTCATCGCAGTTCATACATTCCGCTGATGGAACGCTTATCGCCTATGACACACAGGGAAACGGAGACGCATTGGTCTTGTTACATGGCGGCTTTATTCAGAACCGTCAGGTCTGGCATCAGACTGGCTATGTGAGTCGGCTATCAGCGGATTTCACGGTCATCACCATCGACTTACGGGGACATGGGGAAAGCGCCGCCCCGTTAACACCACAGGCTTACGCCGCCGACAGGATATGTGCTGATGTGCAGGCAGTAGTTGCCGCCTGTGGTTTTGATACATTTGACGTGTGGGGGTTTTCGCTCGGCGCAACAATTGCCCTCCAGATGGCCGCGCGCACAACCGCTCTAGGGCGCGCCGTGGTCGCAGGCAGTCATTTTGGAACTATTTTCACGCCAGAGAATGTTGCGGCATCTGTAGCATGGACACAGCATGTTTTAGAGGCGAAAAAATCTGGACAGTTAGAAGCTCTCGGCTTATCCTCGGATCAACGGGGCTTTTTGGAACAAGCCAATCTCGATGTAACACTGGCTTGGTACCAGGCGCTGGCGTATTGGCCTATAGTCAACCCCTCAGATATACGTTGTCCTGTCTTGCTCTACGCAGGTTCTTTGAACGCGGTAACCGCCGCTAGAGTGCGCGAATTTCAACCTCAGTATCGGGCAGCCGCCGTAGAATATCACATCTTTGAGGGACTCACCCATCTGGAAGAACTCAGCAGCATTGATACAGTCTTCCCTCTGGTCAAATCGTTCCTGACAGCGTGAGAAGTTTAGGGGATAGGCAGGGTTATTCGCCCTGCCTGTGATTTGTTATCGCACCACCACCGTACAGCTTCCCGTTTGTACCGCGTTATTCGTGCCGGGGCCGTAGTTGTCGATACCGTCGGTAATCGTCGCATCCCACGTCACGCGGTACGTGATCGTATACTGTCCTGCCGTCGTCAGTTCCACCGGGACATACCAGTACACCCAGTAGTTACCATCGTCTTCCAGCGTCGGTGTGGTGTCATAGTTGCGCCAGTTTTGCAGCAGCGTATTGTTCACGCGCACTTCGTAAACCACATGGTCAAGGTGCTGCTGAATGTATTCCATGTTGGTCGCGTACCAGTTCCACGTCACATCCATCGACGACCCCACCGCCAGATTGCTCGGCGGGCGAATCCCTGCCTGATCGCAGTACGCCAGCACATCGACCCCGCGCTGTACGCCGGGCGCGCCGCTGCTGCTGTTGTTCGAGCCATCCACCGGGAACGGCGTGAAGGTGGCAGTGCCAACGGGATTGCTGGGGTTGTTCGCGGCAGTCGGCACAGTCGTCGGACGCACTACGCCTGTCACCAGCGCCGTCGCCGTCTGGTTAATCGAATCGATGCTGATGATCGGCAGCGCGGGCGTAGCCGTTGTCGCGGTAGTCGTCAGCGCTTGTCCCGGTACGACCAGCCCCGGCGGCGTGGCGGTCACAGCCGAGCGCGGCGGGGTTGGCGTCACGGTGCCGCCCCCTAGAATTGCGGTGGGCAGCGGCGTGCCCTGCGCCAGTGCGGTCAGGTTCGGGGTCGGCGTCCCGGTGGGGAACGGCGTCGGCGGTTCTTCCACGCGCAGCAGCCGCGTCGAAATCCAGCCCTGATCGCCGTTTTCCATTTCAATCAGATACCACGCCCCGTCCGGGCTTTGGCTCAACACGGTCACGCCCGTACCGGGATTCAGCGTGGTGACGATGTCGTAGGTTTCACCCGGCCCGCTGCGCACATTCACCGCCGTCGCCGCCGAGTTGACAATCCCTACAATCACGGGCGTCGGCGTCGGCGAAGGCGTATCCGAGGGGGTCGGTGGAATCGGCGTCTCGGATGGCGTAAAGGTAAACGTTGGCAGAGGAGTAAGCGTCGCTTCCGGCGTTGCGGTGTAACGCGGCGTATGGCTGGGAATCGGCGCGAGTGTATCGGTAGGCACACCGCTGCTCTGGGTGTCGCTGCCCTGCGTGCAAGCGCTCAGCGCAGCGAGAAGTGTCAGGGTTAAAAGAAGTTTTCGTGTTTTCATAGATACCAGAATAGCAAAGACCCGCGTCTTACGCAAAGCATTCTACCCTCCGTTAGTACTACGCTCCTTTACTAACTATTCTTCATTTAGCTCACAGGTAGAACAGTCTTGAAACCAACTGTTTAGGATTTAGCGGACGGACACAGAACTACGAACATCGCCTTTGTTCGCTTTAGCGAACGTGGTACTTCGGCAGCCGGAAACTTTAGTTTCTGGCATAATCTTTGCGTCAACGTTGTACTCAACGTCTGCGCCTTTGCGGTTCAATCCGTATTTTCCCCTCTGCGTATTTCACCCGCTTTGCCCTTTGGCTTGTGACTCATCCAACACTCACCCTTTTCGGTGAGGATTCCACCCCATTCTCGTGATATGATTCATGTGCAAAATTTCCCAAAGCTCACGAGGTCGCCCTTGTCCGCACTTCTACTTGCTGCCGCCGCCGTCCTGTTCGCCCTGCTTTATGCCTTCAACGCCCTCATTCGCACCCTTGCCCGCAGCACGAAAATCGGCTTCTGGGAAACGTTCTTGGTATTCCTGGCGGTGCTGCTGTCCATCGCTGCGCTCATCGCCAACAGCCTCGACCCCGCGCCCTCCGACCTGTTGCAGCAGGCCATGTTTATCCTCGCGGGCATTCTCATCGTGCCATCCTTCCTGCTCCTGCTGCCCGAAGCGCGCCGCGAACAGGGGCTAAAAGCCTCGCGCGGAGTGTTTGGCATTGGCGCGGGCCTGCTGGTGCTGCTGACAGTCTTGGTGATCGTTCCCATCACCGCGCCCATCTTCTTCCCGCCGCCCACCGCGACCGCGACCAGCACCCCGCAGGGCACGCCGCCTCCGCCAACCAGCACGCTCACCGCCACGCCGACGTTCACGGCAACGCGCACGCCCACCCTAACGCCGACGCCGACCTCCACCCGCACGCCGCGTCCCACAGACACCGCCGCCACCCGCCGCCTCGGCGCTCCCTTCGCGTACACCGCAGCCCCAGCGAAACGCCCGTCAATCCCTGCGTCGCGCAGGTCGCCAACAACCTCAATCTGCGCACCGAGCCGCGCACCGACGCCGAATTGTTGACAACGATTCCCTTTGATACCTCATTGGCAGTTTTCGGACGCAACGAAGACTCAACATGGTGGTTCGTCGCTTATGAGGGACAGGAAGGTTGGGTACTCGGTGAATTCCTGCTCGTCACCGAACCCTGCTATGAGTTGCCCGTACAAGACGGTTAATGAACTTCATGTTAAAATACAGTCAACTGACTAATTTCTGTCAATGGTCATGACTACAACACCCGAAATGCCGCCCACCCTCTACCACCATCGGCCACAGCAACCTCACCGCCGATGCCTTCCTGACGCTGCTGCGCCAGCACCACATCACGACGCTGGTCGATGTCCGCAGCGCGCCCTATAGCAAGTACGTGCCGCACTTCGGCAAGCGCGAACTCGAAGCCTTCCTCAAGGAACACGACGTGGTTTACCGTTACGCGGGTGAAGTCCTCGGCGGCAGACCCAAGCAGGCCGATGTTTACAAGAACAGCGCCGTACCTGATCAGGACACCAAACGCGAAGACTTCCTCGAACTCGTGCAGTACGAGGAAATCATGAAACGTGACTGGTATCACAAAGCCCTGCGCCACCTGCTGACGATTGTCCGCGACGAATCCGCTTCGGGTGGGCGCGTCGCCATCATGTGCAGCGAAGCCAATCCGCTGGAATGTCACCGCCACCACCTCATCACCCGTTCGCTGCTTGACCCACACGTCCGCGTGCTGGAAGATGAAGTCGTCGTCTGCCACATCCTGCGCGACGGCGCGCTGGAAACTGTCACACCCGCCGCCTTTGATAAACCCGCAGGCAAACAGCTTTCGTTGTGGACATAATCACCAACCGATTCATTACATCTCGCATCAAACATTTAGTCGAACCGCTACTCGCCCCCTTTGTGCTACCATACGACTATTGTTTTATGCGGGAGGGTCATCTATGTTTATTTGCCAATATGCATTGCAGACAACTTTGAACGTAGATTGCAGCAGTGTCTAAAACCATAAGATGAGTAATCGCATGAACAACACCCTGACCTCCGACATTCCCGCCCTGCTCGCAGACCGCTTTAAGACGCTGCGTTACGACGCCGACCAGCACGCCGTCATCGTGCTTGACCGTCGCAAGTACCCCTTCACCACCGAGTTCGTCACCCTGCGCACCTACGAGGAAGTCGCCCGCGCCATCGAAGACATGACCGTGCAGGGCGGGCCGCCGCTGGCTTACGTCGCCGGACTTGGCCTCGCGCTGGCCGCCCGCGATCTGGACGCTTCTGCCGCCCGCCAGTCGGCCTATCTGGAACAGGTCGCCAAACGCCTGCTCGCCACGCGCCCCACTGCCGACGACCTCAACCACATCGTCCCTGCCGCCCTCCAGGCCGCCCAAACCGCCTTGCGCGAAGGGCAGGACCCGCATCAGGCAGCCCTGGCCTACGTCAACGGCGAAATCCAGCGGGGCAACGAGGTAGCGCGCGCCTGCGGTGAACACGCCGCCCGGCTGGTCAGCGATGGCGACCAGATTTTGACACACTGCTTCGCCGGGGCCGCGCTGTGCTGGATGCTCTGGACAGCAAAACAGCAGGGCAAAACTATCACGCTCGTCGGTTGTGAAACCCGCCCTTATTTTCAGGGCGCACGCCTGACCGCCGCCTCCGCTGTCGAGCTTGGCATCAGCTTCAAGCTCATCACCGATGGCATGTCGTCCCATCTGATGGCCACCGGACGCCTTGACAAGTTCATCTGCGCCGCAGACCGCATCACCCTCGACGGCCACATCACCAACAAAGTCGGCACGCTCACCCACGCCATTGCCGCCCATCACTTCGGCAAACCCTTCTACGTCCTCGGCTACGATGGCCCCGACCCCAACACAGCCACCGGCGCGGACATTCCCATCGAAGAACGCAAGCCGGACGAGGTGTTTTACGCCAAAGGGGAGGAAGGCACGGTGCGCACAGCCGTACACGGCATCAGCGGTTACTATCCGGCGTTTGATGTCACACCGCCGCATCTGGTCAGCGCTATCTGCACGGATAAAGGCATCTTCGCGCCCGCCACCGTGCGCGACTACTTCAGTCGCTAGCAAGCAAAATAAAAACAAGGGACTGCTGTGTCCCTTGTTTCGTTAAATAACCAATGGTGCTGGTGAATTTAAAGGGGCCATATTACCCCGTTGGTCGGCGCATTTTACGCCCTTCTCCCTCGAAATCGGGGGAGAAGGGTGGGGAGAGGGGGTAAACTAGCCCTTGTCCCTTCGTTAGTTAGCAGCCCGGCCAGGTGAAGCTGTAGTACTTGCCCGGCTCTGTGTCCGGCGCGACCACCTGGAATTCACCCGATGCCAGACGATAGACCGCTACCAGCCCCCGTACACCAGTCGCCGAGTCAATGACGGTGTTGCTGCTGGGCACGCCAACTTCAGCGATTTCTTCCGGGGTGACGACGAACAGCAGGCGGCCAATGCTGGCGTTGTCCACATCGTAGACCTGCACGGCGTGATCCGCACAGTACAGGACTGCGGTGGCCCATGCCTGCGGGTTCACGCGGCCATCGGTGAAGGCCAGCGGCGCAGAACCGCCGCAGTTCGGGCCGCCGATGGTGATCGTCCAGCTAATCGTGCCACCCGTGCCGCTTGAATTATAGAAGAACACAGACCCCGTGCCGTTCGCGGGTGCCGTTGCCGAAGTGGTGACTGTTCCTGTGCCCGTGATACCCGCCGCGTAGACGGTACCATTGATGGTAATTTCAGCGCCCATGCTCGTGGCGGTGCCGTTGCTATCGACAGAGGTCGCGATGACGACATCGCCTGCCAACACCGAGAAGGTGGGCGATGTCTGATTGGGAGCTGCGCTGGCAAAACTGCCCGTCAGAATTGTTCCGCACGCCGCCTGCACTTGCCGTCCGGGAAGAAGTACTACGGCGAAAGCCGCTGCCAGGGCGACAATGAGTGCGGAGAATAGCCATTTCTTCATGATGTAATCCCTCTTGTTACAATTGTTGAGACAGGAACATCATATCAGAGTTAGCCAACGCCTTTTTGTCTAGACTTGTAAAAATTTATAAGTTTTTACGCCGTACATTGAGCAGTTTGAGTTCGCCATTACGGTTTCACAGCCTTGGTTTACACTCAGTTTACACCTTGAATACACTTCGATTACGGCTCCGCACTAGCATGATACATGTGAAGCAAGGAGTATCGAAGTATGAAAATCAGAAACACAATGCAACTGCTGTTGAGTGTTCTCATGATCGGCGTTCTGGCAGTGAGCGCGTTGGCGGTCTCTGCCCAACAGGATACGACAACCACGAATCCACCCTTCATGGGTATTCGTTTTGTGCCCGATGACGCAGGGATACGCGTCACCGAAGTGCTCACAGGCAGTCCCGCAGAAGCGGCTGGGTTGCAGGTGAATGATGTGATTACCGAAATCGACAGCGAAGCGGCAGATGCGCGCTCGTTTGCGGAAGTCGTGCGCGGTCATGGCGTTGGTGACACCCTCACTTTGACAGTCGTGCGCGCTGGTGAAACCCTCGAAGTGACCTTGACCCTGGGCGAAATGCCCTCAGGGACGGAGCGCGTGCAGCGTTCGTTCCTCGGCGTCAGCCTTGAGGAAACCACTGATGGCTTAACCATTACGGCGGTGAGCGATGGCTCTCCTGCGGCGGACGCGGGGCTGCAAGCTGGCGATGTCCTGCTGGCTATTGGCGATACTGAAGTCAGCACGGTTCAGGAAGCGCGTGAAGCCGTCCGTACCCTCGAACCCGGTGCCAGCGTCGTGCTGCAAATCCTGCGCAACGGCGATGAACAGAGCATCGTTGTGACGGTGGGGACTGTTCCCGCTGTGCGTGAGATCATCCGTTTCAACGAATTCACCTATGACGCCGCAGCCCAATCATGGACAGTGGGCCAGATTGCGGACACCAGCCCACTCTACGAAGCTGGCTTGCGTGAAGGTGATGTGGTGACCGCGTTCAACGGCGAAACCTATGATCTTCCCGGCCTGATGCAGTTCTTCATGGGGCTGACCTCAGACGCTACCGTCACCTTAACCGTGCAGCGCGGCGACGAATCGCTGGAAATCGAAATTCCCGCATCAGCGCTTCAGATGATGGGTATGCCCGGAATGCGCGGGGGGAACCCCTTCAACGGTCAGCCGGGCAGCAGCGGCCAGCCCGATAACGGCCCGCGCGGTGGAATGCCCTATCTCACGGGCGGCGCACGTCTGGGTGTGATGTTCCTGACGCTGGACGAACAGGTGGCCAGCGCGCACAATGTGACCGCTGCCGAAGGCGCGCTGATTACGCAGGTTGAAGAAGGTTCACCCGCCGCCGAAGCTGGATTGCAGGTGAATGACATCGTGACCGCCGTTGATGGTGACCATGTTGATGCTGAGCATACCCTGCGTGATCGTTTGATCGCCTACGAACCCGGCGACACCGTTACCCTTGATGTTCGGCGTGACGGCGAAACACTCCAAATTCAGGTGACACTCGGGCAGCCAGAGATGAGCGACTCTCTCCCCTTCCATTTCTTCTTTGGCGAACCCGGTACACAGCAGCCGGAGAATCCGGCACCAACGGCAGAAGCCCCGGCTGCTTAACCCTCAAGTAGAAGTCCTCCCTCCCCTTCCCGAACGCCCGACGATAATCGTCGGGCGTTTCTATTGGCGGGCAGCGGCTAACAGACGGTCTATCGCGCGCATATTGGCCACAGCGTCCTCAATCGGGAAGCGCGGTGGGCGCTGCTTCAGCACGGCATCCGCGAAATCCTCCGCCATCAGCGTGTACTGATTGACCTGAGGAACCGGGATTTCCTCATACTGATGTTTCTCGACACCCGGCTTGCTGCTCCAGTAGCGGATGATGATCTCACTGTCCGGGCTGGGGCGGAAAGGCACGAAGGCGCGCTCCACGAAAATCCGTCCTTCGGAGCCGCGAATCTCGTAGGTTTGTGTAAAGTGGGTGCGGATGCTGCAATCAAAGTGCGCCAGCGCGCCGGACGGGAACTGCATCAAGCCCGCCAGCCGTTCGTCCACGCCGGAACGCTTGCCGAAATCCGCAAACGCGCGCACATCGCTCGGTTCTTCGCCAATCAGATAGCGGGTGATGTTCAGGCAGTAGCAGCCCACATCCATCAGCGAGCCGCCTTCCAGTTCCTTGCTTAAACGCACATCGTCTTCGCTGCCAATCGAGAAGTTGAAGACTGACTGCATCGCGTGGATTTTGCCCACGGCGCCGCCATCCACCATCTCTTTGACTTTCTGCGTCTGCGGGTGGAAGCGGTACATGAACGCCTCTGCCAGCAGCAGTCCTTTTGCAGCAAAGAAGTCCGCCATTTTCTGCGCTTCATCAGCATTGTTGGCCAGCGGCTTCTCGCATAGCACATGCTTGCCCGCCTCGCCCGCGCGGATGCTCCACTCGCCATGCAGCGCGTTCGGCAGCGGATTGTAAACCGCGTCAATCTCAGGATCGGCCAGCATTTCCTCGTAGCTGCCAAACACCCTGGGAATGCCAAGTCGTTGGGCGAACTCCTTGCCCTTGGCTAAATCGCGGCTGGCTACCGCGACCACCTCGCCGTTATTCGACTGTTGAATGGCGGGAATAACCTGCCCCTCACCGATGCGTGCTGTACTGATAATGCCCCAACGTAATTTGCGACTCATGCTCATAACCCTCTTTTTTAAGAGGAAGTGTAACGAATGTGACGGGGGAGAAGCAAGGAATCTCAGGGCTGGGGAGTATCGCGGATATTTTTCGTGTAGGGGCGTTCAATTGAACGTCCATCTAACCCTGAATCTCACCACTCCCCGGGGTTGCTGCAAAGTCCATAATGCCAACACTGGTTTGTCTTATGCCCTTCGACAGTGTTGGTATTCTCTAACCCATTCTAACCATTTTCCCTTATTGACCCATTTTCGACCAACCACGACATTTTTTGATAGCCCGATCCACCTCGCCGTCAATTTCCGCAGCATCCCCGATCAATTCGATCAACTGCTCGATCATTTCGCGCCGCCTCAAAAGGACAGGTTGGCTTTTCCCAACCGATTCTAACCATCACGCGGGGAGTTTTAAGCACGATGCGCCCACACCAGACAGCCTGCTCCTGTCGCGGTAGCCGTAATCTGGGCGGGTACCACCTGCAAGCCTTCATGGATGGGATACATCATCAGCGAACGTATGCCGTCAGTAATCACTTCAGAAGAAAGGAAATCGCGCGCCGCCTGAGCCAACCCGCCGCCAATGATAATCAGGCTGGGGTTGAACATCCCTGCGCACCACGCCAGCGTGTAGCACAGCTTTTCCCTGGCCTCGTGCATCACAGCCGCAGCCAGCGGGTCGCGGGAACGCGCCGCCGTCAGAATTTCAGCCGTCGAAGGCTCCTGGCTGAGGGTGGTCTGGGGATATTGAGCGCGGTGCTCCCGAACACCAGCCAGAAGCCCCAGCCCGGAAACATAAGTTTCAGTACAGCCCAACCGTCCGCAGTTACACAGGCGGCCATTAGGAACGAGCGGAAAATGGCCGATTTCCATCGCAAAGCCGTGCATCCCGGTGACCACCTCACCATTGACCACAGCGCTGCCGCCTAAGCCTGTGCCAATCGCCGCGTAGACAAAATTACGGTGCCCGCGCGCCGCCCCGCACCACATCTCGCCAATCGCGACGGAAGCGGCATCGTTACCTACGAAAACCGGAATCGGGAAACGATTGGAGAGTTCGTCCAGCAGAGGAATATTGGTCCAGCCAAGATTGACCGCTGTGCGTACAACCCCGTTGTCGATATGGCCCGGACAGCCGACGCCGACCCCTATGACCTCGCCGGACGCCTGTTTTTCGAGCGCGTGGACGCCTTCCACGATGCGCCCAATGACCGCTTGTACACCTTCGTTGGGCAGTGTGGGCAGGCGGTGTTCTGCCAGCACATTACCTTCCGAATCAATCAGAGCAAAGGCGATTTTTGTGCCGCCAATGTCTACGCCAACTGCAAATTCGCTGCTCATGGGTCGTTACGCTCTACATTCGAGTATGGTCAGATTCATTATGGCATTCAGACCCACTGATTAGCGGGTCATGGTCACTTTCGTCAGCCCGCGCGGTTTATCCACCGGGTAACCTTTGGCCAGCGCCAGATGCATGGCAAACACCTGTCCGGGAATCACCCCAATAACGGGTGTCAGCCACTCAGGCACGCCAGCGGGGAGCCGTACACCGTTTTTGCCTTTCGCCAGGGCGGTTTCATCGTCGGAGAAGACAATACATTCCGCCTGCTTCTCGTTGAGTTTGTCGAGCAAATCCAGCATCAGGGGGAAGGCTTTGCCGGAAGGCGCAATCGTCACCACCGGGAAGCCCGGCTGAATCATGGCAATCGGGCCATGTCGCAAATCAGCTTCACTGTAACCATGTCCGGTGAGATAACACAATTCCTGAATCTTCAGGTTGACTTCAAAGGCAGTACAAAAATTGAAGCCACGCCCTACAGAAATGCAGTGCTCCATGTAGCGATAACGCTCGGCCCACACAGCGATATTGTCTGTACGTTTGAGCGTATCAGCAACCCACGCCGGAAGCTGCGCCAGCGCGACCTGATGCTCGGTAACTTCGGTCAGCGCTCCGGCAAGCATGGCCAGGGCGGTCAATTCGGCGGTGTAGGTCTTAGTCGCGGCTACGCTGTGTTCCTCACCAGCGCACAGCGGCAAATGATATTCAGCTTCCTGGGCCAGCGGCGATTCAGGATCATTGGTAATCCCAACAGTCAGCGCTCCCTGCCCACGCGCATCCTTGACAACCTGACGCACATCATCAGGACGCCCCGACTGTGACACGCCAATCACCAGCGCACGCGATAAATCAGGCGCGGTTTCATAGAGGGTATGCAGCGATGGGGTTGCCAGCATGACGGGCATCCGTAAGTGAACCCCCCACAGGTATTGGGCGTAGCGTGCGGCGTTGTCAGAGGTACCGCGCGCGGCGATGCAGACGAAGGTAGGATTAAATTCGCGCACCGCCTTAGCGATTTTGCGAGCCGTTTCACGTTGAGTTTTTAGAAGGACTTGTAAGGCATGAGGCTGTTCATGTATCTCTTGTTCAATGCTTAACATACGATTTCCTATACACCACTTCGCCCGCAACAATGGTCATCAATACCTGGGCGTGTTCATCCATTAAAATCAAATCCGCATCCAAACCAGGCGCGATACTGCCTTTCTGATGGGCGACCCCAATCGCACGCGCCGCGTTTAGCGAAGTTGCCTGCCAAACGGCGGTCAACGGCTGACCGGTAGCCTTCATGAAATTTGCCAGCCCAAAGTCAAGTGTAATAGCGCTCCCAGATAGTGTACCATCTGGTAGATAAATTGCACCATTAACACTTACTTCACGTCCGTCTTGCAGGTACTTAGTGCCTTCAGGCAGCCCAGCGCCCCGCACAGCATCCGTAATCAGGATTACGCCGTCACGTCCCTTCGCCATCCACAATAGAAGCTGCGCCGCAGGATGAACATGAATGTTGTCAGCAATCAGTTCACAGCGAATTTCTGGCATGGTGAGCGCCGCGCCCAACGCACCGAGTTCCCGATGGTGCAGGCCGTGCATCGCGTTATAAGTATGCGTGGACTGCGTCAGCCCCAGGCGTACGGCGCGGCGCAGGTCTTCATAGGTCGCAGAGGTGTGCGCGGCAGAAACGGTGATGCCCCGCCGGATACATTCGCCAATCAGCCATTCGTTTTCCGGGAACTCCGGTGCCAGCGCCAGCAGCCGAATAATGCCGTACTCCAGGAATTTAAGCGCCTCATTGCGGTCAGCGCGGCGGATGTGATGACTGTCCTGTGCGCCGCAGTGTTCGGCGTTCAGGTATGGCCCTTCAAGGTGTGCTCCCAGAATCGTCGCACCGCCAGAGATTGGACCTGTCACCTCGGCAATCGCTTCCAGCGCGCCGTTAATGCGCTCCGTGCTGCCTGTCCAGGTGGTCGCCAGAAAGGAAGTTACGCCGTGCTCTGCAAAGAAACGCGCTATTTTGCGCAGGCCTTCAGGGTCGCCATCCATCGCTTCGGAACCGATGGAGCCATGCACATGGACATCAATCATTCCCGGCAGCAGCAGCAGACCATCGGCATCAATGACTTCCTCGCCGTCGAACTGCGGCGCATCACCCGCGCCCATCAAAGCGATGCCTCCGTCACGGCACAACAGCCAGCCGTTGGGCCAAACGCTGCCCGGTGTCACCACGCGCGCATTATGAATCAGCATAGGGATTCCTTCTAACTTCCTTCAGTCCATTCTTATTATGGCAAACGACAGGTACGCCGGATAATCAGTTCAGTGCTTAAAACGGTCAGACCCTGTATGTGCAGGCCTTTGATTTGCCCCAGAAGCTGGCGAGCTGCGCGACGCCCCTGCTCCACCACGTTAGCCGCGACAGTCGTTAAACCAGCCTGTTCCGCCTCCGCACCATCACCGAAGCCCACGACGGATATATCCTCCGGTACGTGAAAGCCTGCATCACGTAAGACGTTGAGACTGGCTACCGCCATCAAATAGTCGGCAGCAACCACCGCGTCAAAGGTGATGCCTGTATGCAGCACATCGCGCATCGAATTGGCGGCAATATTGGGTTCAAAATCTCCACGCAGGAACTGCGCATCCCCCAGATTATGGCGGATCAGTTCCTGTTTGAAGGCTGCTTCACGTTCCAGGCTGTCGCGCTGCGTGGGTTCGCCAGAGATATATACAAACCTGCTGCGCCCGCAGTCATCAATCAGATAGCGGACAAGGCGTGTAATGCCTTCCGTGTTGTTGGAAATGACTGCTGGTATAGGCAAATCCGGCACATGATGACTCACCAGTGAAACAGGTTTGCCTGTCTGGTAGAGTTTGATGAGCGTATCGCGGGGAAGGACATCGGCGACGACCAGAATTCCGGTAAGTTCGTCAATGTTCAGCGAGATTGCCCGTATTTTGCGGTGCAAATCCACAGCCACGACATCCACTTCGATGGCGTAGTTATGCTCGGCAGCGATTTGGCGTACCCCATCAATAATCGCCTGCTGAAATACGCCCTGATCGTTGTTTGTAATCAAGCCGATGGTTTTCATAGGATACCCAACTCGTTTCGCAGCGCCTGTGCTACGGCCCCATGTGCGCTCAGGCGTTGGGCATCGTCTGCCATCGAAAAATGCACATGGCGCACCAGTTCCGGCAGCAGTAGATATTCGACTTTGGCGGCAACCTGCCTCATCAGTCGATCCCCCATATCGGCAATCGGCCCCACCAGCGAGACATGGTTAGGACGCAGCAGGCCAATAATCCAGGCAAAGACATGCGCCAGATGGTCTGCGAGTTCCTGATAAAGCTGTAAAGCCGCCGCATCGTTATGGTCGGCGGCATGGCGAACATACAGATAGCTCAAAGGAAACTGCGCAAGATAGCTGCCCGGTTGAATAAGTTCGCGCGCGCGGTTTTGTACAGCCTGCCAGCCGAGCAAACTGTCCAACCGTTCGACGCCTGCGATGCGCAGGCAGCCAATATCACTGCCACCATGATAGGCCACCTCATCAAGCGCAATACCTACCTCTACGCTGTCGTTCAGAAGCACCGTAACGAGGCTGCGCGGGGTATTCTGCTGTGAGGGGGCATCTGAAGCGAACGCGATTTGCGACAACGCCGCCAGTTCTGTGTTGTTCCCAACATAGATGGGCACGTCGTACTGCTCATTGAGGGTGGCGGCCAGGTGAACATTCCGCCAGCCCAGTACATTGGAAACCTCGACAATGCCCTGTGCCTTGTCCACCAATCCGGGTACACCAACACTAATACACAACAGGGGAGCATCCAGTTGTGCCACCAAACCATTGATGACATTTCCCAACAGGGTTAACACATCGTGCTTACCCACATCAGCAATATGCTGTGCAATAACCTGACCGCTGAGATTCGACAGGACAGCGGCAATAAAATGTGAATCCAGGGAAACCCCGATAATTTGTCTTGCCTGTGGGCGAAATTCCAATAAGCGTGGCCGTTTGCCGCCGCTTTCAGTGGATTCCCCGATGCCACCTTCTTCGAGAAAACCTTCAGACATCAACTCGCTAATCAGGTCGGAAACCGTCGGCTTGGCAAGCCCGGTAGCCTGCGCCAGCGCAGCACGGTTATTTACGCCTCCTGAGTAAACAGCGCGAAGCAGTAACTGCCAGTTGTGGCGTTTAAGTTGTTCATGAGTTGCCTTGCCGGATGTCATGTTTGTATCCCAGGATTTCTGAATATCCTGTGCATAATAACACAATTCACTTCAATTTGATGGCGAGGTGAACTGTCCCAATATTTATCAGATTCCCGGTATTTTACACGGCAGTTGACCTGTCGCTTGAACCTCGCCAAATAGTACCCGTGTAACGGCTTCCATGCTTACGTCGCGAATACTGTAGGCGCAGAGATAAGTCGCCACTTCGGGAAAGCTCATCAGGTCATAAGGAGTACGCATACTGACGACGATAGGCTGCTGCCCGCGTTTGTGAAGCGCCCTGATGACTTCCTGCTGGGTGCTGTCCCGGTAAGCATCAATCGTCGCGACCACCACAGCGGATGCCTCTGCACACTGCGCCAACAGCGTACCGATGCTCTCCTGCGACGCCTCACGACTGAGTTCTAAAGCCAGGACATTGGCATGACGCTTGCGAATGGCATCTGCCAGCTTAATCTGAACCTGCGAAGAGGTGTCGGCAGGAGTCAAATCCGCAGGTTGTGTCACGATCACCGCGATTTGTCCATCCGGGCGCAGCGGGAGGTTTTGCCGCCCTTTGACCACCGTAATGGAACGATCAGCAATCGTCTGGGCAATCTGCTGGTGTTCCGCACAGCCTACCACCTCAAGCGGCGGCAGAATACGTGGACTGGTTTCCTGTGCCTTTTTGATGCGAGCTACCGCGTCAGGTCGAATCAATGCGCGTGTCTGTTCGTTGAGCAGCATCTGATCAGTCAAATGACCCAGCAGCACAAGATCAGCGCCCGCGTTGAGCGCCGCCGTCACACTGTTCAAGGCGCCAAACTGAGCAACCGCATACATATCCATCGCGTCCGTAATGCTTAAGCCTTCATAGCCCATTTCGTCGCGCAGCAAACCACCCAGGACAAGGGTTGAAAGGGTGGCAGGCTGCTGCCTGTCGAGGGCGTTGAACTGAATATGGGCGGTCATCACGGCGCCAACCCCCGCAGCCAACGCGGCACGGAAGGGCACTAACTCCACCGCGTCCACACGTTCCATCGTGTGCGTAATCACTGGGGCCGTGTGATGCGGGTCAAACGCCACGTCACCATGACCGGGAAAGTGTTTAGCGGTAGCAATTACCCCCTCGGCCTGCAACCCGCGTATCATGGCCGCACCCATCTCTGCGACAAGCTGTGGATTATCGCCAAACGAGCGCACGCCAATCACAGGATTCTCAGGATTAATGTTTACATCCAGCGATGGGGCGAAGTTCATATTGATGCCCATCGCCAGCAGTTCGCGTCCTAGCACACGCCCCGCCTGTTCAGCAAGCTGCGGATCGCGTGTCGCGCCAATAGCCATGTTGCCGGGTAACTCTGTCGCACCGCCGCTGATGGCGATGAGCTGACCGCCCTCCTGATCGACACCGATAATGGGAGGGGGCAGGCCACCGTCTTCTGCGGCCTTGCGCAGCGAAAGACATAATTCCCGCAGTTGAGCCGGGGATTCAACATTGCTGTATCTGAACAAACAAAATGCTGGAATATCTCCACGACGAACGGCATCCAGAATTTCCGCTGGAGCCGTCATCCCGTGAAAACTATGCATAAGCTGATGCATAGACTATCCTTCTTTCGAGCCAGTAAAGGAAATACCTTCCACGAAATAACGCTGTGTGAGCAGGAAGATGACTAGAATCGGCGTGACAAACATCACACTTGCGGCCATCACATCCTGCCAGGGAATAGGCGACTCTTGCAGGTTCAAACGCTGCGCAACGTAAATCGGCAGGGTAAATAACTCGGCACGCTGCAAGTAAATCAGCGGCTGCACAAGGCTGTTCCAGTTCCCAATGATTAGCAATACTGTCACCGTCGCAATCGCCGGACGCGACAGCGGCATAATTACCAGCCACCAGATTTGTATGGGATCTGCGCCATCAATCATCGCCGCTTCATCAAGCTCGCGCGGAATACCCATCATAAACTGGCGCAGCAGGAAAATGAGTGCGGCCCCTCCCGCAAAGAAACCGGGCAGGGTGATCGGGTTATAGGTGCGCAGCCAGCCCAGGTTGTAATACATCACGTACTGGGGAACTAGTGTCGCCTGATAGGGCAGCATCAGTGTGCCCATCATCAGCGCGAAAACAGCGCCGCGCATTTTCCACTGCAAACGGCTGAAACCGAAAGCCACGAAAGCAATAGAGGATACGGTGCCCACCAGAACCATCGGCGTGACAAACAGCGAGTTCAGATAGGCGCGGATAAACGCTTCATCGTTGAACAGTTTGATGTAGTTTTCCCACTGCGGCACAGCGGGCATCAGATTCAACTGAGGCTGCTGCACTTCTTCAATCGTTTTCAACGATGTACCGACCATCCACACTAACGGGAACAGGAAAAACATCGACAGCGTAAACAGAACCGCGTAGAGGATGAAGGTGCGGATGTAGCGACGAATATAGCTGGGAATAAAGACGTTGCTTGTTTTGCTCATGGATAGGGGTTTAGCTGCTGTTGCCATGTTACGCCTCGTAATTAACCCAGTTGCTATAACGGAATTGCAGTGTCGTCAGAACCACGATCAGGACGACCAGAATCCACGATGCGGCGGCACCCTGGCCAATTTCCAACTGGCGGAAGGTGCGCTCATACAGGAAGAAGGCCGCTGACCTGAGGCTGTCAACATTCTGCGGAGTTTGCAGAATATAAATCGTGTCGAAGGTTTGCAGGGCGGCGATGATGCCGATAATCAGGTTATAGAACAACGCCGGCGTGATGAACGGGAAGGTGATGCTGAAGAACTTCTGGAGGCGGTTAGCGCCATCCACTTCCGCCGATTCATACAGCACGCGCGGAACCCCTTGCAGCGCGGCAAGGAAAATCAACATGCCTGAACCTGCACTCCATACCGTGATCAGAATGAGTGATGGTTTTGACCAGAGTTCACTGGTCATCCACAGCGCGACGCGATTCTGGTCGGGGAATTCGCTCGTCGCCTGATGGAACAGCGAGAAGTGATAGTTGGTTGCTCCGCTGCTGGCGGCAATGGCTTCAAAAGCACCAAAATAGCGCATGGTGTCCCAAAGTGCGCCCAGCGTGAACAATGTGAAAAAGACGAGCGCGCCTCGAATAATCCATGTTCGCGCTGCTGTCTGCCGCTTATCCAGAACAGCCACAACCACAGCAGTAGCGGCAACTGCGCCATACAACCACAGGGCAGACATGGTTTGGTTAGGAAACACATCTTCAAGGTAGGCCTGATCGGTAGGATTCTCGATGGCACTCTGCATGGTGAGGTAGCGCGGAATCAGTGTCAGCCGTCCACCATCCAACTGCCCCGGCACAGTGCGAACAAACAACACCAGTGCAATCAGAGCCGCAGCCGCGCCAAGAAGTTGATATTTTCGTCGCTCCCACTTTCCAAACAATGAAACGATCAGCGGTGCGATTGTTAAAGCACAGGCCAAAACATAACCAAGTGTCAAAGGACTTTCGGGCTGCGCCTGCACGATGCTCAGGATTAAGCCAGTGCCCAACAAGCCCAGTCCGCCCCACTGCCACACACGCATCATTAGTATCTTGCCGCTGCGCGCATTACTGAGCACACTCAGCAGCGAGATTATGCCCCACACCAGCGTCCACGAGACATCTACCTGCTCTGCAACCAGGCCGTTAGCTGCCAGCGCGCCAACGATAATCAGGATCAGAATTTCAGCGGCCCGAACTGCACGTTCGCGTTTGCTCGGCGTCCAGTCTCCCAATAACGTTACCAGCAGGAGCATCCCGATAAAGCCGGGCAGCACAAAGCTCAGCGGGCCAATAGGGTCACCGCGCGCAATTCCTGTATAGAAACCGTTGAAACCCTCGACCAGAAAAATGAAACCACGATGAAGCCAGTCAAATAAGAAAAAGCTTTCGGAGAGTCCTTGCAGCGTTACGTTAATAAAACCGCCGTTGGAACTCAGCATGTAACGCCACGCCAGCAGGATTGCCGGGCCACCTGCGAGAATCACGGGTAAGTAAAAAACCAGGCGAAAAATCTTTACACCGCGAATTTTCTGATTGAGCAGAAGTGCCATCCCCAGCGCTGCCGAGATTTGCAGTGGGACGCCGACAATGGCGTAATAGAAGGAGTTGTACATCGCCTGGAAGAAACGCCGTCCGTGTGCGCCTTCTCCCAACAGCAGCGTGCGGTAATTTTCCAGTCCTACCCATTCAGGAACATCGCCCAGTTTGTAGTCCGTAAAGCTGTAGTAGAGCGATGCGATGGTTGGCCCCAGAACAAAGATGATGAAACCAACAATCCAGGGGCCAGCGAACAGAAACCCCCAGAAGATTCGCCGCTGCTCCGCTTCGGATTGTCGAAAGAGGCGTGCGACAAGTCGGGCCAGTTGTGCAAGCACAAAGCTGGTAGCGATGATGAACAATACGGTGAGTATAGCCCAACCAATATTCTCGATGCGGGCATCAGCAGCAGCATTCATATTCAGATTCCTTACCACAAAATTGTGTCAGGGAAGTTTTTTGATGGTTAAGATGATAACAATACCCTATTTGCAAAGCAGGGGATGGGCAGAACCCATCCCCATTGCTGTATCGGGGATGGCGAGCAGCGCAAGCCACTCGCCATATTACATTAGTCCAGATAGCCGTTGTCTTCGAGGATGGCGTCGTATTCGTCCTTCAGATTCGCCTGAGTGTCTTCCAGACTCTGCTGATCGGTCAGGAACAGGGTCACCTGTTCGGTAATCAGCGGGCGCAGTTCAGCACTGGCGCGGATGTCCGAGAAAGCGCGGCCATATTCGGTGGTCAGGTTCAGCAGGGTGTCCCATACGGCGCTGTTGGCACGAATGTCTTCCCATGCATCCTGACGGGTGGGGGTGAAGCCAGCGACGGTTGACAGGGCAATCGCGTTTTCCTGGCTGCCGATGAATTCCAGGAATTCAGCAGCAAGTTCGGGATTTTCGACATAGGCGGGCACAGACAGCCAGTCGATGAAGACCTGGACGATCTGGTGCGCATTTTCGCCTGAGCCAGCCGGATAGGGTGCGATGGCGATGTTGTCCCACAGCGGGTCGCTGACGGGAGGCATGTTCCACAGCGGGAAGATACCGCTGACGACGTTGCCGGAAGCAATCGGGTAACCTTCAATCGGAGGCAGACCTGCGGTGTCTTCAGTCGGCATGATGATGCGGCGGCGGTCATACATGTATTGCAGTGCTTCAGCGGTTTCGGCGCTGTCGAAGGCGCTGGTGCCGTCTTCGTAATACAGTTCACCGCCAGCGCTCCAGATGTAGGCGATGAATTCCTGGGCATCGAACAAGCCGCTGCCGATATCCATGAAGCCCATACGGGTCATCGCGCCGTCTGCAACCGCGCTGTTGGCTGTCACGAAGTCCAGCGCTTCAGCAAAGGTCGTGGGGATCGTTGAACCTTCAGCAAACAGGTCAGTGCGATAGTAAATGGGACGAGGACTCATCAGCAGAGGCAGACCGCGCATGTGACCATCATAAGTGACGGTTTCAATCGCGGCGGGCAGGTATTGGCTGAGGCCATCCCAGTCCGAGAGATAGGGGTCCATATCGGTCAGCAGGTCACCGAAGGTCGCTGCATATTCCGAACCAAGGTACACAATGTCGGGGCCTTCGCCTGTGGTAATCCAACCTGCGACGCTGGTATCGAAGTCGCCCCATCCACCCGTCAGAATTTCCAGGGTCACATCAGGGTGTGTTTCCTGGAAAGCGGGGAAGGCAACATCGTTAAACCAGTTCAGAACGTCTTCCGTAAGGCCGGTGATGTAGATTTCGAGCGTCTCACCCTGCGCGTGAGCGGGGACTAATGCCACCATCATCAGCGCCACGAGCAGCACCGTAACAAATAAAACGCGCTTCATGGTTTCTGGTTCTCCTGAGTATAAAAAACTTTGTGAATGAGTTAGTTAGTTTTTCTAACTAACTATACTGAGTGTAAAATAATCTCTAGACCTTGTCAACAAGTTGCGCTTTCTCAGCCTGAGCAATTCCTTAAACTGAAAGAAAAAGAAACCTGTCCTCTAAATCAGGGAGGGAACTCCTGGTAATCGTGCCATCTATCGACTGCCAATTTAAGCCCTCTATACTCTGGTGTATAATGCCTCGTCTATGTTCTGCCAATTGTGAGAGATCTATATGAGCATAAAGCAAACACTTCTGAACAAGCTCGCCAATCGCGAAGCTAAGGTTGGTATTGTTGGGTTAGGCTATGTTGGGCTGCCCTTAGCCGTAGAATTTGCCATGCAAGGTTTTCAGGTCATTGGCCTGGACCTCAACGCTGCCAAAGTCAAGCAACTGAATGAAGGGGAAAGCTACATTCCCGACATCCCGACTGCCCAGTTGAAACCCTTAGTCCAAAGCGGCAAACTGCGCGCCACGACTTCTTACGAAGACCTGCGCCAGGTAGATACCGTGAGCATCTGTGTGCCGACGCCGCTGCGCAAGACCAAAGACCCCGATATGTCATTCGTCATCGAATCGGTGAATGCAGTCGCCAAAATTGCCCACGAAGGTATGTTGGTTGTTCTGGAAAGCACGACCTATCCTGGCACGACTGAGGAAATTGTGATTCCCCAACTGCTGTCTAACGGCTTTAAAGTCGGTGAGAATGTCTTCGTCGCCTTTTCACCCGAACGCATTGACCCCGGTAATAAAAATTTCGGTGTACGCAACACGCCCAAAGTGGTCGGTGGTGTGACGCCCGCCTGCACGGATGTTGTCGAAGCCCTGTATGCAACCGCCGTCGATAAGGTAGTCCGCGTATCCTCGCCCACCAGCGCCGAAATGGTCAAGCTGCTGGAAAACACCTTCCGCGCCGTCAACATCGGCCTGGTAAATGAAGTCGCCATCATGTGCGATAAGCTGGGGATTGATGTCTGGGAAGTGATTGAAGCCGCCAAGAGCAAGCCTTTCGGTTTCATGCCGTTTTATCCCGGCCCTGGTTTAGGCGGTCACTGTATCCCGGTAGACCCCCATTACCTGAGTTGGAAGCTGAAGGCGCTGAACTATAATGCCCGTTTCATCGAATTGGCCAGCGAGATCAACACCTCCATGCCGTTGTATGTGCTTGATAAGGTAACACAGGCTCTCAATGACGACTGCAAGGCTGTGCGCGGCTCCAAGGTCGTGGTGCTGGGTGTCGCCTACAAGCGTGATGTGGACGATGTGCGCGAAAGCCCGGCGCTGGACGTTTTGAGCCTTCTACACGAACGCGGCGCGCAGGTTGTCTATCACGATCCCTATGTACCACATGTCCGCCTCGAAGGCGATCACACGATGGACACCGTGGCCTATTCAGCAGAACTGCTGGAAGGTGCCGACTGTGTTGTGGTTGTCACCGATCACACAAGCTACAATTGGCAGCATGTCGTTGATCACAGCAAGCTCATCGTCGATACCCGCCACGCTACTCATCCTCTCAAGGGGCGCGCGCGCGTCGTTTCTCTCTAGGCTGAATTCGTAACAAAACTGAAATTAACAAAGGGCAGGGTAAAATCCTGCCTTTTCTTTATGTTGCACCGAATTTGAATCCTGTTATATTTAGATTCAGTTAGTCAAACATACCCACATCTGGATAAACCATGACTGTTGAACTCCCATTTCACCTGAAGACTCTCCCCCCCGAAGCATTGGACGTGATCCGTTACTTTAATTCGATTGGCAGTGATGAAGCGGCTGATGTCGACGCAATTTGCGAAGGCACAGGTTTAAGTGAGCGCGGTTTCAGTAAAGCCATCAAGCGCCTGGTCACCAAAGGCTATGCGCAGATGGAAAGTGGCCGTGTGTACCGCTTAACAGATCAGGGTATCAGCGGGGCGCAGGAACTCGCTGAATACGATGAAAATGCGCCAGAAGAGTCAGGCTCTGGACGGGATTATGAGAAATACCACCGTCGTCTGCTGCTGGCAGCACCGCGTGTACTAGTGTCGAACCAGCAAACCAATATTTTTGTTGGTATTGACGAAGCCACTGAAGGCGAAGAACTGCCCAATGGCGCTGAGATCGTGGTGCGCTTGTCGATTGTCAATGGCGAACCCAAATCCCCCCAGGACGAAGTATTTGCCCTGAGTGATGATACAGCCCACGCATCATTTGATGTGACAGCGGGCAACTACAACAAAGTTCGCCTGCGCTTGAATGTGTTCCAACTGGGGCCGAATCCAGATGACATCAACCCTGCCGGGGGCATGTATATCGATCTGGATGTGGTGAAAGCCGCACCCGAAAGCTCTCCGCTCGTCGCATACTCGACCTACATACCCGTGATGGCATTTTAGGGATGACCCAATACGCAGTTCAATATCCGCGTAAGGTAGTGGCGCGCACGCTGTTAAGATGGACAGCGCGCGCGCTTTTTACGTTGTTTGCGCAGGTCAAAATCACCGGGTTGGAGAACCTTCCGAAAAAAGGGCCTGTTATCCTCGCTGGCAACCACGTCGCAATGATTGAAACCGTCCTTATGCTTGCCTATCCGCCGTATCAGGTAGAAATGATTGCCGTAGGCGACATTCCCTGGGACAAACGCTTCGCGCCACTGATTAATGCTTATGGCGTCATCCCGGTCAATCGCGGCAATATGGATCGCGATGGCATGGAAATGATGCTGGATGTGCTGAAGCAGGGCGGCGTACTGGGCATGTTTCCTGAAGGCGGCATCTGGGAAACGGGCAATAAGGGCGCACGCACAGGTGTGGCCTGGCTCAGCAACAAGGGCAACGCCCCGGTAGTGCCCATCGGCTTTGGCGGCATCACGGGTGCGCTGGGAGGTATGATTGCGTTTAAGCGCCCAAAGATGACCATGAACATTGGCGCGCCAATCCCACCGATTGGTGTCAATGCAAGCGGAAAGTCACGTAAGGAGGCGCTGGCAGAAGGCGCGAATCTGGTTATGGAGCGCATCGAAGCGCTCATTCCACCGGAAGATCGTCAGCAATATCAAGGCATCGAAGCCGAACGGTTTGACTTTCAGGCACAGGTGCAGGACGCACACGGAAAATCCGTACCTGCTGAATTCAGCATTTCCCACAAGGAAGCGCTGAGCAAGTTTTTCTATCGTCCGGTGCTGCTGGATGTGCTGGCACGCAACCTTGAACGTCCGGTACAGCCGCTTCAGCGCCTCGATACCGACCCAAAACAGCTTGCCACAGCAGCAGAGGAAGTCCTAACTTATCTGACCCACGAAAACCCACAGTTTCTGAATTATCGTTTTGGTTATGAAACAGGCGCAGCCATGTTAGCTGGAATGACCGAACTGCGTGATTTGGCGCGGTGGGCGGGTCAGCAGGGGTATTCCTTAATGTTGAAACCGATACGTTACTATCGCAATATAGGGGAAACAGAAGAAATTTTTGAGGACAAACCCGGAGCAAAACACAGCGGTTAGTCCTCAAGGCTTTGCAGATTGTGAACGCGGATGAGCTTTGACCTGTATGGATGGGCAGGCAAAGCAATCCGCCCTTCAGGTTAGGCTTCTGGCATATAAATCACAACGGCGGCTACCTGTTCCGTACTGCCGTTGGTTTTGGTGAATGCGATCAGTTTATCAACTGCCGATTGAGGATAGGGTTCTTCACTCAGGAACTTGAGGATGTTTTCCTCATTGGCGTAGCGCCACAGGCTTTCACTGCATAGGAGCAGTCTGGCATCAGACGGGATCGGATGGCTGGAGCTTTCGACCTCAGGGTCAGCCGCCTGACCAAGTGAAGAGGATAAGGTTTTAGCGTCTTCTTTAACCTGATCTGTCGTGATTTGTTTGATGGTCTTGCCTGTCACCATGTAGGCACGCGTATTGCCAACGTGGGTAAGATAGGCGGTGCTCTTATAAATCATAATCGCCGTCTGTGAAGCGACAACATTCTGTTTTTCTTTAGACGTATGCGCGTAAATCGCCTTATTGGCCTTCTTTACGGTCTCCAATAACGTCTCAGAGATTTTAAGCGAATTCTCATCCGTCAATATCGCCCCATAAATCCCGCTGTATGCCATGCCCACATGCTGGATGGCCATCCCCGCGACCTTTTTGGAGTTTCCGCCTTCTTTGCTAACCCCGGCTGCTATGGAAAACAAACCACAGTCGGTAATGGAGTTGTGGCTGTTCATTGCGGAAACAATACAGGCACAAGCGTCTGCGCGCTCGTTTTTGTTTTCTAATCCGTTATCAACTGCCTGCCCAAAAGTGATGTGCGTATTGGTCATCTTTTCCTATTTCCCTATGTAACGCGCCATACGTAGTGGATCAACATGACCCACATCTCAATGTTATTACGAAACATTATCATCACACAAGTCGCGCGATGAGCTTTTTGGCTTCTTCCGCAACCTGATCTTTCCATTTGTGTTGTTGTTGAACCCAGGCAATGTCCCGGTAGTTCTCATCCAGTCTGATCAACAGTCCCCAAAGGCGGTCTGCTTCCTTCATCTGGCCTAAGGCATGATCGACGACAGCCAAGCAGGCCAGGATAGAAGTATCGCCGGGGCGTAGATTATTGGCCCCCTTGAAGTCCAGCAGCGCCTGCTCGTAACGCGCCTGATCCAGATATAACATGCCGCGCGCGATAAAGGCATCGGTATCGCGTGGGTTGATACGGATTGCCTTATCCAGATCGATGAGCGCCCCTTCCACATCCCCGGATTCCAGGCGGGCCTTACCCCGATAGGTATAAATCCCCAGTTGGTCGGCGTTGAGTTCGATCACCTTAGAGTAGGCCTCAATCGCCTGCTTCAGGTCACCGCGCCGCTCTAATTTTAACCCACGCGCCAACTGTACTTCAGGACTCATTAACAGATTACTCGTGATGGAGCCTTGAGTCGTCAGGCGCTCGATCTTCTTCTTGACTTCTTCTTCTTCTTTTGCAGAAACCTGTTTAAGGTCGCCATACACGGGCTGTTTCAGGTAACGCTTACGAAGTCGTTCCATTGCTTCATCAAAATACTCATGGAACATACGCACCGCATTGTAGCGCGTCAGTTCTGCCAGCTTACCCGTGAGCACATGTTCCTGCCCGCTGAACGTATAATCACCCACGAGGATAGGTACAATATTGCGCTTCAGATCCATCGCGTGTTCGATTTCACGCCGCAGCCAGTCGTCGGGTTCATTGACACGATCAAGAGTGCCGGGGGACAGAATCAGTACAAAGTGCGCGCGCGCCGCAATCTGGTTGACAATGATGGTATCAAACGTTCCGCTGTCAATACTTTCCACATCCATAAAGGCGTCAAAGCCGTTGGAACGCAAGTCCTCAAAGATTGACCGTGCGATAAACGATCCCGTGCTGCGCCGATAACTAATAAATACTGTATCTTGTGGACCCGGCATAAATGGTAATGTCCTAGCGTATTTCTATGTGTGACGTTGATTATGTACGATGCCAAAGTTAGCGTCAACAGTACATCCGTTAAAGCGCGCTGAGTGTACTGCTAGAACAATTCTAACGCGAGTTACCGATTCAGTTGCTTAAAACGTTTGAGGAACTAGATTCCTCAACTCTAAATCACGGCTGGATTTCCACGACGACGCCGTTTTCAGCCCAATTGTACAGCGTTTGTATGTTGGAGTCTCCAACCAGCACGCAACCATAGGTCACGCGCGTGCCCAGATTGTTCGTCCAGAGCAGTTGGCTGCCGCCGCGCGTCGGGAAGCCATGAAAGCCGTTGGTGAAATCAGCACCAGGAATTGGACGATAAATACCCATGAAATTGGGCATATATAAGTCCCAGTTGCCTGCATACGCATTGGGTTCATGCGAAATCACCTGATAGATACCGGGCCACGTCGGGCTGGAAGCAATACCTGTACTGATGACGGCGTCCCAGATCACGCCGCCGTTTTCATAGACCCACATGTGCTGCTGGCTAATGCTCACCACAATGCGCTTATTGGGGATGGGCGGATAATCGAAAAAGTTGTCGGCTGATGGAATCGTGATGCTTTGCCCGGCGCTTACCGACTCCATGCCACCATTTGCGGCTTGAATGTACAAGTAGGGTACACCAACATCCCAGGCGATGCTGACAATGGTTTCGCCTGGCTGCACCACGTACTGCGTATCGTGATGGTAGACACGCACATAGGACTGTGTAACTCCGCTGGCGACAGCGGCCTGGGCCTCTGCCGCAGCTTCATCGATGTTCAGATAGCGGCTGGCATCAAGCACTGCCGAGGCCTGCGCCTGCAAATAATCTGCGGCCTGTCCTGTATCAATCATGAACGCCAAGCCAGTCGGACGGCTGCTGTCGGGGACGGCGGTCAGCCATGTGGCCCAGTTCTCCGGCATCAGCGACCACTGCACCACATCGCCTGTCACCGGGTCAAAAACGTTGAAGATGTAGGGATTCGAGAGCAGTCGTTGGGCTTCTGCCAGCATGGGACTGGCGTCGGTAATCGTCGGCTGCACGTTGACCATCGCCAGCTCAAACGCGCCGTTGGTCGCGAAAGGCTGCTGCGTCTGCAAACGGGCAAGCGTTCCTGAGATGTCCAGCGCGCGGCCATCCTGCGGCGGCGTGGTTTCCACCTGCCCATTCACGACATGTACACCGGCGTTGACTGGAGCAATTTCAACTGTAGGAGCCAGACTCGCCAGTCCCTGCTGTGCGATCTGAAGGTCTACGGTGATGATAGGCTGAACTACAATGCGGCCAAAGAGGGCACTGAACATATTCCCCTGTCCTCGGCCCTGTAGATAGGCGGCACGAACTGTTGCCTCCGTATCCAGTGACAAACCCAGGCTGGCTGGACTTATCGCCCAGGTACGCTGTCCATCGCTGAGGGTTACGGTTGTCCATTGTGCCGCGAGTCTTGCGCTGGCTTCGGAGGGGGGCATACCGCCCAGATCAACGCCAAGCGCCTCTACACCCGGCAGAATACCCTGGGCATAGACCATCGTGACGCCAAGGACAACGGCTCCACACATGGCAATCATGAGCAACGCACTTACCGCCAGCCCAATCAGCAAAACATGTTTGCTGAACAGCGATTTACGCCGTGCGGGTAAACGTTGAGCAGGGTGTGGATTATAAACGCGCTGCATCGGCTGCGCGGGATGCTGCGGAACTGATTTATGCTGCATACAGGTTGGTACTCGTCAGAATTCGGCGTTGCTAAATAGACGCAGTGAATTGATCGTCAGTTCCCATTATAGGCTCAATTTGGAGGATTGGAGCAAAACACAGAATGAAAGTAGAGATGGTCTTTACAACTTATTTATCAGTTTGCTGGCTTCGTTGATCAGGATTTCATCCCACCGAAGTTGTTTTTTCACCCACTGGAGGTTTTTATAATACTTGTTCATCTCAATAAGTTTACGCCATAAACGCTTAGCTTCTTCGACATTTCCCATCGCGTGATAGGTGATCGCCATCCCCGCAATCCCGAAAGGATAATCAGGTTTTAGCTCCTCGGCGCGCTTGAAGTCAGCCAGGGCTTCTTCATAATGTCCGACAGAAAACCAGAGTTCACCACGATTGTTATACGGCTTGTCAAACTGGGGGTAAAGCGTGACAGCCTGAGTATAGTCGGCGATGGCCAGATCGTAATAGCCGATAGCCCGGTACAGGCTGCCACGACTGTTGTAAGCGGGGGCATATTCCGCTTCAATGGCCATTGCTTTGGCAAAATCGGCCAGTGCGCGCTCGTACAGTTCTTTCGCAGTATAGGCGATTCCGCGACTGGTATACGCTGTCACGTAATCAGGAACAAGTTGGAGCGCTTTGTTGTAGTTATTTAAGGCTTCATCAACGTCCCCCAGCCGCCAGTGGGTGACTCCCCGATCATACAGGGCTTCAGCACGCAAATGTTTTTTCTGCGGCACAGGACGCGCGGCAAGAACTTTCAGCTTGTCTTCGAGTTCCATTCGTTCTATTTCCGGCAGCGCCGTGATTTGCGGAGGCTTCGACAGCGGCGTTTCCAAACGCTGGTACAGGGCTGGTAACCCGTCTTCAAGATGTTCATGAAAGATGCGCAGCACCGGGAACTGGCGCAGCATCGCTAAGTTCCCGCGCATCAAATGTTCAATATCCTCAAACGAAAAATCGCGCACAGCCAGCACTACCACATTGCGTCCGGTGTTCAGCGCATGTTCAATTTCCAGCCGCGTCCAATCGCTCGCCTCATTCCAGCGTTCTACAGTGGCCGGAGTGAGCACGACGACAAAGTGTGTACTGGCATCAATCTGGCGATAAACGGCGCTGTCCAGTTTGCCACTGTCAATGCGCGTAGGGTCGAGGAAGACATCCTGGGAGCGTAAGCCGTATTTCAGAAGGTCATGATAGATGGCAGATGCCAGATAGAGGCTTACGTTGCGACGATAGCTGATAAAAACAGATTTTCCTACAGACATTAACTGCTCGGTTTCTATCACGAAAAACTATAAGACATGTTATATATAAATAATTACAGATGTCAAATTGATATTAAGCAGTTCAGGCGAACCCACTACTGAATCCGCCTGAACGTTTACATATCATTTCGCGACAGGCTTAACCACTGCTGTCGTTTGCGGGGAACTCACCATAAGGAGGAGCGCCAGCAGGGATCACAATCACCGTACCCGCACGAACATTCCGTGAGTTGGTAATATCGTTGGCTTCCAGCAGCGATTGATAAGACACATTAAACTGCTGGGCGACGCCGTCCAGCGTATCGCCGGGTTGCAGAATGTAGACTTCATCACCACCCCCGCCGACGCCATCAAGGTCAACAATCACATTGCCGCTGGCGTCAACAGGTGGGAACTCGCCATAAGCAGGCGCGCCATCTGGAATAATCAGGATAGTACCTGCACGCACATTCTGTGCATTGGTGATGTTGTTGGCCGCCAGCAGATACTGGTAGGAGATATTAAGCTGTTGGGCAACGCCATCCAGTGTGTCACCAGGTTGCAGCACATAAACGTCCTGTCCACCCCCGCCGACACCTTCCAGGTCAACGATCACATTACCTTCGGCATCTACCGGCGGGAACTCGCCGTAGCCCGGCGCGCCGTCTGGAATGGTCAATACTGTGCCTGCGGGCACATTCTGCGCATTGGTGATGTTGTTGGCCGCCAGCAGATATTCATAGGACACATCAAACTGCTGCGCAACGCCATCCAGGGTATCACCGGGTTGCAGTACATACTGGTTTCCTTGGAGCAATCTGTCGCTTGACGCTGAATCCTGCGAAGCCGGGATCACGAGTTCCGTACCGACTTCCGGCGAACCTGTGACGCTGGTGATGTTATTGGCCTGAAGCAAATCCAGCACTTCAATGCCGAAATCCTCGGCAATGCTCTGATAGGTATCGCCTTCTTGCACAACGTAAGTTGTCGAGGTCGCGCCGCCGCCTGTCCCCAAGTCAACCTCTGAACCTTCCAGCGGCGGAAACACACCGTAGGCTGGCGCATCAGAAGGAATAATCAACACCGTTCCGGCAGGGACATTCTGTGCGTTGGTGATGTCATTCGCACGCAGCAGCGATTGATAGGACACATCAAACTGCTGGGCAACGCCATCCAGCGTGTCACCGGGTTGCAGCACATACACTTCATCGCCGCCGCCACCAACACCTTCCAGGTCAATAATCACATTGCCGTTGGCATCCACAGGCGGGAACTCGCCGTAACCCGGCGCGCCATCGGGGATGACCAGCACAGTGCCAATCGGTACTGTCGTCGAATCGGTGATGTCGTTCACGGCCAGCAGATATTGATAGGAAATATCAAATTCCTGAGCAATCCCATCCATCGTGTCGCCAGCCTGCACCACGTATTCACCGCTGCGCGCGCGGGGGGTTGGCGTTTCTTCGCCGCCTTGCTGGGCCGCAGCAGGGGTCAGCGAAATTAACATGCCGAGCATCAACACAAATACAAGAATGAACACCGTGAGATAGGGAACATAACGACGCATAGCATTTTCTCCCGGTAACGTAGTCATAAATATTCTGCATAGCATAACACAAAAATGGATGAGTTGTGGATAGAACTAAAGGAGGATGAATGGCGAATTCTGTATCTATGTTTACTTTCATCTGCCAGATTCAGAACTCTACGCGTTGTCGCCTGTCGGAGCGCTTTCCCCCAGCGCCTTTAGGAACGCGCGCAGTTGATCCATGCTACCCGCGCCGAGAACCGCCGCGTATTCGCTTTCGATTTCCTGCTTGATTTCATAGGCATCCACCAGGTAGCGGCACCCGGCCTCAGTAAACTGGATGATTGTCGCACGCTTATCAACAGGGTCAGCCGCGCGCTGAATATATCCCTTTTGCTCAAGGTCCTGTGCCAGTTCGCCCATCGACTGTTTAGTCATGCCCGCGCGTTCCGCCAGCACTGTGATGCGCGTACCTTCAATATCCAGATTTGCCAGCAGTGCAGCGTGATTCAGCCCTAATCCCGTATGACCGCGCGCGTGGAGTTTGTCAAAGGCCAGCGTGTTGAAATGGCGATAGGCGTGCAGCAGCAGACGCCCGATATTCTCTTCGCGCAGTTCCTGAAGTTTGCGGATGTCAATCTGGGCGAAGACATCTGTCATAATCACCACCTTGACAAATTAGACAGGTAACCTTACTATATACGTCAGCAGTTAGCGCGCTAATTTGTAACCCAACCATTGACCTCAAAGGGCATTATAGCCCGCCTTACATCAGGAGACAATGACAATGACCGAGCTTACATTGCACCGGCTTCAGCCAGGCATAGCTGCCCCCATGTTTGCTGCCAGTGACGCCTTCGGAAGCAGCATAACGCTGTCGGATTACAAAGGCCGCGCCCTGCTGCTTTCGTTCTTCAGGAATGCCGCGTGCGCCATCTGCAACCTGCGTGTCCATCAGCTTATTCAGCGTTACCCCGCACTGCACGCGGCGGGATTGGAAATCGTGGCGGTCTTTGAAGCCACCCCCGAAAGTATTCGGCAGTATGTGGGCCAACAGGATGCACCTTTTCCCATCATCGCCGACGCGAACGCGGCACTTTACCAGCTCTATGGCGTTGAAACCTCGGAAGCTAAAGTGCAGGCGTCCATGTCTACCGAGGTGACACAGACGGCCGTTCGCTCAGCAGCAGAAGTTGGTTTTGCGCTGACCAGAGAGGAAAACACTAATTTCTATCGGATGCCTGCCGATTTTCTCATCACACCTGATCAAACCATCGCGCGTGCTTTCTATTCGGATGTGATTGGCGACCATCTTCCCTTTGGAGAAATCGAGGCATTTGCCGGGCTTGAGCAGCTTTCACGGTGATGTTCAGCAGAATACGCTCATTCGCTACTGAGGCTGTCCTCTGGCGGTGGCTGACGATAGACCATCCGATAAAACATACGCGCAACTTCGTAGGCGCTGTACTTCTGCGTGTCGTTCATCCACCATTCCACGACACTGAGGGTTGCTCCGCTGGCGAACGCAGCCTGAAAATCAGGCGGCAGATCAATATGAGCGCTGTAGCGTCCGGCACGCAGATTGCGCTCATGCACATTGAGAAGATATTGGCTGATACGTTCCCGCAAAAACGCGGAGTTGGCGTTCTTGATTAAGGCATGAATCTGAGAATGTCGCTGCACATTCTCAAAGAAGGCCACCCACGAAAGAAATTCACGTCTGGGGGAGGGTTCAGCGGCAACTTGTTCATCAATTGCCGCGCTCTCCCGGTCAAAATACTCCTCCATAATCAGCCACAGTATATCTTCCTTGTTCTTGAAGTGCAGATAAAACGTGCCGCGCCCTAAATCAGCACGTTCCGTAATATCCAGCACGGATACCGCTTCATAGCCCTTCTCAGAAATCAGCTCAAGCGTGGCACGCATCAACAACTGACGTGTACGCTGTTTGTGACGTTCAAATCGGTTAGGCATATCGTTGTCAAGCATTGAACACTGTCCAGAATTTAACACGTTGACACCACCAATATACCCTATTTATAGTGATAGTTGTCACAAGTTTGAAAAAAGTGATTGCATTTTTTGTATTTTCATTTGTGACAAATTACACAAATTAGTATTTTCATGCGGTCTGACGTTCAAATTTGCTGTTCAATAGCTGGATGGTGTCTATGTCCCCACAACTCCCCCAACCCAAAGCACACGTACTGCTCGGCAATCTGCCGGAATTCGCCGCCGATACGCTGGCCTTCATCCTGGATATGCGCCGATACGGTGATCTGGTGCGTTTCTGGTTTGGCCCTTTCCCCGCACACATCGCCAATCACCCTGACTATGCCCATCAGATCATGGTGACCGATGCCGACAAATACTACAAGGATCGCACAACCAAAACCGTCCTGAAACCTGTACTGGGTAACGGGTTGTTCGTCAGCGATAGCGATTTCTGGAAACGCCAGCGCAAGTTGGTCCAGCCTGCTTTCCATTCCAAACGTATCGGTGATTACGCGCAGGTCATTGTCGATTACGCGGCGGAAGTCGCAGAGCAGTGGCAGAGCGGCCAGACCATCGAAGTCGATACCGCGATGACGGCCCTGACGATGCGCGTAATTGCGAAAGTGTTGTTTGATGCGGATGTATCCAAGGAAGCCCATGAAGTCGGGGAAACCATCACCGAAGTCCTGGAGATGGTCAACAAGCGCTTTAACTCATTACTCCTTATGCCGGATTGGATACCCACTGCCTCGAATCGCCAGATGAAGAACGCCGTCGAACGCTTGGACAACCTCATCTACGGCTTCATCAACGAACGCCGCAAAGCCGCTGCTGATAAGGGCGATTTGCTCTCGATGCTGCTCATGGCGCAGGATGATGACGCCAGCCGTATGACCGACAAACAGGTGCGCGATGAAGCTATGACCCTGTTCGGTGCAGGGCATGAAACGACGGCAGTTACCCTCACCTGGACATGGTATTTGCTGTCGCAGCATCCCGACATTGAACAGAATCTGCTGGCTGAACTGGAACAGGTACTGGGCGGACGCAAGCCCACACTCGCTGATTTACCGAAGTTGCAGTACACGGAGATGATTGTCAAAGAAGCCATGCGCTTGTATCCGGCGGCATGGATTGTTTCGCGTGAGAACATGGAAGACGTAAACATTGCCGGACATCCCATCAAGAAGAACAATATCATCATGATCAACATTTACGGGATGCATCGTGACGCGCGCTTCTTCGACAATCCTGACGAATTCCGCCCAGAACGCTTCAGCCCAGAAAACGAGAAACTAATTCCCAAGTATGCCTATATTCCGTTCGGCGGTGGCCCGCGAGTCTGCATTGGCAACCAGTTCGCGATGATGGAAGCTAAGCTGATTCTGGCGACCCTTGCGCCGCACTTCCATCTGTCGCTGGCTCCCGGTCATGTCGTCAAACCAGAGCGTGTCTTCACGCTGCGTCCCAAATACGGTATGCGCATGGTCGCCACTGCACGCGAACAGACCGCTGAACCCACCCTCTAAACACAGTTCCACGCCTCCCTCAGCCACCAGCCACACTGAGGGAGGCACAAGCTTGTTTTCCCGCAGTTCGCCCTTGTCTTAGCGCATTTTCAAGCGAGTCTACGTGGCGAAGGCGAGTGATTTAGCCTCGCATTTTACGGATAACTGAATACTGACACCCGTGAGCTTGCATTAGCTAACAGCTAACGACCTTTCCCATGAAAGCGTTTCCATAAAATCCTTGTCTACCCGCGCTGCTTGATTTACACTCGATGCAGTTAAGAGCAGCACTCTTTTATGGGGGGTATTACATGTTCGATCTGCGTGAGGCTACATGGCTTGACAGGCAGTCACAGCTTACGTTGAAACGTTTGCTGCCTCGTATAGAACCCGTCTTGCGCGATCCCAGTGAACGTGAGATATTTATCGTCCGTCTGAACCAGCATTTCCCAGCGTTGTTCAGATCACTGCACATGCTCTACGGTACCTACTACGATTTCTTTTACCATCTGGAACAGATTCTGCTTGCTGCTGCGGAGTTATATGCTGCCCGCCCGCGTGCCCTGAAACAGCTTGACCAGCAGCGTGAAGCCAACCCGTTATGGTTTCAAAGCGAAACAATGATGGGTGGTGTCTGTTACGTTGACCTGTTTGCCGGTGATTTGCGCGGCCTGCGAACGAGAATCCCATACTTTAAAGAACTTGGATTAACCTATCTGCATCTTATGCCGTTGTTCCGCGCCCCTGATGGCGAAAATGACGGCGGCTACGCGGTCAGCAGCTATCGTGAGGTTAATCCCGCGTTGGGTACGATGGCACAGTTGGCCGAGGTCACCACTGAACTGCGCGAACACGGCATCAGCCCCGTGCTGGATTTTGTGTTCAACCACACCTCGAACGAACATGAATGGGCCAAGCGCGCGCTGGCGGGAGACGAGGACTATCAGCAGTACTACTATATGTTCGATGATCGCACGCTGCCCGATCAGTATGAACGCACGCTGCGCGAGATTTTCCCGGAACAGGCTCCCGGCAGTTTCACCTACCGCGCCGATCTTCATAAATGGGTGTGGACAACCTTCCGCGAATTTCAGTGGGATTTGAACTACAGCAATCCTGCCGTGTTCACAGCCATGTTGCAGGAAATGTTGTTCCTGGCAAATCAGGGAATTGAGATCCTGCGCCTGGATGCTGTCGCCTTTATCTGGAAACAGATGGGAACTCCCTGCGAAAGCCTGCCACAAGTCCATGACATCATTCAGGCATACAACGCTCTGACGCGTATTGTCGCGCCTGCAATGTTGTTCAAGTCTGAAGCCATTGTGCATCCCAGTGAAGTCAACAGCTACGTCAACCCACGAGAGTGTCTGATTTCCTACAACCCGACTCTGATGGCGCTGACATGGGAATCATTAGCCACGCGCCAGGTACGTCTGCTGCGCGATTCGATGATCCATTATTTTAACCTGCTGCCAGAATGTGTCTGGGTCAATTATGTGCGTTCACATGATGACATCGGTTGGACGTTTGCCGATGAAAACGCGCAGGACTTGGGTATAAATGGCTTTGATCATCGCCAGTTCCTCAACCAGTTTTACACAGGACGATTTGAAGGCAGCTTCGCTACAGGGTTACCCTTCAACTATAATCCCATCACGCGGGATATGCGTATCAGCGGCACCTGTGCCTCACTGGTCGGACTGGAACAAGCGTTGGAATTGGGAGATACACAGCTCATCGACCATGCTATAAAACGTATTCTGCTGGCCTACAGTATTACCCTCAGCGCGGGTGGGATTCCACTGTTGTACATCGGGGACGAGATTGGCACACTTAATGATTACAGCTACGAACATGACCCCTCCAAATCCAAAGACAGCCGCTGGGTGCATCGCCCCCTATTTGATTGGCAGAAAGCGGCAAAACGTCACGACGACACAACCGTCGAAGGCACGCTGTTCCAGACGTTGCAGCGGCTTATTCAACTGCGTAAGACCCTGCCCGCGCTGGCTGGGGGCCAGGCTAGCTTCTTTGACACAGGCAGCGCACATGTACTCGGCTACCTGCGTGGTAAGGAAATCGCTGTTCTAGCCAACTTCTCCGAAACCGAACAGCGCGTAAATCGTGATGTAATCCGCAGTCAGTGGGCAATCCCCGAATCAGTGGTCGATGTAACGACAGGCGAAAACGTGCATATCAGCTACGCGCTGTTTCTGAAACCATATCAGTTTGTGTGGCTTAAAGCGGCAGACGCATCAAATTAAGCACTTCACGAAAAAGCATTTGTCCTCTTTGACAAATGCTTTTTGATTCCGCAGCGTAAATCTAAAGTGGCGCTAAACCGCGAATATAGTGTCGAATGTCACACTTTGCATAGGATGATATTCCTTGTTATCATATGTGATATATATCAATAGTTCACAGAATATAACGCCAGAGAGTAACGTGATGACGGATCTACCTAATACACGACAGGCCCAAATCGTCCAGTGGTTGCAGGAAAACCACACGCTGACGATTGATGAACTGGTGAAACGCCTCGGCGTATCTGCCATGACCGTCCACCGTGATCTGGATGCTCTGAATCGCGCTGGTGTCGCCATGAAAATTCACGGCGGCGTCACCCTGCTGGAACCCAGGGGCGGCACATCATCCTCAACCTGCAATATGTGTGACCTGGTTGTGGCATCCCGCACCGCCTTCATCATTCAGACCGAAAGCGGGGAACAGCACACCGCCTGCTGTCCACACTGCGGCCTGCTGATGCTTAACGAATTCGGCCATGTCGCCACCGCGCTGACCAAGGATTTCATATACGGGCGCACCATCAACGCACGGCAGGGCAGCTACGTGCTGGAAAGCGTGATTACCTTATGCTGCGTACCAAGTGTGCTGTGCTTTGCCTCACCGGATGACGCGCGTCGTTTTCAGCGAGGATTCAGCGGAAAGATCATGGATTTTAACGAAGCCTGGCAATACTTGACTGTACAACATCGTGGTTAGCCACAGGTGAATAATACCGCCTGACACTATAAAAACATGAGGAGTTCATTGCATGAAAAAGCAGTTGGTTCGTTTTGCGATGTTTTTGGGGATGCTTCTACTTTTAGCCCTGCCTGTTGCCGCGCACGAAGGCCGCGAAGTCGGTGAGTTCCTCCTGGAATTTGGCTGGCAGGTTGAACCCGCCTATGCCTGGCAGCCTAACGGCATCGAAGTTTCCATCGAAGCCCACCATGACGAAGCCGAGGACGCAGAGCACGAGCACGCCGACGAACCTTCCCCGCTGGAAGGTATCGAAATCAACTTGCAGGCTGAGGTTACTTTTGGCGATCAATCCATGATTATTCTTCTTGAGCCGGCGTATGGCGAGTTAGGTCATTATGTGGGCAATATCACACCTACCATGCCCGGTGATTACACCTTCCACATTACGGGTACGATTGGCGATGTCACTGTCGATGAGACCTTTAGCTCGGCGGATGGCGAATTCAGCAGTGTCGAGCCGCAGACAGACGTATTGTTCCCGCTTCCAGCAGGGGGTGATCTGCAAGTGCAGATTGCCGCGTTGGAAGCGCGCATCGCGGCGCTGGAAGCACAGCTTGCCGCGACGCCAGCACCGTAACTTAATCTCGAAGATTTCCTCCCCCCGAATCCCCTCTCTTGGCGAAGCACCAGAGAGGGGTACTATTTTTTCGGGCAGGAGAACATTATTTTTGCGTTTTTGCCAGCATAGAAGCCCAGCTACGTACAAATGTTACGTATAACCAATCTCCTTTTGAGACAAGGATGAATTAACGAAGAAGGTTCATCCTTGTTTCGCTGTTAGGATAATCTCCATGCGACGACTGATAGTATGCCTGCTCCTGATTTTATTGCTCAACACGGCGCTTCCAGCGTCCGCACATGCCAACCTCGCGCGCTCCGAGCCAGCGGCCAACACAGTGCTGGCAGAGGCACCTGCCGAGATTCGGCTGTGGTTTACTGAACCGCTGGAACCGAACTTCAGCCGTATTCGCTTGCAGGATGCCGGCGGCGCGCCTGTCGATACTGCCGCAAGTCAGATTGATACCACAGACTCGACGCAGATGTTCCTCAGTTTGGACGATTTGCCGGACGGTTTATATACCGTTGTCTGGCAGGTGGTGTCTGCCGCCGATGGACACCCCACCAATGGGAACTTCGCTTTTGCGGTAGGCGATGCGGCAGCAGGCGCAGCAGCCATCGCGCAAAGCGGCGAAACCATTCCGGTGGACAGCGCCCTCATTCGCGGATTTCACTTATTCAGCCTGGCATTGATCGTCGGCAGCATCGGTTTCTGGCTGTTCGTTTGGCAGCCCACCGTCAATCTTCCCGACGCCGATAATCGATTGTTTCGCCCAGGATCGGCTGGGGTTGCTGGGTGCGGCTAACGCCTTGATGTTCCTGCTGTATGTTTCCACGCTCACTGAACGCCGCTTCTCAACGCGTTCTTTGACCCGATGGCCGAACATGCGCTGGAAACCCGCTACGGGCAGCTCTGGCTGATTCGCACTGTCCTGTGGCTGCTGCTGGAGCTGGCGCTGTTTGCCGGGCGCAAGGACAAACGCTTCCTGTGGATGGGGTTAATCATCGGTGCCTGATTATGGTGGCGCAGGGCTTTTCCAGCCATGCCAGCGCCGCGCCGGATCGTCTGGCCGCGATGCTCAATGATGCGCTGCATGTCTTTGCTACAGCGCTGTGGCTTGGCGGCTTGCTACAATCATCAATGCCCTGCTCTGGCTTAAATCGAATGGGAACTCTCAGCCCAATTTACGGGCACACTGGTAAGATATTTCTCCAACTACGCGCGGGCGGGCATCATACTGCTCATCATCAGCGGCAGCTACTCCGGCTGGCTGCAAGTCGGTTCTGTGCAAGCGCTGCTAACCACGACCTACGGACAGGTGCTGTTGCTCAAGCTGGCGTTATTCGCGCCGCTGTGCTGCTGATTGCGGCTATCAACCTGATTTTTACGCGTGGTTTACAGCGCGTGCCGACAGCGCCTGGGCAGACTATCTGCGCGGCTGGTCAGTGGCGAAATCGCGCTGGCGGCTGGTATTCTGCTTGCTGCCGGAGTGCTGACTTCGATCAACACAGGTAGGGCAGTGGAGGCACAGCAGCGTACGCTCATCATCGAACCTGAACCGCTGGCGGCGATGCAAATCACCGACCAGTACCATGTCCATCTGGAAGTCACGCCCGGCTGGGTGGGACAGAACACATTTAATCTCGGTTTATACGACATCACGACGGAGGCGGCAGTCAACGATGCCTCGCTGGTGCGCCTGCGCTTCACCAACCTGTCGCAGAACATGGGGAACAGTGAACTACGTCCCACCTTCGTAAACGACGGCTTCGACACAGCGACAGGCGCAAACCTCAGTACGCCGGGGTCGCTGGCGCTTACGTGCATGACCTTGCAGCGTCCGCCAGGCATGTTCGATACGGTGCTGGACTTTACGTCACGGTAGAAGCAGCGCCGCCGCCACCCCCATTTGATAAGCGACTATCGCGACCACCGAACGTATGCTGGCGCTAGCGTTGGCCGGACTTGGCTGCCTGCTGGTGGGCGGGTTCGTCGCGGCAGAAAAAACGTCTGCGGCTGCTCAACGGTGCAGGTGTACTGGCGGTCTTCGGCCTGCTCGTCGGTCTGGTAATGGTCATCAGCAGCATTCAGCTTGTGAGTTAGAACTGGCGTCCGTGCCTACCGCTTAACTTTTCTCTTAATTTACCGACATCCTGTCGACCTGGGTTATCATGAATTCGTTGGTAACGATTGGGGCATTGCGATGCGACGGTTACTGGGAATTTTGGCTTGGCTTCTGCTGTGTGTGACGACCATTCAGGCGCAGGACTCTGGCGAGTTGCTTGTAGAGGAGCTAACACTGACGCAGGGTGTGGACGCTTTCGGTCAGCCAGTGTGGATGGCGCACGGTTTCCTCACCAATCAGAATGAAGCCAGCGCCTATGGCAGCATCTCACTCTTTGCTGATGTCTACGACGAAGGCGGCGAGGTGATTGGCGAAGGCTTCGGTTATCTGGCGAACGCCTGCGGTGTCGCCCTCACCGACTACGCCTTACAGCCTGTCTCCTCGCATCCGTTCACGCTCACACTGGAACTGTACGAGGACGACGCCGAACCTGCCAGCGTCGATGTTTTCCCCGAAGGCAGCCCGCTTACGCCGCTGACGGAAGATACATCACTGCCCGCCAGCATCCAGCATGTCAGCGATGCCGAAGTCGTCGCGCTGGAATGGGTTGATGCTATCTCGCTGCGTTACGGCGTGGGTTGTGCTAACAACGTATTTACGGCGCTGGAGTGGCAGACTTTCGATCTCAACATCGGGGCATCCACACCGATCACCCATCCCAACGTGGAACGTGTCACCGATGCCTTACTGCTCCAGACTGACCTCAGCGATCCACTGGCCTATCAGCACTCCTTCCTGACATTTTCACCCACAGCCCGCCGTATGCTTTACCAGACTGATTTAGGGGTTTTTGTCACTGCCGAACCCGATGGTTCCTACAAGCGCATCCTCTACGATGACTTGTTTCGCCACAGCTTGCAGGGCATTCTCTGGCAGCCTGAGGGGGTCTTCCTCGCCTACTACTTCGGCGCAGTAGGGGAACCTGTGCTGTACTTCACGGCTAACGTTGATGGCCAGCGTCTCAGCCGTTCGATTTACGACAATCTACCTTCGCTCATCGTGCCGGGGCTGACACCTGACGGACTTGGCGTAGTAATTGCGCTAAACGAGGAAGATGGGACAGGTTACTACTTGCAAGACACCACACAGGACAACCGCGAACTATTGTTTGCAGGGGATGCGCCGGGTAATAATTATCCAGCGCCCATTTATGCATCGCGCGAAAGTGGGGATTTCATTTATCTGGTGCGCTTCATCGAGGAGCAGCCTACGCTACAGTGCTTTGATATGCAGCGCCGCGAACTGCACGACCTTGTGCCGCTGCCCTTATCGCTGACCAGCGAAGCCCGCGCCTGGACATGGCTTTCGCCTGATGGTTTCACGCTGGCATTGGCGGCTAACGGAACGGACAGCGGTTTGTGGCTGATCGACCTGAGTGCGTTCGATGTTTGCCAGTAGCTGGGCTACAATTATCGCAAAAAATAGAGGTTGCTTATGAACACAATTGCCATCCTCACCGATTTTGGCACAAAAGACAATTATGTCGGCACGATGAAGGGGGTTATCCACAGCATCGCGCCGCAGGCTGTAGTGATTGACGTTACGCATCATATCGAAGCGCAGAATGTGCGTCAGGCGGCCTTCTCCCTGATGAGCAGTTACAGCTATTTCGCGCCCGGCACAACCTTTCTTATCGTGGTTGATCCCGGCGTCGGCAGCACGCGCAGGCCGATTGCGGTCAAAGCAGGCGAGTATGTTTTTGTCGCGCCGGACAACGGTGTGCTGTCGTATGCGCTGGGGGATTTTGAGAAAATCCAGCCGTTTGAGTTAACCAACAAAGCCCTCTGGCTTCCCGAAACCAGCGCCACCTTTCATGGGCGTGACGTTTTCGCGCCCGTAGCCGCGCACATCGCCTCTGGCAAGGCGCTGGAAAGCGTTGGGGAACCCATCGACGATATTCACGCGCTGCCCATGCCGGAACTCAGCGTCAGCGGTAAACGGGTGCGCGGCGAAATCATGCACATTGACCGCTTCGGTAATATCCTGAGCAGCATCGGGCACATGCGCTGGCTCTCGCCGGAAAAGCTCACACTGGAGCCGCACTTCGGCGAAAACCGTACTCCATTACCCATTCGGGCGCGTGAAGCCAAAGTCAAAATTCACACCCACGAAATTGACAGCATCAGCCACGCCTACGCCGACACCCCGCGAGGAGGTTTAATCGCCCTCATCGGCAGCAGCGGCTACCTGGAGGTTGCCGTCAATCAGGGCAATGCCGCCAGCGTACTGGATGTGGTGATTGGCGATCATGTGGATTTAATTACAGGATAACTATGCAGCAGTTTGTAATTGAAGGGGGCTATCCCCTCTCCGGTGAAATGACGCCCGGCGGCAACAAGAATGCCGCGCTGAAAATGCTTCCCGCGTGCCTGCTGACCGATGAGCCTGTCGTCCTGCACAACGTGCCGGACATCGGCGACGTGCGCGTGGTCATCCGTGTCCTGCAAGGGCTGGGCGCTGAAGTACAGTGGCTGGATGAGAGGACGGTACGCGTTCACGCTCATAATATCACTTCCACACAGATTGACCCGGCGTTAGCCCAGAAGATTCGCGCCAGCATCGTGTTCGCTGGCCCGATGCTGGGGCGCTGTGGGCAGCTTTCGCTTCCGGGGCCGGGGGGCGATGTCATCGGGCAGCGCCGTCTGGATACCCATGTGATTGCCCTGACCAAGCTGGGGGCGTTGATTGAGTTCCGCGACGGCGTGTTTGAAATGCGGGCGGACAAGCTGACGGGCGCTGACATCCTGCTGGATGAAGCCAGCGTGACGGCCACCGAGAACGCGCTGATGGGGGCGGTGCTGGCGAAAGGCACTACCATTATCCGCAACGCGGCCAGCGAACCCCATGTGCAAGACCTGTGTATCATGCTGAACAACCTCGGCGCACAGATTGAAGGCAGCGGCTCCAACAGGCTGGTGATCCAGGGCGTTGAGAAGCTGCACGGCGGGGAAGCGCGGGTCGGCGCGGACTTCATGGAAGTGGGCAGCTTTATCGGGGCGGCGGTGGTGACGGGCGGTTCTATCCGTATCAAGGACGCCGACCCCCAGCACATGGACATGATCGCGCTGGTGTTCGGGCGGCTGGGCGTCCACTGGAACACCGAAGGGCAGGACATCGTCGTGCCTGCCAACCAGACGCTGACGATTACACCTGATCTGGGCAACCGCATTCCGGTGATTCGGGCGCAGCCCTGGCCAGCCTTCCCGTCGGACCTGATGAGCATCGCCATCGTCCTTGCCTCGCAAAGCGCGGGGGCGGTGTTGTTCCACGAGTGGATGTACGAAAGCCGCTTCTTCTTCACCGACAAGCTGACGCGGATGGGCGCGCGCATTACGCTGTGTGACCCGCACCGCGTGCTGGTGCAGGGGCCAGTACGCTTGCAGGGCACGCCGTACATCAGCAGCCCGGACATCCGCGCGGGCATGGCTCTGGTGCTGGCGGCGCTGGCGGCCAAGGGCGAGACGCGCATCTCCAACATCCAGCAGATTGACCGGGGTTACGAGAAGGTCGATGAGAAGCTGGCGAAGCTGGGCGCGCACATTCTGCGGATAGAAGACAAAACGGTGTCACCGCTGAACGAGACCCAGGAAACCAGGTCGCTGGGAAACGCCTAAGGGCCGCATCGGTTTTCGGCGATACCGGCTGCCGGTTTGAGGGCTAGACGGAAATTGATCGAGAAGTTGATCAAATTGATCGCGCCGATCATTTTGTGCCGACAAAAGTTGATCGTCATTTGATCTCTGAGTGGAGAGAATATTACCGGGCAAGGTAGAGCATTGACCATGCCTACCGCTTTACCTGAGGGCGTTTGGACTATTTCAGTTGCGGTGGAAGATAATTCCTTTATTCTCAGACCTCAGGTGTTAACTGGTGATTGTGATACCCGAACTGCCTTTAACGAGTTCAACCCTGATGCTGATTCACTGGAATTATCTTCTGTGTATCGAAGTCCCGATGATGGATGTGTGATATTTTGGGAAACCTCGAACGTACAAGGGGCCTGGACGATAACATTCGAGCAAGTCCGTTAATCGTTTAGGTTATTATCAAGAAAGCATTTGAGAAGTATTGTAGGGGCAACATGTGTGCCCCTATCTTGTTTCCCCACTAACCCTATGAGCATCATAATACGCGAAGGGTAAAGTAGGTGAGAGTAACACCCTACACCGCAACAAATCCATCTTACGTCGCGTTGTGTTTGGCGACCTGCGCCAGATATTTGCCGCTGTCCTTGACGATGCGGCGCTGCGTGGGGTAATCGACGTAAACCACGCCGAAGCGCTGTGTAAAGCCTTCCGCCCATTCAAAGTTATCCAGCAGCGACCAGACGAAATAGCCTTTCAGCGGTACGCCTTCCTGTATGGCACGCGCTGCCTGCTCGAAGTAATCCTTGAGATACTGCGCGCGCACCGGGTCGTGGACTTCATCGCCTTCCAGCACATCGGGAACGCTGGTGCCGCTTTCGGTGATGTAGATGGCTTTGGGCGCGTAGTCCTGATACACGCGCTTGAGGATGCCGTAAATGGCAGGCGGGTAAATTTCCCAGTCAAAGCCCGTGCGCGGCAAATCGGTTTTGACGAAGCTGACATTGATAAAGGGCTGCTCATCGCCTTCCTTGACGATGCGGCGTTCGTAGAAGTTGACGCCGAGGAAGTCCAGCGGCGCGTTGATGGTTTGCAGGTCGCCGGGTTCGATGGGCGGCAGGAAGAAACTGAAGGCTTCGGAAATATCCTTGGGGTAGCTGCCCTTGAACAGCGGTTCCAGATACCAGGCGTTGACGAAATCGTGATAACGCTGTGCCGCCGCGATGTCCTCCGGCTTATCGCTGGCGGGTTCGACATATTGCAAATACATCGTTGCGCCAACCTGTGCGTCCTTGACGTTGGCGCGCAGCACAGGAACCGCTTTGCCATGCGCCAGCAGCGCGTGATGGCTGACCGTCAGCGCGACATTGGGCATATCCTGAATGCCGGGGGCGTGCGTGCCAAAGAGATGCCCCAACATGCTGAAGATGAACGGCTCGTTGAGCGTAATCCAGTGTTTGACGCGATCTCCCAACGCGCGGCTGATCACATCGGCATAAGCCGCAAAATCGTCCGCGATGCCGCGCCGCAGCCAGCCTTTGCCGTCGTCCTGCAAGGCCTGCGGTAAATCCCAGTGATAGAGCGTGACGAACGGCGTGATTCCGGTTTCGAGCAAACCATCGACCAGACGGCTGTAGAAGTCGATGCCCGCCTGATTGACCCTGCCGCGCCCCTCCGGCAGAATGCGCGACCAGGCAATCGAAAAGCGGTAGCCGTTGAGGTTGAGCGATTGCATCAGGGCCACATCATCGCGCCAACGGTGATAGTGATCACAGGCGATGTCGCCGCTGCTGCCGTCGAGGATTTTGCCGGGGGTGTCGGCAAAGACATCCCAGATGGAGGCGCCGCGCCCGTCTTCGTTGGATGCGCCTTCAATCTGGTAGGCGGCGGTGGCTGTGCCCCAGATAAAGTCTTTCGGAAAAGGTGTCATAAAAAACCTCTGCCATAAGCATACAGATAACCACTGCCGCTAGTATAACCCGTGCGGTGAAAATAGAGGTTAGCGGTTAGCCAATAGCTTAAAAATACATTTGAACCGCCGAGACGCCGAGAACACCGAGATAATGCAAGAGAGCTGGATAAAAAAGAAAGCGTTGAAGCGCCGAGGCAGGGCGTTGAGTACAGCGGAGCGCGCGAGCAGTGAAGGGGACGGCTTCGTGCGGTGAGCGAAGGCCAAACGAAAAGGCAGGGGTGAACCTGCCTCAACGTTGAATTCAGGATGTTTGTGCTAAGGGGTGCTGGTGGGCGCGGCGGTGGCTGGGCGCGGGGTTGCGCTGGCACGCCGCGTCGCGGTGCTGGATGCTGTCGGCGGCGCAGCGGTTGGTGTGCTGCGAGGCGTAACGGCGCTGGTGGCGGTGGCCGGACTGGGCGTGAAGACAATCGGCGTACCTGCTGCCAGCGAGTCGCGCACGACGAAGGTGCCGCTGGTGACGCAGGTTTCGCCCTGGGCCTCGCCGTAGAGGCTGGCGCTCCAGTCATACGTGCCCGCGCCGAACAACAACTGTACGGGCAAATCCAGCGTAAAGGGTGCGCCGCTGGGGATTTGCAGCGTGTGCGTTTCACTGGTTTCGCGATAGGTCACCACGACACGCATGAACGGCGCGCTGTCATCGGAGTCGAGCGCGATGCTGACAATATCGCTTGCGCTGAACGATTGTCCCTCTTCAAACTGCGGGTCAACGATGAAGTTGGGGCAGTCGCTGATGGATTCCGCAGTGGCTTCGGCGGTGGCTTCTTCTGTCGCTTCGCCTTCCGTCGGCGATCCCGAACCCTCTGGCGGCGCAACCACGATGAAGCTGCCGGACTGCTGGCACAGTTCATCATAGGGGGCCATGATGACGCCAATCGTCCAATCGTAAGTGCCGGGTTCGTCAATCTGGAACGAGCCGCCGGGGGTCACGGCTGCCGGATACTGCCCGCCCTGTTCATCGCCCGTTTCACGGTTGATGATCGAGATGTGAACCAGCGCATCGGTGAATTCCGCCAGATAGAGGAATGGCACCGACGAGCCTGTCAGGTAGGGACGCCCTGCACGCGGCTTAGTCGCTACTGTGAAGTGGTCACAGACTTCGGCGGCGGTATACGTCGCAGTCGGGGTGAACGTCAGCGTGGGGCTGGGCGTGTAGCTCGGCGGAATGGGAGAATACGTCGATGTCGGTGTCCATGTGGGAGGGAGCGTCGAGCGCTCCCCACCTCCGGTCACGATGATGAACGGGATTGTTTCTGTTGGGGGAAGGACTGTGCTGGTGGGGGCAGCGGGAGTGCCGCTGCACGCCGCCAACAGCGCCAGCAAGGCCAGCATCAGTGTCAGAATAGTCGGACGCAAGTTAGGCTCGCTCACCAAAACGACGTTCTGTGCCGCGCACCAGACGGTCAATGTTCTCGCGGAAGCGCACGACGATCAAGATGCCAACGGCGATGAGATAGAGTGTGTATTCCAGGGGGATAAGCTGCTGTGCGGCCAGCACCATCATCCAGATAAAGCCGCCTGCCGCCATCGTCAGCGCGCCGAGCGAGACATAGCGGGTACGGGCGATAATCAGGCCGCCGATGACGCTGAGGCCGATAATCACATGCGGCGGGGCCATCGTAATCAGGGTGCCAAAGGCGGTTGCTGCGCCTTTGCCGCCGCGCAGATGCCCGGTGATGAGGGTGACCCAGACAGACCAGTTGTGGCCGACGACCACAAAAATGGCGGCGAGGACGGTAGCCGTCCAGCGCGCCGAACTGTCGGCAATAAAGACATTGTTGAGGGGATCAACAATGTAGCGGGATAACATGATGGCGATGACGCCTTTGATCGAGTCCAGCACCAGTACGGCGAAGCCCCAGCCTTTGCCCAAGGCCCGTGCCGTATTGGTCGCTCCCATATTTCCGCTGCCAACCTGAAAAATGTTGACCCCGCGCATCTTGCCCACGAGATACGCTGTCGGAATCGAGCCAATTAAATAGCTTACGAGAACAACAAGGACGATTTGTGATACTTCCATATATCCCGGCAAAAGCTTGCCTATCCCTTTTTTGCTGCGTACCCAAACAACCAACCATATTTGACTATACATTAACATAAAAACCCGTTGACGAGTCAATCGTTGTGCATTAATGCATAGTACGTTAGTCGCAGGGCTGTCCCTGACAGGCGGTGATTGGAAAATGTAACCCAACTATGCTATGATAAGCTGATTTATTGAGAACTCCTACAACGCCTTATGACCCTTTACGAACTTCCAGACTTTGAACAAACGATTGCTGACCTTGTACTGGACATGCTGCGCGCGCCGCGCATCCACCCGGAATTGATTCTCACGGATGCGCAGGATGCACGCGGCGAAGTCCCCGGCGACTCGGTGCGTTTGTCGTATCACTATATTCGTGCGCTGCTGGCGTATGGATTTACCGCCGATCAGGAAGAACTGGCAGACGCCGCCGCGTGGTTTGCGTCGCCGTTTGATGCGCAGCGAGCGCGCATTGACACCATTGAGATGAACCGTCTCGAAGCGCTGCTGAACCTGCGCCCCGGCGACGATCAGGTGAATCCCCGATTGAACCAACTGATACGACAGCGAACCGTCGATGGCTATTTTGACGTAGGGGGCAGCCCGGACTTCGATACGCTGTGGGCGCTGAAGGTGATGACGCTGGCCAAAGAGGTTGGGGTGCTCAACGGGCTGATGGGACAAGACGACCTGAAAGACTGGTCGGGGCGCATTATTCGCAACAATCACCGCGACAAGGATATGGCGCTGGCGCTGCGGCTGCGTTATTCGCTGGCGGGCAAGTTCACGGCGCAGCAGAAGCGCGGGCTGTCGTCGTTGATGAACAGCGCGAAACTGCATCATGGCATGTGGGGACTGACGAACGATACCGCGTGGATTGCGGAACGGATGCGCCAGCACGAACTGACACCGGGCGAAATCGCTGACCAGCGCGAAATCTTCCGCGAGATGATTATCAGCACCTGTTATGTGATCGAGAACCTGATGCCGCTGGCCGCGCAGTACCCGGAAATCCTGCCGAGCATCCGGCAGGCGATGACGCTGTGGTGGGGCGTGTTTCATGGCAAGGACGCGGTGGATGTGCTGCGCGCGCTGTTCCCCATGCCCTACGACTACCTGCTGATCGTGTCACGCGCGCTGGTTTCGCTGCGCGCTTACACAGGCAAACCGCTGATTCAGTGGGGCGCGGCCCATCTGCACCGCCAGATGGCGCAGCAGCAGATTAAACAAACCACCTCGCCTGACCACGAAAATATCCGCATCGCCCTGCGCAACTGGCTGGAGGTTGATCTTGAGGCTGCGCCGCGTGCGCTGCGGCTGGGCATGTCGGAGTCCAACGTGGTACAGGTGAAACCGCTGGTGCGTAACCCGATGATGCCTGACGATGATGCTGCGCGACTGCATATCCCTTATGCGTCTTCGCTGGTGGTGAAGTACGGGCCTGTGGAGGAAATCAACAAGGAGCGCGAAAACTATGCGCTGCTGCCTGCCACGATCCGCGATTGTTTTGTGCGCGTGCCGCAGGCCAGCTACCTCGATGAGGAACGCCGCCGCGCCTACGTCATCATGAGCGACCTGTCGCACTACCAGACGGTGTACGAAGCGATTTCACGCGTGCCGCAGATACAGGATGTGCTGGCGCGCGAGTTGGGTTATTTCCTGCTGCACATGCATCGCGGCGATGCGCGCCCGCCACGCAGCGCGACGTGGGGCTTGCTGTGGCAGCTTTACCTGCTGCCGATGCAGGCGCATGTCGAGCGTGTTTTCAACTACATTCGTGACAATAACCTGCTGGACAAGAAGCAGAAGCAGCCACAGGCCAACGCCATCCAGCGCACGCTGCTTGACCTGATCGGTAATCTGGTGCGCTACCAGCAGAAGCTGGAAGACTTCCCCATCGCCTACATGCATGGCGACCTGCATACGCGCAACGTCATGGTGCGCCAGCTTAAGCGCCGCCGTGACGACGAATTCCGCGAACAGGATCATGAGCTGGACTTTAAGCTGATTGATCTGGAAAAGGTGCGGCGCGACGGAGACGCAGCGCTGGACGCCGGAGAATTGTTTGTTGACCTCGAAATCATGATGAACTCGCTGCGCGGCAACAGCGACAGGCGTCCCATCCAAACGCTGATTGATTCGCTGCGCGCGACCTATGAGGACTTCGCGGGGGAACGCCGTGACCCCAATTTCAATACGCGTGTGCAGCTTGCGCGGGCGCGGGCTATCATTCGCGTGGCCAAAGGACGCACCAAAGCCGGGGAAAACGCGCTGCGCGAAAGCCGGCGCGGGCAGGCCATCAGCATTGCCCATGAAGTGCTGCGCCATGCGGAACAGGCGGTTGTTTATCTGGAAAGTGTATTAAAAGCCTTTGACGAATAACGTGTGTTGTTTATCATATGCAATTGGTGATGTTTGACGGGTAACTTTTTTACCCTGTAGAGTGTTGAATCCTTGTATAGTAAAAACTCCAAAGGAACTGAATCATGGCTCTTCCCCGTATCATCCAGGGCGGCATGGGTGTAGCGATCTCAAATTATCGTCTAGCGAATGCTGTGTCCCGCAACGCCGACTGCCTCGGCGTCATTTCCGGCACTGGTGTTGCAATGGTGCTTATCGGGCGGTTAATGGAGGGCGACCTCGACGGGGATACACGCCGCGCCCTGAGTCACTTCCCGTTTCAGGAACCCGTCGAGCGCATTCTGAAGGACTATTATATCGAAGGCGGAATGCCCGACGATCAGCCCTACAAGCGCCCGACGATGTGGAGCACACGTCCACCGCAGTATCTGAATCAGGTGACGGCCATCGCCAACTACGTCGAAGTGTTCCTGGCCAAGGAAGGGCACAACAATCCGGTTGGCATCAATCTGCTGGAAAAAGTGCAGATGCCGACCATGTCCTCGCTTTACGGCGCGATGCTTGCGGGCGTCGATTACGTCATCATGGGCGCGGGCGTGCCGATGCAAATCCCCGGTATTCTCGATAAACTGGCCGAACATCAGCCTGTGAGCTACCGTCTCGATGTGCTGGAAGCCAGCGCCGAAGATGAATTCCTGCTGCACATGGACCCGGAGCAGGTTTTCCCCGGCGTCACGGCAAAGCTAGGGAATCTCAAGCGTCCTGATTTCCTGCCCATTATTTCCTCTGTCGTACTGGCACAGGCCTTGATTAAACGTTCCAGCGGCCCGCTGCAAGGCTTCGTCATCGAAGGGCCAATTGCAGGCGGTCACAATGCGCCGCCGCGTGGGCCATTGCAGCTTAACGACGACGGCGAACCGATTTACGGCGAAAAAGATGTCGTCGATCTGGAAAAGATGCGTAAGCTGGGCTATCCCTTCTGGCTGGCGGGCGGCTATGGTTCTCCCGAAAAGCTGGAAGAAGCGCTCAGCGAGGGCGCGGCAGGCATTCAGGTGGGCACAGCGTTCGCTTACTGCGACGAATCGGGCATGGAGCCGGAACTGCGTAAGGCGGTCATCCAGAAGGTGCTGGAAAACACGGTTCGCGTGCGTACTGATCCTGTGGCATCACCAACGGGTTTCCCCTTTAAGGTGGTACCGCTGGAAGGCACGAACACCGACATCGAAATCTACGAAGCGCGCGAACGTGTCTGTGACATTGGTTTCCTGCGCCACGCTTATAAGACTCCCGAAGGCAAGCTGGCCTATCGCTGCCCCTCAGAACCGATTGATGCTTACCTGAAAAAAGGCGGCGCAATCGAAGATACGGTTGGTAGAATGTGCCTGTGCAATAACCTCGGGGCCAGCGCGGGCTTCCCGCAGCGGCGTAAAGGCGGCTTCCGCGAACCGGCGCTGATTACTTCCGGCGATGATCTGGTGTATCTGGCGCAGTACTTCAAACCCGGCGAAACGAGCTACACGGCAAAAGATGTCGTCAACTACCTGACACGGGTCGTCGTTCCAGAAAAGTAGATACTCAGAAGCGAGGCTCAACACCTCGCTTCTTTTTTGCGTTCTTCGCGCCTTGAGGTTCTCCTGTAACTGCTCTCAAATTGACTTTAGAACAAAATTTCTATATAATAGTAGTTGATGGCTGTCCAGCGGGTAGTGGATTATAACTGTCGCTGTATGTCTATTTCACCCGTACCGACGCAAATCGTGACCTTGCCCTACGCCGCGATTTAGCTCCTTTGACCCTGTTGGTGACAGCAGCCCCTCCACTACCCGCCGGCTTTTCTGGGATGATGATTATGCATATCCAGTCAACTCCTGATACGCTGACCAAGCTCACGCAGATGGGTGATGTGACGCTGTACGAACCCGCTGGCGACCAGCCGCACACTGAGAAGTACGACGGGCGCTACCAGTCGCGCGGGCTTCAGGACTGCATCAGCAACGTGAGCACGCCGACGGGCAAGAAGGCCGTGCTGAAGACCATGCTGACGACGGCCTGCGAACGCAACTGCTTCTACTGTCCCTTTCGCGCAGGGCGTTCCAAAACCACGCGCGTCACCATTCGCCCGGAGCAGCTTGCCGACGCCTTTGACCAAATGCAGCGCGGCGGGCAGGTCGATGGCCTGTTCCTGACATCGGGCATCATCAAGGGCAGCGTCACCACGCAGGACAAGATCATCGACACGGTTGAAATCGTGCGCAAACGCTACCAGTATCGCGGTTATGTCCACCTGAAGATTATGCCCGGTGCGGAACCTGACCAGCTTTACCGCGCGATGCAGCTTGCCGATAGGGTGTCTGTGAACCTTGAAGCGCCGACGCAGGAACGCTTGAACGCGCTTGCGCCGAAGAAGGATTTCGCCCGTGAACTGCTGCAAATGCTGCAACTGGCGCGACAGATTAAGCGCGACCACCCGCGCGAGAAGCTGGCGAACACGGTGACGCAGTTTGTCGTGGGGGCTGTAGGGGATACCGATCTGGAACTGCTGTCGCTCAGCGAACGGCTGTATCGTCAGCTAGGCGTGGTGCGTGCGTACTATTCGGCGTTCCATCCCGTGACGCAGACGCCGCTGGAGAACACCGCGGCGGTGGCACCGATTCGTGAGTTCCGCTTGTATCAGGCGAGCTTCCTGCTGCGCGATTACCAGTGGGAGTTGGAAGACCTGCCCTTCGTGGACAACGGCAACCTGCGCACGGACGTTGACCCCAAGCGCGCCTGGGCCGAAGTGAATCTGCGCCACAGCCCGGTAGAGGTGATGACCGCGACACGCGAACAGTTGATGCGCGTGCCGAATATCGGCCCGGTAGGGGCGGACGCCATTATCGCCGCACGGCGCAAAGGACGCATCAGCGACATCGCCCACCTGCGTAAGCTCGGCATCCACGCGCCGGAGAAAGCCGCGCCCTATCTGCTGTTCGACGGACGCAAGCCGCCCACGCAGTTAAGCCTGTTCTAGCCCCGGCATACGGATGCCCGGCACGCTGGAACAGGCATGACTCTTGATGCAGGCGTAACCGAGTCTTAACGGGTTTTTACAGTGTCAGGCTTTACAAGCAGGGGGCGCTCTGGTATAACTCTGCGTAACCTGCCGCGTTTGCGATGACGCAGCGCGACCGAGCCAACACCCACATGTTAGGGAGTCAGCATCTGACGTTCCGGTGATAGGCCCGAGCCAAGACCTATACGTTCAGAAGATTCCCGCCCTGCGAAAGCAGGTTCAGTCATAGCGTTCACGCGGCGTGGCGGGATCCTTTGCAAAATGGTAGCATACTCAAACCTTGAGTGTGCTATTTTTTATGTGTGAAAGCTGATGTCCATGCAGCGCCTCGCAGACCGCGTCTTCTCTATCACGCGCTTTCAGACCAACATCTACGTCATCGACACAGGCGGCGGTTTAGCGCTGGTCGATACTCACTTTTCTCCGGGGGTCATCGGCATCCTCGAAAAAGAACTGCCGCCGCACGGTTTTCGCCTCAACCAGATCAGCCACATCCTGATTACGCACGCTCACTTTGATCATGTCGGCGGACTCGCCGCGCTGCAAAACACGATCAACGCGCGCACGCTGGCCCATCGACTGGACGCGCCGATTGTGCGCGGTGAACAGCCGGTGATTTACCCGCGCCCGGCTGAGCTTACGGGCATCAGTTGGGTGATGAGTCACTTCCTTGCAGCTACAGCCACGCCCGCACGCGTCGATGCCGAACTCAAGGAAGGCGACAAACTCGATGAAATTCTGCCCGGCCTGCAAGTGGTTGAACTGCCCGGTCATACCTATGGGCAAATCGGCTTGTGGTGGCCGGAGAAACGCCTGCTGATCGGCGGCGATGTGATGATGCATTTACCCTGGGGCTTGTCCGTGCCCGTCCGCGCCGCGTCCCCCGACTGGCCCGCCGTTAAGCAGTCCATTCGCAAAGTCGCGGGGCTGGAAGTCGATGTTCTGGGGCTGGGACACGGCAGTCCCATTGTCGGCGGGGCATCAGCCAAAGTGCAGGAATTGGCGCAAAAACTGAAATCCTAAATCGAACTCGTTTCCGCTATACAGGCACATCGCAGGATGTGTCTGTTTTATTGTGTGTTTCAAGGCAAAAACATGGCAACCATCATTCTGCTGGCCATCTCGAATATTTTCATGACGTTCGCATGGTATGGACATCTGCGCTTCAAGGATGTGCCGCTGTGGCAGGCGATTCTCGTCAGTTGGCTGATCGCCTTTGTCGAGTACTGCTTTCAGGTGCCCGCCAACCGTTTAGGCAGCGGAACGTTCAGCGCGTCGCAGCTTAAGATCATTCAGGAAGTGATTACCCTCATTGTGTTCGCCATCTTCTCCGTGCTGTATCTGAAAGAGCCGCTGAAGTGGAACTACATTGTCGGGTTCTTTTTCATCCTCGTGGCGGTGTTCTTCGTGTTTCACGAGTGGTAGACACTTGAGGCTGTCCCTGTCCGATTCCTGGTGATTCACGAAACCTTTCGTAGAGACTGGCGCGATTTGTGATATAGTAAAATCTGTCCATCCAATAGATGACGAGTCACGGGATTTTATGAGAACTTATCGAGCGACGTTAAAGTCTAGTGAATCGCCCTGGGCGCGGTTGGTCTCAGATTTGGTTAGCCCCCCAGTAGTCTGGCTGTTCCTGGGAATGGCTATTGCTATCAAGTTTGCCGATTCACGGTCACAGGCTATCCTATGGATTGCCGTGTACGCGCTGGTGCTTTGTGCGCTGCCTGTCAGCTACATCGCATGGAACGTGCGGCGCGGCAAAATCACCGACATTCACATGAAGGAACGGCGGCAGCGCGTAGGCCCGTTTGTTTTCTCCATCGCCTGTTCGGGCATCGGCTGGCTGATGCTGCGGCTGATGAACACACCGGAAGCCGTGTCTTCCTTCGCGTTATTCAGCCTGGTGCAGTTGGCGGTGCTGGCGACGATTACGCTCGTCTGGCAGATCAGCATTCATTCCATGAGCATTACGGGCGCGGTAGTCGCTGTGGGTACCATCTTCGGCGTGCCTCCCGCGTTGGTGGTCATGCCGCTGGTGCCACTGGTCGGCGTGGCGCGTATCAAACTTCAACGGCACACGCTGGCGCAGGTCGTCGCGGGAACCATCCTCGGCGGCATACTACCGATGCTCCTGTTCGCCTCGCTGATTTCTTAATTTACCCCTTCAAAAACAAGCCCCTCTCGCAGAACCTTACGCGAGAGGGGAAACATGCTAACGCTCAAAGACAATCGCCATAATGAGCGCGTCCACGAACTGACCATCCTTGAAATACACCTGACGCTTGATACCCTCGGCCTGAAAGCCAACTTTCTCGTAGATATGCTGGGCGCGCGGGTTGTACGTCATGACATCCAGTTCGAGGCGCTTCACCATCGGGTTACTGTGTGCCCATTCCACCGCGCGCCGCATCAGCGCCGTGCCGATTCCCTGATCGCGCCACGCCTTTTCAATGGTGATTCCCAGCCCAACGGTATGCTGCGTCGCGGTGATGAGTCCGCCCGAACACGATACATAGCCGACCATGCGCCCTTCGACCTCAGCCGCCAGAATCGTACAGTTCGGCGCTGCCATACGCTGCTCGATCACGCGGCGCTGCTCCTCGACACTGCGCAAAGCATCCATGCGCGAGTAGAGGATGCCGTTGTGTGGTTCATCGGCGACGCTGCGCATAATCGCCAGCATCTGTTCGGCGTCGTCTGCCCTGACGGGCCGGATGATGAAATCGGCGGCCATCAGACGTTGGTGGATGACGGCGGGAAGTTTTCGCGATACAGCCGCATCGATTCCAGAATCGCCGCGTTGGTTTCCTCAATGCCTACCCAGCCCTCGTTTTTCACTTCCACGTTTTCAAGCTGTTTGTAGGTCATAAAGAAGTGCGCCACCTCGTTCGGGAAGTGCGCCGGGACATCGGCCATCGTGCGAATGTCATTAAAGTTCGGGTCAGTGGCGGGCACCGCCAGCACCTTGTAATCCTGCTGCCCCTTGTCAATCATTTTGAACATGCCCAGCGGGCGTGCCTCGATGACGCAGCCGGGATAAGTGGGTTCACTCATCATCACCAGCACATCGAGCGGGTCGCCATCGCCCCAGTAAGACTGCGGGATGAAGCCGTAATCGCCGGGATAATGCAGCGAGCTATAAAGCACGCGATCCAGTTTGATGACGCCGGCTTTTTTGCTGTACTCGTACTTGTTACGGCTGCCTTTGGGCACTTCCACCACCACATAAATGATTTCCGGCGGTTTAGGCCCGGCAGACAGGTTGTGCCACAGATGGATGGTCATGGTCTACATCTCCTCTCAACAACATGATCGGCATTCCGGGAACACAAGACCCTTGCATCCCCCGTACCGCGCCCTAAAATACTGGTACGAGCAGGTATCCGTGAAATGCTGAACGTTTTTAGCTGGTTGCTCTATTCTACCCTCTAGAATTCACGTTTGCCGCAAGTGTCTTTGCCCTTTATAATGTGTGTGATTAAGCTCACTACGCCCACCATTTGAGACATAGCATGAGTGAACAACCCGAAGTTCAGGTCCGCCTCGAAGATCGTATACGTTTAGTGTCGGCTGTCTTAGCCGTCACGGACTACCCGGATAAAGCACAGGAGCGTAAACCGCACGGCACGCACGCCCATGCCCGCGCGACTCGTAAGTATCTGAGCGAATTCAAAAACCACGAGGTTGTCAAATCCACCCAGAGTTTACTGGACAGCGGGCAAACGCCGCTGGAAGCCCTGTTTGCGCTGGTGATGATGATGCGCTGGCCCGATATGACGCTGGACGCCGCGCCGAAGTGGATGCCGCCGCGCTGGAACGAACAACTGCGCGACTTCTACCAGAAGACCAACCTGGCTAAATTCTGGCAGGATGAGCGTGAAGTCTGGGACAAAAGCGTCAAGGAATCCAAGAAGATGCTCCAGGACACGCATCTCAAGGAGTTTCTGAAGCCGTTCCTTGGCGACATCTCGGAAGCGATGGTCTTTATTCCTAACGTCAGTTATCCCACCGACTATGAACTTGGCCTTCGTCTGGGTACCGAACTGATTGTCATCACGCCGCCCTGGCTGGCATGGGGCGAAAGCCCGCCCTGGCCCTTCGATGAAAATGTGGCGCACATCTTCGGCTCGATGATTAACCAGTTCTCGCGCCATATCCTGATGGCACAGTTACGCACCAGCGCCGAAAAAATCGCTGAGGTGGCCGACGCTAACCCGCTGCCGCTGCCCGATCATTTCAAAGCGACACATCCCACCTGGGCAGAGCAGTTCACGGCGCTGTTTGGTCTGGCGTCTACGGCCATGTATTTGCAGGATTACATCAACAAGCGCGAAGCCGACTCTTATCTGACGATTGAGCGCAAGATGCACAAGCTGGACATTCTGCCGCCGATGATCAGCGTGCTGCGGCGTTATGTACAGGAACTGGGCACAGGTCGCTACCAGAATATCGTCGATTTCCTGCCCGTTTTCCCCAAGCAGTTGCGCGTCGCCAATCGCATCGTTCGTATGTAAAACCAGCGCCGGGTCATGTTCCCGGCGTTTTTGTTTGTCCACAGTCTTTCAATTCGCATTACAGGTGCAATCGAACCTCAAATGAAGCGCCATTTTGTGCTACGCTGTGTTTAACGCGACGTGCCAGGGCTGTATGAACAATCTGAATAAGCGGCCTAAGCGTGAAAGCTGATGAGGCGCGGCAGTGGGAAAACACCTAAAAATATGGGTGTTAGCGCGTTAAGCATTGGTGTAATCTATTGGAGATGATTGACTACAAGAGGAGAGCTTATGTACCTGAAAAGAATCGCGCTGATGGTGACCTGTATGCTGCTGATGGCGGCGTGTAACCTGGGCGCAACCGGAGATACGGCCAACGACAGCGCCGCTGCTCAGCGTTTTCTGCCGACAGTTACGGGCTACACCGCCAGCAACGCCACGAGCATTTCCAGCGCGTTATCGACCATCGGCGGCGGCGCGTCAGCCTTGACCGGAAACCCGGCGCTGACTGTCGCTATCGCGCAGATTGACAGCATGATTCAGTGCTACCAGAACGTAGGCGCAGTGGCGGCGCAGGTCTATACCCCTACCGTTTACGATGTCACCAGCGGCCAGATACCCGGAATTGGCGCGGTGGCTGTGATTAACGAAGACCGTCTGCGGGATAACTTCCTAGCGTGTGTGGTCAACAATCAGGGACAGTCGCGGCTTTCAGCGCAGGCCGTGGAACCGTGCTTCAGTTCCGGTACCTTCACTGCTGAGGGGGACACCTTCTATTACGTGTACGCGGGCACTGCCGATGACCTCTGCACTGCGTTTGAACAGAACTTCGCCCGTTAGTTCATTTCTACGGGGCGGGCTAAGGTTCGCCCCGTTTCTCATTCCATTCCTGCGCCAGCATCCCGTAAACGTTATGATCGACAAAATGGTCGTACAACCATTCGGCCTGACGGATGACGCCTTCATGGACGAAGCCTAAGCGCACGGGGATGGCGCAGCTTCGCACATTTTCGACGGCGCAGCGGATTTCGACGCGGTTCAGCGCCAGCATCTTAAAGGCATGGTTCACCAGCACGCCGCTGGCAGTGGTCATTAACCCTTTGCCCTGTGCTTCCTCAGACAGCCAGTAACCGAGCGACACGTAACGGTTGGCCGTGCTCATGGTATGCAAGCCGACCACGCCGACCAGCCGCTTCTGATACCATACCCCGCAGTTGAAGCCCTCATTGTCCGCCAGCATCCGCATCCCACGCTGGATAAAGGCGCGGGTATCCCAGGGCGTGACCGTGCTGTCCAGCCAGGGCAGCCAGCGCCGCAGATACTCCCGGTTCGCGCTGGTCACGGCGTACAAATCGGCAGTATGGCGTTCTTCCAATAAAATCAGTTCCGCCTCGTCACTCAATTTGTACTTGAGGAGAGCGAACGAACGCAGCATCATAATGTATGGACTTTCACGTCAGAACATGAACATCCTGATTATGCGTCAACTCCAGATGGCAGTGCAAATGTACCATCTTCATTGGGTGGGAAATCCAGCACGTTCACTACCGCGTCGGTGTTGAGCGCGCCGTAGAGGTGTGGGAACAATTCGCCCGTGTAGTGATGGGCTGGGACTTTGGTGTCCGGCGGTTCAAAACGCAGTTCAGCGTTGAGTTTGTCCCTGTCGATGCACAGCAGCACCAATCCCTGTTGTCCGCGATAGATCGCATTGGCGACGCGTGTGACCTGTTCCGACGTGGAATTATGGATGAACCCCTGCGTTGCCAGTGATTCGGCACGATATTCGCCCGCCGCCTGTGCCTGTTCCCATTCGCGGCGGGTGGTGATGTGATAGATTAGCGCCATAGCAGTCCTTTTGAGTTCAGCAGCGTGATAAAATGATTATAACAGGGTGGATTGAAAGCACGGCACTATGGATATACCCATCGTCTTGAGTTTGCTGACGCTTCTGCGCCAGTCACGCGGCCATGATCGCTGGACGCCGGAAAAGTTAGCGCAGCATCAGGCACATGCGCTGGCAAAACTGCGCCTGCACGCCTACACTCATTCGCCCTTCTATCGGCGCTTTCATGAAGACGGCTATGAAAGTCCGCTTCACGACCTGCCTGTGCTCACCAAAAAGATGCTGATGGCGAACTTCGATGAGGTGGTCACCGACCCGCGAATCCATCTCGACAGCGTAAAAGCCCATGTAGCGAACGCATCAGCCGACGCGCTTTATCTTGGGCGCTACTGGGTTAACGCCACCTCTGGCAGCACTGGCAATCCGGGGTTGTTCCTGTTCAATCACCGGGAATGGGCAGCCGTCCTCCTATCGTTCATTCGCGGCTACGAATGGGCAGGCATTATCGTCAACCTGCTGCATCGTCGCAAAGTGGCGCTGGTGGCCTCGCGCAATGTCTCGCACATGTCGGCGCAGGTCGGCTTTACCCTAGAAAGCCCCTGGGCCTCCACGACCCACATTTCAGCGATGGAGCCACTGACATCCATCGTAGAACGGCTCAACGAGGCACAGCCGGAAATTCTGGTGGCTTACGCTTCGATGGCGCGGCTGCTGGCGGTGGAACAGCTTGAGAAGCGGCTGTCCATTACGCCGAAAGTGATCTTCGCCAGCGCTGAAGTCGTCACGGAAGAAACGCGGCGCATGGTCAATAGCGCGTGGGGCGACTGTTTATACAACGAATACGCGGCGACAGAAACCGCAGGCATCGCTGCCGAATGCCAGCAGCACCACATGCATCTGTTTGAAGACTCGGTCATTGTGGAAAATGTGGACGAACATTACCAGCCCGTTCCGGCAGGGGTTTACGGCGCGAAACTGCTGGTCACGGTGCTGTTCAACGACACCCAGCCGCTGATACGCTACGAACTGAGCGACAGTGTGCGCCTATCCGATGAAATTTGTACCTGTGGGCGTCCCTTCCCGCGTGTTAGAAGGCATACAGGGACGTGTCGAGGATATTCTGTATATGCATGACGCTGAAGGCCAAAAAGTTCCCGTACATCCTCACATCTTCCACGCGGCGATGGATACGGTATCCGTTGGCGGCTGGCAGGTGACCTATCGCAGCGATGGGCTGCATGTACAGCTCAGCGGCACGCCGCCGGATTTCGACGCCGCGCCGTTGGAAAGCACATTGCGGCGCGCGCTGGAAAAGCAGCATATCATCATGCCGCCACTGATGATCGAATGTGTGGACGTGATTCCGCGTGCCAGCAGTGGCAAAGCGCCGTTGATTAAAAGTGAAGTCCCGTGAGGCGTCGGGACTAGCTAAACCGCGCCTGACATCATTATAATCTGCCCATCACTTTCGACCATCGAGTAATCCTCAATGCCATCCAATAGAATTGAACGTGTACGCGGTGTCAACGACGTGCTGCCGCGCGATTATCGGGCGATGCGCCGCATCGAAGATAAGCTGACAGAAACCTTTGAACGCTTTGGTTATGCGCCGCTGGACATGCCCATCGTCGAGCATACCGACCTGTATCTCAGGAAATCAGGCGAAGACATTATCGCCCGCATGTATGATTTCCATTACCGCAACCGCCGCCTGTGCCTGCGCCCGGAGATGACGGCGTCGGTTATGCGCGCCTATATCGACAACCTGCAAAACGAGCCGCTGCCTGTGCGCCTGTACTATGGCGGCCCCGTCTTCCGCTACGAAAAGCCGCAGAAAGCGCGTTATCGCCAGTTCACGCAGGTTGGCGTGGAGCTGATTGGCGCGCCGCAAGCCGCCGCCGATGCCGAAGTCATTCGCGTGGCTTACGCCGGACTGGACGCGATGGGCCTGCGCGATTTCCGGCTGGTCATCGGACATGTTGGCATTCTGGCGCGCTTCCTCGAAAACCTGAAGATCGAAAGCCGCCTGAAAACTTTCCTCCTGCAAAACATGGAGGTGCTGCAAAAGCGCGGCGTCGAGTTCGTCAAGGAACGGCTGACGCAGATTTATCCGGCGTTCAGCGCTGAAGAACCCAACCTGCCGCGCAGCCGCCGCCTGACCGAACTGCTGCAACAGATGGAAGAAGCCGAGGCACGGCTGGCGATTCTCGACTTCTTGCAGAGCATCAACATCAACATCGAAAGTGACCGCGACTCCGACGAAATCATTGACCGCCTGCTGACGAAAATCCGCCGCCGCGACCAGACGCCCGGTTTACAGCAGGCGCTGCGTTTCATGGACGAAATTGGCAAGCTGTCCGGCAATCCCAACGATGTTTTGCGCGAGGCTTCGGATATTCTGGACAGTTTTGGCATTGAGCGCTCCGTACTGGACAAACTGCGTGGTATCGTGGATGCACTGGCCCCCTATGGGCTGGACTGGGACAAAGTCAACCTCGATTTGGGACTCAGCCGTGGTTTGCAGTATTACACCGGGACGATCTTTGAAGTTCATCACGGCGGCCTTGGTGAAGAACGCCAGCTTTGCGGGGGTGGCCGCTACGATGACCTCGTAGCGACGCTCGGCGGCTGAAAGGACATCCCGGCGACGGGCTTCTCCTACGGCTTGGAACGCCTGCACCTCGCGCTGGAAACCGAAGGGCAGGCCAGCCAGCCGGGCAGCGCGGTCAACGTGCTGGTGGTGGCTATCGCCGAAGACGACTATGCCTACGCCATCCAGACCGCCGAAACCCTGCGGCACAAGGGCTTGTGTGTCGAACTCGACGTGCGCCACCGCAGCGTCAAAAGCAACCTGCAATACGCCGACAAGCACAGCATCCCGTTCACCGTGCTCATCGGCTCGGCGGAGCGCGAGAAGGGCGAGGTCGTGCTGCGGGCGATGTCCACGCGCGAGGAATATCATATCCAGAGAGATAACGTGTTTGAACGAATTGTGGAGTTAAACAACCATGCCTAACAACAACGGCACGGTCTTGAGGCTGGCGCTGCCGAGCAAGGGCGCGCTGGAAAAATCGACGATGGACTTCTTCGCCAACGCCGGGCTGCGGGTGAACAAACCCAACGAACGCCAGTATTCGGCGACGATTCCGTCTGCGCCGGGCGTTGAAATCCTGTTCCAGCGGGTGACCGACATCTTCGACAAGGTGGCGGACGGCAGCGTCGATCTGGGGGTCACAGGTTTCGACGTGGTGAGCGAAGAAACCGAAGAAGGCGACGATGTGGTCGTGGTACAGCAGCTAGGCTTCGGACGCTGCGAGCTGGTGCTGGCCGTGCCGGAAAGCTGGGTAGACATCGCCTCGCTGGCGGAACTGGCAGACCTGGCGACGACCTACAAGGAAAAGGGACGCGAACTGCGTATCGCTACCAAGTACAGCAACCTGACGCGCACATGGCTCTACGAACGCGGGCTGACGTATTTCTCGCTGGTCGGCGCAGACGGCGCGCTGGAAGTTGCGCCGAGCATGGGCTACGCCGACATGATCGTGGACATCACGTCATCGGGCACGACGCTGCGCGAAAACCGCCTGAAAATGCTGACCGGAGGCACGCTGCTGAAGTCGGAAGCGGTGCTGATTGGCAACCGGCGCACGCTGCTGGAGAGCCAGGAGAAGCTGCAACAGACGCGGCTGATCCTTGAACTGATTGAAGCACATCTGCGGGCGCGCAAGTTCGTGTCGATCACGGCGAACATCAAAGGCGAGTCGCAGGAGGCAGTGGCACGCCTGCTGGCACAGGAGCCAAAGCTGGCGGGATTGATGGGGCCAAGCATCACGCCTGTGTACGTCAAAGCGCGCGGCGAAGGCGACAGCCAGGCCTACGCGGTGACGGTGGTGGTGGAGCGTGATGTGCTGCTACCGACGATTGACCACCTGCGCAAACAGCAGGGCACGGACATCACGGTCATCGCGCCGGACTATGTATTCGACTCGAAGTCGTGGAGCTTTGAGAATCTGGTAGAACTGCTGAAACGCCAGCGACGCTAACCTGTAGGGCGAAATGCGGTTTCGCCCTTTCAACTTCTAATAACCAATGGTGCTGGTCTACCCCCTCATGCTCCTCCCCCGACTGAGAGAAGGGAGAAAACACAGCGCACGCGAGGGCAACTGGGCGGCTTTCAACCAACTCTTGAATTCAATAGCACCAATTGTTAATACACCCGCAGCAGCAGCCCCTTGAGGTACTCGCCTTCAGGGAACGTCAGCGCGACGGGGTGATCGTCCGCCGCCGACAGATGGCGCACGATTTGCGCCTGCCGCCCGCTGTCTGCCAGCGCGCCGAAGACGATTTTCTGGAACAAGTCGCGGCTGATCGCGCCGGAGCAGGAAAAGGGCATCAGGTACCCGCCGGGTTTGACGCATTGGAAGGCGTGAAGGTTGATGTCTTTATACCCGCGCGCGGCTTTTTCCACCCGCTGCTGGCTGCTGGCAAACTTGGGCGGGTCAAGCACGATGATGTCAAATTGCTCTTTCGCGTCTGCCATATCACGCAGATAGACGAAGGCGTCCGCCTGGATGCTTTGATGATGGCTCAGCGGAAATCAAAAAGAAGGGGCGTTTTGATCTGCAAGTTCCAAAACGTCATGTGACGCGTCCACGTTGATAATCTGATGTTTGCCAGCATGAAGCCCAAAGCCGCCTGTATAGCTAAAACACGTTGAGAATTCGACTTTGACTTCCAGCGCCTAACGTCGCTAACTCGCCTAACAAGAGGCGGTTGGCGTACTGGTCAAGGTAAAATCCAGTTTTATGCCCTTTGCGCACATCGACTTTGATTTTGACCCCTTCAACGATTTTTCAATATACTCCGGGGGTTCAATGCCCCACAACATCCCCGTTACAGACTGCAAGCCTCTTTGCCACGCACATCAATATCGCTGCGCTCGTAAATGTCCATTGGTTTGACGATTTCGGCCAGCAGTTGCGATGGTCGCTTTGTGGGTTTCAATACCCAGGCCAGTCGGGCGATTACAGCACCAGCCACTTGTCAGCGGCTCACGATAAGACCGGGTATAAAGTCATTTTCGGCATTTACCAGACGACAAGCAGCATGTTCGATCATCAGATTTTGTTTACGGCTGTCAACCGCCCGTTTACATCCGCCGCCACCAGTCGTCGTTGATTTCCTCGTCTTTCCAGGTGAGGATGCGCACCCGAATCTGCGACTTGGGATCTCCACAACTGCGCGCGAGGAAATTGCCCGTGTCCTTCACGGTCACGATGTCGCCGGGCGGGATCGCCTTCTGACGCGCTCTATCGCGCCGGAAAAAATCCAGGGATGCTGCTGGCGAATGGGTTTGTCACGCCCTTTTTTTGATGACGACAACGGCTGATTTCACTGCGAACCTTCCCACCACCACGAAATTTGCATAAATCCGCCCTTCAGCGTTGAGCCTGACGACGAAAATGCCGTCCAGCGCACCAGTTTACCTGTTTTGCGCCTGATAAACGATACCGGACCCATGATTGATGCCCAATTCGGCGGTGACGGCAAAGGACATGATAGTCGAAATGAACATCGGATTGCGCGCGCGACGTTTGACCAGTAGGCGGTTAAGGCGTCGCGCCCACAAGCGGCGTGCTGAACGGCGAACGGAATAGCGCACGTTCGCTAAACAGCGCGACAGACGCGGCAGTGTCGAGCGTTTCCCACGCCCGTTTATAAGCGGCGAACCACGCGGCAAAGGCATCCATTGAGGTAAGATTTGGGGTTGTTGAGCGTCTATATTATGTTCACAAAATCAAAAATAACTTCTTTCTGGTTCAAGTAGATGAAGACATAGGTGTCACCATGTACGAAACGCTGCCCCTGATCCAGAAACTCGCCACCGAACGTTTTGAACTGTACCGTCTGCCGGAAAACAACAACTCACGCCTGCCGAACAACAGCGGCTTGACGAAATCAACGCACGCCTGCCTGTACTGTGGCATCAGCATCGCGTCGAAGCTCACCAGCCACTGGTCACGTCCGAAAGCGACCCGACTTGAGCCGCAAACGTGGGATCAGGCGGCGTAGATCCAACAGGATGTTCTGCGCGGCGCGCGCTGCGCCCCCATTTCCCTCTCAACTCAAACTGACAGTCTGATATGCCAGCGGGCTTGGCGGCACCAAGCCCCTACGAGCTAACTATACGCTGCAAATCGTCTTCGCTGATAATGGGCACGCCAAGCTGGCGCGCTTTGTCGGCTTTGCTGCCCGGCGAGTCGCCCATCAGCACATAAGAAGTTTTCTTGCTGACGCTGCCGGAGATTTTGCCGCCGTGCGCTTCGATCAAGGCTTCGGCTTCTTCGCGGGATAATGTGGGTAATGTGCCCGTGAGGACGAAGGTTAACCCGTCAAGCTGGCTGCCCGCCACGACCTTGACCTGCCCCTCCATCGTCACGCCTGCCGCGCGGATTTTCGCCAGAACCTGCTGGTGATAGGGGTCTTTGAACCAGTCGGCGATGCTTTGTGCCAGCACATCGCCAATACCCTCTACCGCGTCGATCTCGGCCACAGATGCATTAATCAGCGCGTCAATCGAGCCAAAAGCACTGGCAAGGTCGCTGGCGATTTTCCAGCCAACGCCGTCAATGCCCAGCGAGGCGACGAACTGCGCCAGCGGGCGGTGGCGGGCGGCTTCGATAGACACCATCAGGTTGCTGATCTTCTTGTCACCGAAGCCCTCAAAGCCTTCCAACTGCTCCGGCTTGAGATAAAACACATCGGCTTCGTCGTTGAGCAAGCCGCGCTCCATCAGCAGTTTCACGGTCTGCGGCCCCATGCCTTCGATATCCATCGCCCCCTTGGAGACAAAGAACTCAATGGTGCGGAAGACACGTTCGGGACAGTGAACGTTGGGGCAGAAATGATCGACTGCGCCTTGCGGCTGGACAATCGGCGTATTGCAGTGGGGGCAGGTGGTGGGCGGCGCGATGGGCGTTTCTTCGCCTGTGCGCAGCGCGGTGACCGGGCCGATCACGTAGGGAATCACCTCACCGGAGCGCTTGACGATCACGGTATCCCCCAGACGAATATCCAACTCGGCAATCTGCTGGTAATTGTGGAGCGTGGCATTGACCACCGTCACCCCGCCGACGAAGACCGGCTCTAGCTGCGCGGTAGGCGTGACCTTGCCCGTGCGCCCGATGTTGACGGTGACGCCGAGCAGTTTGGTGGTGACTTCCTCCGCCGGGAATTTGTAGGCTGTGGCATAACGCGGGTCTTTTCCCACAACGCCCAACTCACGGGCAATTTTGAGGTCGTTGATTTTGATGACTACGCCGTCGATTTCAAACGATAACCCACGTTTGCGGGATTCCCATGTGGGTAACTGTGCGATAACTGTGTCCAGCGTGGGATAAAGTTCCGAATGGGGGGCAACCGGGAAGCCCATATCCCGCAGGAATTCCAGCATATCCCACTGTTTATCCAGCGTTATCCCAACAATCTCGACAATACTATAGAGATAAGCGGTCAGCGGGCGCGAGGCGGTAATGCGCGAATCCTTCTGCTTGAGCGCGCCGGAGGCTGTGTTGCGGGCGTTGATGAACAACGGCAAGCCCAGTTCGGCCTGTTTCTGGTTCACTTTCTCAAAATCCTGCTTGAGGAACAGGACTTCGCCGCGCACCGTAAGACGCTGTGGTGTGGGATAGTGGGATTTTGTGGGATTCACCGGGATACGCAGCGGCACCGTGCGAATCGTGCGCACATTGGCGGTTACGTCGTCGCCGACTTCGCCGTTGCCGCGCGTGGCGGCTTTGGTCAGCACGCCGTTCTCGTAGGTGATGACGATGGATAAGCCGTCAAGCTTGGGTTCCAGCGTGTAGGCCAACTGCGTGCCAGCGGGCAGCAGCTTCAGGTTGCGTTCTTCCCACGCGCGCAGGTCGGCTTCACTGAAGCAGTTGGATAAGCTGAGAATGGGCGCGGGATGGCGCACTTTGGGGAAGTCTTCCGAAAGGTCGCTGCCCGCACGCTGCGTCGGGGAGTCAGACGTGACCAGTTCGGGATACGTTTCTTCGAGGGTGCGCAGTTCGTGATAGAGTCTGTCGTACTCGGCGTCGGTGATGACAGGCGTACTCAACACATTGTAAAGATAGATATGATGGCTGATCTGGGCACGGAGGTCTTCGGCACGTTTACGCAGGTCGTCTGTGATCATAGGCATATCCCATTCAATACCGAACCTTAAGTATAAACTAGACCGCATGTTCTAGCAAGCTGCATGAGATTCGCGGTGTGGGATAACGCGGACAAGCCGGGACGAATGTCCCCCCTGAGCGCGACGCAAGGGCGCTATAATCGAATGCCTTATTCGGCTGGAAAGCGACGGTAAAAGATGTTCACGTTAGCTGTAACGCCCGAAGTCAATCTGGTGCTGACTGTGCTGCTGATCGTGTGGGCGGCGCTGTTGTGTGGCGGTTTCGTCCTCGGCAGGCCGAAGGCGGGCACTCCTCAGCCCCCGCCGCGCTGGACATGGCTGGCATCGTCGATGGTGCTGGTAGTGGCCGCGTGGGGGTGGGTGTTCCTCGTCAACTACACAACGCTGGCGAACAACGGCAGATTTGCTAACGATACGACAGAACTTTCAGCATTTGGCTATGCCCTGCTCATTGCCATCGGCATGACGCTGGGATTCGTCGGGGACATTTTCATGGCGCGCCAGAACGTGATGGGGGGCATCAGCGCATTTGGGCTGGGACACATCGCCTATATCGCGGGGCTTTTGTGGTTCAGCGATGCGGTAGGATTGAATGACAGCGCTATTCGCCTCGGCGCGTGGGTAACGTGGCTGATTATAGGCGTAATCGCGTGGTTCATCACCGTGTATCGCGGGCAGCAGCACACAGTGCTGACCTGGGCGGCGCTGGCCTACTGCCTGCTGCTGTCAAGCACGGCGGGGTTCGCCACAGGGCTGGCGATGCAGCGCAGCGAATTTATGCCACTGGCGCTGGGCACGATGCTGTTTTTGTTCAGCGATTTGCTGATTACCGTGCAATTGTTCATGCAGAAACGCTTCCGGCTGATGGACGATTTAATCTGGCTGACCTATGGCCCGGCGCAGGCGCTGATTGTGTACTCGGTATACGCGGCGCTGGTGGTGGTTTCATAAAAAGGGCATGGCTGGTGCCATGCCCCTACGATTAGCCGCCCGTGCTGCCTTCCGGCAAGTCCAGCACGTTATAGGTGTTGTTAAACCACCAATCGGGGAAATCCGCGATGGGGGCGTTGAAGTAGTGGTCGAGGATGCGGCGCACAATGGGCGCGGCGGTTTCCGAGCCTTCACGCGAGTTGGGAACAACGGCGATGATGGCAACCTGTGGGTCGTCTGCGGGAGCATACGCCACAAACCAGCCGTTAGGATAGGGCGTGCCGGTCTGAGCTGTGCCCGTTTTGCCGCAAACGGTGTAGGGCATGTCTTCAAACACGAACCACGACGTTCCTAAGGTTTCATCAGTGGTCGCTAAACACAGGCCATCGCGAATGACCTGATAAACCTCAGGCGCGAAATCCATGTTACCCACCACCGTTGGCTCCGCCTCGAACGTGACAGGCTGACCATCGACGCCGCCGACCTGCTGGACGATATAAGGACGGTAAAGCGTACCGCCGTTAGCAACACCCGCCATCATGCGCACCATTTGAATGGCCGTGACCTGCACATCATACTGACCGACGGCGCTCATAATGGCTTCTTCGGGATTATCAATCGTGGGCAGTTCGGCATCAGCTTCCTGCATCACAGGCGCGAGTCCTGTGGCTGCGCCCAGTCCCATGCGGCGCGCATAATCCATCAACGCCTGAAAGCCCACATCGCGGTACAGCAGCGCCCCGAACTGGTAGAAAAACGGATTGCAGGATGCCGCCAGCGCCTGTGAGATGGTGATTTCACCCGCTGGGTCCAGTCCATCGGTGCTGCGCCAGTCGATGCGGAATTCGCGCGTGTCGCCGTAGGGCCGGCCATCCCAGCGCAAGTCACAGTTAAACAATTCGGTAGGGCTGATGAGGTCTTCGTTGGCAGTCGCGGCAGTGGTGATAATCTTGAAAGTAGAACCGGGGAAGTACTGATCCTGCGTGGCGTGGTTGCGCAGCGGCTGGCGCAGTTGGCTGGTGCTGAGGGCATTGATGGCGTTGATACGATCATCGGAGGGAATAGCGCTGTTGGGATCGAAAAGCGCCGGATCGAAGCCGGGATAACTGGCAAGCGCCAGAATCGCGCCCGTATTTACGTCCATGACAATGGCCGCGCCGCCGGGGGAATACTGTGCCCAATTGGCAGCGGCGTAGTTAAAGGCGTCGGACAGCGCTTCCGCAGTGGCCCGCTGCAAGTCACGGTCAATCGTCAGCGTCACCGAAGACGCGGGTGTGCCTTCAGCGCTCGCCAGTTCACGGATGACAGCGCCGCCCGGCTCAACGATACGCACAACGCGCGAAGGCGTGCCGCTTAATTCGTTCTCGAAGGCGCGCTCAATGCCCATCTGGCCGATGAGATCGCCCTGTGAATAACCGCGCCATCTTCAGCCTGCACCAGTCCCAGATAACCAGTGATGTGGACGGCGGCACCGTTCCAGTCATACACGCGGCGGGTATAACGCAAACAGATTGGTTCCCGGCGCGACACCGCACAGGGTCTGCAAATCGCCGCTGTGCTGTGCGTAGATTTCGGCGTCCATCTCACCGAGGAAAAAGACGGTCTCGGTAGAGTACGAAGCGAAACGCTGCGCAACCCCCGGACGCCACTGACGCAGGGTGTTAGCAATCAAATCGATACAGGCTTCAACGTCAGACATGTTCTGCTGCGCTGACCACATGGCAACCACCGTGCCGCCTTCCTGCGCGAGAGCACGCCCGTTGCGGTCATAGATGGTGCCGCGCGGTGGACGCGGAGCCTGTACATCAATCTGTGCGCCGTCGGCATAACCGGAGAGAATATCCATGCTCGACCAGGCCACGCGCCAACTGCCCGCTTCGTCCATCAGGCGCATGATGCGTCCGCTGTCGGCAAGCGTTTCGTAGCCCGGCGATGCGATGCTGACATCATAATTGACCGCTGCGGTAGTGCCCTGAAGGGTGGTATCTCCCAGTGAATAGGTGATGCCGCTGATGCCGAGCGCTTCCGCGACCTGCGTATAACGCGCCTCGAATACCGACTGTGGATAACGGGTGCGGCTTTGCGCGCTGACCATGTTATACATCGTGGCATAATCGCTGGCGTTCCAGGCATCGAGAAACGCCTGCACCACTTCGGCAGGCGTTTGCCGGACGAGCACAGGCAGCACGGGGACGTTCGCCTGTTCGCCCTCGCCACTGCACGCCGCCAACACCAGCAGCAGCGAACAGATGAGGCCGATACTCCATTGGCGCGACGATGGTTTTTTGTTCATTTCAGATTTATTCCATACATCACAACACGTAAACAGAACTATAGCGGCTGAAATTCGACGCGTCCAGACATGAGGCTGACGATTGCTCTACGATGTGGGTAATGAACCATTGGTGGTCGCTTGCCCCCTCATCCCCAGCCCTGTCGCTTCGCTTACGCCCGAATTCAGGGGAGAAGGGAGTAAAATGCAGCGCACGCCGACAAAAGGGAAAGCTCTAAGGACGCTTTAAGTTCATTAGCACATTAAATTAACAACAGATCCTGTAAGGGTCAATGCGGTGAGGCGTCGTCGGTGATGGCAGAATCGATGCCGTAGTCATGTATCTTGTCGGAAAGCACTTTGCTGTCCGGGTGCAGGCTCAGCAGCCAGTTGCGCAGCAGCGCCGCCGCCCGATGAATGCCTGCCGTCGGGCGTGGGTGTCCCAAGGTGCTGAGTTTAAGCGTGTATTCGCCAGCCGCTTCACGCCGCGTAATCAGCATCGCGAAGTGCTGTTCAATCGTCGGCTCTTTGACAAAAACCTCCACCAGAACGTTGTGTGCGCCGCGATAGGCATCCATGAAGCTGACGTAGGTCCCTTTGCGTGTCGCGTAATCGGCGATCTTATGCGAAGTAAATGACGTAAGCATTTCGTCCAGCGAAAGCGGCGATACAAAAACAACGTGCGGCATTTCCAAATCCTTAATCACGGGAACAGCGGAGACAGGAACCTGATTACGACGATAGGCAAAATAATGGCAGGGACGCCCCGCACGCCGCGCCGCCGCTTCATACTTGGTGACGCCGCCGCGTTCGGGCATCTCGTAGACCCATTTGGTATCCAGCAGATTATCGAGTCCAGCGGTGGCCGCCAGCAAATCAGCGCTCATCTCGGCGTAGTCGCGAATGTCGGTGGCGAGATACAGACGGCCATCGGGCGCGAGACGGCTGACCATTGTGTCCAGCGTGTCGCGCTGCATCAGGCGGCGATGGGTGTGCGAACGCTTGAACCAGGGATCAGGAAAGTTGATGTGAATCTGGCTGAGGCTTTGCGCTTCAAACAGATGATGCAGGGCGGTTTCCGCCGTCGAGTAAATGACGCGCACATTGTCCAGCTTTTCACGCAGGATAGCATTCTCCGCCGCATTCAGGCAGCGGTTCGCGATTTCGATGCCGATGACGTTAGCCTGTGGGTTCGTGCGCGCGAGGTGCATAAGATAGACGCCATAACCAAAGCCGATTTCAAGAATCAGCGGCGCAGAACGCCCAAAAAGCGCTGTCCAGTCGGTTGACCAGGGTAATGTGAGGCTGCTGAGTTTGGGTAACATCTTCATGCAGCCTATTCTAATCAAGCACGAGGCGATAGGAAACGCTGAGTTTGTTAGATGCGGTTGATAGTTCTAGTCGCCAAACTCAATCGTCAGCCGGAAATCGCCGGAACTGGTGCCAAAGCCTGTCACCACGACGAGGTAACGGCCATTCGCCGGAATGGTGAAGGCGGCAATCTGCGAGTCGTAGCGACTCAATGATGTGTCCTCGGAAGCGTGATCGTCATTTTCAGCGATGGTTTCGCCGCCCGCATCCAACAGGCGCAAAATTGGGTCGAGGTCGCTGTTGCTGTCAGCGCGCACGGTAATGGTCACCACATCGCCTTCGTTGGCGGTGAAAACCTGCTCGAACCTGCCATTTGCCGGGACATTGCCTTCGATTTCCAGCGGGCCGCTGAGCGCTTCGGTGATGCTGGTGGCAAAGTTAATCGTCAGTTCAAAGTCGCCGGGGTCGCCAAAGTATTCATCGACTTCGATGGTGTAGGTGCCATCTTCCGGCAGGACAAAATTCTCGATACGGGCGTCGAACAAATCCAGCGCGGTATCACGGTTTTCGTGGTCGTCGTTTTCAGCCAGCACATCACCGTCTTCGTTGAGCAGCGTCAGCAGCGGGTCAATATCCGCATCGTCGTCGGGCAGGTCACGCGCGGTAATGGTCACCACATCGCCTTCGTTGCCCTCGAAGGTGGTTTCATAGGTGCGGCTGCGGCGTAAGCGGTCACTGATGACCACAGGCTCGGCCACATCGCCGACAGCGCCGCGCCCTGCGGCGTCTAAGGTCACTTCCACATTGCCCGTGCTGGCGCCTGTGAAGCTGTCCACACGGATGATGTACACGCCTGCGCTGGGCAGTTCGAGGTCTTCAATCACCGAGTCGCGATTGGAGAGGTCGGCGCGGCGGGTTTCATGGTCGTCGTTAAAGCCGAGGTTTTCGTTATCAGCGGACAGTACCTGAAGCGTGGTATCAATTGCGCCAGCGGTTTCACTGCGCGCGGTGACCGTGACGGTCTGGGCATCCGGGGCAGTGTACAACAGGTCTACTGGGCCAGCGCCGCCGACCAACTGGATGGTCACGGGCACGCCATCGACCAGCGTTTGCGCCGGAACTGGCGTTGTCGCCACCGCCGCCGTTGGGGTAGGTGTCTCCTGTGCCGAGAACTCCGCCTGGGCCATCATACCCGGCAGACTCCCCAACAACAGCAGCATAACGATACCAAACACACGCCCGATGCCAGCCATAGCGTTTATTCCTTGCCGTTTACTATCAAGTGTACGAAATGTGACTCGCCGATCATAGATCAGGGAAGCGTGGGGTGTGTAGGGTCGTCATCGAGATATTCGGTTCCTTTCACCCCGGTATCAACACCATGCTCAAGGGTGGATACCGAATCGCTCGATTCGATTTTCTGTATTTCATCGGCAGGGGAAGCCCCGCCATACATCACCGCCATCAACCCCAACAGATAACGATCTACGGTCATCACATTGGCATACACCATCTGTCTGATGAGTGATTTAGTGAGCTGCGCCCCTTCGACATCAATACTGGTCTTGTAGCGGATTTCGCCATCTGACCAATCCATCTCGAAGTTGCCGATAATCATGCCATAATTCGCGCGGGTAATGAACTCCGAGACCGCTGCGCGCTTCGATTCGGGGGCGTTCATCGGGCATACGGAATAAAAGACAAACTGCTGCTGCTCCTCACGGGACTGTGCATAACACATCCACTTGCCATGCTTGCCAGAGAAAGCCATGCTCAAGGCAGTCATGCCTTCCATCCACGAAAACTCCCAGTCATCCTCCTCAAAGAATTCAATCAAGGCATTAAAAATCGGTCCCATACAGGGCATCCTTTCAACGCGGGCCGCAGTGGTTGCCTTACCCTTCCTGTCCAGAATCGTGGTCAAGCGCAGCACTGCGATCTTTACCTTCGGTGACAATACGAATGACGCCTGTCGTAGCGCCGTCATCGGTCATCTCTGGCAGCGTCGAAGGCTGCGGGGGATCATGCCGTTCTGCACGCGGTTCCGCAACCAACCGCACTGCACCTGTCTGGGATTCGCTGGTTAGAGATTTCTTATCAGGCATAGGATGTGCCCTCACTTGATTGCGATAATCCTATTGTAGTGCGAACCGCCGAACTTTGTAAAAGCATTCAGGGACAAAGCGCGCGACTCTGCCCCTATCTTTACAAATTTTTAATCGCTGTGCGGTGTTAGCTCAGGCGGCGCACCCCCAGAAACTCCCCCAGCGCCAGCATCCCGACGATGTCTGCCAGAATCAGGACGACCCATTTGCCTTCGTTCGTAAAGGTCAGCGGGTCGGCCAGCAGCAGCAGAATACTGCCCACGACCCAGACGACATCCAGCACGAAAATGATCTGCCCCTTGCGTGCGTCAAGCGGCTTTTCGCTGGCAATACGGAAGACAGCGAAGGCGAACATCAGAATGCCGATTCCCAGCACGACCAGATACGCGGGATGGTCTATGCCCATGAAGGGTGCCAGCGCGCCCGCGCCGACGATCATCACGGCACCACTGAGGGTTGAGGCGAAAACGTTGGCTTTCAAGGTATTGCGCAGCAGCGCGGCTGTGTCTTGTTGTAGGACGGTTGCCATTGTGAAAACGTTCCTTTGTTGAACTAACGATGTCTTCAACATAAGGCTTTGGCAACTGCCATTTCTACGAAAAAGACTGCCAAACGCTGCCAATTTACACCGTTTCTTTCGCCTGCTGCTGTTCGCGCAGGTCATGGGCCACCAGTCTGGTGGCTGCCGTCTGCCAGTTGTAGAGGGTGCGCTCTGGAACACTGGTACTGAACCAGCGGAACACTTCCTGCGTTTCGTCGTCCAGCTCATCGTTAGCAGCACGCAGGCTGTAGGGTTTCAGGCCGATGACGTAGGGGTAATAGAGCGCGTTGTAGTGCCGCCATTCGTTCGTTGTGCCAAACGCGCCTTTGCCACGCGGTTTCAGGCGCGCGACGCTTTCCGCCAGCAGGGCTTTAAGTTCTACCGCGCGTTCCAGCGTATTATCGTTCGCCTGCCGCTGCGCCAGCCGAAGCTCAACGGCGGGCAGATAAATCAACGGACTGCCTGCCAAACGCGGTAAATCGCCGAAATGACTCAGCGCGCGGCGGGTATGGCGTATGAAATCCTCATCACTCCATTGGTCGATGTGCGGTGTTTCGACGGCGCGCGGCAGAGCGTTGGCGACTGCCCGCAGTTCGGCGCGTGCGCTGCGCAGCCTGGCCCAGCGGAAAAAGGCGATACGATCCAGCAGGGTTTGCGCCTGTTCGGCAAAGGTCTGAATCACGACTGCCGCTGTAATCGTGCCCAGCAGCAGCGCTATCAGGGGAAGGCTCACGCCGACGATGGACATGACGACGGCCACCTGCGCACCAAAGACCAGACTCATAAACGCGGCGTAATCGAAGGAACGCAGCACATCGGGCAGCAGGGCCTCGTCACGCTCGGAGGCGTCAATGTATGCCGCCGTCATCGCAGGCACGCACAGCGCAAGGCTGATGAGCAGCGCTGGCAGCAGGGTTTGCGCCAACAACAGCGGCAAAGCGACACCCAACAGCGCCAGCAGTTTCTTAGCGACAGGCGGTTCGCTGCGAGTAAACAGGTACAGGGCAAGCGCCCACGCCGCCGCTGATAGCACGACGAGCAGCGTTGATACCGACCATTCAGGATGAAGCAAGCTGAGGGCTACCGCTGTGGCATGAAGGACAACACTCACACCTGCCAGCAGGAGTTTAGCGCTGCGCAGATCACGGCTGATGAGGTAAGTCCCTAGCCACAAGCTGAGGCTGAAACTCAAGACGGATTCCAGCATAGGTTGACTATTCCCCTAACACATTCACGCCGTTGATGGTTCCGGCAATCCAGCCAATCACCCCTTCCGCCGTTTGAATCTGCCACCAGACGAAGCCGCCGACATCCGATGGCCCGGCCAGGATAACGACGTAGCTGCCTGGCTGGAGCGCGCCGACGACAGCGCCATTGGTACCCGGCGCGGCGCGGATATTGAGCGCCACCTGTCCCAGATACCGAAGCTGCTGCCCCGGCTGATACTGGCTGCCTTCGATTACACCTGATGGCGTAGCGACAATCGGTACAGTGCTCACGGTGTTATTGGTCAGCGCTGCGCCGCCAACCCAGTTGATGGCGGCCACGTTGCCCACCTGATCGGTGATTTCGGTAATCGTGCCGTTGAGATAAGCGATGAACTGGCGTCCGTTGGCTGTCGCCACATAGACCGCGCCGCGCGCAGGTGCCCAGATCACGCGCGTCGGCGGTGCGCTGCCGATGGGCTGCGTGATGGGTGTTCCCGCGCTGTTGACCAGTGACCACGCGCCGTTGGGGTCGGCGGCGGCCAGTGCAACGATGCTGCCGTCGGGACGCTGCACGGCATCGCGTACGAACAGGCCGTTGTCCATCACCACTTGCAGCAGCGCGCCATCCAGTCCGACGACATGAATCACCGGACGCCCTTCAGGGCCGATGCCGCTGACAATCACACTCGCGCCGTTGTTGGCCCAATAGCCGTAGTCGTAGGCCAGCGGCGGGACTCCTGAGTTCGCGGCGAAAGCTGAACGGATGAACACGCCGCGCCGCCCGATGTCGCTGGGCTGTGCTTCGAGAATCATCATGGTGCCGTCTGGTGACCAGCGCAGGTCGCGCGTGGTACGCTGCGGCGAGTTGTTGGCGCAGGCCGTCGGGCAGTCCGGCATGATGTAGTAGACCTCCAGCCCGCTACAGTTCGGGTCGCCGGGATTGACGGTGCGCCAGTTGAGCACGAACACGCCGTTGGGGTCAGCATCGCCGGAGTTGGGAACAGTGTGGAAGGCCACGTAATCGCCCGTTGGCGACCAGGCGATGAGGTCGATAGAGAGATTGCCGCGCTCGTTCTCGTTGGGCGACACGGGCCAGCAGGTCATCGGTGTGCGCACGCCAGTACTGACATCGGTGAAGTTCAGCCGCCCGTTGCTGTTGATCCAGCCGAAGATGTTGTCGTAAATCGGGTTCTGGACGTACTGCTGCGCGTCGTCGCCCAAACCCACCAGCGGCGCGGCACCTGTTCCGCTGAGTGCGAAGGCGCGCGGATTGGGCACCTGCGGCGGCAGAATCGGGACGAAGGTCGCGGCAGCGGCAGCCGCCGGAATGGTCGGCGCAAGGGTAACGATGAGTTCAACGGTGGGCGGCGGCGTCGGTGTGACCGTTGCGCCTGTATCGCTTTGCTGCGGCGTCGAGATCACAGGCGTAAAGCTCGGCAGAATCGTCCAGGTGGCTTCGGCGGTGATGAACGTCGGCGTTACATCGAGCGTTGGGGGGATAAGCGTGTGCGTCGGCGTCACGTTGAAAGTCGCGGACGGTGCTGGCGTATCGGTAGCCAGCAAGGCGACCTGCGTGGGGTTCAATGTTGGCGGACGGGTATCTACCGTTGGCGGAATTGGCGTATCCGACGGGCGCGGTGTAGCTGTCGGGATGTTCGTCTCTGTGGATGTTGGTGTAGTGGTGGCCGTCGGCGTGGGACTGGCACCAATCGTCGGCAGCGGCGACGGACGCACGGTATTGGTCGGGCGCGGCGTATCCGTTGGCGCTGGCGTAAAGGTGTCGGTGGGCGTCGGGCTGTCGGTGGGCGTCGGCGTGCGTGTCGCCGTAGGTGTAGCTGTTGGCGTCGCGCTGGGGGTGGACGTTCCGGTGTTGGTCGCGGTCGCCGTTGCCGTGTCGGTTGCCGTTGGTGTATCGGTTGGGGTGCTGGTGATCGTCGGCGTATTCGTCGGCGTGCGCGTGATGGTTTCGGTGGGTTCGGATGTGTCCGTCGCGCGCGGTGTGGCCGATAACGTGGGGGTATCGGTCAGCGTTGACGTGGGCGAAACAAGCTGGGCGATAGCCGTTGGCTCGTCTGTGGGCGTGGCGGGTTCGGTGGCGGTGGGAGTCCGCGTCGGGGCAAAGGTCGGGGTGGCTTCCGGCGAGAACGACAGGTTACAGCCTGCTGCCAGAAGCACAAATAGGAGAACGCTAATTCTCTGCCGCATTTGCCCGCCCCTTAGATTGACTACCGAGTTACAGAGGATGCTCTAGCTCTAATTATAGACAGGCTTGGGCATGAGGTGTTAGACGTTCACGAGACGTTTGCCCTACGCATGGGTGACGGTTTGCTTTGCCAGCGGGTTATTTCTCGCGCAGATACACAAACCAGTACACGCCCGCGACCATTACCACGCCACCGATGATGTTGCCAATGGTGACCGGAATCAAATTCGCCAAAAACCCAGACAGTGTTAAGGCGTCCACATTCAGGTTGTGGCTGGCGATAAATGCCGGATCGAACTGTTTAATCAGCAGCCCGACGGGAATGAAATACATATTGGCGATAGAGTGCTCAAAACCTGCCGCCGCGAACGCGCTGATCGGGAAAATGATGGCGAGGAGTTTGTCGGTTGTGGTGCGCGCGCCCAACGTCAGCCACACGCCAATGCAGACCAGCGCGTTGCAGAGAATGCCCAGCGCAACTGCCTGCACGAATTCCAGTTGGACTTTGTTGTTGGCGATGGCTAACGCAGCTTCACCGACTGCGCCGCTGCCAAAGGTATATTCGCGGGAAAGGTACATGAGTACAGCCGTTGCCAGCGCGCCGACCAGATTGCCGAGATAGACGAGCACCCAGTTACGCAGCAGGGCGCGTGTGCTGACTTTGCGGCTGGCCCAGGCCATCGTGATCAGCGTATTGCCGGTGAACAGTTCGGCTCCGGCCAGAATAATCAGGATGAGTCCCAGACAGAACACCAGACCAAACAACAGCCGAGCGATGCCGTAGGGCAACACCCCGCTGGCACCAGCGACAGACACCGTCGCGAACACCGCACCCAGCGCGACAAAACCACCCGCCAGCACCGCCAGCACAAAGGTGTTGACCGCGCTGAGGTTGGCTTTCTTCACGCCCATTTCGGCGGCGCGCGCAGCAATTTCAGCGGGAAGCAGCGCGTCAATTCGGATTTCATTCATAGGGGAACTACTTATGTGGATAGTGAACATCAATATTCATCATTGTAGCGCGTGGCGCAGACGCTACCTTGTGAAGAATGTCACTCTCCAGCCTGCACACTTTCCAGATGTTGCTGGAAAGTTCCGGGTCAGCCTATAAGCCGCTTTCTGTGAACCAATACACGTATTGGACGGTGATCATCTCTCTAGCACCTGAATTGCTTCAGGTGTCATGCAGCATACCCGGCGCGGGACGGGCCGCCCCATTGCGCCTGTTTTGCCTTGCTCCCGGTGGGGTTTGCCCAGCCGCCGCCATCACTGCCAGCGCTGGTGGTCTCTTACACCACCGTTTCACCCTCACAGCCGTATACCAGTGGCATACAACTGCAATACACTTCTCTGTTGCACTGTGCCGTCGGGTTGCCCCGCCTGTCCGTTAGGCAGCACCGTCGCCCTATGGAGAGCGGACTTTCCTCGGCAGCAGGGGTTTCCTGCGCCGCGATCACCCGGCTGGCCCGGTAGCCCCATTATAGCATGGTAGGGCTTCGAGCAGACGAGCGGTGGGGAAGCGCGGGTTGATTAGCAGGTTTGATTTCCTATAGAATGCTTGCAGGTATTGGTGCAAAGTAACGAAGCAGATACGGCGAACCTGTTCGCTGGACTGAGTGGAACACAGGGAATGAATGACGACAACAAGTACAAATCGCAGCGTTAGCCCGGTGAATGTGTGGCGGCGGCGGCTGGGAAACACCTGGCGGATGCTGTTCGCCCCCGGCGATTTTATGGCGCTGTTCTGCGCTATCGGGCTGCTGCTGATGGCGGTGATGGCGCTGCATGATGGCGGCTGGCCGTTGCTGCTGACGGTTTTGTTTCCGGTGGTGATTATCAGCGTCGTGCTGGGGTTTCTGCTGGCACGCAGCCCGTATAATGAGCTGTTCGCGCTGATTGTGAGCGGGATGCTGGG
>JAXLWC010000019.1:0-86100 GCA_046328675.1 Anaerolineae bacterium
TGTTGACTCTCAACTGCTGCGTATGACAATGCGTTCATGGGCATCCGGGGTAACTGTGGTCACAGCGGCGCATGAGGACAAACGTGTGGGCGTGACGGTCAGTTCATTTACCTCGGTCTCCCTTACGCCTCCATTGATTCTGGTTTGTCTTTACAAGAACACGGAAGCCACCAAGACGATTTTGGATGCCGGACATTTCGCGGTGTCGATTCTGGGTGAGGGACAGTCAGAAGTTTCTGAGCAGTTTGCGGGACACGCGAAATCGCTGCCTGAAAACGTTGATCGTTTTTACAACATTGCGGTTTCGTCGCAGGTTACAGGCTCCCCTATTCTGGACGATGCTGTTGGCTGGTTTGACTGCCGGATTCAAGCTGTACATGAAGGTGGCACGCACTGGATTGTCATCGGCGAAGTGTTGGCCGCTGGCCGCCGTGATGAGAATGCGCAGCCGCTTGTTTACTTCAATCGTGGGTACCGCAGCATCGTGTCTTGACGTAGTGCTAACCCTCCACTACAATCGGCTGTTCGTGTTGAGTAATGTTGGATTCTATGTTCGAGAGCCTAACCCAACGCCTGCAAGGCATTTTTGACAATCTGGGTCGTACAGGCAAGTTAACAGAAGGCGACGTGGACACTGCTATGCGCGAAGTGCGCATGGCGCTGTTGGAAGCCGATGTGTCTCTGACTGTCGTCAAGGATTTTGTCAAGCGTGTCAAAGAACGTGCTATCGGCGCGGAAGTTGCCAAAGCGCTGAAACCCAGCCAACAGGTCGTCAAGATCGTTCATGAAGAACTGATTACGACGCTTGGTGAGCCGGGTCGCTTGAATTTTTCAGGCAGCATTAAGCCCCATGTGATTATGCTGGTGGGGTTGCAGGGTTCAGGTAAAACGACCACTGCTGCCAAACTGTCTGTGTTTCTCCGGCGTGATGGGCGTCAACCTTTTCTTGTCGCGGCAGATACTTACCGTCCTGCTGCCGTTGACCAGTTGGTGACGCTCGCGAAGCAGATTGATGTGCCGTACTACGAAGAAGGCACGAAGTCCAAGCCAGAGGACATCGTAGTGCGTGGTCTCAAGGCGGCGAAGGATGCCAATGCTTCTGTCGTGATCCTGGATACGGCGGGGCGTTTGCAGATCGACGACACGTTGATGACCGAACTAGAAGAAATCAAGCGCCGCACTAACCCTGTTGAAGTGCTGCTGGTTGCGGACTCGATGACAGGCCAGGAAGCGGTCAACATCGCCAAAGGCTTTAATGAGCGTGTGGGTATCACTGGTCTGATCTTAACCAAGATCGATGGTGATGCGCGCGGCGGTGCGGCCATTTCCATGCGTGCGGTGACTAACGTCCCCATCAAGTTCCTCGGCACGAGCGAAAAGATTGATGGTTTTGAACTGTTCCATCCTGATCGTCTGGCGACGCGCATTCTCGGTATGGGGGATATTCTGTCCCTGATTGAGAAGGCGGAAGAGGCTTACGACGAGAAGGAAGCGCTGGCGTTACAGAAGAAGCTCATGCAGAACCAGTTCACGCTGCAAGACTTCCTGGAACAGCTTCAAAAAGTCAAGAAGATGGGGCCAATTGGGCAGCTCATGAATATGGTGCCCGGTATGAGCCGTTTTCAGGATCAGATTAATCAGGAAGAAGTGGATCAGCGCTTGAAGAAAGTCGAAGCGATTATCAATTCGATGACGAAGAAAGAGCGCCAGAATCCCAAACTCCTCAACGCCAGCCGTAAACGTCGTGTGGCGACGGGCAGTGGTGTTGATGTTCGTGATGTGAATGAAGTACTCAAGCAGTTCCGCGATATGCAGGACATGATGAGTCAGTTACGTAAAGGCCGGTTCCCCGGTATGCCGGGATTTTCCGGCGGTAGGCGCTAGGTTTGTAGGTTCTACGTCCTTATAAGGAGCAAGTGAAAGACATGGTTCGCATTCGTTTTCGTCGCGTCGGTCTTAAAGGTCAGCCCAGCTATCGTTTGGTCGTGACGGATCAGCGCAGCCCGCGCGATGGTCGTTTTATTGAGAATATCGGTTTTCATAATCCGCGCACGATTCCGTCCACCGATCTGGTGGATGAAGCGCGTGCTCTGTATTGGCTGAGCAAGGGCGCGCAGCCCAGCGATGCCGTGACATACCTGTTCAAGCGTACAGGCACACTGGCGCGCTATGAACGTTTGCGCAAAGGCGAGTCGCTGGAAGCCCTGGTTGCTGAAGCTACCAATGCCGCAGTGGCTGTCAGCGCTAAGACTTCTCATGCCGCGCCCAGCGCTGGTCAGGGTAACAAGAAGAATCAAGATTAAGCTTAAGGGCTGATTTATGGAACAGGAACTTGTCGAGTATATCGCCAAGCAGTTGGTGAATGACCCAGCGCAGGTTAAAGTGCAGCGCCGTATTACTTCCACCTCGGTAATTGTTGAGCTGCGTGTGGCGCAGCAGGATATGGGGCGGATTATCGGCAAGAACGGACGCGTAGCGAATGCGATTCGTGCGCTGCTGCGTGTTGCTGCTGATGGACATCGCGATAAACGCGTGATTCTCGACATTGACTGAGCCTTTAGATGCCAAATAAGCGCGACTCCACGACGCCTGAATATCTGATTCTGGGCGAAGTTTTGCGACCACATGGTATTCGGGGTGAGCTGCGGGTGCGAATCCTGACTGCTCACCCTGACCACCTCTCCGAGCTAGAAACCGTTTACCTGGGTCGAGACCCGATGAAATCCACCGCGGCAGCTTACCGTGTGGAGCATATTCGGATGCATCAAGCCTATGTTTTGATGAAACTCAAGGGTATTGATGATCGTGACCAGGCAGATCGTCTGCGCACGCTGTATGTTATGGCTGCGCTGGAAGATGCGGTGCCGCTGGAAGATGATGAGTTCTATCTGTACGAACTCATCGGTATGGCCGTTGAAACTGTGGATGGTGAAAAACTGGGGACTGTCGCCGAGGTGCTGGAAACCGGGGCGAATGAAGTTTATATTATCGACAGCCCAAAGTATGGAGAAATACTGGTCCCTGTACTTGATGATATTGTCCTGAAAATTGACACTGATGCCTCCCTGATAATCGTTAAACTGCCGGACGGTTTGCTTCCCCGTACTTTTGAAGACGCTTGACAAGCGTAACTTATGCTTGCTATTCTGTAACCAAGCCATCATTGCACCGCTTGGATGTACCATTTGACCGAACACAAATATTGGCTTGGCTTTAGCCTGGTTCCAGGGATAGGTACAAAGCGTACCCTGAACTTGTTAAACAAGTTTGGGCAGTTGTCGAGTGCGTGGAAAGCGAACGAGACACAACTGCTTGAAGCCGGGTTGGAAGCACAGCCCACCCATAATCTGCTCCAATTCCGCAAGAAAATAGATCTGGAACGGGAACTGGCTCGTGTGGAACGGGTGAAGGCCTGGCTGCTGACGTTCGCTGATGCAAATTATCCTTCCCTGCTCAAGCAGATTGCAGACCCTCCCCTCGTGCTATATGTGCGTGGTACTTTAACTCCACAGGATGAACGGGCGCTATGTATTGTGGGCACGAGAAAGGCTTCGGTCAGTGGTCGTGATACTGCGTATGCGATGGCCACTCAACTTGCTCAGAATGACATCACCATCATCAGTGGGTTGGCGCAAGGCATTGATGAGGCCGCGCATCGAGGCGCGCTAGACGGTGGAGGGCGGACGGTTGCAGTTTCAGCGTGTGGTATTAACACGATTTATCCAGAACAGCATATTGAGCTGGCACACCAAATTGTCGAGAGTGGTGCGGTGATTACGGAATTCCCAATAGGTACGCCGCCTATTCGTGGCAACTTTCCGCGCCGAAATCGGATCATGAGCGGGATGGCTCTGGGGGTAGTGGTCGTGGAAGCGCCAGAAAAGAGCGGGGCGTTGATTACCGCGAATGTGGCGGCGGAACAGGGGCGCGATGTCTTTGCAATACCGGGGAACATCCTGAATCCGGCGAGCAGTGGGACGAATCGCCTCATTCAGGATGGGGCAAAATTGGTGATGAGCGTAAAAGATATATTGGATGAGCTTGATATCACACAGGTTGCTGTGCAAAGCAAAATTATTACGGAAATGATTAGTCCGGCAAACGATACTGAAGCAACGATTCTGCAATTTCTCGGCGCAGACCCAATTCATATTGATGAGATTGTGAGACAATCCGGTTTACCGACTGCTGTCGTCAGCAGCACCCTGACCATCCTAGAGTTAAAAGGACTTGCGCAAATGGTAGGGGCTATGCAATATAACCTTATTCATAAGCGTTTGTAACTTTACTAAGGGGGAAACTTCGTATGGAACATTACTATGCACTCATTCTTGCTGGCGGCGGCGGCACCCGTTTGTGGCCTATGAGCCGCAGCCATACGCCCAAGCAGTTTCTTCCGCTGGTCGAAAATCAATCTATGTTTAAGGTTAGCGTGGAGCGCCTTGCGCCGCTGTTTACCCCGGAACAGATTTATGTAGTCACGGGGAAGCAGTATGTGGAGCGAATGCGTGAGGATGCGCCGGAAATCCCTGCGGAAAACTTCATCGCAGAGCCGTTTGGCAAGAACAGTGCGCCTGCGGCGGCGTTGGGCATCGCTGTTATCAGTCACCGTGACCCAGACGCAACTATTGCCATTCTGACGGCAGATCATCACATCACCAAGAGGGACGACTTTCGTTCTGTTCTGGCGGCAGCTTATGAAATGGCGCAAGAGGAATATGTTGTCACGCTGGGGATTTCGCCCTCGTTTCCATCAACGGGTTTTGGCTACATCCGGCAAGGGGTAGCGATTCGTAAGGCTAACGGTTTTTCCTGTCATCATTCGCGCGGGTTTACCGAAAAGCCTGACATTGTCACGGCGACTGATTTCGTCGCATCGGGGGAGTATAGCTGGAACTCAGGCATGTTTATCTGGACGGCTAAACAAGCGCTGTCGGAGTTCAAGCGTCAGCAGCCAATGATTTATGCTCCACTGACTGAAGCGATGGAGCAGCTTGATACCGCTGAATTTGAGGCGACGCTGGCGACTGCGTGGGAAAAACTTCCCAACATCTCGATTGACTTTGGGGTGATGGAAAATGCGCAGAGTATGGCGGTAATTCCGGTGGATATTGGCTGGAGTGATGTGGGAAGCTGGAGTGCCATGTTTGAGGTACTGCCCCAGGATCGCTTCGGTAATTGCTTTAAGGGTGGCGTTCCTGAAAATCGTCTAATGCTAGACACACGCAGCACCCTGGTGTATAGTGACCGTTTGGCGGTCATGATTGGTGTTGAAAATCTGATTGTGGTTGATACTGAGGATGTCCTGCTGATTTGTCATAAGGATCGTTCTCAGGATGTCAAAGAAGTGGTCAACAACCTCAAGAAGAAACACATGGATCAATATCTGTAAATGGCGCACCCTCGGGTATACGGTGGGGAATTCTGATGACTGTACAAGCGTATTGTATGAAATGTAAAGCCACGCGGGAGATGTCGAATCCGCAGGCGATCTATAACAAAAGCGGCAGACCTGGCACGCGGGGAACTTGTCCGGTGTGTGGCACGGCGATGTTCCTGATGGGGCGTACCGAGGCACATGACGGATTGCCAAAACCGACTGTGCTTGAAGTTGAGAAGCGCAAAGGCACAAAGGCTAAGCCTAAAACCAAGTCAAAAAGTAAAAAGACGAGAGCTACGTCAAAGGCTGCTGCTGCACGCAAGCGCACCGGGGGAAAACTGGTGATTGTTGAATCCCCGGCAAAGGCACGCAGCGTCGGCAACTTCCTTGGTAAAGGCTACACGGTAAAAGCATCCAAGGGACATGTGCGGGATTTGCTGGTCACACAGCTTTCGGTAGATGTTGGGAACAACTTTGAACCGAAGTACCGTGTGCCCAATGATAAGCGTGACATCGTGAAAGAACTCAAGGATGCGATGGATTCTGCCGACGAGATATATCTGGCGACTGACCCTGATCGTGAGGGGGAAGCGATTGCCTGGCATCTGATGGCCGCTACAGATTTGGTCGAGAGTCGTGCGCGCAGAGTGGTCTTCCACGAGATTACGAAGCCCGCGATTCACGATGCATTTTCGCATCCGCGTAATATTGATATGAGTCTGGTGAATGCCCAGCAGGCACGTCGTATTCTGGATCGGTTGGTGGGTTACAACATCACGGAACTGCTGTGGGAGAAAGTGCGTAATCGCCTTTCGGCAGGACGTGTACAAAGCATTGCCGTTCGCCTGGTGGTAGATCGTGAACGGGAAATTGAGGCTTTTACGCCTGAAGAGTACTGGACGATTGATGCCAAACTGCGCAAGCACGGGGCGAATGGCTCTGGCGAGAAAAGCTTCGTCGCACGACTGATTAAGATTGATGATCAGGAAGTGGGTTTTCACAAGGAAGCAGATGTCATACCGCACCTGGAGAGATTAGAGAAGAGCCAGTATGTGGTCACTGATGTCAAACATGGAACCCGTCAGCGTAAGCCGGCTGCCCCCTTCACCACCAGCACCTTACAGCAGGAAGCCTCGCGCCGCTTAGGTTTTAGCGCGCTGCGGACGATGGCTGTTGCACAGCAGCTTTATGAAGGTATCGAGATGGACGAAGGCGGTGCCGTAGGGTTGATTACCTATATGCGTACCGACAGTACCAATGTCTCGTCTCAGGCACAGGTTGAAGCGCGCGATTTCATCAAGACGCAGTACGGCGACAAGTATCTGCCTGCGAAAGCCCCCGAATACAAGACGAAAACGAAGGGCGCGCAGGAAGCGCATGAAGCGATTCGTCCCACAGGTGTTAGCCGCCAACCGGATACGATTAAGGATCGGCTGACGCGCGACCAGTTTAAGCTGTATCAACTGATATGGCAGCGTTTTGTGGCCAGCCAGATGGCAAACGCACTTTATAACACCATGCGGGTGGATATTGTCGCAGGGCCATCAGCCCAAGACATGCCGTACCTGCTGCGTGTCTCCGGCAGTACGATTAAGTTCAATGGGTTCCTGGCACTCTATGAAGAAACCCGCGATGAAGATGCTGCGGTTGACGAGGATGAGGGGCGTATTCTTCCTGAACTCAAAAATCAGGAGGGGCTGAAGCTGCTGCAACTGCTGCCGGAACAGCATTTTACGCAGCCGCCACCGCGCTATACGGAGGCGACCCTTGTACGCACTCTGGAAGAGTATGGGATTGGCCGTCCCAGCACGTATGCCCCCACTGTGGCGATTATTCAGGATAGGGAATACGTCACGAAGCAGGAAAAACGGCTTGTGCCGACGGCAACAGGCAAAATCGTTAATGACCTGCTGGTGAGCTATTTCCCGAACGTGATGAACCACCATTTTACGGCACACATGGAAGATGAATTAGACGAAATCGCAACGGGTGAATTGGAATGGCGCCCCATGCTGCGCGAGTTCTATTCACCATTCGAGGGTCAGTTGAAGGTTGCCTACGAGCAGATTCCCAGTGTGCCACAGGAAGAACACATTGGGCGGGCCTGCCCGACATGTGGCAACCCGCTGGTGATTCGTTATGGGCGCTTCGGGAAATTCATCGGCTGTTCCACCTACCCGGAATGCCGCTATACTGAACCCTGGTTAGAACGTACGGGTGTGTCCTGCCCCAAGTGCGGTGCAGAACATGGGGGGGAACTCATCGTGCGCAAGAACAAGCGTGGGCGCACCTTCTATGGTTGTGCGCGCTATCCCGAATGTGATTATCGTGCGTGGAAACTGCCTGAATCGGCACAGGTTGAGATGGCAGAAGCGCAAAGTGATGATCTTTCCGCCTAACCTTTTTTGACGTAAGCAGCATATCGAAGTACATTAGGAATAGTGGCTAACTTGCCCTATTCCTGTTACTTTGGATACAATACGCTTATCACGGCTTTCGGAGCTGAAAGGCAGTGCGCTGATGATAGACCGCATCCGGAATTACCTTATTGATTCTTATAATGGCTTGTACAAGATTGTACTCCAGCCATATATGCCGAAGCGCAATACTGTTTTTGCGATTCTGGCAGGATTTTTTATTGGTTTGATTTGGGCCTATGTTGTTAATACAACCGTATTTTTTGATGCTGATCCTAGCCAACTTGGTCAATCGTGGCAGGATGAGTGGGTAAAGCTGCTGGCGGATCGTTACGCGGCAGCGAATTTCCAGGTTGACGACAACCTGCGCTCAATGCTGTCTGCTGTAGATGATCCGGTTGGGATTATCAATCGTCTTGCGGCTGAAAATCCCAATGATGCAGCCAAGTTCAATCAACTGCTGCAATTTGCAAATGAAGTACAGGCTACTGCGGCGACACCTCCCGATACGGGTAACATTTTCGGCGGTTTCATTATGCCGTGGATCATCGCGCCGATAGTGGTTGTCGTGTTGTTTGTGATCGTTACCCTCGTGTGGGGCTTGCTCATTGGGCCAAACATTGTCGGCCCGCTCATTGGGTTTATCAAGCGCGGCGGCAAGCCTGATGCTGGTAAGGAAGAACTCAAGCGTATCCGCGATGAGCGTGCAGCGACAGAGGTTGCCAAGGCTGAAGCTGCAAAGCGTATGGCAAGCGATACGCGCGGGGCACCTGTATTCCAGAAGATTTCCAAGTATGCACCCGGACGTTCCTTTGACGAGTCGTTCGCCATTGAAACTGCGGACGATGTGTTCCTGGGCGAATGCGGTGCAAGTATTTCAGAGACCGTTGGCGATGGTAAGGTTGCCGCCATTGAAGTCTGGATTTTCGACAAAGAAGATTTCACGAAGACACTGACCCAGGTTTTTGTTGCGACTGCTGGTTTTTCTGATCCCGCAATGCGCGCGCGCCTGGAAACACGCGGTGATCTGGTGGAAGCAAAGCCGGGCGCAATTGCGAATTTCGAGACGCAAACGCTGCTTATGGAAGTGCGTATGTCAGAAGTCGCATACGCGGCGGGTGGCGGACTGGCTCCGAACAGCGCGTTTGATAAAATCACGTTCGAGTTTGCCGTATGGACGAAGAGTGGACAGGGGGTTGCTAAAGCTGCGGGTGCCGTGATGGGCCAGGCTTCTTTCGCGCCACCTCCAGTACAACCGCTGCCTGTGCCGCCAGCATCGCCTGCGCCGAGTTATGCACCGCCGCCTACCGCAGCGCCGAGCTATGCGCCGCCGCCTTCCATCGAGTCGACCCGTCCGGTGTCGTCGCCGTTGGGTGGTGGAGCACCCGGGTTGACGCCGCTTAAGCCGCCACCGCTGCAAACGCCACCGCCTGCTGCTCCGCCCAGCTCAGCGCCTCGTCCGGCCCCTCAGGATGATGATCTGTTCGGGGGAACGGGTGACTTTACTCCGGTGAACTAAGAACCTATGCGTAGACTGGAATGTGTGCGGTAGCGTCGCCAGAGGCTAAAGCCGTCCGGCTGCCGTGTTTCGGCGGGAAGTCGGTTTTAACCGACTCAAACCCGCCGAGAAAGCTCGTGTGTTAAGGCCGTCATCGACGTTCAAAAGCGGTTTACGGTTAGATATTAAGCACAAAACAAAAAGAGCGACTCAGTTGAAGCCGCTCTTTTTTGTTGATTCAGGTTACATAGGATTAGCGAATCTTCTTGATTTTGAAGATTACTTCCCCTGCGGGTGTCTGCACACGGACTTTTTCACCTTTTTTGTGCCCCAACAGGGCGGCACCAATCGGGCTTCTCTGGGAGATTTTGCCTTCGCGCGGATTGGCTTCTGCCGCGCCGACAATCATATAGGTTTCTTCATCCGCCGCGCCTTCCTCGACAATTGTGACTTCAGAACCGACGCGCACTTCGTCTGATGTGCCATTGTTCTGAATGATGGTTGCTGATCGCAAGATGTTTTCGAGGTGTTGGATACGTCCTTCGATGAATGCCTGCTGTTCTTTCGCGTCATGATAGTTGGCGTTTTCTTTTAGGTCACCTTCGGCGACTGCTTCTTTTAGCTTTTTAGCCAACGCTGGACGACGCACATTGATGAGATCGTCCAACTCACGTTGTAGATCTTCACGGCCTTCTGGTGTCAGATAAACCGGGTCTGACATAATTACTTACCCTCAATCTTATCAACGAACACTTTAGGATAATTGCATGAGTTCACGCCGCTGTGCAGCAAGCGTTAACACATTCTGACGGTGAAGCTGCTGGACAGTACCATTTAAGAGGATGCGGCTTTTGCCACAGCTTTCAATATCTATGCTGTCCAGTGAGCGATTTGCACTTAAAGCGGCATCCACAGCCTTACGCAGCTTCGTGAGATATTCGATATCGCTTTCAATTTTTTCTTCAATTTCGCCACGCAGAATGACTTCTCCATGACCTTGAACAACGTGTTCAAAACTGCCGTGACGAAGTCCTTTCAGCGAATTTAGGAAATCATCGTAACTACCATCCACAAAATACGGTATAGGCATCAAGATGTCTGCGGCAAATAATACATTGTCTTCTTTGACATGGCAGACGATTGAATCTGGACTATGACCGGGAGTCGCCCACAGATGGAACGTCTTTTTGCCGAGATGGATGCTCATCGTGCCATTGTCGAAGACAATATCAGGCAGTACCAACTCAATCTCCTGCATCTCCTGCGATGCCGTTTTGGCTCGTTCCAAGCTCTCACGTCCACGCTTTTCCAACAACTCCCGACACAAGGCATGAGCGATGACCACAGCGTCTTCAAACAGATAGGTTCCTGTGGTGTGGTCTGCATGGAAGTGCGAATTGAGAACGTAGCGCACTTTGATGCCGAGGCGATTTTCTACAAACCGTTTGATGGCACGAGTTTCTTCAGGGTATACCAGCGTGTCAAACAGTACTGCACCATCCGCTGTGGCAATAACACCAGCAGTGGCTTGCGCGTACAGGTCACTGGTAAAGATGTAAATGTCGTCTGTTAGACGTTCTCGCTGCATGTCAGGTTAGAATTTGCCCTTGAATTCAAGCCAGTATAGTGAGTCGAACGGCGAAAATCAAGACAATGCGGATATAATGTACGTTGTAATGCAAGAAAGGATAACTCTGATGAAACGATTTTCACGAAATCTATTATTCTTATTTGCTGTTGGGGTACTGCTCACGCTTTTTGTAAGCGTTACTCAAGCGCAAACGCCTATTTTCCGAATTGGTGTTCTTGACGATGCGCAAAACGCGCTCAGTAATGGGGCGCGGTTGGCGGTGGCGCAGATTAACGATGAGGGCGGTGTTGAGGGCGCTGATGGTACGCGCTTCCGCCTTGAGCTTGTCGTGCAGTCTGTTGAAACACAGGGGCTGGAACAGGCTGTGACCAATCTGCTTCAGGCGAGTGTGATTGCGGTATTAGGCCCTAATAGTCTGAATAATCTTCCTGAAGATCTGGCGCTGCTGCAAACCCTTAACGTGCCTGTGTTGACGCCAAATCTGGATGACACGCTGCTGTTGTCTGATCGCTCTGGTTTGATCTTTCGCTCACGCGCGGCGCAGGTTTTCCAGGGTCGTGCGCTGGCGGATTATCTGCACACTGATCTGGGTAGCGCGAGTGTAGCGACTATTCAGCTTGACATTGAGAGTACGGCTGCGAACGTTGGCTTTACTACAGCGGCTCAGGCGCTGGGGATTGCCGTAAATCCGGCTATGCTGCTTCAGGGTGGAGATACGATTGAAATTCTGGCTGCCGATCTGCTGCAAGCGAACCCACCTGCTGCGGTTGCTTATGGTGTGCCTGAGCAGGTAGCAGAACTGTACAACGCGGTGCGCGCAGCGGGATGGAACGGCATCTTTGCGTATGAACATGCCGATGACGCAGCATTTCGCGAATTAGTGCCCTTAGAGCGCCTTGCAGGGGTATTGGCGACCACCACCTGGGCCTTTACTTCACAAGACCCTGTAAGCGATGCATTCCTGAACGATTTTGTGCGTGCGTTTGGTGAAGTGCCTGCGGAACTTGAGGCGGCAGGCTATGATTCGATTAACCTGCTGGCCGCTGCTATTCATCTCCCCGGTGAGTTAGCCGCAAACCTTCCTGCTCTGGGTGCCCTAGCGGGTGTTCAGGGTGTGCTCAATCCATCTCAGCTTGCGCGCGGCGAACTCAGCAATAATGTGGCGGTTGTCCAGTTGGGGGCTTTTGGGGCGCCACAGGTTCTGGTACGCTACGCTGGCGGCACGCGGCTTACTGGCGACGTGCCTGTTGTAGTCAACAATACCCCTGTGCCCAATGCTCCAACGGCGACGGCGACCCCGCAAGGTGTTGTGCTGACCATTACCAATGCGATCCAGAATGTGCGCAGCGGCCCCGGTCTTCAGTATGATGTGATTGGGCAATTGAATCAGGGCGATCAAGTGCCTGTGATTGGCGCAAGTGTCGATTACTCCTGGGTCGTGATTGATTTTCGCGGGCGACAGGGTTGGTTAGCGACCTATCTGCTGGATGTGTTTGGGGACTTAAACACCGTCGCGATTATCCAGCCGCCGCCGACTCCCACGCCGCTGCCCTTTACCGCAACACCGCTGGCACCGCAGGAACCGGATATTGTTATCGTGTCGGCGACGCCCAATACGATTACAGTTGGTATACCGTTCAATATTCAGGTGACAGTGCGCAATCAAGGACTCACCAATGCCGGACCATTCGCTGTCGCGGCATCGTTCCCGCCGGACAACCTTTACAGCGCGGTAAACCTCAGCGGGCTGGCGGCTCAGCAGCAAACGGTGGTTTCGTTGACCGGAACCCTGACAGGCGGCACTGGGCGGCAAACGGCGCTCATCATCGCAGACCTGAATAATCAGGTGGCGGAGGGTGCAGCCGGGGAAGCCAACAATAACACGTATTCATTCGGCTACATGGTGGATAGACCCCTGTTGACAACAGGTTCGGTCACGTTAACGCCGGGCGGTACCGCTGATGTTGAGAACAACGGCAGCGCTCAGGATGTGCGCTGGAATGCTACGGGTACTGCCTTAGAGGTGGCGGGGGCCAATTTCATCGTGCTCATCCCGAACACCACCTATGACAATATTCACTATGATGCCCTTAGTCCAGCGATCATCAACCAGACGAGTATTCCAGTGGGGTCGCTGTTTGCGGGTGCTGTCGTAGGGGTGATTACCACCGACGGACGGCGCGGCGCTATCCGCATTGACAGCGGCGTAGCTTCTGGCGGTTCAATTACGTTCACGTATCGAGTCTATCAATAAACGATAGCTGATGGTGGGGGGCAGAAATTCAAGCTGCTCCCCTCTACCCAGCACCTAGCAGGCGGCAAAAATTGACCGCGTTTTCTGTGCCACAGGTTGAGAGAATCGACACAAACCAGACGCCGAGTACGGTAACGGCACCGCAGATCACAAACAGTAGAATACAGCCGCACCAGGCTAATGGCCCGCCGTTCAACACGGTGCCAAATACCTGAAAGATGCCTGCGAACATGCCCACGACACTGGTGATGATTTGCAGGCTGAATAACAGGCCAATACCGACCACACATAGTACACCGCAGCCTACAGCGATCAGCAGTACAGTTCCCGCATCAATATTTTGCATGGTGTTCCCCCTTAGTTCGCAGGAAAGATTGTCCAGCCACGAGTGAGCGCCAGTTCCCGCAGCCGTTCTTCAGGATATGTGGCCACAGGATTACCAACGGCTGAGAGCATGGGCGCATCCGAGTAGCTGTCAGCATAGGCATAACTGCCTGCTAAATCCGGGGCACTGTTTTTGCTGCGCATGTAGCCTTGTATGAAGTCCAGTTTACGCGAACCTGCACAGCTCTGCCCCGTGATTTTTCCAGTGCAGATGCCGGTTTGATAGGCCAATTTCGTGCCAATGCCGTCATCAGCCCCCAAATATCTGGCAAACTGGAGCGCGCCATCTTCAAATATACCGGACACCAGGACTACAGCGTCGCCGTTGGCTTTATGCTGCTGGAGTTTTTCTACTACGTCCTGATGATATTCAACATGACTGGCTACCCACGCGAACAGGGCAATGACTTGTTCCTGCGACCAGCCGCCGAACAGTTTGGCCATCGCCATCACCCAATAGTGGCGGAACTGGGTGTCGTCCAGCAGTTTCGCTTTGGTCAACAACCACGCAGGCAGCACTTCTGCGTAGGCGCGGCGTATGCGTCCCTGTACGACATCAGGGTGGCTCCTCATCGTTTTCCATGTGTTGTTCGAGACTAATGTTCCTTCAATGTCGAAAAAGACCATACGTGACAAGGTTTCATCTCCTATGGCGTGCAGGTGCCTTGCTGCGTGCTGAGTAAAGTCGGCGTGGACATGTTTTCCGAACGGTTATAACACTCACAATAGCTGGTGGGTTCTGCCGCGCCTTGCCAGAACAGGAAACGTACGTCCGTCTGTAAGCACAGGGCGTTATCGACTTCGTGCTGGGAGGTGCTGGAAATGCCGATACCGCGTTGATCGATCTCCATCACTAACCACACACGAATTTGCTGGTTGGGCAGATTTCCCTGTGAAATGACGATTTCTCCCTGCTGCGCGAGTGTGATGAGCAGACAGGGCGAAAGGATAAAGGTGAACCAACAAATCAGCAAAAGCAAACATCCAGTTCTACGAATGATGCTGGGGGGTTTTTGAACAGGCGCATCTGTTTGAAGTTCGGGCGGCGAGTCTTGCTCAGACATTCATTGTCCCATCAAAATAAACCAGTATGAAATTAGCAGACCTGAAAAACAGTCTGCGATTTTACAACGCTTGCGCCAATGTTGACATCATTCGCCGAAGCGCAATTGAAGCTGATCCTGCGTGTTGTAACTCAGATGAATAAACAGCGGCGCGTCAGCCGGTTTCATGGCGGTCACACGCGGGATGATGATCGGCAAATCCTCGACCAAATCGAGCGTTGTCACTTCATGCAGGGGTATCCAGTGCAGCGTGCCTTCCCTGTCATCCCCTACTACGTCGCGGGTGTCACTGACTGCGGTGAACACGAACAGAACAATTCCCGTGTCTTCCCCCGCATCCACGTTGTAGACCGCACACAGTTTGATGTCGCGTACTTGCAGCCCCGTTTCTTCCAGAATTTCACGGCGGGCGCTGCTCAGTGGGTCTTCATCACGTTCGATGTGCCCACCGACGCCGTTGAAGCGGTTCGGGAAAATCCGCCGATGCGGCGCGCGCTTCATCAATAACACATCGCTGCCGTTCAACACAAAACAGAGTGTACGGGGGATGGTTAACCAACGCCCACTGGTCGCGTTAGCCCCTTGTTCATTTGCACCCATAAAACCTCGTATAAATTGCTTAATTCGTACTTTGCTGGTAATCAGGCTTCATGCTACTCTAAAATCATTATTTGTTGATAACCGAGACAGGTTTTATGGCTTCTCCTCACACCAATGCCCCAACGCCCGACTTGCGCATCGTTCCCATTGAAAGTGTTCACCCGCACGAAGAACATGACACCCAGCGTTCGATTCCGCTGATTGAGCAGCTTAAGGCTGCGGAGTTCATTACGAATCCGCCAATTGTCGCTCCGGTGGACGATTCAGAACAGTATGTGATTCTTGATGGAGCCAACCGCTGTTATTCTTTCAATCATTTGGGTTATTCGCAAATTCTGGTACAGGTTGTTTCCTATGACAGCGGCTATGTTGAGCTGGATAACTGGCATCACGTGGTGGGCGGCTGGACTGCGGCTGAGTTCCTCGCCAAGCTCCATGAATTTCAGGAAGTAACGCTTATCGATGGTTACGATTCCTCCGCTGTCGCGCACATCTACTTTCGAGATGGCCACACGATTGCTTTACATGCTGATGTCAAAAACACTCATGAGCGTAATGAGGTGTTATGTGCTTTTGTTCGGCTCTATCAACAGAAGGCCAAACTTCACCGTACAGCGGTGAAGGATCCACAGGATAACTGGGAGTTGTTTCCCGATGGCATCGCGATGGTTGTGTTTCCACATTATCAACCGTCTGACATCATTGCTGCTGCGCGTTACAAAGCTTATCTGCCGCCGGGAGTCAGCCGCCATATCGTGCATGGTCGTGCTCTGAGTGTCAACTATCCGCTGGAACTGCTGCGCGATGAACACACTTCGCTCGACGAGAAAAATCAGGCGCTTAAAGTCTGGATTCAAAACAAGATGGCGAACCGTCAGGTACGTTATTATGCTGAAGCGACTTATCAATTCGGAGAATACGAATAATGCCGCAAACAGTTGAACAAGCTTTATCTCAAGCCCAATTTTACAGCGATGGCGTGGCGTATGCATTTATTCAGCTTCCCGCTACGGCTATTACTGCCGCAGCGGGTGTACTGGCTGAGATTGGGCAGCCCTTCGCCGCGCTGATTGTAGACAAAGATGAAGTCAGTCTGGTCATCGCCAAAGACCAATTCGAGGAATATGCGCGGCGGATGCCGGGGCACGCTCAGAATGCCGTAGTGTATCGGCTGATTACCATTGATGTGGTGCTGGAACCTGACCTCGTCGGTTTCATGGCGTTCGTCAGCGCCGCCTTAGCTAAAGCAGGTATTACGCTGATGCCTTTCGCAGCTTTTTCTCGTGACCATTTGCTGGTGCCGTCTGATAAATTTGACGCGGCCATGCAGGTTCTAGAGACATTGCGCACATAATTAGGGCAGCAGCAGCGTTGTCAGCACAGGGAGGTGGTCAGAACCGAGCGGCGGGCCAACCTGTGCAACTGTGGCTTGCAGGTCGCCGCGATACCAGATGTAGTCGATGCGCATTACTGCCGGAAGCCATTGGGGCAGTGCGCTTTCCTGACGGGCGTTGGGCCAGCTTAGGCCGAAGCCAACGCCTGCTTCGCGAAAGCTATCGTGCATTTCAGCGGCGACTGTGTTGTAAAACACCGAACTGTCACTCATGTTGAAATCGCCGCCGACCACTGTTGGCGTTTGTTCTGTGCGCACCGCGTCCAGTAGTCCCTGAATTTGACGGTTTCGTAGAGGGTCGTCATACAACAGCGCGATGTTGAGATAGGGATAATCCACTGGCAGCACAAAATGAGGGGTGTCGGTCTGCGGCATATAAAAATGGACGTTGTAGATGACCATCTGCTGTCCTTCGACCTCAATCACCACCCGCTGCTGCAAACCCTCATCGCCCATGAGCACATTCTCACGTTCAATGAGTGGATAGCGCGAAAGAATACCGTTGCCCCAGTAACGCTCATTCGTCGTCTGGAAAAACTGATGCTCATAGATGTCGGCCAGATGGGGAACAGTCTCGACAGCATACGCTGGCGGTATTTCCTGCAAGAGCACTACGTCGGCATTGGTGGCGCGCAGCCAGGTTTCCACAGCTTCCAGCGCCTGATTGCTGCCCCAGATATTGAACGTTACCACGCGCAGCGTAGTTCCTGATGCCAGCGCGATGGGTTTCGGTAAAAAACGCGGCGCATAGGCCACTACAGCCACCGCCAGAATGGCAGACAGCAGCAAAAATACGCGCGGCGTTTTCATCACCAAAGCCAGCGGAAGCAGCAGGAGCAGCGGCAGGAAAGTCCAGAGCATAAAACTGTTGAGCAGGGCTAACCACCACCAGCCATCGCCAACAATCAGGCGCAGCAGCAGGTACAATATGAAGCTCAGGGCGTAGCCCACAGCAGCGATAGTGCAACTCCGGCGTAAAGTCTGTGATGCGTTCATGGTGATTTCCTCCGCGTTCATTATAGTTGTCTTTCGCACGTTCTCAGCCTACGCTCAGCCAACGACCTTGTATCGACTCCGTGCCTTACCTTATAATGCCCGTATCAACCCTACTGATTAAGCGATTGTCCCCAACATGGATTTGCAATTTTTCGACGATCCCAATTACATCCCGCGACCCAAAGATCAGACGCGCATTGAAGCACTGGAAATCGTGCCTTACCCTGATCGTTTCCGTGTATATATACACGTCAAAGTCACGCCGTTCCTGGAACGCCCAAACCTGATCCTTGCCGCACACAATGAGGAAGATCGCCTCGTCAGCGAACTCAATATCATTGAAACGATGCACAACGACATGGAGTTCACGATGCATATTCGCGGGGTGAAGGACCCTGCGGGAGCTTATACGCTGACGGCGATGTTATTTTATGAAAACAAGAATCCACCGCAGGATCAACGTATCGAAGCGTTTATCATCCCCGAAGCGGAGAGCGACCAAACATGATGCTCTACCTGAGTGTGGCTCAGGCCCATGAAATTACCGATCATGCGCGCCGCGATGCCCCGCGTGAAGCGTGCGGCCTCCTTGCAGGCGAACGCAGTCAGGTCGTTCGCGTGATTCCACTGCTCAACAGTGCGGCTGATGCGGAAAAACGCTATGTTATTGACCCGGCGGCTTATGTCCGGGCGCTGGCAGAAATCGAAGGCCAAGGCTTATCGCTCATCGGTTTTTATCACTCACACCCTAATGGTGACCCTATCCCTTCACCCACTGACATCCGAGAAGCGGCTTACCCCGACACGGTTTATGTGATTGCCGGGTTACGTGGAGGGGTGTCCAAACTCTCTGCGTGGCGAATTCGCTATGGTGAGGTTGAATCCGTTGAGATTTGTACAGAAACCCCTACAGAAGAAGATATTCGTTTATCGCGTGCGCAGAAATTTGCTATTATCTTGAGTGCGGTGCTTGCGGTGCTTTTTATGCTTCTGCTGTCGTTGTCACTATTACCTCCGGCACCAGTGATACCGGGACGCTAAGGTAAGAGGAATTATGCCTGATTTAGCCTCAATTCTATTGGTCGCTGTTATAGGTATTCTGGCTGGTGGGGTGGTCAATGTACTGGCTGATGATTTGCCAGCGCGGCGGTCTGTTCGATCTCCGCACTATCCTGATGATTTCCCGCGCCCTTTCAGGGCATGGCTGGGACTCACAGCTTTTGTGTTAGGCAAACGTGTGTCCCCATCCGGTGCGAAACTCTCCTGGCGGCATCCGGTGACGGAGATTGCGACAGCCCTAAGTATGGTGATTGCTCTGATCGCAACCTCCAGCGCGCCTAACCGGGACACTTTGCAGCTTGTGTTCTGGTTGGCCTATATGGCGATTTTTGTGCTGATTACGGTGATTGACATTGAACATAAGCTCATCCTGTTTGTCGTTATCATTCCTTCGGCGTTACTGGCAATTATTGATGCTCTGGTGACAACCTCGTCAACGGATGGGGCGAACCCGGATTTGCAGAGTGCGCTAATCGGTGGCGGGCTGGGATTTGCAGTCTTTTTCCTGCTGTATATTGGCGGTTACCTGTTTACCTATATCATGTCCCAACTGCGCAATCAGCAAATTGACGAGGTTGCTTTTGGCTACGGTGATGTCATGCTGATTACCTTCAGCGGTTTGGTACTTGGCTGGCGTCCGTTGATTTTTGCCATGTTTATTGCGGTGTTTTTAGGGGCTTTTGGCGCGTTTCTGTACCTTATTCTGGCGCGGTTTGTACGCCGACGCACGCCAACGATGTTTACAGCCCTGCCCTATGGCCCGTATATCGTATTTGCTACCGTTATCATGCTGTTGTTCAGTTCTGAGGTCGGTCAAATCCTGCAACGAACTGCCTACGGATAACGGACTTGTTGAAATCAAAAGAGAGTGAGCAAATCACTCTCTTTCTCGAATCCACAAGGTAAAGCCTGTGTTTTACAGGGATTTTTCGATAATGCCGCCGCCGAGGACTACATCCCCGTCGTACACTACCGCCCCCTGCCCCGGCGTAATATCGCGCAGTGGTTCGTCGAAGGTGACACGCATCCGTTCGTCGTCCAGCGGCTCAACCAGCGCTGCTACTGCTGCTGCCTTGTAGCGGATTTTGACTTCGGCACGGAAGGGTTCAGGCGGCGTCTCCCCGCTGACCCAATTCACGCGATGGGCTGTCAGCGTGAGACCTCCCAGGTCTTCGCGGGTACCGACAATCAGCGCATTGCGATAGGGATTCATGCCGATGACGTATAAGGGTTCACTGAACGTCACGCCCAACCCCTTGCGCTGCCCAATCGTGTAGTTCACCAGTCCGCTGTGCTCGCCAATCACCTGGCCGTTTTTCATGACAATTGGGCCAGCGACCATCGTATCCGGCGCGTGCTTGATGAGGAAGTCACGGTAATTGCCGTTACCGAGGAAACATAAGTCCTGACTGTCCTTCTTGCTGGCTGTCGGCAGCCCAAAGCGCGCTGCGATTTCCCGCACCTCGGTCTTGGCATAGTCGCCCACCGGGAAAAGGGCGTGCTGCAACTGTGCCTGCGTCAGTACGCTCAACACGTAGCTCTGGTCTTTGTGATCATCGACCCCTTTTTGATGACGAATTTCCCGCTGGCGTCCTGTGCTCGGCGCACGTAATGGCCTGTCGCATGAATACGGCATCCTGCGCGCTAGGCGGTTGTTGAGCAGCCATGTGAAACGTATGTGACGATTGCATTCCATACAGGGGTTCGGGGTCACACCTGCACGGTGCTGGTCTACGAAGAACTCGACGATAAGGTATTACGAAAGACCTCTTTGGTATCCAATACGTAGAACGGGATACCAGCTTATCGGCAATGCGGCGGGCGTCGTTCATCTGGTCGGGGGTGCAACAGCGGTTATAGGCGGCACCACCAAAGGATTCATCTGACCAGAGACGCATCATCATGCCCACGACATCGTAGCCCTGCTCGACTAACAGCGCCGCCGCGACTGCGAACTGTCCACGCCGCCGCTCATGGCTACTACGACTCTTATATCTGCGTTGCTCACCAGATCATCTCACGCTTTAACTTGTGGAGCTTTTCAACGACCTGTGCTACAGCTTCAACTGCGTACTCAACGTCAGCAGTTGTCGTTTGCAGCCCTACCGTGAGGCGCAGTGTGCCGATGGCTTCGTGTTGGCTGTAGCCCATCGACAGCAGGACTTCCGACGGCTCAGGATTGCCTGTTTTGCAAGCGGAGCCTCCGCTGGCGGCGACACCCTTCAGGTCGAGATGCATCAGCAGCGTGCTGCTGTCGATGCCTTCAAACACAAAACTGGCATGGGTTGCAATGCGTTCAAGCGGGTGTCCGGTAAACTGGGCGTCGGGGACGCGGCTCATAATGCTTTCGACAAGCAAATCCCGCAGCGCGCGATAATGGGCAGTGCGCGCCTCAATCTCGTCATATGCTAACTGGAGCGCCTTGGCCAGCCCAACAATCAGCGGGGTGTTCTGTGTGCCCGCGCGGCGCGCGTTTTCATGGCTGCCGCCTGTCTGCATAGGTACAAGTGGCGTTCCCTCGCGGACATAGAGTACACCGACTCCCTTTGGCCCATAAAATTTATGTCCTGACAGACTCAACATGTCCACGTTCAAGGCGTTGACATCCAATGTCACCTGTCCAGCAGCCTGCACCGCGTCGGTGTGGAACAAGACGCCTCTTTCATGGGCTAACGCTGCTAGCTGTGGAATAGGCTGAATGGTACCCACTTCGTTATTGGCGTACATGATGCTGGCAACCGTTGTTGTAGGACGTATGGCCTGCGCAAAGTCTTCAACGTCAACCCGTGCTTCCCGGTCAACTGGCAGGATGGTGCTGTCAAAGCCCATCACCTCGGTTAACTGTTTCACCGTTTTGCTCACCGCACTATGTTCAATGGGTGTGGTGATGAGGTGTTGACCTCTGTCCTTGAGCGCCCACGCTGCGCCGCGTACTGCAAGGTTATCGCTTTCCGAGCCGCCGCTGGTAAACACGACTTCTGCGGGCTTACAGTTCAGAACCTTCGCGACAGTTTCGCGCGCGTCTTCGATGGCCTGCTCGGATTTACGCCCCTGACCATGCGCAGATGAAGGATTGCCATAGATTTCACTGAAATAGGGCAGCATGGCTTCAATCACACGCTGGTCAACGGGGGTTGATGCTGAATGGTCGAGGTATACGCTTCGAGGTGCCACGATTTGATTATCCTCGCAAAACATAGTTTTTCTGAGCATTATCTATTTTATATCGAGGTGTGTTCTCCTGTCAGCGTTAAGTTTTGAAAGTACGTCGCTACAGGGCTATAATCAACCTGTTGTTTTCGATGAACTTATCCTGATAGGAGCGCAATCACAATGCCTGTGATTCAGAATATACATGGTCGTGAGGTACTTGACTCACGCGGTAACCCCACCGTTGAGGTGGAAGTTGAGCTGGTAGATGGTGCAGCAGGGCGGGCAATTGTCCCCAGCGGCGCGTCAACTGGTGAGCACGAAGCGTTGGAGCTTCGCGATAACGATAAGAGCCGTTACGGCGGCAAGGGTGTCCTAAAAGCCGTAGAAGCGGTCAATGGGCCAATTGCAGAGGCGTTAACGGGCATGTATGCCCTTAACCAGATGGCGGTTGACCAGGTGATGCTGGAACTGGATGGCACGCCGACCAAGAAGACCCTGGGCGCGAATGCAATTCTGGGCGTTTCGCTGGCTGTCGCGAAGGCCGCCGCTGCCAGCGTTGATCTGCCGCTGTATGCTTACCTGGGTGGCGTTCACGCGCATGTTCTGCCCGTACCGATGATGAATATCATGAACGGTGGCAAGCACGCGGCGAACAGCACGGACTTCCAGGAATTCATGGTGATGCCTGTGGGTGCCAGTTCGTTCCGCGAGGCACTGCAATGGGGTGTTGAAATTTACCAGAAGCTGAAGAGCGTGCTGCACAAGAAAGGCCACAGCACGACGGTAGGCGATGAAGGCGGCTTCGCCCCCAGCCTGGGTTCAAATCAGGCAGCGCTGGATGTGATTATGGAAGCCATTCAGCAGGCAGGTTTTAAGCCCGGTGAACAAATCCGTATCGCCCTTGACCCCGCTACGTCAGAAATCTACAAGGATGGTAAGTATCACCTTGAGATCGAAAAACGTGTGCTGTCCGGCGAAGAAATGGTGGACTTCTGGGTGGATTGGACGAGCCGTTACCCCATTATTTCACTGGAAGATGGGCTTGCTGAAAACGATTGGGAGAACTGGACACGGTTGGTTGCGGCGATTGGTCATCGCGTACAAATCGTCGGCGATGACCTGCTGGTGACCAATGTTGAACGTGTTAAGGAAGGCATCAAGCGTAAGGCTGCCAATTCACTGTTGTTCAAGCTTAACCAAATTGGCTCGCTTACCGAAGCCCTGGCGGCGGCACAGTTAAGCCAGCGTCATGGCTGGACTGTCGTCAGCAGCCACCGCAGTGGTGAAACGGAAGATACCACCATCGCTGATGTCGCTGTTGCGATTAATGCTGGTCAGATTAAGACCGGCGCGCCTGCTCGTACAGATCGTGTTGCCAAATACAACCAACTCCTGCGCATCGAGGAACAACTGGGCAGCGCGGCTGTGTATGCAGGAATGAGTGCTTTTACCAACCTCACCGCTGACATCTAAGAGAGGATGATGCGCATTGGTCAGAAGACTGAATAACAAGCGTACCAAGATTGTCGCTACCGTTGGACCCTCGTCGTGGAATGAAGACACCATCCGGGCGATGATTCGCGAAGGGGTGGATGTCGCGCGCATTAATTTCTCTCATGGCGATCATGAGACGCACAGCCGCAGCATTGATACCGTGCGGCGTATTGCCGAGGAAGAGGGCCAGGTACTCGCCATTATGTGCGATATTCAGGGCCCAAAAATCCGCATCGGCAAAGTAGCTAGTGAACCCTTGGTAATGAAAAAGGGTGACAAAATCACCCTTACTCTGGACAATGTGCCGGGTGAAAACGGGGTTATTTCCTTGCCGCACCCGGAGTTTTTACAGGACATCAAAGCTGGGACTCCCCTGCTGCTGGATGATGGCAAAGTCGAATTTCTCGTGCGTGAAACAACCACGCGTTCGCTCATCTGCGAGAACCTGTTCGACGGCGTTTTGAGTTCGCGCAAAGGGGTTACCGCGCCTAAAGCCAAGCTGACATTGTCTGCGATTACCGATAAGGATCGTGAAGACATCAAGTTCGCCTTGAGCAAAAAGACGGACTACATCGCCATGTCTTTTGTGCGCTCGGTGGAAGATATTCGCGAGATGCGCTGGCTCATCCGCCATTTGAGCGGTGAGAATGTGGCGATCATTGCCAAAATCGAGAAACACGAGGCATTGGTTAACATTGAAGCCATTGTGGAAGCGTCAGACGGTATCATGGTGGCCCGCGGCGATTTAGGTATTGAAACGCCTGCTGAGGAAGTCCCGTATCACCAAAAGCGCATTATCCAACTCTGTAATCTTGCCAGCAAACCGGTGATTACTGCCACGCAAATGCTGAACTCGATGGTGGACAATCCACGCCCGACACGCGCTGAAGCCAGCGACGTGTATAACGCCATTGTGGATGGCACTGACGCGGTGATGCTCAGCAATGAGACGGCATCCGGCCAGTTCCCGATAGAAGCGGTGGCAACGATGGCCCGCATCGCGGTAATTGCCGAACAGCATGTTTGGGACAATCGCCCGCAACACCTGAATACCTATCACTCCGATGAAAAGGGACAGGAAGGGGTCTCTGACGCTATAGCGCAGGCAACCTTCGATATATCACAGGGGCTTTCGCCGAAAGCGATTGTCACTTCAACGCTCACGGGTTACACTGCAAGACGTGTTGCCCGTGAACGCCCCAAAACCCCTATTCTTTGCGTCACGCCGAATGAAATTACATTTCGGCGAATGGCACTGGTATGGGGTGTGATTCCGCTGCTGACGCCTCAGTTTTACACCATTGATGAAATGATTAAGATCGTGGTGCGCGAAGCACGCGAACAAGACCTCGTGCAAAAAGAGGACATCATCATTATTATCGCAGGTGTGCCGTTTGGTATTGGTGGACAGACGAACTTCCTGAAAATCCACCGTATCGGTGAGGCCAGCGAACTCGACTAGTACTGGTCGCTGTCTACAAATTCAACAGCTTGTTGCGAGGAAGCACGCGATGCGCGTGTTCCCTCGTGACGAGGTGTCGCTGCTGGGCGCACATGCCCACCCGAGTCAGTGTAATTGACCTGTGGTGTGGCACAGTGCGGGCACAGGTTCCACTGAAGTTCCAAGAGGCTGTTGCAGCCGGGACAGATTTTCTTCAGGCGGGTATGGCAAGAAGGGCACACCTGCCAGTTTTCCTTGACACGCTGACCGCAACCGGGGCAGACGGGTTTTTCTTCGATTTCCTGGAGCAGCGCTTCTTCTTCCAGTGAACGCTCATAGGCTTCGGCTAAGGTTTCACGGGGACGGAGCAGCAGATAGATAAGCAGGCCAGGCAGAGTCAACACGGCCACCAGCAGCGCCGCCAGCAGTTGAGCAATGCCATCGCGCGAACGGGAACGCATGTCACGATAGGTCCAAATAATCATCGCCAGCCAAAAAGCAGCGGCAATCATCCCAAAGTAGATGGCAACACCCATCAAAATGCTGTTCAAATCCATGACAATCTCCAAAGCGTCTCGCGTTCACAGAACAGTATAGCGCACACCGATTTATGCTACAATCGCCCCATGATTATCTTGAGGGGCTATGTCCGATCACGTCACCATTTCTGAGCTGCCCGATGACGAACGACCTCGCGAACGCCTGCTGTCACAAGGGGCAGTGGCACTTTCAACGGCTGAACTGCTGGCCATCATTTTGAGGACGGGAACGACTGAGGAAAATGTGCTGCATCTGGCTGAGCGAGTGCTGGCTCAGTATAACGGGGTACATGGGCTGGCACAGGCGACGCCTGCTGACTTGCAACAGGTTAAGGGACTGGGGACGGCAAAAATCGCCCAAATCCTCGCTGCACTGGAGCTAGGCAAACGGCTGATGACCTATCGTCCCGGTGAACGTCCGGTGATTAACAGTGCGGCAGATGCGGCGCGACTGGTGCTGGACATGAGTCACTTGCCGCAGGAACATGTGCGTGTGATTCTGATTGACTCGATGCGGCGCGTGGTGAACATTTCAACAGTGTACATCGGGACGGTGAACGCGTCGGTGCTGCGTGTTTCGGAGATTTTTCGCGAGGCGGTGACACGGAACTGTCCCGCAATGATTCTGGCGCACAATCACCCCGCAGGTGAGGCACAGCCATCGCCAGAAGATGTTGAGCTTACACGCACGCTGGTTGCGGCTGGACAACTGCTGGACATCGTGCTGCTCGACCATCTGGTGATTGGGCACGATGGATGGGTGTCGCTGAAGGATATGCGGTTGGGGTTCAGGGATTAGGCTCGAAGCGGATTTCCAACGTTTGCCCGACAGGTGTGCCGCTGGCGTCAAGCAGATTGGCGTTGTAGAAATTCACGCCGTCATAGGTGTACATGCCGAGATTGACGCCTGCTATTGCGGGATTGGCTTCCGGCAGGCAGAAACGACGGATGACGCGATCTCCTTCGCGCCAGTAGCGTCCCTGCCATGATAGAGCGTCAGCATTAGCGATGCCATTTCCATCAGCATCGACAAAATGTACCGCGAACGAGTAATCCTGTGAGGTGCGTGCGCTGATTTCCCAGAACACCTGCAAGCACTGATTATCCCATGTGTAGCCGAAGACACGCGTGCCGTTGTCGTAGGCGAGATTGTCAGGGTTGGCGTGAACGTATTGGCTGTCAAAGGTGGGCAGAGTCGAGAGCCGATAACAGCCTTCTGTGGAGTTCAAATCTATGGGGCGCAAGTCAAAACGTTGACTTGCTGCATCTGGCGATTGGGTTTGTTCGGGCAGATTACAGTTTGAAAGGTAAGCGGCGTTTTGTTGCGGGTATACCTGTGTTGCCGCATCGACAAAGCGCACATCAGGCACATCAACCAGCAGGAAATTCCAGACGGTGGCCTCACCATCGAAGCCCACGGCCTGACCGCCAACATCGACGATGATCTGGTCAGGTTGATGCTCCAACACCGCCTGACGAATAGGCAGGAGATAACCCAACGGGGTGCCAAAGCCATCGGGCGTTGCGTTGAAGTAGAGAAAACTAAACAGCGTCAGCAATAACCATATCTGAAGTGCCGCGATTGCACCCACTACAGCACCTGCCAGCGCAAATAGACTCCTCCAAGTACGAGTCGGTTTATCCCAGAGGGCCTGCGCACCAATACCAAGCAAAAGGTATGCGGCTGGCATCATTGGAATCAAATAGTGGGGGTAAATTGCTGTCCATGAGAACGAAAACGCGACGATAGGGAATGCCATCCACAACAGCAGCAGTCCATCGACAGCGCTGCGTTCATCTCGGTGACGCCAGAGACGCAGAGACAGCCCTATAAAGACAGTCAGGACGGCAGTCGCCAGCAAATAGAACAGCGGATAGACGTTCGGGACACTGTCGAGATAATCCTGAAAGCGCTGCGGGCCTGCCAGCGAGTGAATGTCTGTGCCAGAGATGGTTAACAGCGCGTATTCCAGCGTTTGAGTTGTGGGTGCAATGATGCGTGATGTGCCGCTGTCTGCTGCCATGTTGAGCACAGCGCCGGAGTTGGGGGCGATGGTTTGCGCCAGCCCAATGAGGTAGGGTACGGTCAACAGCGCCGCAGGGATGAGGCTGAGAGGTAAGGCACGCGTCCAACGTTTGCGTCCAACAACGATTAAGTACAGGCTCAACGGCACGAGTACAAACGCGCCGTAATGAATTTGTCCCGTGATGACCAACAGAGGCAAGTGCAGCCACTGTCCCCACTTTTTGCCTTCGATAAATCCGGCTAACCCTGCGCCCAGCGTGAGCAAGGTGAAGAACGGCAGCAAGTCCTGTGCCCAGATTTTGCGCGAGTAGATGACGCCCCAAGGACTCGCCGCATACGACAGAGACGCCACAAGTGCCGCTGTGATGCCGTAATAACGCCGGGCCAGCAGGTAGGTCAGGGCGACGGCGAATACGTTGAGCAAGCCGATAAACTGAGTTGCAAGCGTGGGGTCGCTACTGAAGACATAAGGCAGCGCCATGATGTAGATATTAAAGGGCGCGTTGGGGATGCCGACAGATGAGCTAATGCCCAACAGTGGAAAATGATGTCCGCGCGCCATGCCGAGCGCAAGCTGTGACAATGCGGCTTCGTCGCGCTTGAACTCAATCACGCCAGGAGCGCCAAGCCGTAAGACTGCTGCCAGCAAAATGATCCCGATGAAGGCTGCCCATTCAAGGCGTGATTTAGGGAGCATCGGTTCCCTGTGGGGCTGTGGGCAAATTTCCGGCCAACAACGAAAGCTCAGTTACATACACATCATATTGATGTCCAGAAGCATAGAACTGCACGCTGAGAATTGCAGCGGGGCGCTGGTCAGGCGGGAAGCTTGTAAACAGATTGTCGCTGACGTAGGTGTACCATGTACCCATCGTCACACGTTCATGTTCCAGCGCACAGCTTTCACAGCGGGTTGGCACTGTCGATGATCTGTCGATATAGGCATAAAAGCCATGAAACCAATTGCGCGGCGTGCCATTGATGTCCACATAATCCATGCGCAGCATTAACGGACATTCACTGCCACGAATACCGCAAATGTTGAGCGATTGGCTGTTCACCTGAAAGTTCGCGCGTAGAAACAACTGATCGTACTGGGTAACCGTCACGCCAGAACTCGCCGGATCGAACCCCTGTGAGCAGCCTGTTTGCCCGTGCGAGTGAGCATTGTCCGCACGAATCAGGCGCAACACAAGACGCTCATCAACTGTTTCGCTGCGGAAAAAACCGGGCGGCGGTTCATCTGCGGAACTATTGCATTCCCAAACGGCAGGAATATTGGGATTATCACGCGTTTCCTCAAAGGAGGAATTACGCAGCAGGTCAACATAAGCGGGGGCAAGCGTTACCGCCGTGCTGTCGTAAATCAAACCCTGCTGGCCTGCCGGGATGCTCTGTCCGTTCTGGGGTTCAATAGGCGAAACGAGGGCTGCTATGCCATCGCGGTTGATTACCCTGACGACGGAGTCTGTGGTTTCGATTGAGTAGTGTCCGCTGCCTGCCAGATAGATATGAGCACCGCTTTCAGTTCGCAGCGTAAAGCGAAATTCGCGGCCCAGATGTTCAGCTACGAACACATCAAGTTTTCCGCTGAAGCCGCCTAAGTCAATGCTGTACTGTCCGATGCTCCAGTCAAAACGGGGACGCTGGGCATCCAGAAGCGTCAAGATGCTGTCACTGAATACGGTCACAGTGGCGATGAGGCGACGATTTTGCTGCGGATCGATAAATAGGATGGTTGATTGTGCTTCAGATGGGCTAACGATGTTGGTTCCGTTAAAAATTTCACGCGGCACGCGCACCGCTTGCTCCACAAGATCAGATTCGGTGATGATCGGCGTGCCGCGACCTACGGTCATGGCGACTTGCATATTGATGGTGGATTCAAAGAGGAAGAAGTGTACGCCAACCGTGAGCAAGGCACAGATAATGCAGAATACTGCGAAGGCAATCAACAGTACGCCCCAGGCCAAACGCTCTGGTTCAATGCTGCGCGGCACAACGGGGATTTCTGATGTGATTGTAGTGTCCGCCAAAAGACAGTTCTCCAAACAGGACATTTAGCGTGGCATTATACTTGCAGATTAGAATTCATTAAAGTGCTTGCCATCCTGAGAAAATTATGCTATCGTATCCAACAGTTGCACGTTAACAGCTTATTCTTATCTAGAGCGGTGGAGGGATCGGCCCTACGAAACCGCGGCAACCCCCCTGAATGGGAAGGTGCCAAGTCCGTCAGAGTTTACTCTGAGAGATGAGAACGAATCACCGACATCATCGGCGAAACGCACTCAAGAGACTTCAAACCGAAGTCTTTTTTTGTCTTAGGCAGAGAGACCCGGACTGTAGATAAGAATTATCTGGCGGTTCGGGTTTTTTATTTGGAGGCAAGATGGTGGCAACGCTTCAGGACGACAAACTCAACGTAGAGGAAACTGAGTGTACTCCCCAGGGTGGAAGCACGCGCGCAGTACACAGTGGGGCGCAGCGCAACAAGGCATTTAACTCGCTCAATACGCCGATTGTACAGACGGCGACCTATACGTTCCGTGACACGCAGGACCTGATTGACTTCATGGAACGCAAGACATGGGGTGATGGCGATGAGCGTGAAGAATATGGACGTTACGGCAACCCAACGGTAAGTGCGGTGGAACATCGGTTGGCGGCGCTGGAAGGCGGAGAAGATGCTGTGTTGTATGCGTCGGGCATGTCTGCGGTGACATCGCTGCTGCTGTCTGTTCTGCCTTCAGGTTCTCATGTTGTGATGACGGACGACTGCTACCGCCGCACGCGCCAGTTCTGCCTGACCTTTCTGAAGCGCCTGGGTATTGAAACTTCCGTTGCTCCGATGGGCGACTATGAGGCTCTTGAAGCTGCGATTATTCCCGGAAAAACCCGCTTCCTGATTTCCGAAAGCCCGACCAACCCCTATCTGCGCATCGCGGATATGGAAAAAATCGCGCATCTGGGGCGTAAGTATCGTGTACGCACCATGATTGACAGCACATTTGCGACCCCCATCAACCAGCGTCCGCTTGAGCAGGGCATTGATTTTGTGGTTCACAGCGCGACCAAGTATCTGTCGGGGCATAATGATTTGCTGGCTGGCGTAGTGATTGGCAAGGCTGATCGTATGAAAGCCCTGCGCGATGCACGCGGTGTACTCGGTGGCGTTGTTGACCCGCAGAATGCTTATCTGCTGGAACGCGGGATTAAGACGCTGGGAGTACGTGTCCAACAGCAGAATGCGACGGCACTGGCGGTTGCCCGCTTCCTGGAAGCGCACTCGCGGATTGAACGGGTCTGGTATCCGGGACTGGAATCACATCCTGACCACAAGACGGCGCTGCGCCAGATGAAGGGTTTTGGCGGTGTGATCAGCTTTGAGGTGGCGGGTGATTTGCGGACAACAGGCAAGTTCATTGATAACCTGCGCATTCCTTACATCGCGCCAAGCCTGGGTGGTGTGGAAAGCCTGATTGAACAGCCCGCTTTGATGAGCTATTTTGAGAAAACCACTGAAGAACGTCTGGCACTGGGTATCAAGGATAACCTCGTGCGCTTTGCGGTGGGCATTGAAGACACCAACGACATTCTTGACGATCTTGACCAGGCGCTTGCCGCGATTTAGCCCTCTTACGGACTGCACAGGTGCATTGGAAAGCCTGTGCAGTCTTTTAATCCAAGGGCATATCAAGCCACGTCGTTCGCCCACGTTGAATCAAAATTGTCTGACGGAAACGGATGTGCCCGTTTTCAGTGCTGACAAATACTTCAAACTGCCCCTCCGGCAAGTCGCCAAAGGTGAAATTTTCCCCGAACGTCGCGTCACTGTTGACTGAATTATCAGCGTAGGTAAAGGCGTAGCGTGTGCTGCCCCCTTCGAGCGATTGGATGGTGATGCTCAAGCCATAGACCAGTTCGCCATTTTCGGTGACTCGGCCAGCCAGCGTGCCGAACGAGGGATAAGGGAATATCCACAAATCAGGATTGCGCGTGTTGTGATAATCCTCAGGATCGCCAAGACGTACTTCAAGGTGGAGGTGGGAGCCGATAGCGACACCTGTGTCCCCAACAACACCAATCTGGTCGCCCTGATTTACACGCTGTCCGGTTGTCACGCTCGTGGATTGCAGATGGCCGTACAGCGTATACACGGGCAGCCCCTCCGGTGATGGGAAATCGTGCTCAATGACTACAAGATTGCCATAGTAGACAAGCTGTGGCCCAAACATGCGCTCGCTGTCGTCTCCGGCGTAGTAGACCGTGCCAGCGGCGGCGGCAAGGACTGGCGTGCCGCGCGGATTGGCGAAATCGACGCCGAGGTGGACGGGGCGGGTTCCCTGCTGGGTGTCCCCATAGCTGTAGGTGCGATCAAGGTAGTCAATGCCAGTGGAGGCGATAGGACGTGACAGGGCGTAGTGATCGATGCGCGGCAGCGTGGGGGTGATGGTTGGTGTGTCGGTAGGGGCACTGGTTGGTGCGCGCGTGTTGGTTGCCAGCGAAATGATGGTTTGGGCTGGTTCGGTGGCTTCGGCAGTTTCCGTGACAGTGGTGACTTCGGGTTCGGGAGTCGCCGTGAAGGTGGGCGCAAGGGTAGGTGCCGCCGTTGTGGGGGCGAGCACGACTGCCGTGTGGGTCGCGGGAATAGTGGCGACGATACGGTTGGGTGCAGGTTCACAGGCGGCCAGCCCGATGAGCAAGATAGTGAGAAGTTGATATTTCATTGTGTGATTAAATGATGAATGGTAGGAAACGGTTGGATTTTATGGCTGCTGCCATTTTGGTGTGATCAGTTTTCAGTTGAGGGTTTTCAGTAACGACGAAACACGATGAGATATACACAATCAGACCCTGATGATAATGTTGATAAATTCACTTTAGCACAAAAGCGCTGAATTTGAAGCTCAATTGAACCTATGATTCGCCATGTAATGATAAGCCATTTAACAAGAGGCGCTAGTGCTGCGCCTCTCGAAGTTGTGATGGAACACACTCCATTATTTTGGCTCATCGTCCAAAAATTGTGGAGGGGTGACTGGCGGGCGCGGCACGGGTGGCAGCGGTCCAGCAGTTTTAGCCAGCGTCAACAAGTCAGCTTCCGTCACTTCGCGCCCGTTCAGGCGATCATACAGGGGCGCGTTCTCGATGCGATCAACGGCGTAACGCCAGCGGCGACTGCCTGTTTCGCGCAGGACTGAACGGCAGTTTGAGCAGCGCACAATGTGACGTGTACGCGGAATGCCCAGCAGCCTGCCGGGGCGTTTTTCCACTGAAAGTTCACCAACGCCACATGTCGGACAGCGTGCAATGACGAACCCCTTGGCGTAACGATCTGAAGCGGCCAAACCACGCCAGTAAAGAGCTACATAACCCAAAAGCAGCAGCAGCGCGCCACCGCCTACTATTGCCTCAATCGGAATAGTTGGAGCGCCTGACGAGGCGACAGTTTCTGATGCAGGCGTGGGGATGGACGTGGGCTGGACGGCGACGGCAGCACTGGTTTCTGTGACTGTCGGGTTCGTCGGAAGGTTGCTGGCAATCACAAAGGGCGAGAGGGTGTCGGTGGCCGTGGGCGTGATGCCGGCGTCGGTAGTGCTCGTGATGTCTACAGCGGGCGTGCTGGTGGCGGCGGCGTTTATGACCGCTACAGTAGTTTCAGTCGGGATGTCGGTATTGGTCGCGGTGCTGGTGACTGTCGGGGTCTCAGTTTCAGATGGCGTGACGGACGCGATGACCAGCGCTGTGTAGGTTGCTGTCGCCGTTGGAACTGCCGTTGGTATCTCTGTGACGGTTTGCGTCAACGTAGGTGTTTCCGACGGAAGCGGGGTTACGGTTGGCGTTTCTGTCGCAGTAGGTGGGAGCGTTTCAGTCTCTGTGGCGGTGGGGGTAAAGGTTTCGGTTGGCGTTGCGGTGAAGGTGGCCGTAGCAGTTGTCGTCTCGGTGGCTGTTGCCGTCGGTGTCTCCGTTGGCGCTGCGGTGAAGGTTGGCGTTGAGGTAAAGGTAGCTGTCTCCGTCGCAGTAGATGTAGGCGTAAACGTTGCTGTCGCCGTAAAAGTGGCGGTGGGCGTCAGCGTATCGGTTGGGGTAAAGGTGGCAGTAGGCGTGGCGCTGGGAGTCGCTGTCGCCGTGTTGGTAAAGGTAGCGGTAGGGGTTAGGTCATCTTCGGAGAGAATGGGAAGGGTCGATAAGTCATCAACCCAATGGACAAGGTTACGCTGAAGCCAGGCAAACTGAAACCCGCCGACGGCATAACGAATCATAATCCAACTGCCATCGGCGTTTTGACCGACGGGCTGGACGCGCTGCCCGGCTGCTAGTGCGCCTAAACGCAGGTAGCCGCGTCCCGGCCCGCCACGCACATAGACGCCGACACCGCTGACATTCACATAGTTGCCTGTTGGCGTGGAAGTAGGAATCAGAGGCGTCACGAATTCTGCGCTGGCAGCGGGCGAAGGCGTGAGGTTGGGTTCAGTGAGGATGGGCAATGCATCAATGTCTTCAACCCAAAAGGCCAAGTCGCGCCGAATCCAGCCATAACCGCGCGTATAGGGAATCAGAACCCAGAGGCCATCCGCGCTGCGGCTGAGGGCGTGGACAGATGCTCCAGCTATGAGCGACCCGACAGCTAGATACTGCTCACCGGGGCCACCGCGCACGAAAATATCGGTTGCCAGCACATAGCTGCCTGACGGGGCTGCCGTAGGGGTAGTATCCTGTGCCTGGAGGGGCAGCGCCAGCGCTATGTTGACGAGCAATATGATGGCAAGCAGTAGACGTTTCAAGTGACTCACCTCGCTAAACGGCGCGGAATGGTAACATGTGGCAGTCACCTATTCAAGCAACTATTGCCCTACGATTGTAAACGCTGATGCAGGTTCAACGGGCACGTTGTTAAGCAGCAGATGCGCTGACCAGTCGCCGGGCGTGAATACCGTGTCGTCCTGGGTGATGAAAAACCAGACGCAGATGCTTGGATAGCTCTGATCGACTGTCCAGGAACTGTTGGTGACCATCACGGTGCCGTTCAGTATCCACTCGGCACTCATGACAGTGCCAGCGGAGAGGTTTGTGGCCACCGCTGTGATATAGATGCGATTGGTGTCGAGTGAAAACTGGTTCTGGATACCGTCGGCACAGCCATCAGACTGGCGGACGGAGGCAGATGTTGTAATCTGTGAGAACTGGGTCACACCGCCATCACCTGTGACAGGCTGTACAGACCCGTCTGTGACCTGACCTGTTTCCGAGACCATGCCACTGCTTGAAGGGTCGGCATTGCCAACCACCACGCGGGGCGTTGGCGAACTTCCGGCCATGACGGTGGCCAGCAGGTGTTGATTGACGGTATTTAACTGTCCAACCTGTGTTTCGATGACGGCAGCAGTGGACATGACCTCTGTGCTGAAAGCGGCGGCAGTGACGGCGATGGTGGTGGCTTCCGCAATGAAGGTGTTGTTGTTGGCTTCGAGAGTCGCTGCGGGGTTTGACCCGCCGAACACCTGACATCCTGCGACGATGAGGGTGAACAAGGATAATACAAGTGCTTTGAAGAGGTGACTTTGCTTCATCCTAATAATCTCCATGCTGCTAAGTGTAGCCGAACAATGTGCTCTTGTCAGTCCTCAGCGCAGAAAACCAAAAACTGCTATACTGCCGTTATGTAGATTTCACAAGGATGAAGAACCATGGCGCACCGATTGGTGAATCGCACAGAACGTCTGGCAGCTATTGAGCGTATGCTTCTGCAAAGCAGGCTAGGCTTACGCGCGGTAGAAATCGCGGAGGCTTGCGGGGTTGATCGGCGTACCATTTACCGGGATCTGTCACTGTTGGGAGAAAGCGGTGTCCCTGTCTTTCAAAAAGATGGCCGCTTTTTCGTGAACCGGGACTACTATCTGGCTCCTGTGCGGTTAAGCACGAACGAAGCGGTGGCGTTATTTCTTTCGGCACGCATGTATTTTCTGCATACAGAACAACCCAATCCTTATTTGATTTCTGCACTTGCAAAGCTGAATATGGCGCTGCCCGAAACCCTGGCTGAGCATGTGGGGGCGGTAACTGAGATGGCGCGCAACGAGCCGATAGATCGCGGCTTTGTCAGCGTGCTGGATACCTTGACACGGGCGTGGAGTGAACGGCGCAAGGTGAAGTTGTGGTACAGCGCGGCGCTGAATGGCCAGCCGGGTGAACGCGAATTTGCCACGTATTTTCTGGAACCTACGCCTTCCGGCGGCTTGTTCGCGGTGGGCTATGATACGCAGGCGCAGCGGATTCGTGCGTTGAATTTGCGGCAGATTAAGCGGGCTAAGCCGCTGACAGTCTCATACGAAATCCCATCCATTACAGAGATTTTGCCGTATTTGTCGAGCGCGTGGGGCATCAATACCGATAATCATGATGCATCGACGCAGCGCGTGGTGCTGGTGTTCTCGGCTCAGATTGCGCCGCGCATTATGGAGCGTGTCTGGCATGAATCACAGCATATCGAACTGATGGATGATGGGCGCTGTCGGTTTTACGTGAATCTTCCCAACTGGCGCGAAATGCTGTCATGGATACGTTCGTGGGGCACGCATGTGGAAGTTATGGAGCCGCAGATGCTGCGTGATGAACTGGCCGCAGAGACGTTAAAAATCGCAAATGCATACCGTCAGGCGCGAATTTAAGGCGCTGCCGCGAGAACATTACGCCGAAGCAAATCCAACGCCTGTAACGTGAGCAGGTTGCGCAGCGTTCCCCCAACGCGCTGTTCGGCTCCGGTAAAGGCGCAGAATTCCCCCAATGATTGCGCGAGATGAATACGATCCGGCCCGATGCCATCATTTGGAAGCGGTTGGACGGCGGCCCACAAGTTAATCAGCGGCGTCTGGTATTCTTCAACAATATCAAGGATGGCGGCGTTGAAATACAGGGACCGTTCCCAGGAGGGATGATCTGGTTCGTTATCCGCCAGCACGGGAAAGGTTGTCCACACAGGAATAACACCCTGTTCAATGGAAAAATCCATGATGTCACGCATGTAATCACGCGATTCGTCAGCCTCAAAGTATTCGACATCCATCAGGCCCAACATGATAACTGCCACGCTGGGGTGAACCAGCCGATACTCGCACGCCAGCGGCGATTCGTTGGAGCGACAGACCTGCGTATCTGCCCAGAAGGGATCAAGCGCCGCAGCGGTGCTGAGTCCGTTTACCGCGGCGACACTGAAGCTGTCGAAGGAGTTTGGTTCACCTTCCTGTGGGGATACCGAGAAGAAACTTACGGTATCCTGTAGGTAACTGTACGCGCCAAAGTCACAGAAATTGCCGCGCATTCCAATCGGGTTAAGGAAGCCGCCGCTGGTGGTGTTGCTATCGCCAACGCGAGTGAAGACATCGGCACGCATTCCCAAATCCTGGCCGTGCGCAAAGATGGCACGTACCTGTTCGGTATCCATATTGTCGAGCAGTGGAGCCGCCAGCAGGCGCTGATATTCAGCGATGTCGCTTGAGTCTGCTGCGGGCAAGGTGGAGAAATCAGGCGAGAGAGGGTCTTCAACTTCGGCCTGAATTGTGGGGAGTTCCCAAAGACTTGTGCTCTCATTGAGGATCATGGAACCTGCGGGAACCCATCCCTGAGAGACAGCATCCGCAGAATCCTGCACGAGAATCCACTGCGCAAATTCGTTGCGACCCAAGATGTTGACAACAGAACCTGCTGGAATTGTCTCGATTGTGCCAGACAGGAACTCCGGCGCGGTGTAGACGCTGACTTCGGCACGGGTGGTCGCGGTGGGAACAGCCTGTGCGTGGACGCTTCCCGCGAGCAAAGTGAGCAGGACAGCGACACAACCTAACATTCTAGGTATCGTTACATTCATGACTCGAAACTCGATATTTCCGGTTATCCCAATCGTCCAAATTCGCGCGCGAGATGTTCGCTGCTCATGTGAAGCATCGTTGGACGGCCATGAGGACACGTCAGGGGAGAACGGCAGCGTTCCAATTGTCGGATGATTCCCTGCATTTCATCAAGACTCAGAATTTGCCCCGCTTTAACCGCCGCCTGCTTACAAACACGCAAAACGATTTTGTCCTCAATAGACTGCTGGCCGGGATGTTTACCCTGTTCAAGGTCCTGTACGATGCTTTGAATGACCCCTACAGGGTCTTTGTCGGCAAGCATAGCGGGAACGCTGCGTATGACAAAGGCGTTGGGGCCAAATTCCTCTAAGGTGAAGCCCAATGAGGCGAGGACATCTATGTATTCCTGTAGAAGATGTGCTTCTGTGGGGGCAAGCTGGATGGACTGGGCATTTAGCGCGTACTGGGCTATCAACCCCTGACGCTGATGGTTGTCCATAAACTGCTCATAAAGTATGCGTTCATGGGCTGCGTGCTGATCGATCAAGTACATGCCTGCCGGGCCTTCGGCAACGATGTAAGCGGACCCAATCTGGCCCAGCACACGCAGCATGGGCAAGGTACGGGGCTTCGCCGGGGCGCTCGGCCCGCTAGGGATGGCTGTCGGGTCGTCGTCATCGTCCTGTGAACGCTGCGTAAAGACGGGACGCTGCTGGCGCTGATACTGCCCCGTATCTACCATGTCCATGTCAAGGCCAATCTGCGCTGGACGGCGAATTGTGACATAGTCGGCGAAGTCCTGCTGACGGACTGTGGGTACCTGGACAGCATCAATGACCGCGCGGCGGACACTGCGCTGAATCGCAGCAAAGACAGCGTTTGGATCACGGAAGCGAACTTCAGCCTTGGTCGGATGAACATTAACATCGACATCTTCGGGCGACATGTGAACCATCAGGACAGCGACAGGGTAGCGCCCGGTCATCAGCAGCGTATGGTAGGCCTGAGTTACGGCGTAGGATAGGCTTGCATCCTGAATAGACCGTCCGTTGACGAAGAGGGTGATTTTGGAACGGTCAGCACGATGCATTTCTGACGAAGATGTATAGCCGTACACTTCAATTTCGGCTTCTGGTTCGGAACTGACTTCAATCATTTGTTTAAAGCTGTCGAGGCCAAAAACCTTGAGCACGACATCGGCCAACTGTCCGCTTCCACTTGAGCGGAAAATTTCGACGCCGTCCTGCAATAATACAAACTGAACACCGGGATAGGCCATTGAATAACGGGTCACGATGGAAGCGATCTGCCGCTTTTCCGTTGTGTCGGCTTTCAGGAACTTCAAGCGGGCAGGCGTATTAAAAAAGAGGTTTTCGACTGAAATAACAGTACCCGCCGGAGCGCCGACTGTTTGTCTGCGACGGATGTCACCCCCTTCGATGCGGAGTTGGGAGCCAGCCGATTCGTCGCGGTGACGGGTGGTCAGGGTCAAATGGCTCACGGATGCGATGCTGGCAAGCGCCTCGCCACGAAAGCCGAGGGTCTGGATATGGGAGAGATCATCAGCCGTGCGCAACTTGCTGGTGGCATGGCGCGCGATGGCTAATTCCGCTTCGGTGCTGATGATGCCAACCCCATTGTCGCTGATGCGAATCAGCCGCTTGCCGCCGCTGTCAATCTCAACACGAATCAGTGTAGCCCCTGCATCCAGAGAATTCTCAATGAGTTCTTTGACCACAGACGCAGGCCGTTCCACGACTTCGCCTGCGGCGATTTGGGCGATGACCCGTTCTGGCAGCACTTCAATTGACATAAGCGCCTCAAAATCGAAAAACCCTGTCTTGTCTGACAGGGTATGATTTTACTCGATATGCTAGAACATTTTTACGATGAATTCTCAAGCCGTGCTGCCGATGAGATTGGCACCTTTCAGGGGGATGCCAATGTTGAAGGTGCTGCCTTCCCCTTCTGCGCTTTCGACCCAAGCCTCACCGCCGTGACGACGCGCTACGCTGCGTACGATGAAAAGCCCCAGACCGCTGCCCTTAACCTTTTTGTGTTCCTGGCGCGCGATACGCACATGGCGCTCAAAGAGGTTTTTCTGGTTATCCGGGCTGATGCCGTAGCCGCTGTCCTTGACGCTGACGACAACGCGTTCGCCATCGCGGCGCACGCCGACTTCGATCTTGCTGCCGTTAGGTGTGTACTTGATGGCGTTATCGAGCAGATTGGTGATGGCACGTTCGAGCATGTGCGAGTCCGCGTTGATGATGGGAACATCATCGCCCGTGACCACCGAAATCGACAATTCCTGTTTTTCAGCAGGAACAAGGTGATTGCTGACGATACGATCTACCATTTCAATGAGGTCGCATTGAGAACGCGACATTTCATAGAAACCATTCTCCGGGTCGTAACGTCCGGCATCCTGAATGTTTTCTACGAGCGAAGTCATTTGTGTGATGCCAGAGAGAATACGGTCTACGAAATGGGCCTGACGCTCATTTAGCTCGCCCACCATGCCCATCATGCTGGCAAAGCCCTGCATAGCGGTGAGTGGGGAACGCAAATCGTGGGCAATGATGCGGACAAACTCGCTCTGATTACGATTGAGCTTCTTGAAACGGGTAACATCACGCAGGGCTAAAATCCAACCCTCAGTCTGCCCCGCCGCATCATGGACGACTTCTACGCGTGGCACGAAGGTATTGTTGTTACGAACCCATTCTTCAAGCTGATCCTTTGCCCCTTCAGCGAAGGCCGCGAGGTCATCCGATTTAACAACATCGCGCAGAAGTTTTCCGGCTGCATCCGCCGAAGAAATCTCAAACACGACTTCGGCTGCCGGATTCATGAGCAGCACATTTTTATCGTCATCAAGGACCAACAGCGGGTCACTGATGCTGTTTAGGAGCGATCCCATAAATCGACGGGCATTTTCCTGTCGATCCTTGAGAATCAGGCTGGCCGTCACGATGACGAGGCCATCGACGCAGGCGGTCAGAACCACGCTGGTATCCTCGCTGGGGGCCTGGGCGCAGGTGATCCACAGCAAGCCGACGAGTGCCTTTTCAACTGTCAACGGACTGGCGATCCAACAGGCTGCGCCACTGTTCACATTCTTAGGAAGAACGGGATTTACTGAAAGCCCCGTTTGCAGTGACTTTGCAATGTCGTACAGTACATCGTGAGAAAGCGCAGTTCTGTGTCCATTGGAAAGATGAAGTCGGGGTTCATCAAACAATACGAAATCAACACCATCTGCCGCAACAAGTTTTTGCGTCAGTTTCAGGATTTCATCAATACAGGCTTCGGATTCAGGGTGAGTTGCCACAAGATGCAATACTTCACGGAGTATTTCACCCTGTCCACGCTCGAGATGTATCATCGCTGCCTCGCCTATCCCCAGAGTCTTAGTAAAGACAAAAAAGCTGGGTAATTTAACCTTAACGATTATAATGTTGTTATCTAGAGACGACAAGTTGAGTTTGAGGATTGTCCCCTGTTATAGGTCAATCCTTGATAATCACGGCGAGGAGATACTCGTTTTTATCTACTCTAAACAATGGCGGATTGTATAATAAGCATATTACGAAATGGGTTTGCTTGCGCGACCACTGCTTTCATGATAGACTTTTCGCAGTATTTCGCCAGGAGATAATGCGATCCTATGCCCGAAAAAATTCTGATAGTCGATGATGACATTGACAGCCTCAAGTTAATCGGTTTGATGCTTCAACGGCAGGGATACGAAGTTGCCGCCGCTAATGCGGGCAACCAGGCACTCTCCAAAGCTGTTTCTGAGCATCCTGATCTCATCATTCTGGATGTGATGATGCCTGATATGAATGGATATGAGGTGTGCAAGCGACTGCGCGCCAATCCAGATACCAAAGGCATTCCGATTATCATGTTTACTGCCAAAACCCTGATTGACGATAAAGTGCAGGGGTTTGAGGCAGGGGCTGATGATTACCTTACGAAACCCACCCACCCATCTGAGCTGGCGTCTCGCGTGAAAGCCATTCTGGCACGCAGCGCAAATACACGCAAACCAGAAGCGGCAGCAGGCGGGGCGGGCAATCGTGGAATGGCGATAGGCGTCATTGGGGTGAAGGGTGGCGTTGGTACCACTACTATTGCGCTGAACGTCACAGCCTCGCTTGCGCAGGCTGGAAAAGATAATCCGATTGTTGCCGATTTTCGCCTTGGGGCGGGTGCGCTGGGGCTTTTCATGGGGATGGGACGTTCGACAGGGATGGCGAATATTCTGGGGAAACCCGTCCCGGAAATCCGTCCACAAACTCTGGAATCCGAATTAGTAACCCATGCAGCAGGTTTCCGCGCGCTTCTTTCGTCGGTTCGGCCCAGAGAAGCGGCCATTCCATTTTCACCAGATGCTCCAACCGCGATTATCAACGGTCTGCGTATGCTGGGGCGTCCTGTGATTTTTGACCTGGGCAGCGGCTTAAATCCGATTGTGGCGCGTGCCCAGCGCGAGATGGATAAGCTGATTCTGGTGATTGACCCGAACGGTACAACGCTGACGATGGCGCGCGAGTTAATACGCGAAATCGAAGCGAGCGGGGCAGCGGCTGGACGCATTAATGTGGTTATCGTCAATCGTTCCCAGGCGGGAACGCAGACGCCCTGGCAAGAAGTTGAGCAACTGCTTGGGCAAGAAATCCGCGCCATTATTTCTGCGGCACCAGAACTGGCATTCCAAGCAACGGAGTCAGGTACGCCGATTGTTATTGCTCAGCCCAATGCCATTGTTTCCAACCAGCTTGCAAAGTTGGCTGAAATTGTAGGGGCACAGGTTCGTGGGCTTGGCGGTGAATTGTCCGCCTAGTGATAGTATGTAATGCTCATGGCGGATATAAGCAACGAAACAATTGATCATGCGGTACAACTGCTTAGACAAGCCAAACATGTAGTTGCCTTTACGGGAGCAGGAATTAGCACTCCATCCGGTATTCCAGATTTTCGCAGCACGGAGTCGGGACTGTGGAATCAAGTAGACCCTATGGAAGTTGCCAGCCTCTACGGTTTTCGCCAGAATCCTCAAGCATTTTACGATTGGATTCGCCCTTTAGCTCGCTTGACCTGGGAAGCACAACCTAATGCTGCTCATTACGCACTTGCTCGTCTTGAGGCAGGTGGTTATTTAAAGGCTATTATTACACAAAATATTGATATGCTGCATACTCGTGCCGGGAACAAGCAAATCTTTGAGTTACACGGCCATATGCGCGAGATGACCTGCACCCATTGTTTTGGTCTGTATTTATCAGACCCGATCATGACGAAATTCGTTGAAGATGGAATTGTGCCCCGCTGTCCGAAGTGCAATGGGGTTTTGAAGCCCAACGTGATTCTGTTTGGGGAACAACTGCCGATGCGAGAGTTTCAAGGGGCACAGCGCGCTGCGCGCAATTGTGATTTAATGATTATCGTCGGTTCGTCGCTTGAGGTGGCCCCTGCCAGTGATCTTCCTTTGATGGCACTGCGCAGTGGGGCAAAGTTGATTATTGTAAATCTGCAAACCACGCCATTGGATCATGATGCGATGGTGATTATTCAAGCGAACTGCGCCGAAATTCTACCGGCAATCGTAGAACGTTTAGAGAGTGTCTCATGAACAACGAGTTGAGTGAAAGAACCGACATGCAAACCGATGATTTGCGCGCGCATTATCAGCGCATCATCGAAATCAGCCAGAAGTTGAACTCAACGCTGGATTTGCGATCCCTGCTGCGTCAGATTATTTCGGCTGCAACGGAGCTTACCCATACTGAGGCGGCCTCCATTATGCTGATTGATCCTTCGACGGGGGAACTGCGCTTCGAGATTGCTTCTAACATGAATCCCAATGAGATGGCCGACATTATCGTGCCGATGGAAGGCAGCATTGCAGGCTGGATCGTGACACACGGGGAACCGCGTATCATCAATGATGTGCGGCAGGACCCCAACTGGTTTGGCAAGGTTGATGAGACGATTGAGTTCCAAACCCACAGCCTGCTAGGGGTTCCTATGAGAACGCACAAGAAGGTGATCGGCGTTCTGGAAGCCATGAACAAAGTGGGGAACCAGCCCTTTAATGATGATGATTTTTCGACGCTGACGACGTTGGCAAGCCAGGCGGCGATTGCAATCGAAAATGCGCGCCTGTTCCAACAGAGCGATTTTATTGCTGAAATGGTACATGAACTGCGTACACCGCTGGCAGCCCTCAAAGCGAGTACCACGCTGCTCCAACGCCCTAATCTGGCGGACGAACGGAAGTCGGATATTATCACGACGATGCAAGGGGAGACTGAACGCCTCATTCGGATGACAAGCGAGTTTCTCGATCTTGCGCGTTTGGAATCGGGGCGGGCGAAGCTGGAGATTAAGGCGTTTGAGATTAATAAGCTGCTGGCCGAGAGCATTGAAGTTGTGATGCCACAGGCGAATGAGAAAAGTGTACCGATTGCTCTGGAGAGCGAAACGTACATGATTCATGGAGATCGTGGCAAGGTGAAGCAGGTTCTGCTCAATTTGCTGACGAATGCTATCAAATACAATCGAGAAGCCGGACAAATCCAGGTTGCGACGCGCCTTGAACAATCCAATAACGGGGATCAACTGGTGCGTGTAGCCGTGCAGGATACAGGCTACGGTATCTCCAAAGAGAACCAGAAGCACATGTTCCAGAAATTCTTCCGGGTTGCGGATACGGCTGGGTTTACTCAGGGTACGGGGCTAGGTCTGGCAATTGCCAAGCACATTGTTGAGGCACATGGTGGACAAATCTGGCTGGAAAGTGAAGAAGGAGTGGGCACTACGTTCTTCATTACCTTACCCCTCAGCAGTGATCCTCTCTAAATATCGAGGAGCACCTTGAGTGCTCCTTTTTGTTCCGCATAGGCTATCGCGGTTTTTGCTTCATCAAGTGGGAAGCGGGCGTCGATCAGCGAAGTGACATCAACGAGACCTAACTTCAGCAGGCGCAGCGCCGCTTCAAACGGGCCGCAGCGACTGCCGACGACGCGGATTTCGTTGACGGCGATATTGGTCAAGTCTGCTGCGGGGATGCCAACATAGGTGCTTTTCAGAACGATAGTGCCTCTTGGCTGTACAAGCTGAAGCGCTGTCGCAAAGCCATCCGCAACCCCTGTGCAATCCACAACCATCGCAGCATGGTGACGTGGAAGTTCATCCGCGTGTCTGGCTGCAATCCCCCATTTTGCCAGTAGGGCTGCCTGTTTGTCGCGCCTGGTTATGCCTGTGACGTGCGCGCCTGTTAATTTCAGCACCTGAGCAGCCAGCATTCCTAACTTGCCCAAGCCTATCACTACAACATGATCGCTGGGGGAGACATGTACAAGCTCCAGAATGTTCAAGGCTGAAGCGAGGGGTTCAACAAATACGGCCTGGTCGTCGGTAATGTCGTCATCGACGAGGTGGAGGTTGCGCGTAACGAGGGCTAGATAGTCGGCAAAGGCCCCGGGGTGACCGAAGATGCCTACGGCAGAACGGTTACGGCATTGTGTGGGGATGCCGCGCAGGCATAAATCACATTTGCCACACGCGACATTGATTTCCCCCACAACACGCTTCCCGATAAGCTCATCGGGGCCTTGTGCCACTTCGGCTACAAATTCATGGCCGAGGATGCCACGAAAGTTTCTGTAGCCTTTCATCAGTTCGAGATCAGTGTTACAGATGCCCGCTTTGCGAATTTTCAACAACGCCTGATCCTCCTGAACCTGTGGAATTGCTATTCCAGTTTCAAGCCGCAGGTCGTTGTCGAAAATCAGCGCACGCATCATTAGGCACCTTCTGCCGCTAACTCATCAGTCTTGTGCTTGCGACGATTGATGAAAGGAATTTCGCCTTTTTCCCATGCCACCAGCAAGGGTACTGCGGTGAAGATTGACGAGTAGGTGCCGGTGAGCAGACCAATGAACAGCAGTGCGATAAACTGCTTGATGGATTCACCACCGAACAGCAGAATAGCGGCCATCACAAAGAAGGCATTGAGCTGAGTCGCCAGTGAACGATGGATTGTTTCCAGAATGCTGCGATTGACGATGGCTTCGTAGGGTTCTCCCAGGTGAATGGGGATGTTCTCGCGGATACGGTCAAAGAGAACGATGGTATCCTGCACTGAGAAGCCTACGGTTGTTAAGACCGCCGTGAGGAACAGGGCATCGACTTCCCAACCCAGCAAGAGTCCCAGGAGCGACATCGCTGAGGCAATGACCAGCACGTCGTGGATCATCGCCAAGATCGCGCAGACACCATAACGGAAGGCGTTAGGTACCTGGCGGAAGGCAATCACGATAAAGCCTGTTACGACGATGGTCGCGACCACGACTGCAAGGAATGCGGCCTGGGCGACTTCGCCGCCGACGGTGGGCGAAACACGCTCGATGCGCAGGCTGTCACGATCAAGCGGAGCGAGCGTGTTCAGCGCGGTGACAATCTGTTCAATCTCATCAGTGTTTTCACGGAATGCAGCACGCACTGACCAGCGATAGTCTTCCGGCGCTCCCAGACGTTGGATCAGAACATTTTCGTCACCGAATTGATTGAAGACATCACGAATGCCGGATTCGGTTGCGCCATCGGCGGTGAATTTCAACTCGTAGATGCTGCCGCCTACGAAGTCGATGCTGAGGCGGAAAGGTGCCCCCGTTGTGACAGTGGAATAGATCATCAGCAACAGGCCCGGAACAATGACCAGAGCTGAGATCAGGAAGAAGTAGCGCCGTTTTTGAATAAGGCTAAACATGTCAAATTCTCCTTAGACGCCCATCAACCAGTGATTCTTGATCAACGAAGGGCGAGCCACCGCGACCAGCAAATTCATGAAGGTGCGCGTGACCAGAACTGCCGTGAACAGGTTCAACAGCAAGCCTAGCACGAGCGTTACCGCAAAACCACTGACGATGCTTGCGCCTGGGGTTTGGCCAAACAGGAACAAGACCGAGCAGATGATGATGGTAGACAGATTTGAGTCGCGGATGGAAGCCCAGGCACGATCAAAGCCAGCCTGGAGCGCGCTGTCCAGGTCTTTACCCCCGCGCAGTTCTTCTTTCATACGTTCAAATATGAGGATGTTGCCATCTACTGCGGTACCGATGGAGATGAGGAAACCTGTGATGGAGGGTAAGGTTAGCGTCACTGGGATTATTTTGAAGACGGCGAAGTTGAGGACGATGAATACCAGCAAGCCCAGAGCAGCGGCGATACCGGGCACTCGATAATAAATGAGCATGAAACATAACACGACGATGATACCGATGATGCCTGCCCGAACGCTGAGGGTGACTGCCTCCTGCCCAAGTGTAGCACCCACCGTTTCTGCGCTTTCCACGCGCAGCGGGATTGGGAGCGCACCGGAGCGCAGTTGCAGTGCCAGTGTTTTTGCTTCTTCTTCGGTGAAACGGCCTGTGATCACGCCACCCGTGTCAAGCTGCGCCTGAATGGTTGGGGCTGACAGCACTACGCCGTCGAGCACAATGGCCATCGGCTGCCCGATGTGCGCGCCCGTATAGGCACCAAAAATGGGGCCACCTTCAGCGGTCAGTTCAAACTGGATACGCCAACTGGTGCTGTATTGGGCGGATGCCGATTGCAGGCCAGAACCCGTCATAACAGTCACAAAAGGCTGCCCTGTCAGAGGATTGACTGCACCGGGTGTTTCAGGCGCGGTCTCGGTTGCGGCGGCAGTGGTATCCGGTGTGGGGGTTGCCCCTGCGTCGGCAGTTGCTTCCTGTGTGGCTTCTGCTGCGGCTACCTCATCACGCTGCTGCTGCAAGATCACCTGTTCAGTGGTGAGGATGCGCTGCCCTTCATAGCTTTGTGGATTTGAAATGCCTGAAAAATCCACGAATTCCAGCAGGGCGGTTTCCTGAATGGTGGAAATAGCCTGCTGCGGGTCGGTTACGCCCGGAATTTCCACGAGAATACGACTTCCACCTTGAACCTGCACCGTAGCTTCGGTCAAGCCGAGCGCGTTGACACGACGGCCTACGTTGTTCGCCGTTTCACGCAGGTCTTCGGTGCTATAACTCCCTGCGGGCAGTTCAGCTTGCAGCAAAACACGTAAACCACCAACAAGATCGAGACCTAAGCTCTGACGGACATCGAAATTTATGTCGGGCTGTCCATCATTATTGACATCAATATGAAATCCCTGTGTTTCTGGCAAACTCACCCAAAATGAAAAGGCGGAAATTACCACAATAAACACAAGCCAACGGACGTGTCGGCTCATAACGAACCTAACCTTTCTTAAGGCATGGGCGAATATTACAAACTTAGCGCGACCCTAGTACTTCTTTTTCAAGTCCAACGCGCGCGTTGCGGGCAATTTCTTCAGGATCGTAGGGCTGCATTAATGCTGCCGTGACAAGCCGGATTACCACCCCCTCAGCAATCTCGACGTATGCTATACCCTCATCTGCACGAATGTCAATAACTTTTCCGATAATCCCCCCATAGGTGATGACTTGATCGCCGACGCTTAGCTCACGGGCAAAATTCTGGCGTTTTTGAAAATCGCGCTGTTTGGGAAACAGCACCATTGTCCAATATGCGCCTAAACCCAAAAGCAGTACAACGCCGACGAGAACAAATTCTTCCATTTGTTTTTTGTCCTTGCTGGAAATTCGGCAGTGATTATACTCCCGTTACGCCCCCTTACAAGCGCGTTTCTTGACCATCGTCTGGATTACCCCTACAATTAGCAGCGTTTGAAAATTGTGTTCAAGGGGACTATTTATGCTGAAAAAATCACTCCCCATCGTTATCATGATGGCGCTTGCTTTGTGGTTAGCCACGTTTTCCGTTAGCGCTGTGGATGTGACCCTGAGCGTCAACAGCGGTGATGGTAACAGCGTGTGGTACATCTCTGGGGAACCCTCACTGGTTATGAATGGTTTTGACCTGTCGCGACTTGGGGTTACCCTTCCGGCGACGGTGCGTGCCATTACCATTTCAGTGAATTCTCCTGTTCCCGGCACGGCGATTGATGCTGTGGTGTACCAGGACTCGAACGGAGGTTCACCCGCAGATGCGACTTTCGTAGGGCGCAAAACTGTTGATATTACGACAGCAGGTGTTTTCACAGCGACATTTGACGCGCCGCTCAACATTACGCAGCCGGTGATTTGGGTAGGGTTTTACCTGCCTGTGAACTTCCGTTTTAATGCGGACACTTCGGGAAGTTCGGTGCTGACCTATTGGGGCTGGCGTCCCGGCTCATCGTTTGATTTGACGCAGCTTGCTAATGCGACGGTGTTAGGGCCTGCTGATGGCAGCTCCCCTGTGCTGATTAACATGGGCGGCATTGCCCGGATTACAGCACTGGTGTCAACGAATTCGGCAACGATTACGACGACTCCCACACTAACGCCTAATGGCACTCTGGTCGCGGGTGCGACCCAGGTTCCAAGCTTCACGGTAGATCCAACCGGGTATATGGTGTCGTACTCTGGTTGTGATACGCTGCTGCGGGATCGTGGCGATCTGGTGATTACCCTGCGTGAGCAGTTCGGTCTGGAATGCCGGCTTGCGACCCGCTGGGATATCACACGTCTGCAACCTGCTCCGCAAGGATTGACTCAGCGCGGCGGAATTTATAACGTTACCGCTTATGTAAATGGTCGTGGAGCATCCAGCACTGATCCTTTTGTTGCGCCAGTAACGCATTGCATTGTGGCTGATCCGAACGATCTGAATCGGGGTGTGATTGGCCTGGCGTGGGATTTGCCGCGCAACTGGCAGCTTCAGACGACGGTGCGCTACGGCAACATGCTTTGTGCTGAGCTGCTGCATCCCGGTTATATCACCTATTTTGTCCCTACATCGTAATGCTGCGATTTTTAGAGAGGGCGCTCAATGCGCGTTGAAACTAACCAAAAACTTGCTCAGCGGAACAAACAGATTGCGCAAACGCTGGTCTTTTTCAGCTTTGCCTTTCTGATTGGTATCTTTTTCCTGGCTAATCTGCCGCTGTTTGCTCCGCAGCAGCAGCTTGACATGACGTTGTACTCGATACTGCCCTGGTTGATACTGCCGCTGGGTTTCGTCCCGACGATTATCTCGGCAAGAATGACTAATCTTTGGGTTCGTCCACCACGCCCCGAAATTGTCATACGTGAGGGTTTGAAGGGATTAAGCAACAAGAGCGTGCTGTATAACTACTATCACTTCCCCGCGCGGCATGTACTGATTTGCCCACAGGGAGTCTTTGCCATCATCACGCGCTTTCAGGATGGCAGTTACAGTGTTACGGGAGATAAGTGGACAACCAACCTTGGTTTGTGGAACCGCGTACTGCGGACGATGCGGACGGAACATATTGGCAATCCTACGCATGATGCTATTGTTGCAGCCGAGCACACAAAACGGCTGATTGCAGGGATAGCACCTAACGTAGAGGTTCAACCACTGATCATTTTTGTTGATCCGCGTGTGCAGTTATCCATCACTGATCCCGTCGTTCCTGTGCTTTTCCCGTATGACAATCTGGAACCGAACTTGAAGGATTATCTGCGTGAAGTGAAAGGCTCACGGGCGACTATCTCTAATAACGATCTGGTGGCTCTGGTAGATGCGTTTGAAAACGCGACGCTGCCAAAAGATAAGCAGAAATCAAAGTAAGGTGCGTAGAATCAAACAGGGGACACCAAAGTCCCCTGTCCTATTTCGTTTCAGACTTGCTAGCCGCCTAAATCCTTCAGGCGCTGCGTCCATTTTTCCACCAATTTGTTATAGGCCGTTTCGCTGAGTTCGCCGTTTGCCAATTTGACATCGAGGCTGTCCAGCATTGCCTGGATTTCTTCTTTGGTCTGTGGGTTGGCGCTGGGCGCTGCCTGCTGCGGCGGGCGCTGCTGTGCGGCGTTCTGATTCATCATTTGCTGCATCATCTGGTTCATCAGATTTTGCTGCTGTTCCATCTGCCGCTGCATGGCATCCATCTGGGGATTTGCGCCGCCCATGGCTCCTGCCAACTGCTGACCAACGCCAAAGCCTACTCCCGCGCCCGTCATCGCGCCGCCCAGTCCGGGATTTTTGGCCGCGTCTTCCATCGCCGAAGCACGCGCTGAGGTCATCCGTGCCCGTTCCCAGACATCGAGGCTGACGTAATCGCGCAGTTCATCGATGGTCACGTTCTTGACGGTGAAGGGATTGGATTCAAAGGCCTTGATGCGCATCCCGAGGGCCTGGAATTTTTCGTTCACCTGCGCCAGCATCGCGCCTTCAATCTCACCCAGAATCTTGTTGGCGTCGGGGACACTTTGCGCGCCTGATTTGGTAATCAACTGGGCGATTTCACCGAGGAGCATACTCTGAATACGATCCTTGATTTCGTTCAGGAAGAGGCTGGGTCTGTTGACCGCATACTGCTTGAGGAAGCGTATGGGGTCATCTACGCCGATGTCAATAACGCCGTGCGTAATCAACAGGGCAACGCCCAAACCGCGACCCGGTGTCTCTACCACAATGGGTGGGTTAGTGCCCCAACCGACCTGCGGCATGTCGCGCAGGTTGATGAAGTAGAGGTCTGCGGTAAAGGGGGTGCGTCCACTGGTGACCATTCCAATCAAGCTGGCGAGGATGGGAATGTTAGCTACCGATAAGGTGTGTCTGCCGGGGCCAAGCGTATCCAAAGCTTCACCGCCACGCACGAATACCGCGGCCTGCCCCTCACCAACAATCACCTGCGATCCCATGCGCCAATCGCCGCTGCCGCCCTGGGGTTCGCGCCATACAAGTTCATCTGACGCGACGTTCGTATGGTCAATGACATCAATAATACGCATTGAAAATTGCTCCTTTGGTTAGTTTGAACCCAATACTTTATCCAGATTTGTCAGCGTCTCCTCGCGCAGCGTGAAGGCTTCATTGGCTTCGTTGGTCACCGCTTCCAGCGCATCCAGTGCTTCCGCTATGCCCTGATTAGCCTTCACCGCGTTTGAAAAGGCATCAATCGCTTCTGAGAGTTTATCAACATATTGCGTTTGCGCCTCATCAAAACTGTAGATTTTCTCTAACTGTTCCGAGTCGATCTTGATAGCCTCAAAGAAACCGGAGTAGCCCGGTGCTGCGGCTTTGACACGATCACGATAGGTCTGCATTTTACTTTTCGCCGCGCTGGTCTTGCCCATCAGTGCCAGCCCGCCGCTTTCGAGCAAGTCTTTTTCCGCAGTGACGAAACGATTGATACGCACCGAAAGCTGTTCGGAGAGATAATCCCGCAGCAAACGATCTGCCTGCCGCCGCGCCTGGCGATCCTGATAGCCAGCAAAGCCGGGGATACGTGCAATTAACCTTTCCAGCCCACCACGATTGTCGGTAATTTGATTGGACAAATCAGACACGTTGTTTCTCCTTTGTAAGTATTTGATGAGTGATGGATCACTCTTTGTAGTAATCGATGTCACAGGTTTGGTTGTGTTTTCATTGCGCAAGCGTGTTTTGATAGCGGGCTGCGTATGCCCAGCTAACGATTTGGGAAGCCCTTCGGCTTTGGGTTTCGCCTTTTGATTAGCGCTTTGTGACTTTGACGAAATTGTTGGGGCTGCCTTTGCCTCCAAAGCTGGGTTAGGCAGGCTCTTGATTTTGGGTTTTGGTTCAATCTTGTTATCCGCTTTATGAGCTGCAAGACTTTTTGCGCTCAAGTCCTGACGCATCTTCGCAAGCGAATCCGAGGCAATCTGCACCCTATCGGGCCGCAGTTCGTCCCAATTGGCATCAACCACCGCTTTCCAGAAATCGCGTACCAACAACACAGCGCTGTCGTAACGGTCTTCGGGGTTTTTCGCGAGGACCTTCAGCAGAACTTCTTCGACCTGGGCGGGGATATCCGGGTTCACCCTGGAGGGTAAAGGCAGAGGTGTATAGACGTGCTCGTGAATGATGGCATAGGGTGTGTCGCCACTGAAAGGCAGTACGCCCACTACCATTTCATAGAGCATCACGCCCAATGAGTAGATGTCGGCACGCGCATCCAAATCGCTGTGAAGTGCCTGTTCCGGCGACATGTAGTGCGGTGTGCCCATCATCATGTTAGCGCTCAGGGTGGTTTCTCCAGCGGTGATGATACGAGCCAAGCCGAAGTCGCTGACGTAGGCGATATTGCTGCGGTCAATCATCACATTGGATGGTTTCACATCGCGGTGCAGCACCCCTTTTTGATGTGCGTAGGTTAACGCACTGGAGACCGCTTTCATGACGTGCAGCACCTGCTTGAGGGTGAGTTTGCTGCTGTCCAGTTCATCCTTGAGGGTATGCCCGTCAATAAACTTCATGACGATGTAAGGCTGATTGTTGTTTTCGCTGTAGTCATAGACTGGAACGATGTTGGGATGTTCCAGTTTGGCGATGATCTGTGCCTCACGCTGGAAGCGCGCAATGAAATCCTGTTCTTCCTGTAAGGATGCATGGATGCTTTTAATGGCGACAAAACGGTCAAGTTGTGGATGATAGGCTTTGTAAACGGTGGCCATACCCCCTTGCCCCAGTTGCTCGACAATCTGATATGGGCCAACCTGATCGCCTTTTGTAAACGGCATAACAACTCCTCATTTTCCACAAATTTGCCAGAAAAGTTCAGAAGTTATCTCATCAGTTGATGCAAAGATCACCCTATTGTATGCCAAATCGTGACTTCAGATTCCCTCAATTGTTGGGTGTTTCTATGTGAGGAAATATTCTGTCCCGCAGAAGGGACAGGCAACAACGCCCTTGCCTACCAGTTTAATTTCTCCGCCGCAGTTTTTGCACTGTTTCAAATCCCGCAGTTTGGCTGCTTCTGATGAATACAGTGTCCCTTCATTCCAGTTGATATAGCCGCTGAAAACCTGCAAGCCAACAAGATCATGGATCATGTTTTTGACAGTATCAACGCTGATCCCCATTTCCAACGCCAAATCGTTAACGCTGACCTGTCCACGACTTTTGACAATATCCATGAGTTGGCGCTGCTGGCGCATGGTGGATTCTTCTTTGGCTTCTGCGCCGCCGCGAACGTAGAGGTAAATGCCTGCGCCAACCAGGAGCGCGACGGGGATAAAGGCCAGCCCCGCGCCTAACACCATTCCGCCCGCTTCGAGCTGTCCGCTGGACACCTGTACGGCCAGCCATAATCCGGCGATGACGGCTACGCCAAAACCAATCACTGTCAAAATGATACCTACTAAACGTCCGTTCATCCTTGTGATCCTCGTTGAAGTTTTACGCTAGATTTGGATAAGAGTGTTAAGGCAGGGCGCAATAAATCGCGCCCCTACTTGCGGGTTTAGCGAAAACCAGCGCGTCCGCCGCCGCTGAAGCCGCCGCCACGAAAACCGCCGCCGCCAAAACTTCTACCACCGCTGCCCCAGCGCCCACTGGCAGAACTTTGCTGTGGACGACTGGTCATGACGCGGCTGGCTGAGTTGAGCATATTGGTTAAGCCATCGGACATAGACTGCAAGCCGCGCGACATGTTTTGCGACATGTTATCCAGTGAGACTTGCCCGCCGCTGCCTCCACCCAGGTCGATAGGACTGCCGCCCTGATAGCCGCCAATCCTGCGCAGCGGCGTGCCCGGACGGTAACCGCCGGAATAGGGGCCACCCATGTATGTCGGGTAATACCAGACGGGGACAGGCATGTTGTCCAATCTGCTGAAACGGCGCATCCATTCATTGTTCAGGCCGAAAGCAACCGCATAAGGCAGGTATTCCTCAAAACGTGCTGCCGCTTCTTCAACACTGGTGTACTTTTCCAGATTGTCCATATAGCGATAGAAGGCTTTCCATTTGGCGGCTTCTTCTGCGCCTTTGCGTGTTTTGGCAGGCATAACGTTGGCGACGGCTAAGGCGACAATACCTGTAAATCCGAGGGCGATGAGGGCAAGTACTGCCGCCGCTGGAACTGCCGTTTCACTGTACAGCAGAAGAAAGGTAATGACGATAGGAATCGCCAGAATCAGTCCCCCGACACCCATCCATGTGTTACGGGTGACGTTGGGGGATATAGTAAAGAAGCCTTCGGTCACCAACTGACTGTAAAGGTCGTTTTGCAGCATGGGGATGTACTGATAGAAGGTGTTTTGCAGCGAGTCCAGTGTACGTTCCATTGCGCCGCCGGGGAAAAGACGGCTCATGAGATTCGCTTCAAAGGGCAGCAGGTCACTGGTTGATTTGTCGGAACGCTTAAAGGTGAACTTGCTGGACGAGCCGATACCTAAGAAGCCTTCCTGATGGCTTTCCTCCATCACGAGATAACCACGATGCGCCAGGTCGATGATGGTCGAAAGGACATCGCGCAAATCGGCACGTTCATCGACCAGGGTGCCGACAACGGCTGGCCGGATGGTGGAAGGCGGTTCACTGAGATATTCCGGCACGATGCCGATTTTCGGGTCACGTCCCCGGCTGTACCATTGCAGGTAAATCAGCAGAGGGCCACCTAGCGCGATCAACAGAGACAGCCCCAGCAAACCCAAATCGACGAAAGGCTTGACGCCTTCATCGTAGGCCTGCTGCTGATCGTATGCGGCCTGCCAGCCTGGAACACGCGCGTTAGGGTCATGTGGGTACTGGATGCCAATCTGGAATTCGCCAGAGGTGCCTAATGACTGTGTGGTGGATGCTGTGATGGTCGATCCTAAAACGCTGATTTCGGCAGGCGTGCCATAGGTTTCAATGGGGTCTGTACCTTCGCGCGGGGTGTAACCATCGGGCATGTCAACAGTGATGGTACTGCTGCGCACCTCAAAGCCGAAGTGGTCTGCCGGAACCACGTTCCATCCCAATAAATCCCCAGTATCGTAGATTCTCATGGCACCAATCACGGTGTATTCGATGCTAAAGGTTTCTGTCCGATTGGAGATGGGGCGTGTGAAGTAGTATTCGACAGAGACATAGTCATTGCTCGTCGTTACACAGTAGGTTCCTGCACGCTCAGAGCATCCACGATCCAACAACTCACCGTCTTCGTAGACCTGTACATTACGGATGTCTTCGACATACTGGATGGGAATATCGCGAATGCCGACCTGGAACTGCCCAGTGAAAGTTAACTCAAAAGTTTCGGTCACATTGAACTGATTGTTCGTGGTGTCAATTTTGTCGATGTGTGTGTCCCAGCGCTCCCAGACTACGGTACGATCCTGCGCAGCGACAGCAGAGACATTCAACAAGAGTAGTAGTACCACAACGATTACGTAAAAACGCTTAGGCATATTTGCCCCTCTCGATGTAAACTACATTTTAATTCTATCACAGCTTGCTCAGCTAGTACGCTGGCACGATAACGCGAAACAATGTTAATATGGCAACATTATCAATTTGCTTAAGGAGAAGCGCTATGCCAAAAAAAACAATTTCCCTGTTGCTAATGGCGCTGGTCTGGATTCTGCTGACAGTATCCCCTTTGCTAGCACAAGACGCTACCGAAGAAGCGACTGAAGAAGCGACTGAAACGCCATCACCAGCGGCAACCGCCACATCAGCCGCGACTGCGACCCAGACACCTGCTGCCGCCGCGACTTTACTTTCCGGCTATGAATACTATACGGTGCAAGCGGGCGACACCCTGTTCCGCATTGCAGTGCGATTTAGAACCAACGTCCGCCATCTGGCAGACGTTAACGGCATCGTCAACCCATCGCTGATTTACGCCGGCCAGCGGATACAGGTGCCTTCGGTGCAGCAGGCAACCGCCGTACCTACGGGTACTGCCGGGCCTACACCAACCCCCGCGCCGACCAGTACACCTGCACCTGCGACGGCAACCCCTGTGCCTACGGCCACGCTGGTACCCGGTTCAACCACCACCTATACTGTCGTTGTGGGTGATACGCTGTTCCGCATTGCCGTGCGTAACCATACAACGGTAGCCCGCCTGCTGGCCCTTAATTCCAATATCACCAATCCAAACCTGATTTACGTAGGACAATCGATTGTTGTGCCCACAGACGGGGCTGCATCGGCGGGTTCGACTACTCAGGCGGCACAACCCGCAGCGACGGAAGAAACCGAACAGGCTGGTGGTTCCTCTGTTGGCTTTGGCGTCGAAGCTTTCCTGATTGGGCAGGATACCGAAACCTTGATTGGCGATATTCAATCGATGGGCCTCGGCTGGGTCAAGGTTGAAGTGCTGTGGCGCGATCTGGAACCTGTAGAAGGCGAAATTGACTTCGATACCCTGGATACGATTGTCGCTGCCCTTGAAGAAGCTGACCTGAGCATTCTGTTTACTGTTACCAGCGCGCCAAGCTGGGCACGCAGCAGCGCCGAAGAAAGCGGCCCGCCAGACGACTTCGCGACTTTAGGGACATTTGTCGGTGCGCTGGCAGAACATTATGCTGGACGCGTCCAGGCTTACGAAATCTGGAGCGAACCTAATCTGCGCCGCGAATGGAACAGCAGCGAACATACGATTAACGCAGGTGGCTACATGCAGCTTTTGCAGGTTGCCTATGAAGCGATTAAGGCGGCAGACGCGGATGCATTGGTCGTCAGCGCTGGACTGTCGCCGACGGGCTATAATGACGGCGTAAACGCGATCAATGACCGCCTATTCCTGCAAGGCATGTATGCAAGCGGTCTGGAAGAATATTCCGATGCGGTTGGCGCGCATCCAAGCGGCTGGGCAAACCCGCCGGATTCACGGTGCTGCGATCAACCTGAAGGGGTCGCTTCACACTATCAGGACCCCAGCTTCTTCTTCCTCGATACGCTGTCGGCCTATCATGACATCATGGTTGAAAATGGAGATGGTGATACTCCCATCTGGGTGACGCGTTTTAGTGCGGGGCACTACCGAAGACAGCGAAGCACTGCCTGAAAACAGCAGCAATGTGTTCCATAATTCACACCTCGCTGGAAGAACAGGCAACGTATGACAGCCGCGCTTTTGATCTTGGCGTGGAACTGGGTTATGTTGGGGCGATGTTCCTGAATAACCTGAATGCCTGTCAGGGATTACCAGGTAATCGTGAGGCATGTTACTACAGCCTGATTGACGCCGAGGGTAATCCTCGACCAGCGCTGACAGCGCTTCAAACGGACGGCGCAAGGCTGAACTGCTATAGAAATCCCCTCTCCAAATGTTCGGAGAGGGGATTTTTTTGGTTGTGGAGAAGTGATGGGACTCAGGGCGCAAGATGCTGCGCCCCTACAGCAACCATTTTCGCGGGATCGCGCTTGTTTGAACTGAGTGCAAATGTCATAGGACGTTCAATTGAACGTCCCTACAATCCACTTGTTTTGAACATGAGCCTCGCGGAATAGGCTATCCCGCTACAATGCGACTGCCATCGGCTTTGCCACTGAATGTGCCCGTCGCGATCCCGCTGACCAATGCGATAGGAACCCTGCGTATTTTAACGGGCCACCGAGATACTCCACTGGAACAGATGCGTCTGTCCGTCGGAAGATCATGTCGGATAGGAGCAGCAGGGATGTTTCGCGCGACACTAGGGATCATAACTGATTCCGCTGGTGGTATCGATTTTACCTGAATGAGATAGGCTTCTCCCTGTCATAGAACCCCGACACTGACCCACCACCCAGCCGCAACAAACCCCAGGCACCAGCGCGCCTTCGGCAGGATAGGAGACGATGGGCGCAATGTAGGTGGGCGTGGAGGTGGGCGTCTCCTGAACCAGAAGGTGTCGGAGACAAGGTTGGCGTGACGGTGGGCAGGAAGACGTTGACACATTGATTGACGACAATCTGACGGTGCCGCTGCTGCGCCCGCAGGCTCATCAAAGTCACCGAATGAGATGTCGGGGTTGACGATAGCAAGCTGTTCGAGGGTCATGTTGTAGTCCAGGGCGATACCGACCATTGTTTCACCCTCGCGCACCTCATGACAGCCCAGCGGATAGTTGGGCAGCCCGGTATCCGGGTTCACATTGAAGGTGGCACGCGCTGAGACGGTGCTTTCAATACCTTCGGGTATGGGTGTGGCGGTCTGTCGTGGGATCAGCAGTGTCGTGCCGGGTGGCGGCAGGTTATCGGGGCTGGTCATCCCATTGAGCACGACAATTTCATCGTAGATGCTAAGTTCACGATAGCCGTAGAGCTGAACGATATACCCTAGGGTTTCGCCCTCCTGAATTACGTGTTCATAAGGGCCTAAAGTGGGCGTGGCAGTTGGCGTTTCTGTGGGGATGCCAGCCGTAAAGGTTGCCGTTGGGCTTTCAAGCTGAATCTGAGCAATAGAAATGGTCGTGACCGTTGCCGATGCTGTGAAGGTTGCGGTTGCGGTAGGCGGTTCTGGCGTTGCGCTCAACTGGAAGGTCGGCGTCACCTGCGGTTGGGGCACATTCAAATCGCAACTGACCAGTGACATCGCTGCGGTCACCATCACAAAAGCCATAAGTTTTTTCATGCAGTTAGCTCCCTCCGCGCCCTTGCCAGGTGAAGGTACGCGTTTCTGTGGTGAAAATCGGTTCATCGGGCCGGTCTGCGGTAATGACACTCACACTCCATGAATACTGGTAGCGTGCTGCGCCCTGACCCTGCCATTCTTCGGGGATAATAAAAAAAATTTCGCGCGTGTCGGCGGTGTGGACTGTGTTGTCGGTCAGATTTTGAACGCGAACGCGGTAGGTGTCCCCGGTTCCTAAAGTGCCGGAGCCTAGCCAGCGCAGGGTGACTAATTCGTCTCTTTGAAATTGGACGAGATTGCCGGGACTCACCAGACTGGGCGCGTTGAACGTGGCCGTTGCAGTAGGGGTAGGGGTTTCGCTACCGGAAGGCGTTGGCGACAGCGTAGGTACAGGCGTGGGTGCGGGAACCCGTAAATATTGTCCCTGATAGACAATGACGATGCAGTTGGGGCCTCCTGAGAATTCGCCGAAGTCACACTGAGAGAAAGTAATTTCGGGGTTGAGCTGTGAGAGAATCTCGACGTTGGCGCTGAACTGGTAGGCAATCGTTAGAATGCTGTCATTTGGCTGGACTTCGTACCACATAACCCCAGGCTGCAACGTGGCTGTCGGAGCAGCGAACGGGTCAATGGTCGGCCCGCCATCGGCTTCTGCCACTGATAATCCGCCAGACGCATCTCCTTCCGTTGTGGGCGATGGGGTGATGTTCGGGTCGATGGTAGGTGTTGGCCAGGGGATAATCAGCGTTGCCCCCTGCTGAATCAGCGCCGCGTTGCTGATGTTGTTCATTTCCATCACCAAGTCCAGCACGCTTGTATCCTGATAACCACAGCTTAGGATGATCGAAATGAGGGTATCGTTCGGCTGTACGACACGGGTACAGGGCGTGGCAGTGGGCGTCACGGTGGGCGTGTCACTTGGCGCTGGCGTTGCGGTGGCTGTGAGCGTGGGTGGGGAATCGGTTACGGTGGCGATGATGATGGTTGGGCGTGGGGTAAAGAAGGCTGTCGCGGCGGCAGTTTGTAAGCTGCCAATCAGACTTGGCGCGAACCGGATGAGAACGCCCAAGACGATTACGATGGCGATTGTCACCAGACTGCCAATAAGCAAGGTCCTACCGGTGCGGCGCAGGTTTTCTTCGTAGAGGTCTGTTTCCCCATAGCGATAGTCATAGTCGAGGCGCTGTGGTTCAGTCTTGCTGCCTGTGCTAGTGACTACTGGTACCTGTGCCAGACTACTGCCGCAAACATTGCAAACGGCGGCGTTACGGTGGGCTGGCGTATCACAGATGGGACAAATTTTGAACCCTTGGGACAATCGTGTTTTCCCTGTTGTTTTTCTTTTTATTATACGGAGCAGATAAAGGGGAATCTAGCGCGTAATGCGTCCGCGCGAAGACACAATGGTGTCCGCGATTTTTTCGTTCGGTGGGATTGTCGCGTTACTGAGTACCATTGCGTTTTTGACGATGGCATCATAACCTACGCTGCACCCTCGCTCAAGGTAGACATGCGGGCCGATTTTTGCGCCTTGCCCAACGCTGACCTGAGGGTCAATGCGTACTGGCGGCGTGATTTGTACTGTCCAATGCAACTCACTGAGAATGTGTGCGTCCTGTTCCTCCTCCAGCAAGTGTCTATTCAGGGTCAACAGATCGTAATCGGTTTCAATGGGCAGTGTCCAGGCTGTTTCGACCAGTGATGTGCTTCCGCCCGTTTGAATATACATCTGGAAGATGTCAATGAGGTTTTTGTCAAATGCGCCCGTCTGGATGGTGGCTCCACACAGATAATTCACAAATGTCTGCCCACAAACAGCGATTTCTGCCAGCGTGTAGGTTTGTTTGCCCGCAGGGACTTCGCGCACGATGCCAGTGACCTTCTGGCCCTCAGTAAGCGCGTATCGCGGCTTGTTGGTGCGTGATAAGGTTGTCAGAGCACCGCCGATAACCAGTTCACCGGTATTTCCCTGTTGATACTTGTTGACAATGGTGCTGGCGAACTGCCCATGCGTGAAGCAGTTATAGCTGGTAATCAGGAAGGGTTCTTTGTACTTGCGCGCGAAATCCGCGAGGGTACGCAGCAGACTCACGTTGGCCAGCTTAAAGACGAACTCGATGGAAACGTTGGGTACCCAATGACGACTCAGGTATGCGGCGACTTCCCCTTCGCTTTCGCCGACGATCACGACATACTTGCGAATGCCAATGCGATAGAGGCGATCCATCATGCGTACTACCAACGGCTTGCCCAGCGCGGGGAGCATAGCGCGTGTTCGAGTGATTTGGGTCGTGTGAGCACTATTGCCGATAGCAATGATGACTGCGCATTCAATCAAGTTGAATGTCCTCGATATCTGTTCTCACTTTGTGCGAATTATAACAAGAATCGCCTAAAACAAAATTGTTTGCGTTTTCACTGCGCAAGTTTGTTATAATAGAGTTTGATTTTCGCTAGAAAGCTAGTCTGAGGATAGTCACCGTGACCAAGGCTGTGGAGAAACTGCTTGCCTACCACATGGCACGCTTAAAAGATAAGAATCGTCAGGTACGCCTTCAATCTATCCACGAACTTGAGCAGTTGGAAGACCCCGATGCGTTGGATGCTCTACAAGACGTATTCAAAAACGACCCTGACCCTGAAGTCCGCAAAGCAGCCCAAAATGCCGGGCGGACTATCTTTCTCAAAAACAACGCCAAATAGGTACGAAGTCTTGAGGATGGTAAAGCTCCACCCTCAAGACCCGATTCTGCTGAGATTTGTTACTTACAGAGTGTCGCAAGGCGCTCGTTGATTTGTTTGGCGCTTGCCTGCAAATCACTTAGCTTGCTGCGTTCACGCTCGACCACGTCAGGTCGGGCGCGGCTTACGAACTGCTCATTGGACAACTGCTTGTCGATGCGCGCAATCTGTTCCTCCAGCTTGGCTTTTTCCTTATTCAGACGTTCACATTCTGCCTGAATGTCCACCAGCCCGGCCAGCGGCAAATATACCGTCACATCGCTGACCACTACCGACGCTGAGTTTTCGGGTTCGCTGCCTGTAAGAATTTCGACCTGCGGCACATTGCATAAGCGCGCGAAGAGGAAACTGTGTTTTTCGATGGCATCGCGGTGGCTTCCCGGTGCGATAAGCGCTGCGATTTTGTGACCCGGCTCCACGTTGTAAGTCGTGCGCACCTCACGAATACCCCGCACCATGTCAATCAGGATGTTCATTTCAGCTTCAGCGGCCTCATTGAGGTAGGCGGCGTTTGCCTGCGGCCACTTCGCCAGAATGAGCGCTTGGCCCTCGTGCGGAATGTACTTCCAGATTTCTTCCGTGACATACGGCATGTAAGGATGCAGCAGGCGCAGCGATTGATCGAACACACTCACCAGAACACGACGTGTCGCTGTTTTGGTCTGCTCATCCCCCTGATACAAAGCGTGCTTGCTGATTTCCAGATACCAGTCTGCAAACTCATGCCACATGAAGTCCTGAATCTGGCGTCCGGCTTCGCCATACTGATAGATGTCGAACAAGCGCTGCACGCTGGCCGTCAGGTTCATCACGCGGCTCACGATCCACTTTGAGGGCAGATCGAGTTCACTAATGTTAGGCAGTCCGGCAGGGAGCGGCTGGTCATCCAGATTCTGGTTAATCAGGTTCGCCATCTGCCAGATTTTGTTCACGAACTTCCAGTTGGCTTCGACACGATCCGTATCCATGTTCAGATCGTTACCCGGTGAACCGCTGGTGACGAGCGTATAACGCAGCGGGTCGGCGCCGTACTGGTCAATCAGTTCCAGTGGGTTAATGGTGTTGCCGAGTGTCTTGCTGATTTTGCGCCCGTATTTGTCACGAATCAAGCCGTGCAGATACACCGTGTGGAAGGGAGCTTCGTCGGTGAACCACAACCCCATCATAATCATACGCGCCACCCAGAAGAACAGGATGTCGTAGCCTGTTTCCATTACGCTCGTTGGATAGAAGCGCTGCATGTCGGCTGTTTTTTCAGGCCAGCCTAGCGTACTAAACGGCCATAAGCCGCTGCTGAACCAGGTGTCGAGTACATCTTCTTCAGCCTTCCATTTGCGACCATCACGGGGCGGCCCGTCCTGGTTGCGACCCACGTAGATTTCCCCATCCTCGCTGTACCACGCGGGCACGCGATGGCCCCACCATAACTGGCGGCTGATGCACCAATCCTCGATGTTTTCCAGCCAGTGATAGTAAATCTTCTCGAAGCGTTCCGGCACGATTTTGATTTTGCCTGTGCGCACGGCGTCCAGCGCCTTTTCAGCCAGCGGTTGAATCTTGAGGAACCACTGTGTACTCAGCAGCGGCTCAACGATTTCGCCACCGCGCTGGCTGCGCGGCACGACCATACGATGCGGCTTGATTTCGATCGTCAAGCCTTCCGCTTGCATGTCCTTCCACAGCTTTTCGCGAGCGGCGAAGCGTTCCATTCCGGCATATGGCCCTGCTTCCTTGTTGAGCGTCGCATCCGGATTCATGATGTTAATCAGGGCGAGCTTGTGACGCTGCGCGATTTCATAGTCGTTGAAGTCATGGCCCGGCGTAATTTTCAACGCGCCTGTACCGAACTCGCGGTCAACGTACTCGTCGGCGATAATCGGGATGGCGCGCTTGAGCATGGGCACATACGCGGTTTTGCCGATAAGGTGCTTGTAGCGATCATCTTCAGGATGCACGCACACCGCCGTATCACCCAGGATGGTTTCGGGGCGTGTCGTGGCCACTGGCAGGACTTCGCCGCCTTCCACTGGATATTTGAAGTAGTACAGCTTGGCGTCTTCTTCTTCGCGCTCCACTTCAAGGTCGGAGACGGCTGTCTGAAGGCCCGGACTCCAGTTCACTAGGCGCGGGCCGCGATAGATCAATCCCTGCTTGTAGAGAGTGATGAACACTTCCTGCACGGCATTCGACAGGCCATCGTCGAGCGTGAAGCGTTCACGATCCCAATCACAGCTTGCACCGATGCGGCGCAACTGCCCCTTGATGTTGCCTTCGTACTTGCGCTTCCATTCCCATGTACGCGCGAGGAACTCCTCACGCCCCACATCAACGCGGCTGGTGCCCTGGTCACGGAGCATTTTTTCCACCTGCAACTGGGTGGCAATACCCGCATGGTCAGTGCCCGGTACCCACAGGGCTGCTTTGCCGCGCATACGCTCGTAGCGCGTCATCAGGTCTTCAACGGCCACGAACAGGGCGTGACCAATGTGTAAGTCGCCGGTCACGTTGGGGGGTGGCATACTGATGACGAATGGTTCAGCATCGCTGCTTGCGACTTCAGGCTTAAACCAGCCGCTTTTCTCCCACCATTGGTAGATGCGGGCTTCTGCTTCTTTAAAATCGAAGTTCTTTGGCATCGCTTGTGGCATGTGTATTCCTCCTCCACACAACAAAAAACCCTTCCGTCACACAAGGACGAAAGGGTGAACTTTCGCGGTACCACCTTGATTCCAAAAACGAGTGTTACGTCGCTTCTGGCCCTCAACAGCTATTACGGGCAGACCCGTCCATCTCTACTTACACAGGCGGCGCTGTGTTTTCTTATGGCGACTCCTGAGCGACTTTTTCGGTGGCACATGCGAGTGGGCTTGCAGCCGGTGACCCACAGTCTCTAGCGCAGTGGTGCGCACTTACTTCTACTCAATCAACGTCATTGTTCTATGCAATTGATGTGAACAGAATACCATAGGGAGCGCAAAATGTCTACTCAAATCCAGGTAAATGAGTGGTGAGTCCTGAGTGATGAGTGAAAAGTGGTGAGTCCTGAGTGATGAGCAGAAAGATAAACTATATCGTGTGAGAACATCTGCTGTGATTTGCTAGCAGAAACGGGGGTTTATTTGAGATTTGATTGAACCTTTAATGCGAGTTGTAATCTCTGAAATGCACATCAGGAGTATAGTGGAGCAAGGCTAATCCTCTGGGAATGTGTATAGAACATTATTATCATGCGGCTTATGAGGAGAATTGTAGACAAATGACGAATGTGATGATTCGCGCTGCGAGTGTGACCAAAGAACTGCCACTAGGGCAGCATACGATACATGCTTTACGCGGCGTTGATATGGCGATTAACAGCGGCGAAATTGTGGGGATTGTGGGGCCTTCGGGCAGTGGCAAAAGCACGCTGCTGGGGATTATTGGCGGCCTGGACAGCCCCACGCATGGCACCATCGAGATTGATGGCGTCGATGTGACGCGTATGAATGAGGATCAGCTCACCGAAATTCGCAATGAGAAAATTGGTTTCATCTTCCAGTTTTTCAATCTGATTCCCACACTAACGGCTGTGGAAAATGTAGCGCTGCCGATTCAGTTTGCGCGCAAGCGTGCCTTTAGCCCGGAAAAGCGCGCGAAAGAACTGCTCGTGAGTCTTGGTTTGAAGGATCGACTTGGGCATCGTCCGGCAGAGCTTTCGGGCGGACAGCAGCAGCGTGTCGCCATCGCGCGGGCACTGGCGAATAACCCACCGCTTTTGTTGGCTGATGAGCCGACAGGAAATCTTGATACGGAATCGGGCGCGGCGGTGGTGCAGTCCTTACAGCAGATTCGGGCTGACTTTGGTACGACAATTGTGATTGTGACGCATGATCGCGACCTTGCAAGCCATGCTGATCGCGTTCTACATCTGGTGGACGGGAAAATGTTAGAAGAGTCTGCCGAAAACCGCCAGTTTGGCGGAAACTGACGGTGTGTGTTGATGCTTTTGTGCTAGAATAGCGGATAGGTCGGCAATGTAAATAGAAACGGTTGACAATGCAGGCAGACTTTGTCCTGGATTACGACGTTATCACAGTTGAGCAGGCGCATAAGCTATATCTGATGGCGCGATTGAATTCTGGCCCTGCGCCGGGAGATGATCGGCGGCGTCCGGTAAACATCAGTCTGGTGATTGACCGCAGCGGTTCAATGGCGGGCGAAAAACTGGATTATACGCGGCAGGCAGCCCAGTTTCTTGTCCAGAATCTGGGTGCGCGCGATATTCTATCCATCGTGTTGTACAACGATAAGGTTGAAACGCTGCTGTACCCTGAAACGGTACAGCGGAAGGATGCAATCTGTCAGCGTATCGATGGAATCAAAGCCAGCGGCACGACAAACCTGAGTGGTGGATGGCTGGAAGGCTGTAACCTTGTCGCGCAGAAGTTCGAGGAAAACCGAGTCAATCGCGTTATTCTGATGAGCGATGGGCTGGCCAATCGTGGGATTACCGATCAAGGAAAGCTCGTCGGCCTGTCGCAGCAAAAACTCGCTGAAGGCATCAGCACGACTACCATGGGGTTGGGCAAAGACTTCAACGAAGACCTGATGATGGCGATATCCAACGCAGGCGGCGGTGCTTTCTACTTTATCGAAAGCCCTGAAGTCACGCCAACCATCTTCCACGAGGAACTTCAAGGTTTGCTGAGCCTGATCGGCCAGAATCTGGTCATCAGCCTCGAAATGCTAGGTCACGTTACCACTGTGAATCAACTTAACGCCTATCCAGTTCACAGCGATGGCAAACGTATCTCCTATCGTCTGGGGGATATTTTCGGCGAGGAAGTCAAAACCCTGCTGCTTGAACTGAATGTCCCGGCGCTCCATGAACTTGGACAACAGCAGATTGCTACGCTGCACTTTGAATATGATGAACTTACGGAAAACGGCACGCAGCACCGCGTATGGGATTTACCGGTGAACGTTAACGTGGCGCCGCCGGAAGCTGTGCCAGAACTGGCGAATCCAGAAGTCAAGCGCACGGTGCTGCTGTTAAAGGCTGCCCAGGCGCGCGCTGAGGCTGTGCAGCACGCAGACAAGGGACAATACTCTGACGCTGCACGCGTTCTCAGGTCGGCGGCTGAATTCATCGAACAGGCACGGCTGGACGATGTGCGTGTAGAGGAAGAACGCGACGCACTGATGAAACAGGCTTCTGAGATGGATCGTGGGGCTGAGTCTTATGATGATTACAGCCGCAAGACGATGTCTACGCAAGCCTTCTATACGATGATGGACAGGCATGAGAGTACTCAGGTGCTGCGAATGCGCGAAAAACAGCGCACCGCGCCGATGCAGTCCCCTCCCCCACCGGCCCCTGCGGTTCCGCCAGCCCCTGCGGCATCCGCGCCGACGACGGCACCCGCAGCAGTATCCGGCAAACCGAGTGCTGCTCCCAACTCTGTAAAATGGAACAGCAAGACGTTTATGCTAAAAGGTGACCTGATTCGGATTGGACGGGCGACGCATAACGAAATCATTATTGGCACGCCCGGCGTTTCACGTTTTCACTGCCAGATCAAACGAGAGGGCGAAAAGCTGGTTCTGGAAGATGTGGGCAGCACGAACGGCACGATTGTTAATGGCACACCTTTGAAGGGCCAACATACATTAAGCGTTGGGGATGAAGTGAATTTATCTGGTGAAAAGCTGTTATTTTTGAATGCTGAAGGATAGAGACCGACATGACAACACCCTATGAAACCTATTCAGTCACTGTCGCAGGTGTTCACCGCGATTTGCGATTGTTTGAAGTTGCACCTGGGGTACGCATTGCGATTGTGAATATTCTGGGGGATACGGAACTTACACAGGCGTCAGCCAAGGCTTTGGGGCCGATGATTCTGGAGCGCAAACCTGAGGTGATTGTTACGGCTGAAGCCAAAAGCATCCCGCTGGCCCATGAACTCAGCGCGCAAACCAAGCTGCCGTATGTGGTACTGCGAAAGTCGTATAAACCCTACATGGGGGAAGCGCTGCAATCGGAGACGCTGAGCATTACGACAGGCGCGCCGCAAACGCTGTATCTGGATGAGAAAGACCGACAGTTGGTCGAAAACAAGCGCGTTGTTTTAGTAGATGATGTGATTTCTACGGGAAGCACACTTCAGGGGATGCGCCTGATTATGAACAAGGCGATGGGCCATGTCGTGGGCGAGGCGGCGATTTTTACCGAAGGCGAACGCTCGCAGTGGACGAATGTGATTGCTCTGGGGCACCTGCCAGTGTGGGTAGAGAAGAAGTAACTACCTCCTCATCCCCAGCCCTTCTCCCCCGATTTCGAGGGAGAAGGGAGCAAAATGCTGCACTGCTAACTAAATGAAGTTTTGGGTTCAGCAGTATCATTCATGAGCTACCCAGTTTTTCTACGACCAGTAAATGAGATAAGCCAAGAATATCCAGCGGGGTGTTTTCAAACGCATAGAGTGTATTGCGGATGAAGCGCCCCGATGTCCCCAGGCGGGCGATGATGTTGTCGTAGCCGCCGTATATGCGCGTGTGGCAGACTATTTTGACTGGCTCCCCGGCAAACAAGCCGCGCAACCCATGTCCGGTATAGGCACGCACATGCGGCGCTAGTTTGTCGCGGATGGCGTCCGGGAGGTAATTGATGAGGGGCGTGTTGCCAAAATGATACTCGCCCTGCCAGTAGTGCCCATGTGTTTCAAAGGGATACCACCGATTAGGGGCGAAAATCACGATGCGTCCACCGGGCTTGAGCACCCGCACCATTTCGCGCGCTGCCATACGATCATTGTTGACATGTTCGAGGACTTCATGGGAGAGAATAGTGTCGAAGGTGTTGTCCGGGTACGGCACAGCTTCAGCAGCGGCGACTACAGCGGTGGGTACTTCTGCGCGCGTGTCCTCAACCCGTTCAAGTTCAATATCAAAGGCTTCAACATGAAGCGTAAAACGGCGGCGAATCTGCGAGGCGTACATGCCAACGCCGCAGCCGTCAATCAAAACGTGGGCTTTGTCTAACTTTGCCCACTGTTCAATCATTTTGAGGCGGCGTTCCTGTCCGTCACGCCACACGTAGCTGGGTTCGCCGCGCTGGGCGGCTAATGCGGATGGACTCATCTTAGCGCTGCGCGTTATTCCCCAATTTTTCCAGCATCATGGCGTCCAATTTGGTCGCTGGAGTACTGGCCTTCTGGGCGGCTTTCTTGGCCGCGCCTTCTTTCATGGGGATGGCTATGGTGATCGTTGTTCCCTTGCCTTCAGCGCTTTCAATGCGCAGCGATCCTTCAATCAACTCGGTACGTTCGCGCATGTTGACCATGCCAAGGCTGCCACGTTTATCATAATTGGCATCGACAGCCCCCAAGTCAAAGCCAACACCATTGTCGGCAATCTGCATGAAGACCATCTGATCCTTGCGCGTGACGGTGACGCTGATAAGTTCAGCTTCGGCATGTTTACGCGCGTTGTTGACGGCTTCTTCGGCGATGTAGAACATAGTGCCCTGCTGATGACTGTCGAGATAAGGTTCGACATCGCGGGCGACACGCGTGGCTACATTTTGCCCATAGGTTTCTTTCATCTTTTCGGCAAGCTGTTGTAACGCCGCCGCGAGACCCTGCGATTCCAGCACCAACGGACGCAGACCGAACAACAGGTGACGGATTTCCTTGGTGGTGTTGCGCGCGAGTTCTTCCACCTTCTTGAGTTCGGCGGGCACCTGTTCGGGCTGGCGTTCGAGGAGGCGGTAGATGTAGCTCATGCGCATGGCGATGGCCGAGACGGTTTGCGTGGGGCCGTCGTGGAGGTCGCGCGCCAGCTTCTTGCGGGCTTCTTCTTCGACTTCGACGATGCGTTCCTTTTCCTCAAGCACGTTGCGGTAGAGCACCGCGTTCTGCAAGGCAATGGTGGCCTGCGTGCTGATAGCGGTCAGGAGTTCGATGCTTTCTTCGTTAAAGGCGCTTGGCGCGTCGTGGGCATAGATGATGACGCCGAAATTGTTGTAACCAGCACGCAGCGGGATGCAGAGCATGGAACGCATCCCCTGAAACGCCACAAAATACTGAAGTTCCGGGTCTTTTGAGGCTTCCTTGCCGATGATGGGAATGCACTGGGTGAGGGCATCATTGACGATGCCGCCTTCGCCATGAATGACGCGGGCTTCGTCTACATGGCGCATACCGCGTGACGTGACGACCTGCAAGGCGTTGTCGCCCGCCCGATAAAGGAGGACGGCGCTGGCCATGCGCTGATTGCCGCGTTCACGAAGGCTGACGCGCCCGACATCAAGCAAGGCGTCGAGGATTTTCTGGTAGCTCAGAGTGCTGCTCAGGGTTGAGGCCATTTCGTACATGGCTTTGGTACGTTCATGCATGTCCGAAAGCTGTTTTGAACGGGCGGTGGCGATACCATGCAGTTCGTTGCGCTGTGTTCGGATGAGGTGATCCAATACGAAAGACCATACCCCGCAGAATACAGCGATGAGTATCATGAACAACAGCGGCTGTGAGTAGGTAGATAACAAACCACTCACTGGAAGCTGTGCGTTGATTCCGAGGACAATCATGGTGACAATGAGGGTGCCAATGGCATCTACCGACCCAAAAATTGGGCCTGTGGTAAATATTCCCATGATCAGCATTCCGCTTACCAGCGCGATGAGGAATAACTCGCTACCGGAGGCATAAGCCATATGCACGTAAAGGCCGGTGATGAGCCAGTCACCCGGAACGGTGATAAATGGAAGTGCTTTGTGGAAATTAGGAAAGAACAGAAACGCTGCCAATAAAAGATTGGCTGCCGCACCGATCACGAATGGAATGCCAATTTCGTTGATGGGGGCATCTCTTCGCACCGAATAGTAGACTAATGATGCGACAATCATGAGTCCCCAACGCAGAGCGAACAATGTCCAGCCCTGCCACGGTGTTGCTTTGGTTTCGTTCTCCATAGCGCAGTTGCCTTGTTAACGATACAAAACCTTGCTTTATACCCTACCACGCTTCGGTCATTTCATCAACAAAGTCTATCATTATTAGCGTTTCTGGGGAAAAGCCAGGGTATCTAAAACGGATTCTCTAACAATAGTTTTACATAGTGTTCATTATGCAAATATAGGCTGTAAATGGTTATCTGCGCTATACCCCATTTTAGGGAAAAATAAAATGAACAAACCTTAAGGTTTGTTCATTTTGGAGTGGGCGCATAGGGACTCGAACCCCAGACCTCACGGATGTGAACCGTGCGCTCTAACCAGCTGAGCTATGCGCCCATTTACACACGATAAGTTAAAGTATAACATGATCCAAAGCTGTCTTCAAGGTTGTATTGAGGAATCAGGTGCTGTATTTACAGGTTGCAAAAACAGTTACTTCCGGCATGGCTGCAATCGTTGTGGCGCTCCTCCTGTTAGGGTGTGTTTCAACATTATCACCGACAACGACTTCTATTCCTCCTACAGCCACACCGATGCCAACCAGTGCCTCGTTCACAGACCAATGGCAGACTCTCGCGGCGGGCTTGGAGATGCGGGCATATGTTCCAGAAGACAATATTTTAGGACAACTACTGGTACTGCGGGTTGACCCGACGCTCTATACGTTCCGCGCGCATTACTATCCGGGGAATCCCCTGAGTACTTCAAACTGGCGGAGCGAACTTGCAGGGGCCACAGCTTTCGTGAACGCCAATTTCTTTGACCGTGATAACAATATTCTGGGACTCCTGATTGCTGACGGTATTGTGTACGGATCGTCGTATACTGACCGAGGAGGAACCTTTGCCATCCAGAATGGGCAGCCTGTTCTGCGCTCCAATATTGAGGAACCGTATCAAGGCGAAAGCTATGAACAGGCCGTACAGGCGTTTCCAATGCTTGTCGTTAACGGCGCACAAGCCTATACAACGGTCCGTGGAGATCGTGCCACGCGGCGAACGGTAGTTGCGCTGGATGGGCAAGGGCGGGTGCTGCTGATTGCGACGCCGCTGGTAGGATTAAGACTGGCTGATCTGGCTGCATACCTGGTGGAAACCGATCTGGACATTGTCACGGCTATGAATCTGGACGGCGGACGATCTACGATGATGGTTGTGCAGACAGATGCGCCTTACGTCGTGAGTTCAATAGAACGGGTTCCCGCTGTGTTGGCGATATATGCACGATGAATCAAAACCGGGCATTAACGCCCGGTTCAGTTTCGATCTCATGGGGATACGGCTATCCCAGATAATCACGCAGATTATGGGCTAGACGCGGGTGACGCAAACGGCGCAGGGCTTCTTTTTCCAACTGGCGAATGCGTTCTCGGCTCAGGCCAAATTTGTTGGCAATTTCTTCAAGCGTGTGAGGTTCACCGCCACCAAGCCCAAAACGAAGACGCAAAATGTGGCTTTGACGAGGAGTAAGCTCGCTCAGCACTTCTTCGATAGTTTCTTCTAGAAGATGCTGTGTTGCGGCATCTACCGGGCTGGGTGAGTCCTGATCTTCGATGAAATCCCCAAACTCGCTGTCGCCATCATCGCCTACCGGACGTTCCAAAGCGATGGCGTGCTGGCTGGCGTCCATCATGCTGCGGACACTGTCGGCAGGGAGTTCCATTTCCCCAGCGATTTCTTCTGGAGTAGGACGGCGGCCTAAGTTTTGTTCGAGGGATTGGGCGGTGCGGTACATTTGCCGAATGCGTTCGGTCATGTGGAGGGGGATGCGGATGGTGCGGGTCTTCTGTGCTAGTGCTCTGGTGATGGCCTGACGGATCCACCAGGTGGCGTAAGTACTGAAGCGATTGCCCCGCTTATAATCGTACTTGTCTACCGCCCGCATTAGCCCTACGTTACCTTCCTGGATGAGGTCAGGGAAAGGCAGTCCTTGTCCCATGTAACGCTTGGCGATGCTGACTACCAGTCGTGTGTTGGCTCGTCCAAGGTGCTCACGCGCAGCTTGCCCATCGGTTACGATCTTGAGCATGTGGGTGTGCCACGTTTCGCTGCGCTTCTCGTCGGCAAGCATACGATTGAGACGTTCCCGGGCTTTCTTGCCGATTTCTATGCGCTTGGCTAACTCGATTTCTTCCTGTGCAGTAAGGAGAGGTTCCTGCGCCATTTGGCGGAAGTACAATCCTACCGGATCGTCGGCAGAGACAGCGTTGATGTCACCAACCGCAGGGTCTTGCAGTATTTCTTCTGGTTCAAAATCAACTTCAATTTCTTCAGTAATGCTTAGGGGAGAGGGAAGTTCGCTTTCTTGTCGCAGCTCGATACCCAGTTCATCAAGTTCATACAATACGGTTTCTAATGTGTTGGCGTCGTCGCCCTCTTCATCCAAAACCTCTAGTACATCGTCGAAGGTAATATAGCCTCGCTGATCAGCCCGGTTCAGCAGTTCCTGTATCACAAAAAACCTCCGCAGCAAACTAGAATCCACTAGACATCAATAGATGCTCGTGATCTATTAATGACTACTTCAATGTAATTAAACTTAGACCGTCACAATTCCAGAGATTAGTGAGAGTCTCTTAAACTGATTTATTCTAGCACGATAGCAGTTCTTTTGTGAATAAATGGTAAATAAACACTTGCATGAGATAGGCTTAAGATTGTTACATGTATAAAGATTTCTTTCAAAAAAGTTTGTTAATGCTTTTTAATTTTCCTGTGATTGCGCTGTAGAAAAGCTAATAGTATGATTGATTTAGTAATGTATGAGAACAAGGATTTTGAATGGCTACCCGACGTTTTACCGACGATTTGCCTGATCCCCCCTCACAGAAGCCTTCTATGCCTGTGCAACAGCCAATTCAGCCGCAGCCTATCTCGGAGCCGGCTGCGCGTCCTACTTCGCCGAGTCGACCTGCTGCTGCTGCGCCAGCCGCCCCCGGCGCACCGACAGGCGCTCATCTGCCACGTACGTTGACGCAAGTGATGAATGAAGCCAACGAAAAAGTGGTGCGTGGTGATCTGGTTGATTATGTTCCGCTGCCCACCGGGTTTGATCCTCTTGATGGTTTTATTGGTGGTGGGCTACGTAAGACAGAACTTGTACTGCTAGGCGGTTCACAGGGTATTGGTAAAACGATTGCCACGCTTCAGGTTGCACGCAATGTGGCGGCGCGTCCAGACCAGTACGCTTTTTATCTTTCGTATGAGCACACAGAAACCCATCTTATGCACCGTCTGTTGTGCCTCGAAAGCCTGAATCCCCCGGAAGTGAAGATTGATCAGGGGCTTAAGCTGCGTGATTTGTACCAGATTATTGTGGCGCAGCGCGCGAAGGAATTTATGGGACGCGATGGCGGTGCTGGTTCTTTGCAGGCGATTCTGCGCGATAATCCGCGCACGGCCTCAGCCCTGGGACGTATGGCACGCTACGCAGACCGTCTGATTCTGCTGAAAGCCAGCCCTGCCGTAACTACCCTGCGGGCGATTAAAGAAATGACTGCTCGCCTGTGTGATGCGACTGGAGGCAACCTTACGGTCTTTGTCGATTACCTGCAAAAGGTCGCGGTGCATCCTGAACGCCCGCGTGACGAAAACGATAAAGTGACGATGATTGTCGAAGGTCTGAAGGACATTGCCCTATCGCTGGATGTGCCTGTATGGTCTATTGTGGCGGCTGATCGCGAAGGTCTGAAGAGCAAGCGTATCCATCTGTTCCACTTGCGCGGCAGCAGTGCGCTGGACTATGAATCGGATATTGCCATCATCATGAACAATAAATATCAGATCATGTCGAAAGATCATGTGGCGTTCAATCCGTATAATGCGAAGCAGTATCGTGACTGGGTTGTGTTTACGATTGAGAAGAATCGTGCAGGCCGCGCGATGCAGGACATGGAATTCCAGCTTTATGGACAGCATTTCGCCTTTGACCCCAGAGGCCAGAAAGTCCAGCAGCAGCTTATCGATGATAAGGTGATTGAGTCCTGATTAGCGAAACAGCTTTAGATGCTAAAAGGGCAGCCCACAAAGCTGCCCTTTCTGATTCCTACGGGGCTGGGGATTCTTCTTGACGCATGTGGATGTAGTTGAGTTTCGATAATTCGCGTACCTGGGTATCGGCGCGATAGCTGCTGCGCACCAGCGGCCCACTTTCGACCCACTTGAAACCCAACTCCGCCCCGATTTCCTTGATGCGATCAAATTCTTCTGGCAGATAGAAACGTTCGACAGGAAGATGTTTCTTGCTGGGCTGCAAATACTGTCCGACGGTCAGAATATCGACGCCGCACTGCGCCAGGTCACGCATGACAGCAACAAGTTCATCAAATGTCTCGCCGAGGCCAACCATGATGCCGCTCTTGGTCAACACCAGCGGGTCCATCCTTTTGGCGTTGGTGAGCGTTTTCATGGCCCATTCGTACTTGTCCTGTGGCTGTACTTTCCTGAAGAGGCGCGGAACGGTCTCAACATTGTGGTTGAGGATTTCGGGCTGTGCGTCCATCACTATTTTCAGCGCTGCCTCGCTGCCTTTGAAATCGGGAATCAGTACTTCGATGCTGCAACCGGGCTGAAGCTGACGGATACGCTTAATGACCATCGCGAAAATTGGCGCGCCGCCGTCGGCACGTTCATCGCGATTCACGCTGGTAATTACAACGTGATGTAACCCCAGCGCCCGTACTGACTCGGCAACGCGGTTAGGTTCGGCCCAGTCGAGTGGGCTGGGACGGCCTGTTTTAATATCGCAGAAGCCGCATGAACGCGTGCAGGTATCGCCCATCATCAGGAAAGTGGCTGTGCCGCGTCCCCAGCATTCGCCGATGTTCGGGCACTGTGCTTCTTCGCAGACGGTGTTGAGGTGCTGACCGCGCATGAGTCCATAGACGCGTTCGTAGTTTTCACCCTGCGGCGCGCGAACTTTAATCCAGGGTGGACGGCGGCGGGGGTGGTTCGGGTCGGGTTTCCAGCCCGCAGCGTCGGTAGTCTCGCTCACCGAAATGGTATTCGGATCAATCAAATCTGCCACAACATAAACTCCAGTGTGTCATACACCTAAGCGTCATTCGCCATCGACGCTGTGCAATCACTTATGGGATGAGCAAATGTACACGTATCTTACAAAAGCGAGCAGTATTGTGAGATTATAACCCGCCGGACAAATGCTGGTCTAGTTCCGTGCCTGTGTTGATATAGGCCCGCTCGTGCCAGATTGTTTCCGCCCCGATGCGTTTACGCAGGCTAGACCATAACCAGCGAATAAGTAACTCATGAATGATGAAAAACAGCACTACGCTCAGCATGGGCAGGCCGAAGTCAACAAGCGTACTGTGAATGTTCAGCCAGGAGAAGACGATTGGAAGTAATCCCAGGCATATAAGCAGCGCACTGAGGTAGACGGCAAATTGCAGAAGCATGTAGGCCCCGGTGATGAGCATACGGGTTTCCTGCATCGCGCGTCCCATTGGCGCTATGCTGATAGCCACCAGTACCCCCATAATAATTGACTGAAACTGGTCGATGTACAACATTGCGGTGAAGGCAGCAAGATAGGCGACGAACACAGGGATATGTGTCACAACATAACCAATCTGCCCGAATTGCAGGATTGCCATGCTGCTCACAAAGGGGACGACTACCCAAATGATCGCCAACTGCCATGCTCGAAGCTGAGCGACTTTGCCGAGCGTTTTGTCAAAGTGTATGTAGCCGCTGGCAATGGCCCACACGGTGGACATTGGCCCGTAGGGGGTAACGCAGACGAGATCGAATGTTTTGCGTTCACATTCGTTGGCGATCAGGGTGCCAATGCCCACCGCCCAACTCAGGCCATGTGCGTTTATGATCAGCGGCAGCGCAATGGGTAAGCCAAACATCAGCAGGGGAATACCCGCGTAAAGAATGACGGGAATCAAAAACGCCGCCAGTGGCAGCGCAGCAGCAAGGAAAAGTATTCGCGTAAAAATATTGCGGTTGGCGACGCGAGATACACGCTGGAACAGTCTTCGCGTGGGCTGCACAAAAAAGGATACCTGTCCGATACCGGACTTACGCAATTGCAGTGCCCGGTAAAAGATCGGATGTCGGGTGAATGGCTCTCTAAGCGCTTCCCACAGACTATAGGTGGCAAACATATGATTTACCCTATTTCGGTATCATAGGTTGCACTCGCGACATCTCTCAAATCAGCGTTGAGAATTCGGGACAAACTGTACCACAGAGCAACAAGCATACTTTCGCGCAGTGCAAACAACGTACAGGCTAATGCTACGATCATCATAGTTAGCTTTAATACAGCGTCCGGCGTTGTTTTCCCCAGCGTAAACCCCATGAGGAACCAGCCCAATAATGCTGTCGCTGCATATACGATGATTTGCAGTGTTGCATAACCTGTTACAGCCTGAATGCGGGCATCCATACGCGTGCCGTTACAAGCGGCCCAAATGCCTACCAGGCTTCCCAGAACCAGAGACTGCGCAAAGTCAAAATAGGCGAAAATCAGGACAACGGCAGCAATCACAAAAAGGGCAAAGCCAGCAATGCCGAATGCCAGCGTAGACATGCAGCAAAAGAAAACCAGCCCTATGAGTTCGTCGCGCGTCAGGAAGAAGTCCGGTGGCCGACCATCACGGAAGGCTGTGCAGACAATCCAGGCAATACCCATGCCTCCTGCGGGGGTTACGCCAAGAAAATCGTTGACACCACGCGACTGATCTTTGGCAATGCTGCCAGCGACCTTAGCCGCAAGCCGCGCCCCCGGCAGTGCTAAGAACAGGCAGAGCGCGATCAGTGGTACTGTACATGCCAAAGGACACAGCATCAGCCATAAAAATGCAGATAATCCTGATGACAAATGACGAACCAGTTTTGGTTCTAATTCATAGGAGCGAACCGTCCGGCGAAAGACAGGGTGCCTGACCAACGGACTGTTCAGCGCCCACCAGAGACGCCACGCTAACATAACGATCAAGCCTTTAGTTGCAGTACTGCGTTAAATTCATTCCTGTCAGCATTCATGTGAAGGAGCAGTTCTGTCCACAAACGGCGAATGAGGAATTCACGCAGCAGGACAAATCCTGTAAGTCCCAATAATGGTACGCTGATTCCGGCAATAAATCCATCTATTCCCAGCCACGAGAATAACCCCGGAAGAACCACCCACATAACAAAAGCAGCAGCGAGGTAGGGCAGTATTTGCAGGGAGAGACAAATCACTATGGCGGCTACGGCAGGCTCGGCACGGCTGAATCTGGTATTGGGCAGCAGCATACCGATCAACAGGCTCATAACGATGGATTGTGGATCAAACAAAATCGTGCCGAGCAAGGCAAGTATATACATCAGATAAATGGTGACATTTTCACTTTGCTGGTTTGTAAGTGTGGGCACAAATGCGAGGGAGAAGATGCCTAAGATGGCAATACGGCCAAGCATCGCATTTCTGGAACTGATATTGCTAAACCCGCGATGCCGATGTAAACAGGCCGCAGCCGCAAACCAGCACAGTCCGAGCGTGCCGTGTGGTGTTAAGCCAAGCAGGTCGTAGGTGTGATGGCGTTGTTCTTCTGCGAGCACGCAGCTTATGTTGACCGCCCAGCCGATGCCGCAAATGGCTCCGGTGAAAAGCATAATTGGCAAGACGAGCAGCGAGGCAATAGTCTCCGCTGCGTTGGCAAACGGAGGCACTGGCAGATTTTCTGCCAGCAGAATACGTTTGTACACAGGATGGGTGGCGGGTGGATTAAACAACGCTCGCCACAATCTCCAACTGAGGATCATTAGATTGGCATACGCATCATGGTCAGAAGTTCAGGTGCCTCGATATTAAGCCGCCGCTGCAATAATTGCCACAAATAACGCACGACCATTTCACGCACAGCAAAGAGCACTGTGAGGCGGATGAGCGCTAAACTGACATCGCTATAAACCCCGTGTATCTGCAAGGAGCCAAAGAGCAAGGGCAGGGCCACCAAATCAATGACCAGCACAACCAGATAGCTTGAAACCTGAAAAATCAAGAATATGCCCATCGCCCAGAGGGGGGCGTTCAGGCTGTTGCGCGCAAGCGAGGGCGACAGCATTCCGGCAAGACTGCACAAAACCATTGAGTACACATAATCGCCAAAAAAGGCGACGATGGCACAAGTGTAAGCCACGAGGTTGATCATCAGCACTTCGCCGCGTGGTGGTGGTGCGCTAAGCGTGAAGCCAAGCACCAGTAATGCGCTGGCGGGGATAATCACGTTAAACATGATGGTGTTGCGCTGCGAGTAGAGGAAATGAAAAACCTGATTACGATGCAGGCAGGCGGTACAGATAGCCCAGTTGGTCATCAGGGTGCCGGAAGGGGACAGGCACAAAAGCTCGTAACGTTTACGGGTATATTCTGCGGCGATAGTTTTACCGATGGTTGCCGCCCAGATACCGCCAAACAGTGTCCCGTTTACCATGATGAACGCTAAAGGTGCCACCCCCCAGACGATAAATAACTGAGCCAGCACAGTCAGGTAAGGCAAAAACCACATGGCGGCACAGAGAATCGCGCCTGTTCCCAGCGTCGCAGGCGCAAGACCTTCAGCGAACAAGAGCAGTCGCTTGGAGATACGCTCTACGCCAGCGGTTTGTTTGAACAAGGGATGGTTGATAGGAGGTCGTTGCAGGGCTTGCCACAATTGCCAGGAAATCATAATCCAAGACTCTGTTGAATTTCACTCGGTTGACTATTGAGCTTAAAAAGCAGCAGACGCCACAAGGCGGTGAGCACTATTTCACGGATCAGATAGAAAATGCCGACACCCATAAATGCTAGCAGAATTTCGGTTGCGATGCTCATGGAAAACAAGGCTGGCAGAACCAGTCCAATCATGAAACCGGTAAACAGGTACGTGGCAAGCTGGAGACCAATGTAACTGCCGATTGACCAGATTTGGGCGTCCAGACTGTTACGGACGTAGATCGGTACACTCATTCCAAGCAAAGTCCCCAGCAGCACCGACTGCACATTATTGAAGTAAAACGTGGCGATCAGAAGCAGGCTATAAGTAATCAACACGCCCACAGGAAATAGTGCCATATTGCCTTCAAATGAGTTCATGTACTGCTGCCAGCGGCCCGCACTTAAAATCAGCGTGATTGTCCAGGCGATACAGAACTCCTCCAGTGAAAACACCCGCAGACTGTCAAAACCACCGCGGCGGTGAATGCAGCCTGTGCTGATGGCCCAGGATGTGCCGAAGGCGCCGTCGGGGGCAATGCTGAGGATATCAAACGTGCCCTGCTCATGTTCGTGGACGATAGCTCTACTGACACGGGCTGACCACACCAGACCATAGAGGCTGCCGTTAAATACTGCAAAAATCACAGGCAGCAGCAGCGCAAATGGCAAAAATGGCGGAATCACTGCCGACAAGAAACAAATCATGACCACAAATACCGACATCACACTGATGTTGAGATGGCGTGGCAGCGGTGAAGCTGTTGTCCTGTTCATGCGTAGGAACATAGGATGGCTGCGGGGAGGGTGTTTAAGTAGCCTCCACAATCTCCACGTTATCATGACTCACACCACCATGATTTTGTCATAAAGAAACGGCTATGCATATTTCGATGTCGTAACCTCACTGTGGCGCTAATCCCCATGCGATGACATCCGGGCTCCCAAATGCCGGGAAAACTCCTTCGCTGAGTTCTGTGAGTGTCCCGGACTGCGTGTCCAGCGTTAACAATAGATAGCCGCGATTGTCGTTGGGCACGTTGCCACCAAAGGCGAGATGTGTCCCATCGGGAGACCATAGCAGACGCGGTGGATTTGGGGTGTGTTCTATCGTACTGAAGCCACAGTAGGCGGTAACACTGCCTGTTGTCACGTCGAGGATGTGAATCACGGCATTGCCAGTGTTGGTCAGGTAATCGGCACCCAGCAGTTCCGTGACCCAGAAGGCGATACGGGTGCTGTCCGGCGACCAGCTTAATTCGCCGACGGCATGGCCATTGATGCGTACTGCACCATAGGACGCGTTCAAATCGGTGAGCTGGGTTGGCGCAGAGTCACCGGGGTGGATGCCAAATAGTTCTGCGCCAGCGATGCCAGCGTGGGTGTCGTAAATGCCGGGGGCTGCGTACACGAGCCATTGACCGTCCGGCGACCACGAGGAAGCATTAAAGTAGGAGATGTCCACACCGAGTTCGACTTGTTCATCGTCGCGTGCAGATAGATTGGTTAGCACCCGCTGGAAGTCTTCTCCGTTGGTTTCCATTGTCATGGCCCAATGTCCGCCGGGCTGTACCGATATCACCCCATCCACATCCAGATATTCGCGTGCAGAGGAGTCATCTTCAGACTGTAAGTACGCGGCGTGCTCCGGTGTCCAGACCAGCAGCCGATCATTTGACCACCACTCGACATCGCTGGCATTGGCCGCCAGCGGTGTGCGGGCGGTACCATCCAGATGCATCCTGATGAAATCGCCACCGTTGGGATAGGTTATCCATTGGGCGTCAGGAGAGAGGCGGCAGTTATTGTCGCAAGGATGCGTATCAGGTAAAGGATAACGGCGGCTGCGGTCTATGTCGTAGACCCATATGCCTGTGCTGTCGAACATGGTGAGGATGATGCCGCCGGGCTGATAATCCGGTGTACGGGGCTGAATGCCGCCGCTGGCGCATAACTGCTGAACTGCCTGCGCCGAAGCCCGCGACATTACGCCTAACAACAGCAGGCAGAAGATGATGGTTATTTCCCGATAGCGCACAGTTTACTCCGTGTCATGAGTTGATTTGTTTCTTGTCCAGATATGGACAGCAGCAGGATGTTGGCTGTTGCCGCCATCAGCCACGATCACATTGTCATCGTATACCATAACATCCATCGGGCTGTGTAATGCTGCTCCGGGTAATAATACGGGCTGCGCACCCAACAAATCGACCAGGGAGGTATCATTATCGCTGTGCAGATTATACGAATGTGCGAGGTGCAGCGTTACAGTATCGTAATCGTATTGCTGGCGTGACTCGTCTAACTGTGGCCGAGTTAACGTATAGGCCAGGCGCACACGACGACAGACCAGATAGGTGTCTGGAGATTCCAGCAAAGCCATTGCCAGGACTGCGCTTTCGGCCACGCCCAGCAGCATTGGCGGCAAAATGGGCAGGTTCAAGGCTTGCACCAGCGCCATTTTTTCGTAGATGCTGGGTGGTGTCAGCAGATCCGCTATACGTTCTTCCTCGCGCATCCCACGAAAGCGCCCGATGCTAAAGTTCAAGCGGCTGTTGTGCTCGATGCGCTGAGGGGATATTAAGTCAGGCGGAAGCGGCGCTTCGGCAGGTTTAGTTTCATCGCCTTCATCGGCAAGGATGGTGATGCTGCCATCTAGTCCCAGCATATAACGGGCAAGTTTGTCGTCCAGATCGTAAATCATATCGACATATAACTGGTGATTCGGACTGATGCCAGCAAGCATACAACTGCCCCAATGTGACAATGTTAGGGATTTGTTATGTCCTAGTGATTGTTGTAAAAATTCGCCCAAAGAAAACCCTTAATCATCGCAATATGGGAGCCATATGTTATAATGCGCTTATAAGTAATTCTTCAGCGCATAGATGAAGGCAAACACTTCATGTCAGCTTATTTAACCGATGCGCCTATTATAATCAATGATCTGGCGGAAGGTTCACCCCCTGATGAGGAACCTGTCAGCCCGTATAAAACGACGACGCTGCCAGCGGTTGGCCATAAGCATGAAGATACAGCGGTGGCTGCTGAAACTGGGATGACCGCGATTTTATCCGTTCAGGCAGAAGGTAAAGACAAGGACGAGGCACAGGATGCCTCGCGTACCGCTGATGAGACTAAACCGGCTGCTGTTGCAGAGAAAGCGTCCAACGTGCCCAACACCAAGAAGCATACCGTCCTGATTGTCGAAGACACGGTAGAACTTGGCGAAGTTATTCAGGGTACGCTTGATCGTATGAATTTGATTTCTGCGCACGAGACGCAGGGTAATCGGGCGATTACCAAATATAACGAGATGCGTCCCGATGTTGTGCTTTTAGACATTAACCTGCCGGATACTACGGGCTGGAAAATCCTCGACCACATCAAAGAAGATCGTGAAAAGACCGGTAGAATGCCGATGGTGATTATCATTACGGCCTATGGCGACCCGGCAAATCGTTTGATTGGTAAGCTGCAAGGCGTTTTTAATTATCTGGTTAAACCGTTTACACCTGATGAAATTGAAAATATCGTCACACAGGCTTTGAGCGCTGCGCGATGAAATGGACTGTCTATGTGTGGCGAGCAGTACCCCTTGTGGTGCTGCTCGTTTTGATTCCCCTGCTTATCCAATTCACAACTCCAACGCCTGAGCCTGTACCGACAGAGGAACGCGACCTGGTGATTGATAATCGCCAACAGGGACGTACGATGCAGGCGTTGTATCAGGTGGAAGTCGAAGCGGCCCGCACTGGCTGGACGCCTATTCTGGCGCGTACTGCGGGTGATTTGTGGCGCGAAGCGGGGGACATGGCCAGCGCGGTGAGCTATTGGGAAATCTCACTGTCGTTTCAGCCGGATAACGCTGGCCTGATACGCCAGATTGCCCAAACCTATATCGATTTGCAGCAGTGGACGCAAGCCTACGATATGCTGCAACGCTTTATCCAATACGCCTCAGAAAAATCCTGGGGGTATTTTCAACTGGGACTGCTGCGCGCGCCGTTTGACCCTAGCGTCGCGGTGAGCTATTTGCAGCTTGCAGCACAGTCGTCCGATTTTGAAGTCGTCGCGAACGAATTGTTGACTGTACTCCAAAACAATACCCTCGATTCGTTGATGAGTATGCGTGTAGGCTTTGTCTTCATGGATCATGAACTGTGGTCACACGCGGAACTGGCGTTCTCGCAGGCGGCGGTAGCGGGACAGGTGCTGCCGGAAGCGCTGGCCTACAACGGGTTGGCGCGTGACCGTCAAGGCAAGGATGGAAGCGCGTGGATTGAGCAGGCTGTTTCGCTGGCCCCTGATAATGCGCAGGTACATTATGTGCAGGCGCTGCATTTGCGGGCGATTGGGGATAATCCCGGCAGTCTGGATGCACTGCTGTTAACGGTTTCGCTGGTGCCTGGGAATCCTGCTTACTGTGCCGAACTGGCGACGGCGTATCGACTGCTGGATGACCTGCCGAATGCGATGCTGTGGTATCAGCAGGCCGTTATTTTGTCGAACAACGCGCCCGAATTTCAGCGGCAGTTGGCCCTGTTTTATGCGGAAGAAGCGACAACGCTGGCGTTTCTGGGTTTTGATGTGGAAGGACAGCTCTCTAACCTGACACCGGAAGACCCGGATGTGCTGGCGGAACTTGGTTGGTCACTGTACAACAGCGGTGATACGGAAGGTGCGCAGACGCGCATTAACGCGGCGCTGACCATCGACCCGCAAAATCCGCGCGCCCTGTACTATCGTGCCCGTATTCTGATCAACGAAGGTGAACAGATTGCCGCCGTGCCGCTGCTGCAAATTGTGACCCAGACCGATAACGAATTCTCGGTTGAAGCGCAGCGTATTCTGACGAGTCTTGGCTATTGATTCGCTTATTTCTACCCACAACTGATAGCTCTAATCCGTTATTCCAGTTGGAGTCGCGACGGCTTCGCTGGGGAAATTCCACCAGGCATTTTCGCCGCTTTAGTTTGTATGCTCTATTATGGGTCACAGGTCTCGTGGTCGCCTGTTGGCTGGCGTTTGCCACATTCTCGATTTATGCTTCGGATTATAATCCAGGGTTGCTGACACAAAACCTGGCAGTTGTTGCCTTTATCATCAGCATAGGGGCAGACCTTTTAATCGATTTTGCCAGCATAGCATTTACGCTCAACAGTATCAGCGGGGAGATCAATGTCAAACATTGGGATTTGATACGCATGTCTATGGTGAATCGGCAAGACATTATCGTTGCCAAGCACGCAATCGCCGGTATTCGGACATGGCGTATGATGGGTGTGATAACGATATTTCGTAGCATCAGTGCGCTGATGCTCATTCTATCCTTGTTTATACCTTACACTTCAGGCCATGGTTTGACTATAACGGACATTCTGGCAGCGTTCGAGAATGATTTTATTCAGATAGCTCTTTTGATGCTGACGGTTATTACCTTCTTCGCGATCTATCTGGTTGAACCGAATTGGCGCATGGCCGCGCAGACGGCGGCTGGCCTGGCGATTTCCGCGCGTGTCCATAACCCGGTGTTCGCGGCACTGGCGGCACTGGCCTACATCGTGGGAATCTGGATTGCCCAGGTCATTATCTTTGCGCTTTGTGCATGGATGACTTTCAATACACTGCTGGGCATTGCTACGGCACCGGCAGCCATGTGCGTGGTCTTTTTTGCGTGCGTTGGTACAGCCGTGATTGTGTACAGCTTCTATTATTGGGTTCGACAGTGGGCACTGGATTATGCGCTGCGTCACGCCTTTAAGAACGATTAGGTAGCTTGCCTCGCTTGGAGCAAATTAGAACCCAAATAAACCTAACATTATCGAAGGGGCAACATTAGTCTCCTGCGATTAAGCGTTTACGCCTCTAAGCCCTCATGTTAGAATCGATCCTATGCGTGGACTATTTCGATACCTAGCCAGATTGTTGATACTCGTCATCGTATTGGTGCTGCTGCTGTTTGCCGGGCAAGCCATCGAGAGTTGGCGCTATGTCCAGCCCGCTGCGCCCGGTGAGTTACTCTATCTCGCCGCATTTGACGGCTTCACCGATGAATGGCGACTTTACGCTGGACGACTTTCAGCCGAGGTGGTTGATTCGGCCTTGCGCCTTTCTGTAGGAGATGTGCAGTCTGGCCCGTATTCCGAGGCGCAGCCTAATTTCGCGGATTTTGACGTGCGCGTTGAGGCGACCCCGCTTGAAGGCCCACTGAACAACGCGTATGGTCTCATTTTCCGCCTGTATGATCGCGATACGTTTTATTTGTTTCTGGTCAGCAGCGATGGCTACTATCGCGTTTCGCGCCGTGTTAACGGTACCGAGCATATTTTAAGCAACTGGATTCGCGCCCCGCTGGTTCACGAGGGGTTGAACGTCACGAACCATCTACGTGTAATCGCGCGCGGCACGCACTTTCAGTTTTATATCAACGATCAAGTGGCACCGCTTTGCATCCCTGATGACCCCAACGGTGAGAGCACGTACCGTATGGGGCAATGTGTTGGCGGTACTATGCAGGATGAACTGGTGGATAACTCCATCACGATGGGACAGCTTGGCGTTATCGCGCAAACACTCGATGAACCCAATGTGGTTGTGGCCTTCGACAATCTGTTGGTGTTTGGCCCTGAGATTGAACCATGAAAATACATTTGCGTATGTTAGGCTGCCGCCTGAACCAGAGCGAGATTGACACGATGGCGCGGCAGTTTCGCCAACAAGGGCATGAAATCGTGGACGACGCGGCGGCTGCGGATCAGATTGTGGTCAATACCTGCGCGGTCACCCAAGATGCCAGCTACGAAAGCCGCCATCTTATCCGGCAGCTCCATCGCAGCAGCACACAAGCGGAAATCACGGTCACGGGGTGCTACTCACAGATTGCCCCCGCAGACATAACAACGCTTCCCGGCGTCGCCCGCATCGTCAGCAATACCGATAAAGACCAACTAGTCAGCCAGATTACGGGGCAGCCGCTGGAGCCGTTCGACCATGAGCCACTCGAACGAGAGGCTCATGCCGGAGCAGCAGGACGGACGCGGGCATTCGTCAAGGTGCAGGATGGCTGCGACAACGCCTGTACGTTTTGCGTGACGACGATTGCGCGCGGAGCCGGACGCAGCCGTTCCATCGCGGACGTAGTGAACGAAGTGCGCTATCTGCACGCTTCCGGCTATCAG
>JAXLWC010000002.1:0-197734 GCA_046328675.1 Anaerolineae bacterium
TAAGCGTTCTTACAAATTGACTTTGTACTATGATAGAGAAACGGTACGCTCATAGTAATCCCCTCATGTTCAGGGTGATGTGGTGCAGAAATGGAACCACCATGTTAGCCCGCGTGACAGCCATCTTTACCGTTTCCGATTTTTCCTTCCGATTTGTCCGTGTCCACCTTGCCTATCTGTTCTTTGCCTGCCTGATTATTGCCTACTGCATGTGTTTTTTTGTCGGGCATATCATCCAGCGCGGCGTGATCGAGGTCATCAGCATCAGAAGTCCATGCTGTACTTACGCGCTGCTTGACCCCATCTTAGGCATTAGCTACCACCTGCGACAGTTCCAAGGACAGGGTTATGTTGTTTTCTCGCCCAACCGACAGCGCTATGCGTTTATCACACACAACTGGTATGACAATGTTACCCTTTTCGTGGTTGATCGACAGGGCGTTGAACATTCACCGCAGCCGTTGATGAACGCGGAAATCATCAGCGCGATTGCCTGGTCGGCTGACGGCGAACATCTGGCTTACAGTGCGCTGCTCGGTGGCCTCCAACACATTTATACCTTCGATTTGAACACCGGCACGATAAACCAGATAACACCCTATTTGCGGAACTGCACACTGCCAGCCTGGTCGCCTGATGAACGTTACATCGTCGGCCTGTGCGAGGACGAGTCTAGCCCTGGACGCGGTGTGTACCGCATAGATCGTCTGGTCAATAACACTGAGCGTATTGCTGACGAAGTTGGCAGTATTCAATGTCTGCAATGGGCACCAGATGGCATAGAAATTGTTATTCAGGCGAGAGAAGTCACGGTGCTTAATCAAACGGGTGTTCCTGCCCACCTTTACAGCATGAACCTGGATGGCAGCAACTTGCACGTGCTAGCGCCAACACAATTCTACGTTGCTTCTTTTGCCTGGTCTCCAGACAGCACACACATTCTCTTTCTGGCGTCCATAGGAACTGCGCTGGAAAAATCCCTGTTCCTGATGAACCGAGATGGCAGCAACGTTGAGCAATTAGCAGTTCCCATCGAGCGCTATGTGGCACGGATTACCTGGTACGCAGGGGACGATTTATCGTGGTAAAGGTGAGAAAGGGGCGGCAAAATGACTCTGTGGCCCTAGCCGCATCCTTCCAGTACCCAGTAGCGGGTGTCTTCTGTGACCACGTTGACTTTGCTGAACACCTTTTGCATGACTTTGTTGTAGGCCAGGAAGCGGTTGGCGACGAGGCGCAGCGCACCGCCTTGCGCCAGCCGTTCGCGTGCGCCGCCGATCAGGGCTTCCGCAGCCGCCGTATCTACGCTGTGTCCGGCATGAAACGGTGGATTCGACAGAATCAAATCATAACGTGCATCGTCAGCCAACGCGCTGTATAAATCGCTGGCGATGACCACACACACCGCGTCTAAGCCATTCGTGTTCACGCCCTGCCGCGCACAGTCCAGCGCCAGCAAGCTCACGTCCGACAACTCGACCTGCGCCGCGCCGCACTTCGCCGCCAGCATCCCCAGCACGCCGCTGCCGCAGCCCACGTCCAGCACGCGTTTGCCTGCGCAGGCGGATTCATCCAGCGTGGAGAGCAGCATCGCCGTGCCCGCGTCAACGCCTTCGCGGCTGAAGACCCCCGGCAGCGTGTAACAGGTCAATCCCTCGCAGTCAAAGGCGGCAGGCTGGGGGAGTGGCTGAGGCGTGCCCGCGTCGTCATGCTTGCGCACCGCGCTCAATCGTTGATGGGCTTTCACGCGCACGGTGATGGGGGCCGTCGCAAAAATGTCGCCCGCGTCGGTGGCGATGGCCTGCGCACCTTCGGCCTTTGCGCCGCAGAAAAACAGCCGTCCGCCGGGTTTTAACGCGCGCTGTGCTGCCGTGATGAGCAGACTGGCGTAAGCACGCCCCTTGGGATTGAGCATGAAGGCCACATCATAGTGGTTGGCGTCCGCCGGATAGGCAGCCTCGTGGATGTTCAGTGTGACTTTGTTGAGGTCAGCCATCAGCTTTGCCATGCGCAGGCTGATGAGGCTGTCGGCGTAAAGGTGCGCCTCCGCGCCCATGCGCGCCAGATAAATCGCCAGCGCCGGACTTTCCAGCACCAACGCGCGCATCCCTGGCGCAAAGTCGGTGTCTTCGGCCAGCAGCATGTGTGCCGCCGCCACATCGTTCCAGGCCACCATGCCGGGCTTGCTGTACACGATCAGGTCTTCGCCGCCGAGTTCGATACGTTGTGTGCTGTGCTGGTAATAATTCACTGCTTTAACCAAGGTTTGGATTCGATATGAAACCCATTATAGTTTGGACAGGATAGGGCGCGTCAACGGTAATCGTCCCTGAAGCGACTTTCGCGCGCTGGCCGATAACGCTACACTCAACTGAAATGTGCTTTGTAGTAGCATTGTTGCTAAGCCATGTTATAATGTAACAAAGTGTTATATTGGGGGAATCGCATGTCAGGCGAAAATAACCAACACGCGCCCTTCATACCCGTACCGGGGCTGCGAGTGATTGCTGTCGTCGATATTGTCGATCAGAATGGAAATACGATCAAAGCCGGTACGCCGGGGGTGATCATCTCACAGCTCAACAATATGATCGAGGTGGATTTCGGCAGCAGTACGTGGGGTGTCTTCCCCAACGAAATCGAAGCCACACACGACCAGACGATTCAACTGCCGGGCATGGGCAACGGCCATATCTCAGGCAGCGTCAGTGCTGCTGAGAAAGAACTACAAATCTCGATGCTGCGTATGTCGCAGAACATCGCTTTTCTGCGCCAGCACGCTATCGACTTCTACAGCGCATCGCTGCTGGCCAACGAACTCATTGAAGACCTCGAAGCAGAGCGCGACGAACTGGAACGCCAGCTTAACGAGGCTTACGAAGCGCTGCGTTTCTACGCGGATCACCACGTTTATACCAGCAAGGACATGCCCTTCTACGGGCGTTCGGCATCGCTGATTGAAGACGACGGCGGCAAACGCGCACGCGCGGCCCTCGCCGGACAGCGCAAACGTTACGCCCCGCGCGTTTCCTAGCTTGTAGGAAAGGCAGCGATTCGCTATCTTCTCCTGTGCATTAGAGGAGAAGGTATGGGGAAGAAAGTCGCCGTCGCCGTGATTCACGGGGTTGGCAAGCGCACGCCTGAATTTGCGGAACACTTCATCAACGGCGTGCAGGAGCGCTGCTGGCAAACCTGCGACAATGACATTGTGGTGCGGACCGTCGATTGGAGCTATGTCTTGCAGGACGAGGAAGACCTGTTGTGGCGTAAGCTGCGCGGTCTTGACCTGCATTATCGCGACTTGCGCAGTTTCCTCATCAACTTCGTGGCCGATGCCGCCGCCTATCAGATTACCGCGCGTGACCAGCGTATCTACAACAAAATCCATTTCAGCTTTGCTGATGTGATGCGCCAACTGGCTCATGAGGCTGAAGAAGACGCGCCGCTGTGTGTGGTCTCGCACAGCCTGGGAACCGTCATCGCCAGCAACTACCTTTGGGATTTACAGCACTTGCATGAAGCGGGCAGCCAGCTATCGCCCGATCTGCGCGAACTCATGGACGATTCGCCGCTGGTCAGTGGCGAGACGCTGACGCTGTTCTACACGCTGGGCAGCCCGCTGGCCCTGTGGAGCCTGCGCTACGAGGACTTCGGCGTGCCGATTGAGGTACCCTCGCCGCGCCTGTTTGATTACCATCCCCATCTGGGCGGCGAATGGATTAATTTCTACGACAAGGATGATGTGATTGCCTATCCCCTGCGGACGTTGAATTCGCAGTACGCGCAGGCTGTCCAGGAAGACCGCCAGATTAACGTCGGCGGCCTGCTGGAATCGTGGAATCCGCTGTCGCACCTGAATTACTGGACGGACAAAGAAGTGTTGGATCACATTTCCGATGCGCTGATGAATGTGTGGAAAATCATCAATGCCTGAGCAAGCTGACGTAGTGATTGTCGGGGCGGGCGCGGCGGGGCTGATGGCGGGCATCTGGGCTGGGCGCAGCAGGCCGCAGCGGCGTATCGTGCTGCTGGATGGCGCGCAAACGCTCGGTGCCAAGATACTGGTAGCGGGCGGCGGGCGCTGCAACGTGACGCATGAGGTGATCGATGAAACGGCTTACGCAGGCTCCTCCCGCAACGCTATCAGGAAGGTGCTGCGCCGCTTCGACGTGCCGGAGACAGTGGCTTTCTTTCGTGAGTTGGGCGTGGAACTCAAGCGCGAAGACACGGGCAAGCTGTTCCCGGTGACGGACAGCGCGCGCACGGTGCTGGAGGCGCTGCTGCGGGCGGCGCGTCTGGTCAAGGTCGAGATTCGCCACCCCTGCCGCGTCGAACACATTAACAAACAGGGCGAAACCTTTCGCGTGATGGGTGCATGGGGGACGCTGGAAACGCCGCGTGTGGTGCTGGCAACGGGCGGCAAAAGCCTGCCGAAGTCCGGCTCTGATGGGCAAGGGTATACGCTGGCCGAGTCCCTGGGGCATACGCTGACGCCGCGCATTTTTCCGGCGCTGGTGCCGCTGACGCTGCCGAAGGAACATTTCATCTGCGGCTTAAGCGGGGTGACGGTGCCGACGACGCTGGAAGTGCGCACGGCAGCGGGCAAGCGGCTGGCGGCGTTTACCGATTCAACGCTGTGTACCCATTTCGGTTTATCCGGCCCGTCGGTGCTGGACATCAGCCGCTATTATATCGACGCCAAACTGGATGACCCCCATACGCTGCTGACGATTAACTGGCTTCCGGGGACAAGCAGCGAGGGGCTGGACGCCGACCTGCAAAAGCTGGGCAAGACGACGGTGCTGCGCTATCTCAGCGGACATCTGCCCGAACGCCTGCTGCGGGCGTTGTGCGCGGAGGCGGGCGTAGAGCCAGGCGCGCCGGGGCATCAGCTTACGCGGGAGGCGCGGCGCACGCTGGTGACAACGCTGACACAGCTTCCGCTGCCGGTCACAGGCAATCGCGGCTTTTTATACGCCGAAGTGACCGCCGGAGGCATCCCACTGTCTGAGGTGCGGCTGGAGACAATGGAGTCGCGGCTGTGCGCAGGGCTGCACCTGTGCGGCGAAATCTGCGATGTCGATGGGCGCGCATCGGCGGCTACAATTTTCCGTGGGCGTGGGCCAGCGGCTACATCGCGGGTATGGCCGTGTGATCTTCCACAGCCGTTTGACAACCCCGGCGGCGATAGCTGCGGAGCCAACCCCCAGCAGCATCACATCAAGCACGCTGAAATAAAACTCATCAACCCCCGATAACTGAGGCAGCAGGCTAAAGAAGAAAAAGATTCCCAGAATCAACAGGCCGCCGCCAATTAAATTCAGCCCCCGGCCCAGGTGACGCTTTTTACGCGGTGCGGGCGTCAGGCTGTAGGTCTCGGTGGGGGCAATAATATCCAGATTGGCGAGCCATTCCCGTGCCGTCGGATGGTCGATAGTTTTGAGAATTTCTCGCGCCGCGTCGTACTTTTTCTGATCGATCAGGTCTTTGGCGGCGGCGAATTTCACGGTAGACATGGTTCCTCTCAAATGACAACAAAGAACAATACGATGGGCCAGCGCCGATGAAAAATAAAGCGCTGTCCTCATTATAAAAAGAAGTGGAACGTGAAGAACGTATAATAATCTCCATGCCGATTTAACAGCGTTCACGGAAACTCATTTTCGCGTCATGTAAACCGTTAATGGGGCGTGTAATATGTGATCTGCTATAATAAGCGCTTGGCATAACCACAGGATGTTGAATGATGATGTCGGGTTACGAGATTACCTGCGCCAATAAGAATCCCAATGGAATGTTGGTGCGAATCGGCGGCGACAACTGGAGCATGGGCATCCGCGATGCCGTGACAAAACTGATCAGTCATCAGATTCGTTTCTATATTCGCCTGGATGGCAGCCCGCTGGAGATTGGCATCAGGGGAGATGGAGCAGATGCCTATCTGATTGTTGAGCCAGAAGGTCTCCCGCTGCATCAAGTTTCGCAGTTACAAAGCTGCTGAGAAGAAGGTCAAGAAATCAAAATGAGCCTGGAATCGCTTCCTAAAAAACAATTACAAGAACTGGAAGAATTATCGACACGCTTAGTAAGCGCCCTGAAGAAGGCGAAACTGCATGATACGGTGCTGTGCAAAGAGGTTCAGCAGCTTAAGGAAGAAACCGAGCGAATCCGCCGCGCACGTTTCGATGCCGAAAACAGCGAATACGGCAGCTACTAATTTGGCCGACAAAAACTATAAGTTCGGTGTTTGCATTATTCTCATGGGAAAATACAAACGAACTGTCAGGACGCCGCACTGGGTGCAGCGGCTGGGTACAGTAGTTGATTGCAGCGGCTGCATGTAGCCGCTGCGTACAAGGCACAACGCCAGAAGTGAGCAGCGGTCAACAGCAGGCAATGGTGTCGTGTTTAATTGGGGGAGCCGTCTAAGTGTTCCAGATAGAGCAACTCGCACAGGTCACATTCAAAATACTCACACAGTTTTTCTACGACAGGCGCGTCGTAGCGTTCGATATTGGTGTTCATCCAACGCGAAATAACACCCTGCGAGATACCTGTAGCCTCTGCAATTTCAACATATTTGATTTTTCGACCTAATTTTCTTTCTCTTTCAGTGACCAAATACAGAAATCGATTGCGTAGTTTGAATGCCATTCATTCGCCCTGATTGAAAAAATACTAGTACGTGATCGAAATAATTCAAATGTTATTTTGAGTAATGCGTGTCGCATACTAAACAAATACGTTCATAATCGTCATCCTATGCGTGAATGACAAGCGTTTAACTTTGCCTCTTATCGTAGCGCAAAACTGGAGTTTTCCATCATGCCATTCAAAATGGTCTGTATGAGGCGGTGATGATTCAATAGACGCGAGCAGGGTTCAGGGGATGGCATGAGTGAAATGCCTATTTTTGCAGCTTGGTTTCCAGATCGGTGAGGTGCTCCAGCTCGTGCAGGGCGATGGTGCGCGCCCGCCAGTAAACCGATTCCTTGCGCTGCTTGCCTTCCTCACGGATGACGCGCGCCCACTGGGTATCGTTCAGCCCATTGAGGACACGCAGCAGCACAACGCGGCGGAATTTGAAATACGCCAGCAGTTCGGCGAATTCAAACTGTTCGTGACGCAGGAGCTTTCCCCATTCGCGTTCGGGGTGAATGTCGCTAAACAGCGGCTCATGGGCCAGCAGCGCCATGTAAATCGCCTCTGACGAGCGTGTCTCGACGTTAATGAGGTGGGCCATGTCTTCGGTCAACGAACGTTCGCCCACGCCCAGCGGCGTGCGAAGCTGTTCAGGCGATAACGCAGCGCTCAGGCGCTCTAGCTGCGTGGGGGTGTCAGTGAGAATTTGCATCACAGCAGCAACGTTAGCGGGCGTTTGCTGCGTGGAAATGCTCTTTTTCAACCGACTGCTCCCTCAGCGCTGGCTGCTGTTTAGAACTTGAGCTTATCGAGCGCGTCTGAACGGCGCTGACGACGTTTCATGCGTGGGTTGAGCAAACTGCTGTCGTAGGTAGCACGCAGCTTGATGGTTGCCCAGATGCAGAATATCGCCCCAATCGCGCCGATAATCAGATAGACCACTGACGTTGATGACCAACTGTACAACTGCCCAAAAATGATGACCGCGCCCACCAGCACCGACGCCAGAATCACACCGCTGGCCGGGACGTAGCTGTCAATAAACATACTGACGCGTCCGCGTCGTTCCTCTGGCACCAGCCCCTGAAACGTCTTGCGTGTTGATTGGTCGATGGTGTAGTACATCAGCCACGCCAGGATCATGCCACCAGTAGTAATCAGCAGCAGCGGGGCCAGCAGCGCCGCGATGGTAATCAGCAGCAGGCTTACAGGCGTAACGAGGAACGCGTTCTTCAAACCGATGGCTTTGGTGAGGCGGGTGGCGATGAAGCTGGTCATGAGGATGCTGGAGATAATCAGAATCAGGCGGTACAGCCCGTAGAACTGCTGGAAGTCAGCCTGCGCCACGTTCTGCGATGTGAACGAGAGAAAATTGAAGCGGATGACCGTAATCACTACCGCCAGCCCCAGGTAGCCCATACACATGTAGCGGAACGAATCCACATTTTTGACGAATTCCCAGCCTTCGGTAATCGTTTCCAGCAGCGATTCACTTTTGCGCGGCGTGAACTTGAGCGTGGTTTTGCGGAAGCCGAACAGCACAAGGACGTATATCAGCACATAAATCACGGCGTTCAGCGCCAGCAGTTCCACTGAAGTCAGCCCAAGGCTGTGCAGCACATTGGGGGCCAGCGTAGCCACGATGATGCCGCCAATCTGCCCGAAGAAACCAGCAGCAATCAGCAGCGGGAACAGGCGCTTGCCCTGTGCCACGTCGAACAGGTCATTGGCTAACACCCAGAAAATCAGGGGGAAGAACAGCCAGCTTTGATCACTGACGAGGAACAGCAGCGAGTAGTTGAGCCAGCCCGGCGCGCCAAGGACAAACAGCAGCCGCAGACCCACATATGCTGCGCCGAGGATGATGCTCATCCAGCGCATAAGTTGGACACGGTTGAAGCGATCCACAATCAGCGATTGCAGCCCGGCAGAGACGATAATCAGACTCATGTCGATAATCCAGACGATGAGGATGTTGGGCACGCTCACCTGGCTGAGAAAGCCGCTGGTGCTGACAATATCGGAGACCTCCAACGCGAAGGAATTGCCGAACAGGAGAAAACTAAGCGTGACCACGAGGCCAAATTCGCCCGGAAGCACGTTTAAGAAGCGTCTGATGAAATTCATGCTGATCCTTCGCTGGCAGTTGGGTGACTGAGGGGCTGCGATATATTACTCTACATTACCCACAATTAAAGATGCTTGTCAAAAATGTTTACGCAATTTTTAAGGCACCAGAGAACATGCGCGGCGATTTTGAAGGCGGCGATGGAGGGAAAACAAAGGCGAGCCAGCGGCCCGCCTCTACAGACTGCATATGTGTGATGTACTGAGCGTTACGTTTCCGAGGTGCCCCCAGCACGCGAGGTGCGCGCGCGGATGTCTTTGGCTTTGGCGGCGATGCTCTCGAAGAACTCAGTTTCCACGATTTCCTTGATCTGCTGCTTGGCTTTGACCTGATCGATTTCGATCTTGAGTTCTTTCACCTGCTGCTTGAGCGTTTCTTCACGTTTGTAAATCTTCTGCGTCATTTCGGCCAGCACGCCCGTCAGCGCGTCGATTTCGTCACGCCACGACGAAGGCTTGAGGTCCTCAAAGTGTGCTTTTTCGTACTGCCCTTCACCGACCAGCTTGGCGACGCTTGCCAGTTTACGCAGCGGGTTGGTCATCGCGCCTGCCATCAGGTACACCAGCAAAAACAGCGCGATATAGGTGATTTCAAAGGACACAAGGATGCTGTTGAGGATGCTCTGCTGGATTTGCAGCACGTAGCTGGCGTCAAAGTCCAGCCCTACCGCGCCTACCACGGTATCGTTGGAGTCGATAATCGGAGCGTTGGCCGTAATCCATGAACCGTAATCATCGGTGGTGATGTCGTCGGTGATGGTGATGCGGCGATTGTTTAGGGTGTCGAGGTTGTCATCCACGCTGCAACTTTCGCAGGCCACCTTGAAGGTGACACCCACCGGCGGGTCAAAGGTCGCGCCTACGCTGCCAATGTAGATAATCCCGTTGGGGTCATCCGGGTTCAGGACATACGAGTAGGCGATAGCGCGCGGTTCGATGTCACGCACAGTTGCGAACCAGTTGACGTGATCCCAGTAGCGTTGGTCATCGGTGTAGCCATCCGACTCGCGCGGCTGGGCCTGGGCCACCAGATCGCGGAAGTCATCGCCGTTAATGCCTGCCACCAGACCGTCGAGTGTGCTGCGCAGGTCTTCACGCACGCGCAGATTGGCCGTTGAAGACGCGAAGTTAAAGAACCAGGCGTAAGCGACGGCAAAGACCACGGCGAACACCAGCGTAAAGCCCACGACGAGCTTCCCGCGCAGACCGTCCAGCAGATTAAAGACTTGCAGTACCAGCCCTGCGGAGGCAATCAGCGCCAGCCAGAAACCTATGCTGTAGGTGACGCCTGCTTCCAGCAGTACGCCGCTGAGGGTGAAGGCTTGTGATGTGCGCAGGAGGAAGAAGCCGTTGTAAAAGATCAGCCCCAGCACGCCCGCGATGACGTAGCCGATGGATTTATAGCGTTGGGGGTTTGCAACTACCGTACCGCGTCGTTCGATAACAAAGGTGAACACCGCCGCGACAGGCACTAAGGCCGTGATGTACATACCATAGATGAACAGCCAGTTGCCTTCGTATTCACGACCAGAGACACCGACATACTGCGCGCCAAAAATCTTCAGCCAGGGCAGAAAGAAGAAGCTGATTAACATCACAATCGCACAGGCGTAGGCGAATAAGTCTGGGAGTGAAAAAGTCCTCCGAGGAGCTGGGGTTGCGGTCATAACGATTACTCCACTGCCACTATTTTTGATAACTGTAGTTGCTTAATTGAGTGTAGCGCGATTTGCAGCGCACGACTATCTTCCTGGAGTTGATAATGATCAATGTGAAAGGCACGGATGACACGCGCCCACATCTCAGGGTCATCAATATCAAACTCCACATCCTTGGGGATGAAGATACCCAGATTCATCGGCTGAAAGCCCAATGCTCGGAGTTCTTCAATTTCCTCAGGCCTGCCGGAGTAACCTTTAACGTCAGCCTGTCCGCTGACATCCGGCGGTTCCCAGTAATCGACCAGCAGCTTAATCATGCCGTAGGACTGGAAACGTTCCATCAGCCGAGGATATTTGACTTCGCCGCCCATCGGGATATACCGATGTTTTCCGTAACGTTGGGCATCGATTTGCAGCCCTTCGACCATCGAATCGAGGATGGCATGGGCGATGTGCCGCCCATCGTCCAGGCGATATTGGCGGTAGGAGGGGAAGATGGCAATATCCATGCCCAGCCCCGCGTCCCAGCGCCGCACGTACTCAAAAGCGGCCATGCCAGCGGGACGATCTTCCACTTCAATCAGCCAGACATGATGCAGGTGATCGGCATGATCCGGGCCGGTCTTCTGCGTGGATTCCTCTAAGCGGTTAACGTAATGCGCATATTCGGGCATCAGTTGGGTGAAGACATCAATCATTGACTTCATACGCCGCCAATCATCGTGAGTCAGTTCGTAGATGGCGAAGTCACCCAACTGTTTCTGAAGAGTGGACACAAATACTCCAGTGTGAATGGCGTCTGTATTATGTAACGATTGTAATGGTGATTAACTGTATTTAGCAATAAACCAAAACTTAACCTTTACCCGATTTCACGATGATTTCACGCAAAATTTGCCACCGGGATGCTGCTGACATAAGGGTGACACAACCCTGATATATTCTTGAATTATCGCCTCCACACACAAGGACAAACACGATGCTCCCTTTTTCCAGCAGCGGAACCCTGACCCCAACAGCCCCGTTTGATTTCAGCCAATCGCTGCGTTTTCTCGGTATCTTCATGCCCGGACAGGGTGAACAACGCACAGACGGCGGTACCTTCGTCAAGGCGCTGCCGCTGCATGGTCGTGCGCTAGTCGCGAAGGTGACAGCGTCAGGAAGTGTCGAACAGCCGCGGGTTGCTTACACGCTGTACAGCGCCGACGAACTGGATACGGAAGCGCATACAGCAGCCGTCGAGCGTTTGCGTTTTTACCTCAGCCTCGACGATGACTTGCATGATTTCTACGCTATCGGACAGACTGACCCCCAGTTTGCGCCTGTGCTGCAACGACTGTACGGGCTGCATCAGGTCAAGTTTATGACACCGTTTGAAAATGCTGGCTGGGCCATCCTGTCGCAGCGCACATATATGAACCTCGCCCGCAAGGTGAAGGACAACGTGACGTTTCACTTCGGCAGCGCGTTGGAAGTCGATGAGGTGCTGTACTGGACTTTCCCTGAACCCGCGCAACTGCTGGCGGCGGGTGAAACTGCCATCAACCAGGTGGTGGGCAATGCGCGCAAAAGCGAAAGTCTGCTGTCAGCGGCGCGCGCCTTCGCGGATGTGGATGAACACTGGCTGCGCACAGGCGACTACGACGCGGTAGAACGCTGGCTGCGCGGCATCAAAGGTATCGGCGAATGGTCTTCGAGCTTTATCATGATTCGCAGCCTGGGGCGCATGGAACGCCTTTCCAGAGGGGAACAGCGTTTGGTCGAAGCGGCGCAAAAGGTTTACGGCAGCAGCGACATCCAGCAGCTTGCCGCGCGCTACGGTCACTATCAGGGCTACTGGGCACATTACATGCGCGCAGCGTAAGGCATCAGGCTATGAGCTTCAGGAGACGTTCAGCGGAGCGTCTCCCTCCGAACTGCGCGCCAAAGTATGGGTAAGCAGGGTATACTTCTGCACGTCTATACCCGTAAGCGTCAGTATGCAGTGTACTGCACGCTGTTTTACACCCGCTGTATTCATTCGGAGGAACTTATGCCTAGCCCCCAACAACAGGCGCACATCAACAAGATTCGGGAACTGCCCGCGCGGTTGGAAGCGCTGTTAGCCACGATTCCCGCTGCCGATCTGGACAGCCGTATCACGCCCGATGAGTGGTGTACGCGCCAGATTGTTCACCACCTGGCAGACGCCCACAGCCGCGCGCTGATGCTGATGAAAATGACGTTATTTGAAGACCAGCCCCGTTTTGTGCCCTGGAAACAGGATGCTTTTGCTGAAACTGCGGATTACAAGCTGCCCGTCGAAGACTCCCTGATGATTCTGCGCGGCGTTCATAAGCGCATCGTCACGCTGCTGGAATCGCTGGACGACGCCCAGTGGCAGCGCGTGGGGATTCATCCGGTGCGCGGCGAAATGACGGTTGAAGCCATCGCCGCGCTCTACGATGGACACGGCGACACCCACATCGCGCAAATCCACAAAACGTTAGGGCGTTCGAGCTAACCACTCGTCGCGCAGCACTCCCATGTGAACAAGGTCGTCGTAGCTGCCACTGCTCCAGACGTGCGCACGCAGGCGGCCTTCTTCCACGAACCCGCAGGCACGATAGGCGCGCATTCCCCGTTCGTTGCTGCCATGCACCCGCAGCCACACCTTACGAAAGTTGCGCAGGCGAAAGGCGTAATCCAGCAGCAGCGTGATGGCTTCACGCCCATAACCTTTGCCCCAGTAGGCTTTATCGCCGATGGTAATGCCCAGCTCACAGGTCTGTGCTGTGTGGTCGAAGTTGAACAGCGCGCACTGCCCGATAAACTTGCCATCGACTTCAATGGCGAAGCCCGCGCCATCACGCCCGCCGCGCCCCAAATCCTGCTCATATTCTGCTTGCAGCCGCGCCAGCGATTGGGGCATGGGGGGATCGCCGCCGCCTGCGAGTTCTACTTCGACATCGTTGTTGAATTCGTTGAGGCGTGGCAAATCGTCGCGGCTGATGCTGCGCAGGGTCACACGCTGACCTTTGAGCATGAGGTTTCCTTTCTGCGAGGTTCACTGGCTACAATAGGCATTCTACAACATCAGGAGATTCAGGAGCAGCCTATGACCACGCCACAGCGTCAAGCCTATATCGACACCCTGCGCGCTTTTCCCGCACAACTTGAAGCCATCGTCGTTGGCCTCACTGACGAACAGCTAGAGTCGCGTGAGGCGGAAGGTGAGTGGAGCGTGCGCCAGATTGTCCACCACCTTGCCGATGCGCACAGCAACGCCGTGCTGCGGCTGAAACGCTGGCTGACTGAGGATTATCCCACCAGCCGCGATCTGGAGCAGGTAAAGCTGGCAGACATGGTGGACTACACACTGCCCATCGAGAGCGCGCTGCTGACGATCAACGCGGTACATCTGCGTTTTGTGACGCTGTTCGACAGCCTGACGGACGAGCAGTGGAGTTATCCGCAGAAGCCGTCGGAGGGCAGCGATAATGTGGAGAACATCGCACGCATTTATGCGTGGCATGGAGAGAATCACTTGAACCAGATTAAGCGGGCGCTGACGGCGGGGTTACGAAAATGACACCGAAGATTGCGGAATCGTGCCGTAAAGGGGCGTTGGCTTAAGTTATATTTAGCATAGCCTTCCTAAATTGTTTCCTGGGATGCAGCCAGACAGACGACGACACTGGCTGCATCTCACAACGGGTGCAGCATCCCCACCTGCATCGCAGATGGGCATCCTCCACAGTCAGCATTATAACAAGCTTTTGCCGCACTGTATCCCAACAGCACCTTGCTCGCGTGTTGTATAATAGCGGCTCCTTGTCCAACATCGACACCTTAAACGCATGACGGAACTCCTCTCCCTTCTATTCAGAGTTGTGTTGTTTATCGCGGGTACTTATATCGTCGTCGCTACCGTCAACTCGGCCATCAAGACCTTTGTGCTGCCGCGCAGCGCCAACGTCTGGCTGACGCGGCAGATTTTTCGCGTTATCGGCAGCCTGTTTCGGTTCCGCGCCCTCAAAGCTTCGTCCTACGAAGACCGTGACCGCCTGATGGCGATGTATGCCCCGACCACGCTGATTGCCATGCCGGTGGTGTGGATGATCTGCGTCTGGTTGGGCTACGGCCTGATTTATGCCGCGCTGAACATTACGCCGTTCATTGATGCGCTGCGCCTCAGCGGGTCGTCGCTGCTGACGCTGGGCATTGTTGTGCCACCCACGCTGCTCACGACGCTGCTGGCGTTTTCCGAAGCGGTGCTTGGCCTGATCCTGATCGCGCTGTTGATCGGGTATCTGCCGACGATGTATGCGACGTTTTCGCGACGTGAGCTTGCCGTAAATCTACTGGAAGTACGCGCGGGTTCGCCGCCGTCGGCGATTGAACTGATTAAGCGCGCGCACCGCATACGTGGACTGGACAGCCTCGGCGACCTGTGGACGCAGTGGGAAGCGTGGTTCGCCGAACTGGAAGAAACCCACACATCATTAGGGGCGCTGGTGTTCTTTCGTTCGCCAACCCCCACGCACTCGTGGGTGACAGCTTCGGGCGCGGTGCTGGATGCTGCCGCGCTGGTGACTTCGACGGTGGATGTGCCGCGCGACCCACGCCGTGAGTTGTGTATTCGCGCGGGTTATCTGGCGCTGCGCAGCATCAGCGATTTCTTCCGCATCACCTATAACCACGACCCGAAACCGAGCGATCCTATCAGCATCACGCGCGAGGAATTTGACGCCGCTTATGACGAACTGCACGAAGCGGGCGTGCCGCTGAAGGCTGACCGTGATCAGTGCTGGCACGATTTCGCGGGCTGGCGCGTGAATTATGACCGCGTGCTGCTGGCGCTGGCCATGCTGACAATTGCGCCTTACGCGCCCTGGTCATCAGATCGCGGGATGCCTGACATGCGCCCCGGCAGCATCCCGGAACCACAAAAACGCGCTAAGAAGCTGAGGAAGTAAACAGCGCGCCTTCGCAGGTTATCGGTGGATTAGCCTTGATTACGGGTACCGGGGCATGGCAGAATACGGCATTACTATGAGCCACTGTCTGCCGATCCCCGGTGATGTGTACTTTGAAATTCGTGACCCCTTCGGCAATTGTATCGAGTCCATTCAGCCCGTATGATGAAATCTGATCTCATGACCGCACAGCTTGTTCTGCCCTCTGTCGAATATAAAGCAAGTTATCTGGAAGCGCTTGGTGAAGCCGTGAAGGAAGGGCGTTATCACGAGATTGACGCCCGTGAAATCGCGGATGATTTCGCGGTACACATCGAAAACCTGCTGCGGCGCGCTGTCGATGAACCGGTATCCGGGCGCGTCAAGGAAACGATCTTCTGGCTCGTGGATGAAGGTGTGTACATCGGGCGGCTGTCGATACGCCATACGCTGAACCGCCGTCTGGAAATGCTCGGCGGGCACATCGGCTACGAGATTCGCCCGTCGAAGCGCCGTCAGGGTTACGGCACGCGCATACTGGCGCTGGGGCTGCCGGAAGCGTGGAAGCTGGGACTCAAGCGCGCATTGGTAACCTGCGACTCAACCAACATCGGCTCGCGCAAAATTATCGAAGCCAACGGCGGCAAGCTGATTGACGAAAACCTGCTGGTCGGGCGTGAGGTTCCCGTGCGGCGCTACTGGGTCAGAACCCATAAATAAAAATTGCATCAGAATCCAGATCAGCCACTTGAGAATTAACCCATACCTGATATATCATGTCATATGGAACCCATCCCAAGTTAGCAAGTCAAGGGTATTGTAGCGATGCCAGTTTATACCTATCGCCGCGAAGACGGTACAACCTTCGATTATCGTCAGAGTTTTTCGGATAATCCGCTGACCATCGACCCGCAAACCGGGCAGTCGGTGACGCGCGTGGTGCAGGCGGCAGGCGTCATCTTCAAAGGTTCTGGCTTTTACGTCAACGACAGCAAGAATGCGTCCAAGAAAAGCCTGTCGACGCCGGCCAGCTCCAGCGAGAGCAGCGCCCCCGCTGACAAGGCCAGCGACAAGCCTGCTGAAACCAAGAAGCCCGAAGCTTCTGCCGCAGCGGACTAATTCTGGGGCACTGCCCCACTCCATTTGAACAGCATCAGGATTTCTCGCCCACGCGGGGAATCCTTTTTTTGTTTGCAGCCGCGTCGTTATGTCCATCGTAACCCATGAGATTGTGCGTTTCTCGGTGGATGCTTTACAATCTGCCTTAATCGCAAAAACCTTTGGGAACATTTTTATTATGAATCTTCCACGCAAGCCGCTGTTCTGGTCCGTGTCCTTTGGTCACGCCGTGAATGACATGTTCATGAGCATGGGCGCTACCATTCTGACGTTTATGAGTGGGTCACTGCTGCATATCGGCCCGCATGAAATCGGCATTGCCGAAGCCCTGCGCCAGCTTGTTGGCTCCTTTAGCCAGCCCGTGTTCGGCTGGTTCGTCGATAAAACGGGTGGGCGCTGGATGGGCGCGGGCGGCGTAGCGTGGACGGTGAGCTTCATGCTGCTGGGCTTGCTGCTGGCGGTGACGACGGGTAATTTCTGGCTGATGATGATTCCCTACAGCATCGCGGCGCTGGGCAGCGGGGCTTTCCATCCGGCGGGCGCGCTGCATTCCGCCGAAGCGGACAAGACGCGCGCGACGAGCAATCTGGCGTGGTTCTTCCTCTTTGGGCAGTCGGGGCTGGCGGTGGGGCCAGCGGTGGCGGGCGGCTTAATCCAGATTTCCGGCAGCGTCATTCCCATCTTTGCGCTGGGACTGCTGATGATTCCGGCGGTCATCCTGATGGCGCTGCACATTCCCAACAAGGAAACCTATCAACGTTCAGCACCGGAGAAGTTTGAACGCAAAAATGATATTCAACTGCGTGGGCTGCCCTGGAAGTCGATGCTGCTTCTGCTGGTGGTGGTCACGCTGCGCAGCGTGGCACAGCCCGGCTCAGGGCAGTTTATCCCGCCGCTGTTCGCTCAAAAAGGCTGGGAACCCGGCTCCTACGGCTTAATCACCGCGTCATTCTGGCTGGCGTCGGGCTTTGGCGGCGTGTTCTTCGGCAATCTGGCAGACCGCTTTGACCGCCGCTGGATTGTCGCGCTCAGCCTGGCGTTGTGCGCGCCGACGTTCATTTTCCTGCCGCTGGTGGATGGCCCGCTGGCCTTTGTGCTGGCGCTGGCAGCGGGCGGCCTGTCAGGTGGTTCGCACAGCGTCATCGTCACCGCCGCGCAGGAACTGCTGCCGGGCAGCAAAGCCTTCGCGTCCGGCGCGATTCTGGGCATCATCTTCGGCATGGGCGCGCTGGGCAGCCTGTTCATCGGCACGCTGGCGGATGCTACAAGCCTGACGACGGCCTTCCAGATGGTCGGTATCATCACCTTCGTAGCAGCAGCCTCAGCCTTCCTGCTGCCACGCTCACGAGCAAAAGCTGCTGTGTCACCTATCGTTGAGACCGCTTTAGAAGCAGGGGATTAAGGGATTATGGAACAACATGACGAGAAGCTGATTGCCGAATCGCGCCAGATTTGGGATACCAACGCCGAAGCCTGGGACAAGCGTATCGGCGCGGGGGGCGGCTGGCAGTCCACGCTGATTGCGCCCACCGTCGAGCGTATGCTCAACATCCAGCCCGGCGAAACGGTGCTGGACATCGCCTGTGGCAACGGGCAGTTCAGCCGCCGCCTCGCGGAGTTAGGCGCGAGTGTCGTGGCGTCCGACTTCAGCCCGAAGCTGATCGAGCTTGCTCAACAGCGCACCACCGAACACCGCGAACACATCCGTTACCATGTGGTCGATGCCACCGACGAGGCGCAGTTGTTGGCGCTGGCGGGTGCGGAGCAGCAGCGCTTTGACGCGGCGGTGTGCAACATGGCGCTGATGGATATGCCCGCCATTGAGCCACTGTTCCGCGCGCTGGCGAAGCTGCTCAAGCCGCAGGGACGCTTCGTGTTCTCCATCATGCATCCCTGTTTTAACGGCCTGTCGATGGCCATGCAGCCCGAACTGCCGGACTACGCTATGACGCCGACCTATTCCATCAAAGTCTCGCGCTACCTGTCGGCGGAAATCACCAAAGGCGTCGCGATCTCCGACCAACCCGTGCAGCAGTACTACTGGCATCGCCCGCTGCATGTGCTGTTCAACAGCGCCTTCAGCAGCGGGCTGGTCATGGATCGGCTGGAGGAACCCGTCATGCAGCCGGAAACCCCCTCGAAGAACGCCTTCGACTGGACGAACTACGATATGCCGCCGCTGCTGTTTGTCCGCCTGCGTCCGGCGGGGGCTTAGCGCCGTCGGGCAAGCTCATTGGCGTACACCATTCCTAAGCTGTTGGCATGTTCACGCACCCAATCGCTGAGGCGCGTGCTGCCTGCTGCTGGCGAATCGACGTACAGCAGGTCAGCCATCAGCCCTTTGATTTCTTCTCGCGTAATTGTGACATCCTGCATCAGCCAACCAATCACCGAACCTACCGCGTAGCCTAGCTGCGGCAGCATCGGCAGCACTAAACGCGGCTTGCCAATCAGCGCGCCGATAGTCTGCACCAGTTCGCGGTAGGTGAAGGTTTCCGGGCCGATGGCGTCAATCACCACGTTATCGCGCCGTTTGCCCTGTTCCACCGCCAGCTTTGCCAGATCATCGACGTAAATCGGCTGCAAGCGATAATCCCCTGCGCCGAACACGCCGAAAACAGGCAGCCGCCGCAGCATCCAGGCGATATTGTTGATGAGAATATCCTCTTTGCCGAACAGCACCGTTGGGCGCAGGATGGCGTAGGACATCCCCGATTCCAGCAGCGCGCGTTCCAGCACGCCTTTGCCGTTGAAGTATTCCAGCGGCGAATGGGGGTCAGGGTTGGTGATGCTGACGTGGACGATACGTTTTACACCTGCGATCTGCGCCGCCTGAAACAGAATCAGCGTATTCTTGACGGCTTCGGCGTGCGTGAAATGCTTGTGGTTGAAGCGCACCCAATAGGTGTTGTACAGCACTTCCACCCCTTGCAGGCTTTCGGCTAACTTCGTCGGCTGGTCAAAGTGCAGCGGGTAAGCGCTTACTTTCCCGCCGAAGGGGTCTTGCGCTGTGGGCGCGTTGGTCAGGGTGATGACGCGCTGCCCTTCTTCCAGCAAATGCTGGGCGATGTATTTTCCCGAATATCCGAAAGCGCCGGTGACTGCGTGCGTAGACATGGTTTGGACTCCTTTTTGAACATGTTCATTTTCGTTAGCCAAAAAAAGAGGGTTATGATTCCCCGACAAATACAGGCCGCAGCACAGCGGCAAGCTGGTTCAGGCTGGATGAAACCAGCGGCAGGCTCAACAGCGGCTGAAAGCGCGCGATGAGCGTGGCGCTAAACTCCAGCAGCCGTTTGCTGTGCTGCTGCTCCGCGCTGCGATCTATCAACCAGAACAGAATAATTCCAAAATGCAGGCTGTACAGCAGCGCCGCCAGCGTTTCTGCCAGCGAATTTTTAGGGGCATCGCGCGACTCGCGCACCAGCCTCACGAAGGCCGCAAGCGTTTGCTGGCGCATGTCGGCGGCGGCTTCGCCAAATAAACTCACGTCAGATGTGGGATTGGTGATCGTGCCGAACAGCGCGGCCACCGAATCGCGGTAGGGCGTGACCTGCTCCAGCCGTTTCGTCATGGTCTGCTGAAAACGCTCGGCCATGCCCACCGGAGGCAGTTGGGCGATTTCCGCGTTAGTCTCCTGCACCATGCGGCTGTACAGCACCAGCACCAGGTCTTCCTTGCGCGCGAAATAGCGGTAGGTCAGCCCCAGCGAACACTCAGCAGCGGCGGCGATGTCCCGCAGCGTCGTAGCGTCGTAGCCCTGCGTCCGAAACAATGTCAGCGCGGTATCCAGAATGTGATTGCGGGTGCGTTCGGCCTTGGGCGTGAGTGGCGTTGACATAGTTTCTCATAAATGAACGTGTTCATTTATCAGTATAACACAACTTTTATTGCTGTAAAGCCCCCCATCGCTGCTTGTGGAACCACGCCCTACAAAGCGCCAAAATCGTCTGCTATAATGCCCGCCGTTATTCGGGGAGAGGTCGCATAGTGGACTAGTGCGCTCGCCTGGAACGCGAGTAGGGGTAACACCCTCGAGGGTTCGAATCCCTCCCTCTCCGCTCAATTTCAGCTCAGAACCTCAATTCCGCGCCTGTGTGAAATACTGCCCCATTTCACACCTCTCAATTGTCAAATCAGTTTGTTATAATAAGAAGTGGAGAGGTCGCATAGTGGCCTAGTGCGCTCGCTTGGAAAGCGAGTAGGGGTAACACCCTCGAGGGTTCAAATCCCTCTCTCTCCGCAGCAAAAAACGCCCAACACTGGGCGTCTTTTATTTGTTATTGTGAAGATTTATCAGCCCGGCGTCCGTCGGTTGAAAGCCGCAGCGCTGATAGAATGTGCGCAGGTGCGGCTCGAAATCCACATGCATCCATTCCATGCCACGCCCCTGCGCCTCGTTCAGTGCCGCGCGCACCAACTGTATGCCAATCCCGCTGCGCTGATACAAGTTATGCACCGTCGTATCCAGCAGAAAAGCGTGGATGCCGCCATCCCACGCCACGTTGACAAAGCCCACCAGTGTTTCGCCTTGATAGGCACAGACATAGAGCAGGCTGTGGCGCAGGACGGGTTGAAAATCCCGCGCCTGATGCTGCTCCCATGCGGCGGCGAACAGCGCGTTAAGCTGCTCGTTGGATACTGCTGGACTGATGCGCAGTAGAATGTCGGACACGAATGGTTAACTACCGCCGCTTGACGGGAACGGCACAATGCCGCCGAAGCCGCCGACGCTGCTGCGCCGCAGGCCAAACCGCGCGGGCATCATCATGCGTGTCCACATCCAGAACGTGAAGAACCCCGACGGCTGGAACGGCACAATCTGCCCGCTGTAGCGCATGGCCGCTGGTTCGGCTGCCAGATCGCCGGGCTTGGGCTTCTCGAAAGCGTTCACCGACGGCACATCCTGCACCACCACTTCCAGCTTGTCGCGCTGCCAGCGTGCCAGCACATGCGCCAAATCATCCTGTACGCGCGTGCCGCTTTGCACCACCATCACCCGCTGGATGTCCTTGGAACGCAGAAAGGTGGACGACGGGAAATCCTGCGGCCACACGACCCAGCGGTTATCGTACATCCCTGGCTGCGGCGGCAGCAGCCCTTTGAGGCGGTCCGAATCCAGCAGGAAGGCGGGCGGTGCCTGCTCATCGAGGTATGCCCCTTGCAGCATCCCTGCCCCGGCCACCAGCTTGGTGATAATCGGGTTCAGGTCAAGCACAGGCTTGACGCCTAACGAGGTGTTGTACAGCGGCACCGGGCGATAGCCGCGCTCTACCAGCGACAGCCCCGCGCGCACCGACTCGTCGCCGGGCAGGTTGACAATCAGCGCGGTGCGGTCTGCCGTGTTCGGTGCCCAGTACGCTTCGTAGTCTACGCCGCTGTCCGGCGGTACCATCACGCCCTTTTCCTTCATCTGCGCGAAGATCACGGGTTTGGCCCACGCCGACCAGACCGAAGTTTCCGGTGCCCAAATCTCGAATATTTCTCTCGGTTGCATTTAAACGTCCCCTATCAAAACCGCTACATCAGGAGCAGTTGCGTTAATCACAGGTAATTGGCCCATGCGCCCGTACACACCCGCCGCGCGCCCGTTGACGGTATACACTCCCACACAGGGATACCAGCGTTTGCCGTTGTTTTCCACAGGCTGAATGTCAAAGCGCCGCTGCATCAGCCAGTCATCGGGGTGACGGCGCGCTTCCTTCCACGTCTTTTCCATATCCTTGGTGCTGGCCACGCCTTCAATCGCTACACTTTCGCCGACACGCCCGAACGCAGGCTTGACCACCCATCCCGCCGTTGGTTTATCGGGCATAACACGCGGGTCGCGCGTTTCAGGCAGCAGCCGCCGCCACAGCGGGAGCGATGTCCGCAGTTCATCCCACACCAGCGGGAAGCGCTTGCTTTGCGTCAGCAGGGCAGTCGTCGGGTTGCAGCACGGCATCCGGCTTCCCACAAAATAGTTCTGCCAGCCCAACACCTTCGGCATGTTCGGCAGCCATTCGGCGGGGAAAAAGCGCACGATGAAATCGACAGCACCCTGCGCCCAGTCGGCGGCCAGCGACGTGCGCCCATTCTGCCAGCGCAGATGTGACGGGCTGACGAGCATGGTGCGCAGCCCTTCGCGTTCAAGGTGTTTGCCCAGATACTGCATCACCTGACGATCATCGGTGTAGGCCGTCGCGTGTACCAGCGCCACCAGCGCATCCGGCGGCAGCCCCGCGCGCACCGCCTGAGCGATTGCCGTCGTCGGGTCACCCGTCGGCGTGGTGTTGGGATAAAAGCCGGACATCAGCCGCGTGTAACCCGTCGCCTCGTTGAAGCCGCCGGGAACATCGCTGTTCACTTCCGAAATCACCCAACCGTTCGCTGCGTAATGAAAGTCGAAGCGCATCAGCCGCACATGCCCCTGCCCATTAACAGGCATCGGGCGCTGCCACAGCTTGCCCACCGCGCGCGGCAGGCCCAGCTTTTTGTGCAGTTCCGGGCGCTGGCACAGTTCAGCTTCGGCGGCCAGCGTTTCCGCCGCTAAGCCTTCCGCCCACGCGGCTAACTGCTGCCACTCCTGCGCGCCGATCAGCAGCGGGAAGTCTGCCAGTATGGACACATCCCCGACCTGTGGATCCCACTTGAGATGGTCGAAGATAACCTGCATCTTCATCTCGCGATACTGCGCGGCAGTCAGCGGCGCAGCAGCACGCAGCGGCACGCTCATACGGCCCCTAACTGCCACAGCACCAGCGCGGCCCCGCCGATATAAATCAGTGCGGGTACGATGCCCATCACCGCTGGCGACATCGGGCGCTCGACACGCGGACGCAGCGCGCGTTCCAGCAGCACCGCGACCACCAGCAGCAGCAGCACAGGCGCGCCGTGCAGCACAAAATCGCCAAACTGCTGTTCCATCGACTTGTAATCGCCAGCCGCCGCGCGCCCTAAAATCATGCCCGCCGCGATCAGGAAACCGCCGAGGCGCACGCCTGCCGAGGGGTCACGGTCAATCGTCACCATCTCGCCCACATGCGTCAGCACTTCCAGCAGCCCCCAGATGGCAAAGAAGCTGCCTGTGGCCAGGCTGACGACGAACAGCACCACCCACCAGCCGGGGCCATCACCGATGTTGCCCCCCGCGTAGCAGAAGGTTAAGCCGATGAGTGCGCCCGTAATGGCGTAGGTTGCCGCCGAGTTGCGCCGTTCCACCACGTCGTCGCGCGCGCTGAGGCCGAGATAGGGCAGGGCGAAGGCACAGACTCCGACCCACGCTGCGCCGAACAGCATGTAAAACGACAGATACGTCAGGCTGTTGACCACATCAAACGAGGCCAGCGCGCGCAGCACCAAGTACAGCAGAATCAGGCACAGCAGCGGCGTGTACAGCAGCGGCGTGCGGTAGCGGGCGGGCGAGACAAAGTTCGGCACGCGCGCCAGCGACCAGTACCACGCAATCCAGGCCCACGCGGCAGCGAAAATAAAGCCCCAGAATAAACAAAGTTCAGTTTCGTCCATGTTGTACCTCTTTAAAAAGGCGAACTATTGCAGATTATAGGCGAATTCGGCGTAAAAACGGTATCAAAACGATGAAACATCCCTTTTTATATTATTATAAAATATTATTTTGACTAATCTAAAATAATCGAATATACTTATTTAACGACATACGGAGAAACACGACGATGGCGAAAATCCTTTTGATGAATATCCCCGGTCACGGCCATGTGAACCCGACGCTGCCAGTCGTTCAGGAATTGGTGGCGCGTGGGCATCAGGTGATTTACTACAACACCGAGGACTTCCGCCCGCAGATTGAACGCGCAGGCGCGGAGTTTCGCGCGTATCCCGCCAGCGCGCTGACCGCCGAGGCCATCGCCAGCCGCGCACAGAATCTGGTGTCGGTAACGGCGCTGCTGCTGGAAACCAGTGAATGGGCCGTGCCCTGGATGCTGGAACAGATTCGGCTGGAAAAGCCGGATGTCCTTATACACGACTCGAACGCGCTCTGGGGCATGATCTGCGGGCGCATCCTCAACGTGCCAACCATATCGTCCATCACCACCTTCGTACTGGAAGGCATCCGTATTCCCTGGTCGCCGCGCCTGCTGCTGTATGTCATCTCTGGCGCTGCGCCCTATCTGCTGCGGATTGCCAATGCGCGGCGGCGTCTGCTGAAAACCTACGGCAAACACAGCCTGCCCACTGCCATGTTTCCGGCGGTTGGCGGCCTGAACCTTGTCTTTACCTCGCGTGAGTTCCAGCAGGACACCCCGTTCGTTGATGAGCGCTTCCGCTTCGTGGGGCCATCCCTCAACGCCCAGACGCGCGGCGGCGACTTTCCCTTTGAGCAGCTAACGCGCCGCCCTGTGGTCTACATTTCGCTCGGCACGATTCACAGCCACGCCGAGGATTTCTACCGCAGGTGTTTCGCAGCCTTCGCGGATATGCCCGCGCAGTTCATTCTCTCCGCCGGACAGCAGACTGACATCACCGCCCTCGGCACAATCCCCGCTAACTTCATCGTGCGGCCCTCGGTGCCACAGTTGGAAGTGCTTCAGCAGGTCGATTTGTTTGTCACGCACGGCGGCATGAACAGCATCAACGAGGCGCTGTACTACGGCGTGCCGATGGTGGTCATTCCGCAGCAGCTTGAGCAGTATTTCAACGGGCTGCAAGTGCTGGCTAAGGAAACGGGCATCATGCTGGGCAAGCCGCTGGCCTTTGGTCAGGTAAGCGTCAAGGAACTGCGTACAGCCGTCCAATCGATGCTGAACAGTTTGCAGCGCTACCAGGCTGCCGCCCGGCACATCGGTGACACCTTCCGCCAGGCCGGAGGTTATCAGCGCGCCGTCGCGGAGATCGAGGCATATTTAGGGGACAGCTGATCGCGCCTCTGTCGCCTGAATCGGGTCTGACGCCCCCGGCGAATTCGTCGTAAAACTAGGCTATCTGACCTGAGGACAAGTACTGCGCAGCGGACACAAAGGCAGCAATATATCGTTTGTTCGGCTCGTTGATCACATCCAGATTCGCTGCTGACATCCCCTCTCCTCCCAACACGAACAGAATACACTGCTGACAATTTTGGCCTGTCGCGCGCAGTTCAGAACGGCGAGGGGGGTGTCTCATGCAGCAGTTCGGGGGTGTGCCGATTCGTTTGATGTTGTTCTTGTTGATGTGCCAGTCGGGTATTATGACGGGCGTACAGTTTTTTAAGACGGATGACGACCTCTATAATCCGATAGCCGCCTATCCGCTGCTGATGCCGGGCGCACCCCTCTCAGCGCTGGAAGCCTATTCCTGCCGCTGGCAGAATGAAGGTGCTGGCAGGGACATCATCAGCACTTGCAGCAATCTGCTGGGTAACCCCTATTTCCCCGGCATGGATGTCTATGCCAGCCGTAACGTCATCATGTCCATTGCCTTTCAGGTCAATGGTCTGCGCGTCGGGGATATGCCAGTCGAGTGGGGGCGTCCCCATGTCCAACCCTACGGCGAAACCTTCTCGGTTTATTGGTTATTTGAGGGCTACTGCATCACGGCGTACTTGCAACCGAGACCGCGATTCACGTACTGGGCAGCAATTAACTATCTCACCATCCGGTCATGCTAGAGTCAGGTTTTAAACGTTGGCTACCGCGCGGTAATCCACGCCAGCACATACCGTCCGCGCGTGCGCTCTGAGGTTGCCGTGTACATGTACGTCACGCCGTCGATCACCAGCAGATCAGCGTGCCCGATGCCGAAGTTGAACGCCACATCCATGATCACGGGGTTGCCGGGATACTTTTCCCACGCGCCGTCAATCTGGTCGCCTACCGAACGCGCGAAGCCCAACCCGAACTGTGTATCCATGCCGCGTTCCAGCACATCCGGCCCGCGCACGCCTTCATAGCTCATGTAGTAGTGATCGCCGACATGCAGCACATCCGCCGAACTAACGTAGCGGAAGTCGAAGTAAGCGTTAACCGCCGCGCCGCTGCTGATGTCCAGCGGCCCGTACTCGCTCGCGCCGCTGAATAACGGGTCGCTGTCGCACAGGCGCAGTTCCATATCGAAGCGGCTGCCGCGATAGCAGCGCATGTGTCCCGGCGCGCTTCCGGCAGCCACGAACACGTACAGCGTATTGCCATCCACGTACAGTCCCGGCGGCGCGCCCACCAGACAGTTATCGACTTCGCCGCGAATGTTGGGATGCGCGCCAATCGTCTCGACGGCGCTGCACGGCGCGAAGCTGCTGTTCCAGGTGCCGCCCGGCGTGCGGAGATAGGCCCAATCCGACCAGTTGAGGCCATCGGCGGACGAGCGCACAATGGTCTGCGCGTGCCACTCGTACACCAGATAGAACATGCCGTCGTCGGCCTGCGCCACGCGCGGATACTGCTGCGCGGTGATCTGGTCGCGCTGGTCGTCGCAGGGACAGGTGGTACAGGCCATCGTACACACAGGCACGTTCAGCGCGAAGCTGCGCCCGCCGTCGCTGCTTTCCCAGCGCGTCATGCAGCCGGGGAACGCTACAGGCATCCCGCACTGGTCGATCACGCCTGCCGACTGCTGGCTGGCGTGCAAATACGACCAGTACACGCCGTCGCCGCGATACAGCGTATCACTCTCGCCAACAGGCAGGCCCACATCGTAGAGGTCCAGCGTCCATACGGCGCGCCCCTCCCAGAAGTCCTCCAGCGTGGGCTGTTCGTTTTGCGCCGCAGCAGGCGCGAGGCACAGCAGGCACAGGACAATGACAAGCTGCAGGGGCGCAGCGCGCTGCACCCCTGCGGATAACGCATAACCCAATACTGAGTACCGCGCCCTAATTGAGCGAAAACGGCCCTTTGTGGGACTCATCCTCGCTCCGTTCTTTCATGAAGTTCAGCAGCGCCAGTTCGCGGCGATACATCATCCGCAGTTCATTGAGCATCTGCGAAGTGCGCTCGGCTTCCAGCAGAATCTGCTTCTTGTCCGCGGGGATTTGCAGCAGCACGGCAGAGAGGTAGGAAATAGTGGTCACATCATTCGGAAGCTGGCTGCTGTCAAACTGAATCTGTCCGGCATCCTTGAGGATTTCCAGATAACGCATAATCATCGGGCGCAGCCGTGCCACGCCCGCGATGACCGTGCGGTGATCAGGGTCATGCAGCGGGAACAATTCCACCTCGCCGACAAGATACGGCTTATCCTGCTTCAGGTTCAGGATGCGGAAGCGTTCCGCCCCCAGCACGCGGATGTTCATGCGCCCCTGACTCAGCTGCTGCACCTGCTGAATCTGCGCCGTGCAGCCCACCAGATGCGGCAGGGCCAGCGGCCCCTGTGCTTCGCGGCCATCCTTAATCAGCACAATGCCGAACGGCTGATTGTTCTGAATGCACAGGTTAATCATCTTTTTGTAGCGTTCTTCAAAGATATGCAGACTGACGGGCATACCGGGAAACAAAACTGTATTGAGCGGGAACAGCGGCAGTTCAAACATGGGGAATCTCGTGTGAAATAGAAGATGAGCGTAGATCAGCTACGCTCAACACTCATTATAGCGAAACTTACGATGTCCCCCAAATGAGGAAGTGCTTATGTCGTAATGTCCTGCCGCCGGAACAGGAACACCGTCAGCCCTACCAGCCCGATAATCCACAGCGCGACGATCAGCAGCGACACACCGACGCTCAGCGGTTCCAGGGTCAAATCCATTCCCACCCGTACCGCGTAGCCAATGCCATCCTTGCTCCATGCACTGATATTCGCCAGATTGTAGCCCGGCGTAAGCTGGTACACTGTCATAATCTGTATGGGCAGTTTCACTACGCTATACAGAATCAGCGTGATTAGCAGCACCACCGTTTCGCCCAGACTCACCAGGAAACCCACCATCAGGCTGCCGAGGATGTTACGTGTGACCATCGCTGCCACCGCTGCGTAGCCGCTGGCAATAAACGTCGAGCACAGCGTAATCATCAGTTGCAGCCCGTACTCCCGCACGAACTGTCCCAGCACTTCTCCCGTTGGCGCGGGGCCAAAGTCCGTGCCCGCGATGGCGCAGGTGATGCCCGTGCCAATCGTCCCGATGACCGAAAACAGCACCACCGCGAAGACCATGAAGATGCCCAGCGTGATGAACTTACTGAGGATCAGCGAGGCCCGCGCCCGCCCCGGTATCAGGTTTTTCCACATGCCGTACTGATATTCGCCTGCGAACATAATCGCCGTGAACGCCAGGATAATCAGCCGTCCTACCTCACTGTTGAGGAAACCCACCGTCTCCACCATACGCACATTCCATGCGGTGACGCTGTAGTTCTGCTGCATAAAGCTGCGGTAGTCGCTGCTGAGCAGGCTGACGACAATCGCCAGCACCGACAGCCCCAGCGCCGCCGCCGGGAAAATCCAGATGAGTAAGCCCGCCGCCCAGCGGTTGCCAACAGTCTTCTGCCATTCGGCGCGGAACAAGTTAACCATGATGGGTCTCTCCCTGAGTTACAGCGAGGAAATACTCCTCAAGTGATTGTTTCTGGCTGGCAACTTCGTACACCTGCACGTCAGCCGCTACGAGCTGGCGCACGATACGCGGCACGTCATCATGCTCGGCTTCCAGCGTGATGCTGTGGCTGTTGGGCGTCACCTGAAAACGTTCGCTCAACACGTTGATGTCTTTCTCCATCGGCGCGGCTTCGATGCGCAGTTTGCCCTTGCCCGCCAGCAGCCCCTTCACCGTGCCCTCGCGCACGATTTCGCCTTTGTTGATGATCGCCACACGGTCACAGATTTGCTCGACTTCGTTCAGCAGATGGCTTGACAGCACCACCGTCTTGCCCTGTTTGTCGGCCAGTTCGCGGATAAACGTGCGCATCTCCTGAATGCCGCTGGGGTCAAGCCCGTTGGTCGGCTCATCCAGAATCAGGATGTCCGGGTCCTGAAGCAGCGCCCCCGCCAGCCCCAATCGCTGTTTCATGCCCAGTGAATACCCCGCAAAGCGTTGATGCGCACGTTCAGCCAGCCCCACCTGTTCCAGCAGGGCGTTGATGCGCTGCGGGTCAAGCTTGCCCTGCGTCAGCGCCAGCACTTCAAGGTTTGCCCGCCCGCTGAGGTACGGATAAAAGGCCGCGCCTTCCACAATCGCCCCCGCGCGCCGCAGCACCGCAAACTCACGCTGCACATCCTTGCCGTACAGCAGCACACGGCCCTGTGTCGGGCGCAGCAGTGACAGCATCATGCGGATCGTCGTGGTTTTGCCCGCCCCGTTCGGCCCCAGAAAGCCGAAGACCTGTCCGGCGGCGATGTCCAGCGTGACATTCTTGACCGCCTGCACCTGCTTCTTGCCCTTGCCGAAGGTTTTACTGAGATTCTCAATGCGAACTGCGTTATCCATAGTGTTTCCTTTTATGCAGTACGAGTAGGAAATGCGGAGCCAATGCGCGCCGCGCGGAAGAATAACAGCCCGCAGGCTGCATATTTGGTGATACCCAGCAGCGTGATCATCATGGTAATCGTGCCAGTCGCGCCAACGTTATGCACCAGCACCGCCGTAATTTGCAGCATCATCGCGACGCCATGCAGCAGAAACGCCAGCCCTGTGATGTGATGCAGCGCATCGCGTACCCTCAGCAAACGCCGTCCAATCCATATACCGCCTGCGGCCATCAGCGCCGCCGCCAGCACGAAGCCCACATCCACCAGCAAATCCGCCGGGGTTTGTGCGGGTGCAAAATTGTAATTCAGCGTCGGCTCGTTGAAGTTGACAATCCCCCAGCGCATCAGCAGGCTCAGGGTATCGCTGTACAGCATTCCGCCGATGTATATCACCAGAATGAACAGGATGCCCAGCGTGACCAGTCGCAGCGGTGTTCTGATGCCCTGAAACGGCAGCAGCGTGTTAAAGGTGTTGAGCACAAACAGCGTACAGCCGAACGTCAGCGGGTAGAAAATGATCAGCGCGTTGGCGTAGCTCAGTCCACCGAAAATCATCAGCAGCGCGTAGCCAATCAGGATCAGATACGGGGCGATGCTTGCCAGCGCGGCCAGTGCGTAGCGGCGCGGCGCAAGGTGGATATGTTTCAGCGCGGCGGAGGTTTCATCGGCGTTTCCTAAATCGGCCAGTGCGGCGGCGCGGGCTTCGTCGTGAGATTTGCCACCCATCACATATTCATCTACCGCATCTTCAAAATGGGCGCGCAGTTCGTCCTGCACCTGCGACAGCACATCTTTCGGCAGGTCACGGGTCGCTGATTGCAGCCAGTTGCCAAATTCCGGGTACAACATCACACACACTCCAGCACGCGGTTGACCGCGCCCGCGTATTCCCGCCACTCCTTCAACTGTTCTTGCAGCATATGGCTGCCGCTGTCGGTCAGGCGGTAGTAGCGCCGTGTGCGTCCAACCTCGTCGCGGTTGTAGCCATCAATCAGGTGCGATTTTTCCAGCGTGTGCAGCGTGGGATACAGCGTGCCTTCCTTGAAGTCCAGCACCCCTTGCGACTGCTGCTTAATCGACTTGGCAATCTGGTAGCCGTGATTGTCCCCTTTTGACAGGGTGTACAGAATCAGCAGCGGCAGACTGCCCTTCAGATTCATGTTCATTGATATGCCTCGAATATCTAGGTATAGAAACAACATACATCTGATTCCGATGTATGTCAATTGAGATTTGGATTACGGATTATTTCCGGCGAGGATTTGTTATCAAAGTTCCTATGTGCTTTAGTGTCGAGTATCTATCCCTAAACTACTTTTGAGCGTCGGAACCTCAATTAGGCTGACATGTCGCCGCCCTCGGCGGGTTTGAGTCGGTTTTAACCGACTTCCCGCCGAAACACGGCAGCCAGAAGGCTTCAGCCTCTGGCGGCACCACCGGACAAGTGGACTGATTTTTAACTGCCGCCGTCAGCATTGTTCTCTCCGCTTGCGGGGAGATAGGTTAACTGCTTGGTTTTGAATTGCCCGGCATTCTGAGGAGTTGCCCATGCAAAACAAAAACATACCAAAGGGATGAAAACCTGCGCTCTCGTATTATCTTGGCGTTCTTTGCGCCTTGGCGGTTCGATTCTTCGCATTGGCTAACGGCTAATGGCTAACCGCTGTTTTTAAGGGAGCGCAGAGTCATCAGCCTTGCCCAAAACCCTGTTCCACGATAGGCTTAGACACACGCTTTAAGATTGGAATAGTAGACAGACACATGGCAGTAATTGTTTCAGTGCATTCTTTTCGCGGCGGCACAGGCAAATCCAACACCACCGCCAACCTCGCGGCGCTGCTGGCAGAAAAAGGGTTAAAGGTAGGGGTGGTCGATACCGATATTCAAAGCCCCGGCGTCAACGTCCTGTTCGGTCTTACACAGGATCAAATCCGTTTCACGCTCAACGACTACCTGTGGGAACGCTGTCAGATTGAAGAAACCGCACACGATGTCACCGCCCATCTCGGTGCGAATATCTCCGGCAAAGTCCTGCTGGTGCCTTCGAGCATGAAAGCTGGCGAAATCGCCCGCATTCTCGATCAGGGCTACGATGTCGGTCTGCTCAACAACGGCTTTCAGGACTTGGTGCGCCGCTTGCAGCTTGACGTGCTGCTGATTGACACGCACCCCGGCTTGAACGAGGAAACGCTGCTTTCGATTGCCATCTCGCAGATTCTGATTATCATCCTGCGCCCCGATCAGCAGGACTATCTGGGCACAGGCGTCACCGTGTCGGTTGCCAATCGTCTCAAAGTGCCGCAGCTTTTACTGCTGGTGAACAAAGCGCCGCAGAGCTTCAGCGCCGCCGACATCCGCGCGCGTGTTGAAGAAGCCTATCACAGCGAAGTTATCGCTGTCCTGCCGCACTCCGACGAGATGATGACGCTGGCAGGGGAGGGCGTCTTCGCCGTCAGGTACCCGCAGCACCCCATCACGCAGACTCTGCGCGCGCTTGCCGAGCGCATTGCCAACGCGCAAAACCAGCCTTTGTCGACCTGAAGCCTGTAACCAGCGGAACACAGTTTATGAACAACCAGAAAAGTGACGCCCTCGTCGAAAACCTCCAGCGCCTCGAAAGTTTTAAGGTACAGCTTGACGCCATAATCGCGCAGTTGTTGAAGACTGCCGCCAGCCGCGCGCCGCTGCCGTCCGATGTGCCGCAGCTTGCCAACAACACGCTCGCGCAAATGCAGCGGGAAATCAAACAGCTTCAGAAGGCCAGCCGCAACGTCAGCCAGCAGATGGCGAACCTGCAAGGGCTGGTGCGCGTTTCGGCGCTCATCAATTCCTCGCTGGAAATTGACCGCGTGCTTAATGACATCATGGATACCGTCATCGCGCTGACCGGGGCAGAGCGTGCCTACATTATGCTCACCGATCACCAGACGGGCGAACTCAAACTGCGCGCCGCGCGCAATTGGGATCAGGAGACGATGGTCGAATCGGATGTGATCTTCAGTCGCGGCGTGATTGATGAAGCCCTCAAAAAAGGCGAGCCGATTGTCACGCTTAACGCGCAGGAAGACGCCCGTTTTGCTGATCGCCAGAGCGTGGCGTCTCATCAACTGCGCTCGATTCTGTGTATCCCGCTGAAACTGCAAGCGGAAACCGTAGGTGTGCTCTACACCGATAATCGTGTCCAGCGCGGCTTGTTCGATGAAGATACGGTGCCGCTGATGACCGCCTTCGCTAATCAGGCGGCGATTGCCATCGTCAACGCCCGCCGCTACCAGACCATCAAAACCGATCTCGACAAGGCGCAGCAGGAAGTCCAGCGCCTGCGCATCCAGATTGACCAGCAGAAACTGGATCAGCAGGTCAGCGAAATCACCGAAACCGACTACTTTAAGACGCTCGAACAGCGCGCCGAGCACATGCGTAATCAGTTCCTGAAGTGAACCTTATCGCCGTGTTCTGCTCATAAACACTTGACGGGACGCCATAGCCACCTTCAAATCTCCTCACAGCCTACGCTGTATTCAACGCGGCGTCTTGGCGTGTCAACCTTCTTTGTTACCCCGCCTCCTGCGTATCTTTGCGCCTTTGCGCCTTGGCGGTTCAAACGTATTTTGTTCTTGCGTGTTATGGTTTCGCCGTATGTTAGCCCACGCTCAAGACTCTCGCTGAATGGCTTACCTGTGTAAAGCGGAGAAGTTATTGTCGCGCCCGCGTTTTGCCATTTCCAGGCGCTGCTCCAGTGAGATGAACTTGCCGCCCCAGTATTCAAACGCGCGCAGTCCTTCTTCTTCCAGCACCGGGCCGATCACTTGCACATCGCGCAGTTCCAGCCGTCGCACGATTTCTTCGCAGGTCAGCGGGTGATACTCGGCGGGAATAAGCTGGGCAAACGCCTGCTGCGACACGCTGTAAACAATCTGCCGAATGCCCGCCGCCACAATCGCACAGGTGCAGCGCAGGCAGGGCGTGCAGCTTGTGTACAGCACGCTTTCTTGCAGGATACTTTCCTGAAGCTGTCCGGCACTTTTAAGGACGAGGTTAAACTCAGCATGACCAAAGCCAATCCCGGTAATCTCTGTATTCTCAGCCGTTTCCAGAATCCTTTCGCGATGAACCAGCACCGCGCCGAATGCGCCGTTTCCGTTTTTGCCCGCAGAAACCGCCAACTCGATTGCTTTTCGGATGAATACCTCGTGCATCTTTTTGTTCCTCACTCAATTTGAATACTGCCTGGCTGCCCTGTATCGCTGCTGCTGCCGTCTGCGTCCCATAACATGTGCGTGGGGGTGCCATCGGGGATGTCGCCTGCTGCCATAAGTCCTAAACAAAAGGGCGGGTTCTGAACCTATTTGGTTCCGCCCCGCCCTTTACGCTTTTATCTCATAAAACCTCTAACAAGAGGTCATCGCATCGCCGCGCCCATCGTCACGCACGCTCGACACTCGTTGCCGCGCACAATCGCGTAGCCCTGCTGCGGGTCAGCGCCGTAGCTGGTGCTGTCCACGTTCCACACGATGAACAGACGCACGCGCTGGCTCTGACGCGCTAACGTCACGGCCTGCGCCAGCCATTCCGCCTGATTTTGCAGCGTGACATTGGCCGCCCAGGCGAAGCCACCCGGCAGCGGGCCAAGACCTTCGGGCGTCAGGTAGCCGATTTCGGTGAAGCACAGCGGCTTGCCGGGGAAGATGCTGCTGTACAGGTTGACCATCGCGCCGTAGTAGCGGGTATAGTGGCCGCTGTTGCCGCGCGGGTCGCCGCTGGTCGCGGTGGGTGGCAGGATGCCTTCGTTGTAGTGGATGCCCACGCAGTCCATCGAGTTCGCCGCGCCTGCATCACGCAGCTGGCGCAGGAAGATGTCATCATCGCAGCCGCCGTTCTGGCAGGTGCCGCCGAAGAAGCCAGTTGGGGCGGGCGCGCCGCTGATGACCAGCACGTTGGCGTTGACGCGCTTAATCGCTGCGTAGGCCGCGATCAGCATCTGCGCATAATTGCCGCCGCTGATCTGTCCCGCAGGCCACTGACGGTCAATGTTCGCTTCGTTCCACACTTCGATACCATCCGGGCCGAGCGCTGCCACCTGGCCGAGGTAGTTGGCGAAGTCCTGATAGTACTGCGAGGGGTTGCCCGCGATTTCCGCCGGGTTGCCGACGATGCTCAGCAGGATACGGAAGCCGTTGCTGCGTGCCGCGTTAATCGCGCTTTGTGCCGGGCCAGTGTCCGAACCACGATTCCACACGATCTGAATCTTGGCCCAGGTCATGCCTGCGCCGCGCATCTGGTCGGGGAATTGGAAGCCAAAGACATGACCGCCGAGTTCAAAGCCGCCTGAAATCGGGACGCCGCCAGTGGTGCCGCCAGTGGTACCACCCGTCGTACCGCCTGTGGTCGGGGGTGGCGTGCCGCCGGAGATGTTTAACACCATGCCGGGATAAATCAGGTTGGGGTTGGTGATGCCGTTCGCAGCCACAATGGCCTGAACGGTGGTGCCGAAGCGCCGTGCGATGCTGGACAGGGTATCCCCACGCTGGACGGTGTAGGTCGTCGCCGAGGTGCCGCCAGTGGTCGTACCCCCTGTCGTTGTGCCGCCAGTGGTCGTGCCACCAGTGGTTGTACCCCCTGTTGTCGTGCCGCCAGTGGTCGTGCTTGAGCCGCCACCGGGAATCACAATCTGCTGTCCGGCATAGATCAGGTTCACATTCGTAATTGAGGGATTTGCTGACAGAATCGCCTGGATCGTCACGCCGCAGCGCAGCGAGATACGGAACAGGTTTTCGCCAGCCGATACCGTATAAGGACTGGTGCATGAACTAGTTTGTGCCATCACGGCTGTCGCGCTGAAGCCAATTGTAATTGCGAGCGCGCACAGCAATAACATGAGCCGTCGCATAGAAACAACTCCTTTAATGTACTGCCCTGTTGTTGGTGTGAATAGTGTAACACGGGAACATGAATTACGCCCAAGATTTCGTCAGCAAATAGACACTATTCGCGTTCTGCGAGTTCCAATTTTGTAACAGCACAGCCAACATTAGACATAAAATCAGGAAGGACGTTTAGCCTAACGTCCCTCCCGAATTGATCTCACATGGGCCTTGTTCGTGGGCATTTTCGCTGGGTCAGCGGCAGCGCTTCAGACGCGATCCAGATACTTTCTGACCATCGGGTGACCGAACTCGCCGATGTTCTGCGCGACGAGCCAGGCATCCTGCTGGCCGGGTTTCAGCATCGGCAGCGTAACGCTCAGACGGTCCTGTCGCGGGCTGTAATCCGTCGCCACCGCGTAGGTCTGGGCGATGTTGTTGTCGCGTTCCTGGTAGGCAATCGGCGGCAGGGTCTGGATGCTGCTGTAGGTCTGATGCTGGAAACTTTGCGCTTCGGGATTGGTCAGCACCTGCGCGCGCAGCTTACCCAACTCCGCGCCCAGATGCCCCGACCAGATGTGAATGGCAATAGGATCGCTGGCTTCGCGCGTCAGCGTTTTCATCAGCCGCGAACGGAAGCCATACTCAAAACGGTACAAGCGCGCGATGGACTCCAGCACGCGCTGGTTAATGGTCAGAATCGTCTCAAGCGCTGCTTCGGGGCCAGCGCAGCGTCCCACGAGGTAGCCCTCGAAACCTGTGCCTTCCACAAAGAAGGGGTTGAGCGTCTTGCGCACGGTTTCCCACGCCAGATAGCGCATTTCCATCTGATCGTGCTGGACGATGGCGTCCAGTCGCAGATTGTGAGCCGAGAGCCAGCCATAAAGCGAACGTCCGAAGGGAACTTCAGTGGAGATTTCTATACATGTAGTCATTCCACACCTTTTGACTACCTCAATGAGCAGTCAGGTGCTGTTGTCGAAACGACGAAAATCACAACACACGTTCTTCAGCTTACTCCTGTTGGCGATGGCCATCTAGTGGCTGATTTCCTGATTGCAAGTGAAATATGTCACAAGTTGTAGCGGCCTGAAACGCTCGAAAACTAACTTCGCTATTGGACGACTTGTGCTTAAATAAGAGGGAGGACATTGCTGAAATGAGACGCTATGCTGAATTACAGCATGACTTTCATAGCCATAGGTTGTTGTCAAAACACACTTGAAAGGTACTCAACGTGAATCAAATTCAAAAAATGTGGGATAACCTCTACAACTTCAGTGAAGACGATATAAAGGTCAATGCTGCGGGCTTCCTGACTGAAAAACAGCACGCAGGCTTTCGATTTATGCTCTATCGATCTGCTCCTGCTGGCGCGATTTTAGGCATTATCCTTGCCCCGATCATTGTGCAGTTGACCATTCTACAGCTTCGCCCGACACCAAACCTGGAAACTGAGAGAAGCATTTTTATCTGGATTATGACCTTGCTCATTATTGCAATTTATCTGTTCTTTGGCGTTTTGTGGTGGCAACTCCGCAGGGATTTTAACGACAATCAGGTTCTTCAAGTCAGCGGATTAGCTCGTGTAGGAAAATACCGTTTCAAAGTCGATGACGTTGGGTTCTGGACTTCAACCATCTACCCAGTTGAAGACGGTAAGGTCTACCGTATCTACTATTTACCCCGGACAAAAACCATTTTGTCGTATGAAGAACTCAAGTGACATTCAATCATAGTGCGCCCAGACGCCGCCGGCGGTGTTGCCGCCGTCCATCACCAGAAGCTGCCCCGTCATATAGCTGGAATCGTCGCTGGCGAGGAACAGTACACCGCGCGCGATTTCCTCGACGCTGGCGACACGCCCCAACGGGAAGCCCTTGCCCAACTCCGCCAGATAGTCATCAACCGTTTGCTCCGCTTTCAGCCGCGCGTCCCAGCGTTCGACGTAGGTATCGCCGGGACAAATGGCGTTGACGCGGATTCCCTGCCGCGCGTGATCTAATGCCATCGCTTTGGTCATCAGCGCCACCGCGCCCTTGGTCGCGCAGTAGGCGACGGCTTTCTGCCCGCCGACTACCGACCAGTCCGAGCCGCAGTTGATGATGACGCCTTTGCCGCGTTCGATCATGTGCGGCAGCACGGCGCGGCTCATGTAAAACGTGCCGCTGACGTTGGTCGCCAGCACGTCGCTCCACGTTTCCAGCGAGGTTTCCAGCGCCGTTCCGGTAGGCACAATCCCCGCGTTGTTGTACAGAATATCCACCTGCCCGAATACCCGCAGCGTTTCGTCCAGCGCGCGCTGGCAGTCCTCGTACTGGCGCACATCACAGCGCACAAATTCGGCTGTACCGCCTGCCGCGCGAATGCTGTTCAGCACCTCGTGTCCCTTGTCCTCTCGCCGCGCCGCCAGCATCACGCGCGCGCCTTCCTGCGCGAAAAGCCGCGCCGTCGCCTGCCCGATGCCTGATGACGCTCCGGTAATCAGTGCTGTACGTCCATCCAAGCGCCCCATGATGCCCACCCCTTATTGGTGCCACAGAAATCTAAAGTTACGCCTCGTCACGAACAATAAATCACGCGCAACTGTAACGCGAATGTGGTATCTTCGACAAAAGTAAAACGTCAATAGACGCATAAGGGAGCTTCGGCAATGGGCGACTGCGATTTCGGGTTGATTGGGCTGGCGGTGATGGGACAGAACCTCGTCCTGAACATGGAGCGCAACGGCTTCAAAGTAGCGGTGTACAACCGCACGACGGCAACCAAGGATGAATTTCTCGCCGCGCACAGCGGCAAAAAACTGGCGGGTGGCAGCACCATCGAGGAATTTGTAGCGCTGCTTAAAAGGCCGCGCAAAATCCAGATTATGGTGAAGGCAGGTTCGGCGGTGGACGCGGTGATTGAGCAACTGCTGCCGTACCTGGAACCGGGCGATTTGATTATCGACGGCGGCAACAGCTATTTCCCCGATACCGAACGCCGCGAAAAGGAACTGACAGACAAAGGCTTCTTGTATCTGGGCTTAGGCGTCAGCGGCGGCGAAGAAGGCGCGCTGTGGGGGCCGAGTCTCATGCCCGGTGGACGCCCCGAAGCCTATGAGATGGTGAAGCCCATCCTGACGGCGATTTCGGCCAAAGCCCCCGATGGTGCGCCCTGCGTGACCTACCTCGGACGCGGCGGGGCAGGGCACTACGTCAAGATGGTACACAACGGCATTGAATACGGCGACATGCAGTTGATTGCCGAAAGTTACGACATCCTGCATCGCGTGCTGGGCCTGAGCAACAGTGAACTGGCCGAGGTCTTCAGCGAGTGGAACAAGGGCGAACTGGACTCGTTCCTCATCGAAATCACGGCGCAGATTTTCCGCAAGCAGGACGATCAGGGACAGCCGAGCGAACTGGTGGATTACGTGCTGGACAAAGCCGGACAAAAAGGCACGGGCAAATGGACAAGCCAGAACGCGCTTGACCTCGGCGCGCCCACGCATACCATGACCTCGGCGGTGGAAGCGCGCATCATCTCGGCGTACAAGGATGAGCGCGTGGCCGCCAGCCAGACTCTCGGCGGCCCATCGGCGGCAGGCAGCTACAGCGGCGACAAAAAAGCCTTTATCGAAGCGGTGCGCCGCGCGCTGTATTGCAGCAAAATCTGCTCCTACGCGCAGGGCATGGCGCTGATTAAGCTGGCGAGCGAAGAATACAAATATCATGTGCCGCTCGATCAGACAGCCGCCATCTGGCGCGCGGGCTGCATCATCCGTGCCGTGTTCCTCGGTGACATCACAGCGGCCTACAAAGCCAACCCTGAACTGCAAAACCTGCTGCTGGCTCCCAAGTTCCGCGACACCATCAACGCTTATCAGGCCGACTGGCGTCATGTCGTCACCGAAGCGATTAAGGCAGGCGTGCCCGCCCCGGCCTTCAGCGCCTCGCTGGCCTACTACGACAGCTATCGCAGCGCGCGCCTGCCCGCCAATCTGATACAGGCGCAGCGTGACCTGTTCGGCGCGCACACCTTTGAACGCACCGATAAGGCTGGCTCGTATCACGCTGATTGGGCGTAGCCAGGCAAGCGCAAGCAAAACGGGCACAGCATTTGCCGTGCCCGTCACAATCCAGACGGTAGGGGTTTGGCCACGCCAAACCCTTAATCCCTTACAGTTTACTCCGCGTTCAGCACGAGGCTCGACGCGATATAGTTGCCGATGCAGCGTCCCATTTCCACGCCGTTTTCAATCGCCGCGCGGAAGTGAATGCCACCGTACATGCGCGAGATGGCAGCTTCATTGGCCGCGCTCCAGAACGAGGTAAACGAACGTGTGACTTCACCGCTGGGCGTGATATTGGTGTTGGTAAAGGCGCGCGGCCCACCGAAGTAGCTGGTCATCACCGTCGCCGCCGCCCCGGACACCACCGAATGCCCTGATGGATATTCAGGGAAGCCCGGCGTTTGCAGGTAGGTTTGCCAGCGTGGGTTAATGTGTTGGTTGATGTAGGTTAGCGGACGAATCTGCGGGAAGCGGTACTTGTAGTTCCACGTAGCAATGAACGAATCCATCAGAGTCGTGCCCGTCATCGCATACAGTTCAGCCGCGTTCTCCAGCGTGAAGCCTTCCTGTATAATCAAATCCTCGACGATATGCACCCAGTGTCCGGCGGGCGTGCCCGATTGGCCGGGGGTATCAATCCAGTATTCCGCGATTTGGCGCTGCTCATCGGTCAGGTTTTGCCCGACGACCATCACTTCCATTGCCTGCGCGTAAAATACCGAGTTCTCTTCAGCGCTGAAGGGCACATCGTTCGGCACATCACAGATCGTCGGGTCTTCCAGTACGGTGGTGCGGATGGTGCCCCACTGCGGCTCAACCGCGCGCTGGTTCTCGTTCAGCGGTACCCAGGTCGAAGGATCATCGGTAGGCACTACATAATCGGTAGAGCGTTCCGCAAAGCCATCTGTCGCGATCCACGCCAGCAGCGCAGCGCCCGTCGCTTCGCCAAAGGCCACCGAACGCGCTACGACTTCTGCCGAGGTTGCGGCTTCGCGCGCGGCGATGTGCGCATCATACAAATCACTGTATGCCGCGACTGAATCAGCAGAAGCAGCGAACAAGCCGCTGAGCACGGCCTTCAGCGCCGCATCCACCGACGCATCCCAATCGTAGACCGCATCTTCAGCAGGGACGGGTAATTCCGTCAGCCCATTGAGCTGTCCGGCAAGGCTGTTGTTGCCGGGCATCCCTGGAAAGGCCGCGGCATACAGGGTGATCGTCATATAGCCATATAAGCGCGACGCAGCAGGTGCGCTCACACTGTCCGCGAAAATACGATCATAAACCAGATTGACCCACTCAATTGCGGGAGCCGAGTCAAGCGCCGCCGCTGGTACCGAGTCTGCCAGAGTTCCCCCCTCCTGGGCATACGACACCACTGTCGACAGCAGCATGAGTACTAAAGCCAGCAGTAACACACGAGACAGGTTTCTTAAAAAACGCACATGAGATCCCTTCTAATCCGATGGGGCAGAGTGTGAGTGTAGATGTTGCGAAGATTAATGTATCATGAGAAAAAGATGAGAGCAATAAACCCTATGCAAATCAGATTTTTACCATGTGCAGTAAAAAACTTATATACGACACGATGCTTTCAGGGAAGATTAAGCAGAATCCACTGTCGCATGGCCTGCGAAATCTGGACAAAAGATTAACAAAAAATGAGTGAAACCTTAGAAAAATGAGAGGTGTCGTAGTGAAAAATAAGGGCACGACGCGCGCCGTGCCCTGTGGCGTGCTGTGTTAAATCTGCGGCAGTTCTGCCAGCGCGGCGTTCACCGCTTCCTGTGGGTATTCATAATCCACGAGTTGGTCGTTGAGATACTGTTCATAGGCGCTCATGTCGAAGTGACCATGCCCGCACAGATTGAACAGAATCACGCGCTTTTCGCCAGCGGCTTTGGCGGCCAGCGCTTCCTTGATCGTGGCGGCGATGGCGTGTGACGGTTCCGGCGCGGGGACGATGCCTTCTGAACGCGCGAACTGTGTCGCTGCCTTGAAGGTTTCAAGCTGCGCGACGGCCTGCGCCTCGATCAAGCCCTGATCGTACAGTTCGCAGACCACGCTTGCCATGCCATGATACCGCAGGCCGCCCGCGTGCAGCGGTGCCGGGATGAAGGTATGACCCAGCGTGTACATCTTGACCATCGGTGCCATGCCAACGGTGTCGCCGAAGTCGTAGACGTACTTGCCGCGCGTCAGGCTGGGGCAGGCCGCAGGCTCGACGGCGATAATGCGCGTCTTCTTGCCTTCCTTCAGGTTATTGTGAACAAAGGGCAGGGCGATGCCCGCGAAGTTGCTGCCGCCGCCCGCGCAGCCGATAACCACGTCAGGATATTCGCCCGCCAGTTCAAGCTGCTTCAGCGCTTCCTGCCCGATGACCGTCTGGTGCATCAGCACATGGTTCAGCACCGACCCCAGCGCATACTTGTATTTGCCGCCGCTGGTGGCCGCCGCTTCCACCGCCTCGCTGATGGCGATCCCCAGCGAACCCGTGCTGTTGGGGTCTTTAGCGAGGATACCGCGCCCGGCGTTGGTCAGTTCGCTGGGGCTGGCGACAACTTCCGCGCCGAATGTCTGGATAATCGTGCGGCGGTGCGGCTTCTGCTGGTAGCTGATTTTGACCATCCACACCTTGCATTCCAGCCCGAAGAAATTGCAGGCCTGCGACAGCGCCGTGCCCCACTGTCCCGCGCCTGTTTCGGTGGTCAAGCCCTGCACGCCTTCCTGCTTGTTGTAGTAGGCTTGCGGCGCGGCGGTGTTCAGCTTGTGGCTGCCGCTGGGCGATACGCCTTCGTACTTGTAGTAGATGTGCGCGGGCGTGCCCAGCGCCTTTTCCAGACGGCGCGCGCGCAGCAGCGGCGTCGGACGCCACAGCTTATAAATCTCGCGCACTTCTTCGGGGATTTCGATGTAACGTTCCTGGCTGACTTCCTGCATGATCAGCGCCATCGGGAACAGCGGCGCGAGGTCAGCGGGGCCGACGGGCTGCTTGGTGCCCGGATGCAGCACAGGCGGCAGTGGGCGCGGCAGGTCGGCCTGAATGTTGTACCACGCGCGCGGGATTTCGGATTGGGGCAAATCAAAACGAGTATTTTCTTCCGGCATCGGAAAGCTCCTTAAAAACCATCGGTTAGCGTTTTGGGTTCACTATTTGTGGCTGTGATCTTTAGCCGCACAGTTCTAGGCTTAACTATATTAGCGTGGTATTGGAGACGCATATTTGGACAGTTAGAGGGTCATCAGATGAAGTGCGTTTATCGACATACAAAATTCCAACAATTTCATCTCCTTTGGCTAGTGAATTATTCGCAATTCACTCATAGCGACCTTTTAGAACCTATGGTTTAGTGCCGCAGACGATAAAAATCTGTAGGGAGGACAGGTATCAAATATCGGGACTTGACTGATGATTAATCAGTCGGGAAGTCGTCTGTTGGAGTGATGGCTTCCCTTAGGTTCAATAGATCACACCATTCATCGTGTGCCAGATCGATTGTATCTTGAGTGCGCTTTGTCCAGATAATCGGTTGATCTACGTAAAATTATGATAGGCAGTTCTAAGGATAAAGGTGAGTGCGCTGACCGCAACTGCGAAACAACTCCTGTCGGGAAACAGGGCGCACCATGGAACAGGCAAACAGAAGTAGCCGATGGCGGCTATACTCATTGACCAGGCAGGGGAAAGACAGCTGAGTACGGGCATAGGAAAGATGATGTCCGTTGTCCCCTAGGTCGAATCACTCCTACACACATAAGCAACAGGGCTGCAATCACTAAGTCAACAATCAACAGGAAGCGCCTCAATTTGTATCGTTCTAAATCAACGCATAAGAAGTAGTTTCTGGCCATTATCTGGCAATTGAGAGTTAGCGCAACTTCCATCGATCTGTTATCAGCTGCAGTTCCAGTGGTCATCGATGTTTATCAAGAATTGCTGGTTATCCTGATGAAACCAATTTGTATGATTGCGGCATAGCAAAACCTTATCTTCAACCAATAAGTGAGCATCAATAGAGTATAATCAATCCTCAATTAATTTGTGGAGTTTTATATGGCAGACACCGCTTTTCTTTGCTCAGAACTCACGCGCGAGGCAGGCACACAGCAGTTTGGCTCGGCGCAGATTGCAAAACTCTGGTTTTTGATTGAATATCCGCGTCCCTATGGCGCGCAGGCCATCGAGGATTTCTGGCGCGACGAATTCGCGGGCGTCGATCACACGCCTCTCAGCGCCTATCCCGCATCGCGCTTCCAACTCATCAAGCGCAAGGAGTCCGAGCAGAAAGCCGATTTCACGTTGTTCGCCGCCGTTGCCGATGAACTTCAGCCGCGCCTCTATGAATTTCGCCTGCACACCTATCACGACCTGCTGACGCTGGATGTGCCTGCGCTGCTGGCAGGCGATGCGAAATATGACTCCGCGCGCCGCGACACGCCGCTGTACCTGGTTTGCACCAACGGCAAGCGCGACCAGTGCTGCGCCAAACACGGCGTGGCCTTCTATCATGAAGTCCTTAAGCGCGCGGGCGAGGCCGCCTGGGAATCGTCACACATCGGCGGGCACCGTTTTGCCGCCACCATGATTGTCTTTCCCTACGCGCTGTACTATGGACAAGTGTCCGCCGCCGAAGTGCAGACCATTATCGAACTGACCGAACGTGGCAGCGTCTACTACGAGAAGATGCGCGGGCGTGCCTGCTACACGCGCGAGGCACAGGTCGCCGAGTATTATCTGCGCGACGCGACGGGCGTGCGTGCGCTGGCGGCGTTTAAGCTGCTGCATATCACACGGAATGAGGATAGCGTATGGACGGCGCGTTTTCAGGCGCTGGAAAGCGCTTTAGTTCACCGCGTGGAGTTCGAGCAAAGCGATTCCTCGTGGGAAGTCTACGCAAGCTGCGCCGACGCTGCGCCCAAACGGGATTTCGTCTATCGCCTGCTGCATCATGGGGTAGAGGAATAAGACACGATCAGGATATTGCTGAAGGGCGCTTCGCATCGGCCATACATCCAGATGAGCACCTCTTTGAAGCTCACTACAACTTACCATTCCACAACGGCGCGTGTGAAAGTCCCTCTCCGCTGCCACACTAACCCGCTACGGGAATCGTTTCTGCTGGGGAGAGGGATTGAGGGTGAGGTCAACACGCTCGCTCAACCTTCTGATTTCCAGCCACAACAGACCTGTGTGTAAGAAAGGGCGCAGGGGATGAGGCGTTTATCGCCCCTTTACTCCGAGGCGTTGGGTTCGCTTTGGACGCGTGCGGGAGCCATGCCAATCGCCGCACGGGCGTACCCCAGGTCGCGCCCAAACAGGAATTCCTCACCCAGTATCGGATAAACACGGCTGAGTATCCCTGCGATGCCCCGCGCAAACATTTCATCGCCCGCGAAGCCCACCCAGCCGTGATTCGCCGGGATAGGTTCGCGCAGTTCGCGTGATTCCAGCACCGCGCCCGCCGCCAGCGGCCCGCTGTTCTCCAGATTGATCAACCAATCAACCTGATGCGAGACACGTTTCATCAGGTTGATGCTTTCGTTCACCGCATAATCGACATCAAGGAAATTCCATTTACCATCAAAGTCGAATCGAATGGTCGTCTGATCCTGATTGTCCCACGCGATTTTGATGCCCATGCGCTTGCCCTCGAAGGTTAAATCCTGATAGTAAAATCATAATCCTGATTTAATCATCATAACGCAAAACTTGGCATAGCGCTGTGTACGCTCAACAAGGGGCCGCTTTGAACCCTGCGCCTGTCCGCTGCGACCTTCAGCCGACCACGACTCAACACCTACAGCGCACGATGGTTCTTCACCAATGAATACGTCTCACCAAAAATCAGATTGTGAACATGGTCGGACGCCAGAAAGCTCTGCGGAAATCCCATCTCAATCTTCGTCGCCTCGTTAAGCTGCTGAAGCTGCTCCCCTGTCAGTTCAAATTCCAGACAGCCGAGGTTATCCTTCATCTGCGCTTCGCTGCGTGCCCCGATAATCGGAACGACCCGTCCGGGCTGCTGCCGTACCCAGTTAATCGCGATCTGCGCGGGCGAACGCCCAATCTCTTTGCCCATCCTGATGAGTTCCTCCGCAATCGTCAGCGTTTTCGCGCTGGCTTTGGACATGCGCTTCGGCTCGCCATTGTCTGATGCGTTGTACTTGCCCGTCAGCCCGCCGCCGTCCAGTACATCCCACGCCGCGACAGCCATATCCAGCGCCTGCGACATCGGCAGAATATCGCGCTCGATATCGCGTGTCGCCAGGCTGTAAGCCGCCTGTATCGCCACCACGCGCGACCACCCGCGCAGTTCTGCGGTGGTATTGGCCTGTGATGCTACCCACGCGGGCGTATCCGATAAGCCGATGTACAGCACCTTGCCCGCGCGCACCACGTCATCCAGCGCGCGCATCACTTCTTCGACGGGCGTCATGTAATCCCACATGTGCAGCCACAGCAGATCAACGTACTCGACCTTCAGCCGCTTGAGGCTGGCGTTGAGCGCCTGCACCATGTTCTTGCGATGATTGCCGCCTGCGTTGGGGTCATCCTTGCGCGTGTTCAGCGAATACTTGGTCGCCACCACAAAGCGCTCACGCTCTGCCGCAATGAACTCGCCCACGAACTGCTCGCTGGTGCCGTCGGTGTAATTGTTGGAAGTGTCAATGAAGTTCCCGCCTGCCTCAGCGAACGTCTCAAATATCCGTTGGCTGACTTCCTTCGAGGCCCCCCAGCCCCAGTTTTCGCCAAAAGTCATCGTCCCCAGGCATAGCTCAGAGACGCGCAAACCGCTTCTACCGAGTAATTTGTAGCGCATAAGAATCTCCGTTTAATTGAGAATTATCAGGGTTCAGTTGTGGGTGAAAAGTTTGAATATCTGGAAAATGGTGGAAGTCTAACTGAGGTTATCGGTTTTCTATCCTTTCCACTGGCAGTTGAAATTCGGTCATGAAAGCTGCGGCTTCCGTCGTCAGATACGCTGAGGGCAGGTCGAACTCCACAGCGGCCCCAAAGCGCAGAAACACCTCGCGCGTAGGGCCGGACGGGCGGTAGCCATGCGAGGCGACCCACTGAAACAGTTCAGCGGCGGTAGCGGCCATGCTGCTGTAGCTGCCGCTGTGAATAATGCACGCCATTTGCCGCACGGCGGGCAGTTCCGCGACTTCGATGCGGCCCACTTTGGGCGGGATGGGCGCCGTCAGCGGCACGGCGACCTGCACATCCAGCTTTTCCTGATGCTCGCTGTCGTGGTACAGCATCAGCGGCGGTTTGGCGGCGCGTGCCTTGTGCTGCTCAACGTAGCGCTCGACCTCATCAAACAGCGGTTCCACGTCTTCATGCTGCGGGTCAATCACACGGCGAATGCTGGCCGCCAGATAGGGTTCGACGTGGCGCAGGACAACTTCCCGCGCTGGCAGCGTCCCCTGCTGTTCAATCTGCTGCAAGCGGGACTCGACTCGTGCCAACCGTGTCAGTTCAGCGCGTACCTGCTGCTCGATCTCGGCGCGCTTCAGCACCAGCATCCCGCGCATCTGCTCAACGCTGACTTCCTCATCCAGCACGCGCGCGATCTGTTCTAGCGTGAAGCCCAAATCCTTCAGGGCAACGATGCGGTTCAAACGTGGTAGCTGCTCCACCGCATAGTAACGATAGTCGGTAAACGGATCGACAAAGGCCGGTTTAAGCAGCCCGATTTCGTCGTAGTGGCGCAGCATCTTCACCGATACGCGACTGAGTTTGGAAAAGTCCCCGATTTTGATCATAGGCAGCCTCTATGAATGACAATACACCTTCCTACGATGGGAGAGTCAAGCCGTCGGTTGAGATTCGCTCAGGCATTTGAGGATATTCAGACACATCAGCGGAAAATTTAGGCCAGCGCTGCCCTATTTTGCCGGGATAGCCTACAGCATAGCGCACCCATAGCACGATAGATTACGCCAGTTGTGAGGCGCAAACTACCCATCCTGATAGGGGAAGGCGCGGATTCTGGGACCGCGTCTCTGGCACGCTGAAGGTTAATGCTGGGTGTTGTTCAGCGGCAGCACAATACGGAACGTCGCCCCTTCTCCATAAGTGCTTTCTACATCAATCGTGCCGTGATGCAGCTCCACCACACGTTTAACGATAGATAAGCCTAAGCCAGCGCCACCTGTGGACAGCGCGCGGGAGTCATCCGCTTTATAGAAACGCTCGAAGACGTGCGCAATATTTTCGGGTTTGATGCCTGGCCCTGTATCGCGGATTTCGATCACCACCTCGTCGTTTTCCAGATGCGTATGAATCGTGATGCTCCCGCCTGCCGGGGTAAACGCCATCGCATTCTCCAGCAGATTGCTGATCGCCCGTCCCAGCGCGTCCGCTTCTAAAGCGATCATCGGAATTTTCTTCTGTAAATCCAACGCGAAGTTCAGTTCGCGATTGCCGGGACGCGCGCTTACGTTCTGCACAGCATATTCGATGATCGAGTTCACATCTTTGTTGACCAGCGGCAGCGACTGCGCCGTGTCCAGGGTTGCCATGAATTGCAGTTGATCCAGCAGTTTCACCAGATAATCAAGGTACCGCTCAATTTTGGCGATTTTGTCCAGACGTTTCTGCGGATCTTCCGCGCGTTTGACGATCTCGATGCTGGCTCGGATGATGGTCAGCGGCGTGCGGAAGTCATGCGAGGTATCGCGCATGAAATTCGAGAGCACCTGCACGCGCTGCTGCTCGGCCTCTAACTGGAGCGCGACCTCGCGCGCCTTGCGCTGTTCCGTGATGTCGCGCACCGTGCCGAGAATCTGGCGCGGTTTACCGTCCTCCGCCCATTCGTAGACAACATCGCGGCTGTGGAACCAATGCCAGTCACCGTTCGCGGCTTTCAGGCGATACTCATTTTCCACAACCTGCGCATCTCCTGCCCCTACGCTGCCGGACAACAACGGCTGTTGGGGACGGTCATCAGGGTGCATGAATTGATCTGCGGAAGGAATTTGCGCGCTGATTTGAGTGTCATCATAGTAGCCAAGGATGGCGCCGAAGGGCCGGTTGACATATGCATGGCGTTTCTCCTGCACATCATAGACGTAAATATAATCAGGGATAGCCGTCGTCACCCGTTCGATGAAGCGCTGCTTATCGCGTAGTTCATCTTCCATGCGTTTGCGCTCGGTGATGTCATAGTTCATGCCCACCAGACCAATAATGGTTCCATGATCGTCCCGCAGCGGTATTTTGTTCGTAGAGTACCAAACGTTTGTGTGCGTATCCTGGCGGATGGACGCTTCTTCATGATTCAACACGGGTTCACTATGTTCAAGCACTGCCACTTCATCGTTGTAATATTGCTGTGCCAATGCTTCGGGAAAGATGTCAAAATCCGTCTTGCCCATCAGTCCCGTTTCGTCCTGTGCCCCTAAATTGCGTACAGCCGACTGACTCGCCAGCACAAAACGGTGTTCCATGTCTTTGGCGTAAATCAGCACAGGCAAATTGTCAATCACCGTGCGCAGCAAGCGTTCACTGCGACGGGTGGCTTCCTGTGCCAGCCGGAAATCGGTAATGTCGCGGCTGACCCCAAGCACAAGGCGCGGTTTGTCATCCTCCGTCCACTCGTAGACAATATCGCGGCTGTGGAACCAGCGCCAGTCACCGGCGGCGTGCCACAGCCGATATTCATTTTCGACAATCGTGTTTTCGCCTCGTTTGATGTTGCCAAACATCTCAGACTGGCGCGCCAGGTCGTCGGGGTGCATCAGAATGTTGACGAAGTGATCCCCCATCTGGATGGTCTCTTCCACGCCGTAACCCAGCGAAAACTCCAGCGGATGGTTCATATATAACGTTTCGCCGCTAATCAAATCCAGAATATAGATGACATCAGGCACTGCATTGGTCACGCGCTCAATGAATTCCTGCCGTTCGCGCAGGATTCCTTCCGTGCGCTTGCGTTCGGTAACGTCCGATGTGACAACCGCAATGCGATAGAGTTCTCCAGCTTCGTTAAAAATGGGGGAGTTTACAGAGCGTACCCAGCGGACAGTTCCGTCGGGATGCACAACCCGATATTCAAAATCGCCGTGACCGATGGTGTGAACAAGCTGCACTTCAGCCTTGAATTGTGCCCGATCATCGGGATGAATAAACGCGATACGCTGCTCTGGTGGGAGCTTGGCATTTTCTAGCGGGCGTCCGTAAATACGCTCATAGGCCGGGCTGACAAACAGAGCCATATCGCTGTGAAGATCAAAGATCCAAAAAATGTCCGGGATATTATCCGTAAGCTGGCGCAGCAGGGCTTCGCTCTCACGCCGGGCAATTTCCATGCGCTTACGTTCGGTAATGTCGTGGTTAATGCCCACCAACCCGCTGACTTTACCATTGCTGTCAAACAGCGGAATTTTGTTGACCAGGAACCACAAAACATCGCCCGTCTTTTTGCTGACCCATGACTCCTCATGGTCGAGAATAGGCGCGCCATGTGCCATCAGATCAATTTCAATATCCCGGAAATACTGGGCATTTTCCTGAAAGTCAAAATCGGTTTTGCCCAGCAGTTCGGATTCGCTGTTGACCCCCAGATTGGGCAGGGCGGCTTTGTTGGCCAGAATGAAACGGCTCTCAAGGTCTTTGACATAGACATGCGTGGGCAGGTTATCGATGACCGTGCGCAGCAGCCGTTCTTTGTCCTTAATTTCGTTCTCCGCATGTTTCTGCTGCGTGATATTACGGCTGACAATCATGCCCCCAGTGATGTGTCCACTGGGATCACGCAGAGGGGTGAAGAATGCGTGATAGATCACGTCCGGGTCTCGGTAGGCGGTTCCTTCAAACTGGAATTCTTCCCCCCTGAGTACCGCTTCATATAAAGGCAGCAGGCGTGCATGGGCTTCGGGAGAGATGACTTCGTGCAGGGTGCGCCCTTCCATCGCCGATTTGTTGTAGCCTGCGGCCTCCAGAAATGGCCCTTCAGCAAGCGTATAACGCAAATCACGGTCAAAGAGCAACACGGCGGTATCGCGCATGTTTTGCACAAGCTGACGATACAGTGCCTCGCTATGGCGTAAGGCGTCCTCCATCGTCTTGCGTTGGGTGATATCCGTAATGACCGCAAAGCCCCCCTGAAAATCACCGTTTTCGTCGAGAATGGAGGCACTAGAGAGCATGGCGTAAATAGGCTTGCCATCCTTGCGCATGAACGTCACTTCATGGCGTAAGCTGCTTTTGTGCTGCTGCGCCATCTGCTCCGCAAGACTCTGGCGGCTGGGGCTGTCCACAAAATCGCTGATATAACGCCCCGCTAAATCTTCAGGGCCATAACCCACCATGTTAGCAAACTGGGGGTTGGCGTAGTTCAAATGATGGTGCGCATCTGAGGTAACAAAGCCCTCGCTCATGTTCTCGATCAACTGGCGATAACGCGCCTCGCTGATCTGAAGTTTTTGCTCGCTGTTTTTGCGCTCTGTGATATCGGTAACCACACCAAAACTGCTGACATATTTTCCCTCGGCATCCATAATCGGGGTGCCGGAGATTATGGTATAAACTCGCTGCCCATCCTTACGCAAAAAGGTCATTTCATAATGGGTGCTTTGGCCTTGCATCCGCAGTTCAACGTGTTCCCTGTATGTCGGTATGCTGCTGGGGTCCATGAAATCCGACAGCTTAGCGCCCACAACTTCATCAATATCGCGGCCTAATATGTGCGCAAGCCGTTGATTGCAGTAGGTAATGCCAGTCTCGGGGTTCGCTGTCAGGAAACCCTCGTTCATGGTATCAAGCAGCGTGCGGTAGCGGGCTTCACTTTGTTTGAGCGCTTGTTCGTTCTGTTTACGCTCCGTAATATCGGTGATCGTGATGAAACTGCCTTGAAAGCTTCCCTGTGTGTCGAAAATTGGCGACCCCGACACCAGGGCCTGGATATAGTGCCCCTTCTGGTGTTTGAAGGTGACTTCATAGGTAGAGCTTTCGCCGCGCATACGCCGCTCAGTTTGTTCGGCAACGGTGGACAGACTGCTTGCGTGCAGCAGTTCCAGCCCATCCCGCCCAAAAATGGTTTCCGCACTATAACCCAGCAAATTGTAGAACTGAGTGTTGGCATAGGTGATCTGATGCTGCGCATCAAAGATAAGGAACGCTTCGTGCATTGTGTCGATCAGCAGGCGATGGCGTGCCTCACTGCGAGCAAGTTCCTCGGCAAGCTGCTTGAGCTGTGCGGCTTCGGTGACAAGCTGTGCTTCCTTCTTCAGGATACTTTGCTCCAGAGGGCGGAAAATGACGATCCCTTCAAGCAGCAGTACCAGGAGGGTCAGTGCGAACAGCAGTCCTTCCTGAAGGTTGGCCTCATCGAACACCTCGTCGCTGAAGCTCTGATAGATCGCTGTGACTTCATCAAGGCGTTCCAGAAGGTTAATCGATGTCGAAACGATAGTCGTGTAATGAACATTAGAGGGACTAAGCAGGGTGTCGAGATCGTTGGTCAGGGCAGTCGCATTAGCAATATACTGATCCAGCAGTTCGCTGAGCGAGGGATTTCCTTCAGCGTAAATGCTCAGAAGCTGATTATCCACCGACACGCGCATAGCCGGATTACCGGTATCGGGAAAAGCGCCTGCCAGGAGCAGATGGTAATTGGAAGCAATCTCGTCAATCATAGCTTCTAATTCTGCCCGGTTTTCGCTGCGCTGTATCGCATCACTGACCAGGCGGGAGCTGATGAAAGCCATGCGTTGAGACAGTGCTCGCTGGCGCGAATGGACGTGGATAATTTCGTTATAATGTTCTTGCAGGATAGTGGTACGCTGGAGTACAAAGTAGCTTATGGCGGTAATCAGCGCAATCAATACCAAAGCCAGGATATACCTGATCTTAATGTAATGCGGGGATAACTTGCGCTTACCTGTCATGCGATCTGAGGCTGATTTTTGCATAGCATTTGAACACTTCATCAACACATTTGCTGACTTAATGAAACCATCATACTTTGTCACTTATTTGACGAAATTTTGACTCTCGCCCAGTGTCAAAGTACCCTCGATTGATTGCGCCTTCTAGGTTGCGAATGTTCGCGAACAGCCCTCATCCCAGTTTACGTGAAAATTCTAGATTTTCGACCCCTACAGATTGTCACGTCATTTCAGGAGAAGCCAGGTTCGCACCTTATGGCCGGAGTGCCTGATAGGGCGATTTGATAGGTAAATGATACCCACTTTACTCTGCGTGTCCCAAACGCAGTTCTGCTTTCTACATGGTACTGTAAAAATGCAAAAAATTAATATAGGATTGTCTCTGTGGGAGCGAAATTAATCCACAACGAGGCTCCGAAGCGCTAGCACCATAATCCGGTATCGCGGAAACGCAGATCGTATATTTTAATGTCTCCGAAAGCTTGTCCCTGTCTTCAGGCTGGTTGCGTTATGGATGGGATTGATGTCCCCTTTCTCTCTGACAGAGGCGTCAGCAGAGAAAGGGGAATAGCAGGGAATAATTAATGCTTGCTGGCGTTTACGCTGCGAACCGCGTGGCCCACAATCGTGAGGCTTTCCTCAAGCTGATCCTGGGGGATGTTCAGCGCTGGCAGGAAGCGCACGCAGTTGCTGTACAGCCCGGCACGGATACAAATCACGCCGTGCTTCAGGGCTTCACTCGTAATCTGCATGGTGTCCGCAGCCGTGAACGGTGTCTTCTTGACGCGGTCTGTGACGAATTCCATCGCCAGCATCGGGCCTAAACCGCGCACATCACCGATGATTTCACACTCCGACTGCCATTGTTTCATATAGCGGCACATGGTATCCGCAACTTCGTTTGCACGCTGGAGGAATGCGGGCTGGCGGATCATATCAATCGCCTGAATCGCCGCCGCGCACGCCAGTGGATTGCCGCTGTACGTTCCCCCTAAGCCGCCGGGGTGTGCGCCGTCCATCACGTCCGCGCGTCCGGTGACCGCTGCCAGCGGCATACCGGCTGCCAGCGATTTAGCCGTCGTCATGAGATCGGGCACCACCTCATAGTGTTCGCTGGCGAACAGTTTGCCTGTGCGCCCGAAACCGCACTGAATCTCATCACACACCATCACCATGCCGTGCTCCGTGCAGAGTTCACGGATGCGCTGCAAGAAGCGCTTGGGTACCGGAACAAAGCCGCCTTCGCCCTGCACAGGTTCAATGACGATTGCTGCCACCGCCGCCGGGTCAATCTGGGCCACCAGCGCATTTTCAAGCTGCGCAATCGACCAGTCGATGAACTGTTCCTCAGTCATTTCTGCCGGGCGGCGGTAGAGGTTGGGGAAGGGCAGGCGGTATATCTCTGGCGCGAACGGGCCGAAGGTCTTTTTGAATAAACCGTACTTGCTGGTCATCGCCAGCGTCAGATTAGTACGCCCGTGATACGCGCCCTCGAAAACGATGATGCCGGGGCGTCCGGTGAAACTGCGCGCCAGCTTGACGGCTGTCTCCACGGCTTCCGCGCCGCTGTTCAGCAGAATCGATTTCTTGGCATACGTGCCGGGGGTCACTTCGTTGAGCAGTTCGGCGGCTTTCACGTAGGATTCATAGGTGCCGACGATAGCGCACAGGTGAATCAGGTCGTCCAACTGCTGCCGAATCGCTTCAACCACCTGCGGCGGGCGATGCCCAACAGCCAGCACGCCAATGCCGCCCGCAAGGTCAATCAACACATTGCCATCGACATCCGTGACGGTGGAACCATCAGCGTGGGCCACAGCGATGGGGGTCAGCTTTGCCGCGCCGCGCGGGGTAGCGGCTTCGCGGCGTGCGACCAGTTCGCGGCTTTTGGGTCCGGGAATTTCGGTAACAAGTTTAATGGTGGTCATATTTGTTTCCAGAAGAATTGGGGAACGAATAGCATGAGTATAGTGGGAAGATGCGGCGTAAGCATAGAGCATGTTTTAGGCAACGTATACATGGTACGCGATGACCTTTGCGGCGTTCATCGCCCATCCTGTCAGCGCTTAAAAGTAAATATTATCAATTATTCTGTTGATAAATTTATTATTTTTTAATTCTTAAGTCTTTTGCAGCGCGGTTCAACTTTATAATGAATTGAGTGAGGATGAATAAATTTGATTTGAGACAATCGTTTAAGTTGTAGCACCCTGAAGGAGAACCACAAATGTCCAGCATGATACTTGTAAACAACGCCTACATCACGCTTGAATACATTCCTGATGAGCAGCTTATATACCACACCATTCATCAACCTATTGCCAGCCAGCCGGAAGTGTTTAAATCTGCCTTGAATCTCGGAACGGAGACGCTCCGCCAGCACGGTGCCACCAAATGGCTTTCGGATGATCGTAGGAATGGCCCCCTGCCGCCCGAAATGATTGAATGGGCCATTACCGATTGGAATATGAGAACCATTCAGGCGGGGTGGAAGTTCTGGGCCAACGTGGTTCCAGAGGCTGTGGCCGCTGCTGGTACGCTGACGCCGGTCATTGATAATCTGTATCAATTTGGCTTGAAAATGCGCGTCTTCACCCAGCTTGAAGATGCCCACGCCTGGCTGAAAAGGCAGAGCGTGCCCCAACCCTAAGGCACTGCTGCTATCGCGTGTCTCCTGAGGTAAAGGGCACAGCGCGAATTTGGACACAGCTTCACGGACGGGCAGCCGCTGCCCGTCCAAATATCTCTCATATTGTACCCCTGACTTTCGTCATTGTTCTGCCGCCCCGCCCTTCCAGCCGATCAGTAATCTATTGCCAAGTCAGCGTTTCTCATCATATACTGGAGTAGATTAATGGAGAGTAATGTTATGAGTCTACTGCGGCGCATTTTGCCGGGTGTCCCACGCCCCGGTGAACTCGTCGAGATTTATGAGCGTGGGCGAAAAATCGCTGCTGGACGTGTCATTATTGTCGATGAAAAGATCATCTCGATTGCTGGCAAAGGCATCGTTGATCTTGATGTACAGGAACTCATGCGTGGGATGCGGGATGGAAGCATTACGGTTAAGCGGCAGCCCTGATCAGCAATGTGAATGTATGACAGCGCCCCGCTTTGACGGGGCGTTTGTATCTATCCCGAAATTAATGAAAAATATGGAAAATCACCCCGGAGCAAACGTTGCAAAGGTTGGCATTCCTCTATAGTATAGTAGACAAGTTATGCTGACCTTTATATTTACAGTGACGATCACCGCTGCAAGTGTCTCTGCACAGGAGCGTGTATGAATAATCCCGATGACAAAAAGAAACCCGAAGCCCCGTCAGGCAATACCCGCCTGACCGCAATCAAGACTTGTCCACGCTGCGGGAAGCAAAATCGCCCCGGCGTTTTCCTGTGCGAGTTCTGCGGCACAAATCTGTTGACCGGTGAAGGCGCGGCGGGCACACGTTCGCTGGCTGGCCCTGACGAAAACAAAACAGTCGCCACCGCTCCCACAGCACGCCCGGTAGAAACCGCGCGCACAGGTGGCACCGTCTTTGAAGCGCAGATGCAGCTTCGTGTCGAAATTCCCGGTGCGCCAGCGCCTATCGTGCTCAATCCCACCGAAGAACGGGAACTGTTGTTTGGGCGCCTGGATGCCACCGCCAACATCGTGCCGGACATTGATTTTACGCCGCACGCCGCCTATCAACTGGGCATCAGCCGCAAGCACGCCTCGGTGGTGCTGAAGACGCGCCAGCTTTATATCAAAGACCTGCGCAGCAGCAACGGTACCTTCGTCAACAATATTCGCCTCGTACCGTTTGAACTGTATCCGCTGCGCAACGGCGATGAAGTGAAACTGGGCCAGCTTGTGATCAAGGTCTTCTTCACCTCGTCCAAAGCCAACGGCGAACCGCCAAAACCCTAGTTCACACCTGCAAACCATGAATTTAAAAGTCTCTCTCAACGCTGAGGGAGACTTTTTAGTTGTCAGCGTGCCAGATACGCCGCGATCTGTTGTGCTGCCGCGCGTCCCTGTGCCATCCGCGCGCGGAGGCTGTCGTTCGGCAGATAATCGCTGCCGATGAGCGCCGTGCCTGCGGGCAGCAGCGTCGGGATTTGCGCCAGGTACGCGGTGTATTCCGCATCGCGCAGGAGGTCAGCTTCCGGCCAGTAATCCGCGCGTGCCACCAGCGGCGCTTGCCAGCCCATCCGCGCCGTGAATGCCGCGATGGGGTCTTGCGGCTTGCCTTTGCTGACCTCGAAGCGCATTCCCGCCTGAATGAGCACACAATCCGCTGGCATACGTGTGCCATTTGTCAGCGTCTCAATATAGGTAACGCTAGACTCCGCGGGCGCTGTGAAGTTCGGTACATCATGACGGCGATAGCCCAGCGACAGCCGGATGATGCTGTCGTAGCGCAGGTTCAGCAGGCGCAGCGCGATGTCCCCTTGCAGTTCGCGCAGCATCTTTTCCGCGTAGCGGGCGGGCGCGGCGATAATCAGCGCGCGCGCGTCCAGCAGAATGCCATTTTCCAGACAGACGCCGAAGACCTGCTCGTTGATCTTGCCCAGGCTGCTGACGGCCATGCGTTTCATCGCTGGCGTCGAGAGCTTATTCGCCAGTGCGTCAGTCAGCGTCTGTGTGCCATGCCGGAAAACCGCGCGCTTGTCATCGACGGGAATGAGCGCGCCCTGCAAGCCAAGCTCCGTCAGGCATGACCAGTCCTCGTGGCGCGACACAAACAGCGGGCCGCCGTCCATCACAAAGCCCTCGCGGCTTTCGCTGATGATCGCGCCGCCGAAGCGCCGTTTAACCTCAATTAACGTATAGGGGATGTTCAGTTTGGTCAGTTCCCACGCGGCGGCTAGCCCACTCAGGCCGCCGCCGATAATCACCACATCACGCATAAAGCACCTCTTTGCTGCCCTTCAGCATAAAACAGCGGCAGGCGCTGTGCAATGGCGATTGGACTGATGCTTGGAGCGCACCTGTGTTTGATTCCGTCATATAATTAAAATTGAAAGATAGGTGTGGAGTATGACGATGAAGACCAAACGAATACTGCTGACGATGCTGCTGGCGCTGCTGGTTTTCGGCGCGATCAGCCCTGTACTGGCGCAGGCTGCCACAGCCACAGTGAATACAGGCAATCTCAACGTGCGCAGCGGTCCTGGCGTCAGCTATAACAGTCTGACGACGGTGGGGCGCGGCACAGTGGTCACAGTGATCGGACGCAACGCGGCGGCGACCTGGGCGCAGGTGCTGACGGCGACGGGCGTTAACGGCTGGGTCAACGCCAGTTACCTGATAATCAGCGTGAACCTGAGCGCGCTGCCTGTGACCGATGGCACGAATATCACGGGCACTATGACAGGCGCGAACCATCTCAACGTGCGTAACGGGCCGGGCGTGTCGTACAGCATCCTGCTGACGCTGGATTACACCAACGTCGTCAATGTGATCGGGCGCAACGCCAATTCGACATGGGTGCAGGTGACGACCTACTACGGCACTATCGGCTGGGCCAACGCCGCCTACTTCACCTACAGCGCGTCCATCGCCAACCTGGCTGTGACCGATGGCAGCATTACCACGCCCAACACAGGCGGGCCAGTTGCCGGACAGACCATTCATATCGTGCAGCCGGGCGAGAACCTGTACCGCATTTCGCTGCTGTACAACGTCAGCATGTGGGCCATTGCGCAGGCCAATGGTATCCTCAACCTGAACCAGATTTACGCTGGACAGCGGCTGATCATTCCGTAACATTGTCGGGGCGAACACATCCGTTCGCCCTGAATTAGCCAGCAGAGAGTGGTTGTAAACAGATGCGTTAAATACTTCGCCTCCTGTCGCCTGACCTCTATCCCCGTTGTTTCGCCTACAGCCGAAAGGGGAGAAACACGCGAGCGTTTGGCTTTTAAGCCTCTCTCCACGCAGTGGGGAGAGGTTTGGAGAGGGGCTGAGTTCACGTTATCAAGCGCTGCAACCCCTCTCTTAGACCACGAGCACTCATAACCATGAATCAATCCACGTATGACACTATCATCATCGGCGGGGGAGTCGTTGGCACATCGGCGGCCTATCATCTGACGCGCGCCGGGGCAAAAGTGCTGCTGCTGGACAGCCGCGACCTTGGACGCGCGACGGACGCCGGGGCCGGCATCACCGCGCCGGAAACCAGCGGCACAGGCATCGACCCCTGTGGTTTCCCTTTTCGATGCAGGCGGGTGGGTATTATCCGGCACTGATCGCCCGCTTCATGAGCAGGCAGGCAATACCAGCTACCATGTCTGCGGTGAACTGGTGGTCGCCAGACGAGGACGAACTCGACGACTAGGTGGAGAAAGGCGCATCGTTTTCCAGCGCGGCGGCGCGCTCGTCTTCGGCGGACGATTTGCACGAAGTCTCGCCGCAGGAAGCGCGCGAGTTGTTCCCGCCGCTGAAGCAGGTGTTGAAGGCGCTGTACTTCAAAGGCGGCGCGCGCGTCGATGGGCGGCGGTTGGCCGGGGCGCTGCTCTCACGGCGGCGCAGCATCACGGCCTGTACTCGCAGAATGAGCGTATGCTGGAAGAACTGATTATCGACAACGGGCGTGTGCGTGGCGTGCGCGTGCTGGGCGAGGCCATCCACGTGGGGAATGTGACTATCGCGGGCGGGCGTGGTCGGCGGCCTTCGGCGCGCAGTTGGGCTGCAACATCTTCGTAGAGCCGCAGCGCGGGCAGAATTCATCCACCTGCAACTGCCGAAACCGACACGACCAATTGGGCGATTGTCGAAGCCTTTCACGGGCATTACATGGTGGCGTGGCAGGATCGGCGGGTGGTGGCGGGCGCGACGCGTGAAACAGGTTCGGGTTTCGCGCCGCATACGACTGCTGCGTGTGTGCGCGAAGTGGTTGACGAGGCGCTGCGCGTCGCGCCGGGGCTGAAGGATGCGGTATGAAATCCGCGTGGGGTTGCGTCTGCGCACGGCGGATAACATGCCTGTGCTGGGCAGTGTACCCGGCGTGGAAGGCGTCTATCTGTCTACCGGGCACGGTGCCAGCGGCTTACAGCTTGGCCCATTCAGCGGCAAGCTGGCGGCAGAGTGGGCGCTGGGCGTGGCGTCCGGCGTGATATTGCTGCGTTCCATAAAGCATTCGGGATGTAGGCAACATCTTGTTATCCCGAATCGTCATTGCCATCACCCAAATTCATACTTATCTGAAAGTTTTCATCCATAAAATCTTTAGCCAAAATATATCCGTCAGCTAACTCTCTCAAATCCTTGTTATGACTGTGCATCAAGTCTGCATTAAGAGATACTTCCGTGGCAATTATCATTAAATCGGCTACTAGCTCTTTTTAGTAATGTCAGGTGCAGTGTTTTCGCAGCTCTTGAGATCGTCTTTCTTCGATGTGATCATAACGCATGTCAGCAAAGATCGAAGCTGACCTCAGATCATACTCCACCACTATCCAATCTCTCCGAAATTGGGTCAAAACATTAGGCCGTTCTCCGGTGGAAGAGGAATAAGCATTTCTCCCACAACAATTGTGGGAATAATGATTGTGTGCCCTTGTTGTTCCAGCCATTTCAAAAAATCTGCTGCCAGTGGTACTAGTTTCTCTGAGCCTTGTACTGCTTTCTTCGCCAATTCGCTCAATATAGGATTTGGGTGTCAAGGTACACAATACTCATCTATATTTCCTCATTACTGCCGCGAATTTCAGCAACTAGTAAGTCAATATCGTCAACGTCCTCATAATATCTACCTGCAGCTTTATAGAGGACTTGATGGCGTTCTCAATGGATGCTTATCTGTAGGAACTTAGTTCTTCAACAAAAAATCTATGAGGGTCATGTCTCGTACATCCACCTTCGGCTGTACCACGTACACCGACAACGGAATAAAGCTGTTGTCCTAACTCTCTTGCGACCTTTAATCCATCACGCCGAGTAATTCGACACAATGACAACATTGTTCATTAACCGAAGTCGGACACGTGGCGGGTCTTCTCCAACACTAATGACCGTTCCGTAAAGAGTTGTTTTACCTGAATCGTCGGAACTTCAGCATCAATTCTTGTGTTGGTAGTAATTGTCGCTATCTGGACGTGTTTACCGTTTTTTCTCCCAAAGTTGGGCTTCAGTACTGTGATTTCGTGCGATTTTCCTAATGGTTTTTAATGCATCAATCGACTTTACAGGCAGCGCGTCATATTTTTCGGCGGCTATAGCACTGGCGACGGTATTATAGGCTTTTTGCGCTTCGGCTTCGTAGGGCGTTTGAAACTGAAGGACATAACTTCCTGCTGAATTGAGGCGAGTCCCAACAACCACCTCACTGTCTTCAATGTCCAGTGCATCATACGCGCAATTATGGAAGCCAATGATTAAGCTCATTGAGCCATTAAGCTCGCCTATATCTCTGGAACTAAACTTATCAGGGGTGATGTTATCCCCAATTAGCCTAATCTCAATTCTGTATCTCTCTGCCATTGGTTTATCACACCAATTGTCTATTAGACTTTGGAAATTGTAGTTCAATAAACTATAGAACAAATGATCTTAATCAGTCAAGCACCTGTACATATTAACTTACAGAGGTGTACTGAAAAGATACATCAAGCCTTGCCTTTTGGGCAAATAACTATTGCGGGCAAGATCGCGCACTATCTACGGGCACGACGAAGGCGCGTCCGCTGCTGGCGGGCGGCTGACAGGCTTGTGCGTCTTGCTCATTGCCCCTCACTCGCTGCTCCAATATAATGCACAGCGCAGAGTATTGAGGGACACGCATGTCATTTTTGGGCATCATTCTGATTTTATTGGCGCTGGATGGCATCCTGATCGCGCTGGCTGTACAGAAGCGTTTCAAGCGGTGCGCAAGGTCGCTGCTGGTAGTGTCTTATACCACCGTGCTGTTGCTGCTGGCGGCGGGCGAACTGTACTTCCGTTACTTCTACGCCGAGTCCGGCTGGCTTCACGCTGGCCTTCAAAAATCCGGGAACAGCGCTACCTGATCCGCAACTCGCTCGGCTTCCGTGACCGCGAATGGACGCCGCAAGACTATGCCGGACGGCAGACGGTGCTGGTGCTGGGCGATTCGTTCTCCGTCGGCTGGGGCGTGGAAAACGTCGAAGACCGCTACAGCAATGTGCTGGCCAACATGCTTGGTGACGATTATGCCGTGATCAACATCGCCATCGGCGGCTCGACCACGTCTTTCGGTGGAATTGGCGATTTGCGCCATTACCCGCTGCAAAACCCCGACATCGTCATCTGGCAGTATTACCTCAACGACATCGACGACGCCGCGCTGAGTATCGGCGATGTCTGGTATCCGACGCTGCCTGTCGATACACCGTACTGGATTTACGCCGACTCCTATCTGGCAAACTTCCCTTTACTGGCGCCCGGTACCTGTGTTCAGGCCTGTCGATGCCTCCGATGGGCTGACCTACTGGCAGTGGAATTACCGCGCGTTTGACAACAGCACCATCTGGCAGATTCATCAGCAGGAGATAAACGACATGGTGGCCTATGTCGATGGCATGGGCGCGCGCCTGATCGTGGTGATCTTCCCCAACCTGCAAGACCCTGTTGGCAGCATCGCCTATGTGGATCGCGTGGCGCAGGCCATTGAAGCCACCGGACACGACGAGATTTTGCGGCTGTATGACGATGTGGCGGCGCTGGGCAGCCAGAACGTCATCGTCTCGCGGCGGGACGCGCATCCCAACGCCATGTTCCATCATGTGGTGGCGCAGCGCATTTATGAGTTATCTTTTGCCGCGCGCAGTGCTCACGCGGTCAGCGGCTGGTTGCCGGCGCTTTTGCTCCTCGCCGCTTTCCTGCGCTTCCACGCCCTCGCACAGGATGTCCGCTTTCACGCCGATGAAGCGCTGTTCGCCACCTTCGCCCGCAGCAGCGCCGCGCTCGACGGGCAGTGGCTGTTCCCCGGCGCGCTTGATAAACCCCGCTGACGCTGTACGCGATGGCACCGTCGATGAGCTTCGCGGCGCACGGTTCCAGCGCCACACTGCTGATTTCCGGATGCGCGTCAGGGCGAATTCACGCGCGCGCGCCCAACACCTTCGCCAGCTCTGCTCGTCGCCATGACTCTACGCGCTGGCAAAACGCCTGATCGCAGTCAGCAAGACACAGAATCGAACCGCAAAGGCGCAAAGGCGCAAAGGCGAACGGGGGATAGGGGTTATGCGTTAGCCTGCCGCGCTGATGATGGCCTGTTCGCCGCTGCTGCTGGCGTTCAGTGCGTCAGCTTTCACCGACATGCTGATGCTGCTGGGCATGGTAGGCGCACTGTGGCTGGCGGCGGCACAGCGTCCCTTGTGGGCGGGCGTGTGGCTGGCGTTCGCTTTTGCCAGCAAGCAGCAGGCGCGTATTACGCGCCGCTGGTTTTGGGAATGCTGTACCTGCGGGACAGCGCAGATCATGGCGCTATCCCCTGTACACGCTGCTGCGTTTTATGCTGCCGCTGGTTGTCGTCACGCTGCTGCTGCTGCTGTGGGATGCGGCGCGCGCGCAGATACCGGACTGTTTGCGCTGCTTCGCCAACAACAGCCCCTGCGATGGGTGCCGCTGCGCGAAATCCCTGCCCGCATCGGCGCGTGGTGGAGTTACTTGGTGGGTTACTGCTGGGCTGCCGCCGCTGACGGGCCTGCCAAGCTACGCTGGCGCTGCTGGCGTTTATCGCATCGTCCGTCACGGATAGACGCGCTGCCGGGTTTCATCGCCGTGTACAGCGGCGCACACTGGCTGATTCGCTTCAACATCTATGACCGCTACCTGCTGCTGCTGCTGCCGCCGTGTGTCTTGCTGGCGGCGCGGGGCATGGTACGGGTAAGGCGCGCTTTGCCCCTACAAAATGGTAAAGGCTGGCTGGCTGTGGCGCTGTGTCTCGTGCTGCTGCTCGGTGCGCTGCCTGCCAGCGAGGGGAACGTCATCAGCGGGCGCGCCGACGACAGCATCCTCCAGGTAGCGGATTTTCTCAACGGCCAGACGTTAGGCGCGATTATTTATGATCGCTGGATAGGGTGGGAATTGGGGTACTATCTGGGGCAGTGGACGGACAAGCGCAAAGTCTATTATCCGACGCCGGACATGCTGGCGGCAGGCGCGCTGGCGCAGCCTGATCCCGCGCCGCGTTATTTCGTGACCCCTGCCAATCGCCTCTATCAGCCCTGGCTGGATGTGCTGCGCGCTGCCGGGTTTCACATTACGCTGGTGTACGATACGCCGCCGTATCTGGTGTTCCGGCTCATTCCTTCCTGGGCAGAGACGGGCGCTTGAGCCGCTGAATCATCTTCGCAGGGTCTGTGTTCACCGTCGCGGCATGACGCTCGGTGGACGCTTCCGAGGCGTTCACGGCAGGCGCTTCGACAGTGGTATCATCCACGCCGGGGTGACGCACTCGCCACGTATCGAGGAAAACCAGCAGCCAGTCGAGTTCCGCGCGCATCACGGCGATGCTGTGCGTGTAAAGGGCCTGCACATTGTCGGGCGTGTGGTTTTCCTGCTGGCGTTGTTTCCACATCTTTTCGACAGCATCCAGCCGCTGCTGCAAATCCTCACGATGGTTCGACAGCATACGAAAAGCTTGCTGCGGCTTCAGCACATGGATGTTTGCCAGCCCTAGTTCAAAGCCCGTGCCTAGACCGCGCGGCTGGCGCAGCAAGTCGGACACCGCCGTTTGCAGCACCCCGCGTCCGGCCTCGGTCACTTCATAGACTTTACGGGCCTGACCGCCGCTGGTATGCAAGCGGCTGTTAATCACCCCCTGGCGTTCCAGGCGGTTGAGGATGTAATAGATCGACGAAAAGCCTATGGTCAGCCATTCGCGCAGACCACGCTCATCCACCAGTTTTTGAATCTCGTAGCCGTAGCGTGGGGCCTCAGACACCAGACTGAGAATCGTCAACTCTGCGTCGTTCATGGCAGGTTATCCTCATCGCAAACGTTACGATAATGTTATAGTTATTCGCAAACAAAAGTCAAGCCAGGCCCTATGACTTACGTCGCCCGTTACGCAGCAAATCCTGTACTGTTGAAACCAGATTGTTAGCCAGATACGGCTTGGTCAGGTAACGATCCGCCCCCAACTGCAAGCCGCTGCGAATCTGTTCCGGGTCTGCCAGTGCCGAAAGAATCAGAACGGGTAAATTGTTGAACAAATCCTTGGCGCGTACCTGCCGCAAAAATTCAAGCCCATTGATGTCTGGCAGCATCAGGTCCAGAACCATCAGGTCTGGCATCGGAGTTCCCTTAAGAATCTGGGCTGCACCTGCGGCGTTCTCGGCGCATACGACCTCCATATTGGCATGTTGCAGGAGGACCGTTATGAGTTTCTGCAATGATGTATCATCATCCACAACGAGGATACGAGCTTTTCTAGGTTCACCCACCGGTGCAGTTCCTTTCTAAGTTAGAAATCACTATCAAATTATCCCACCTCACGTTAGAATGCAACAGCTTATTTTTGCCTAAAGCCTCAGTTGGATATATCCTAATGATGATCTACGGTGCTGTGGATTCATGTTCAAGGGGAAACCTATGCCAGCCAGAAGATTGCTTCCACTCCTGATTGTGCTCCTGCTGATACTGCCAGGGTGCTTCAGACAGGCAGGTGAAGCATTTGACCCATCAACAGACAGCGGCGCACAGAATTCAGATGGCGTCGTGCCAAGCGCTACTCCCGTCGAAAGCAACACTTCTGAAGGGGCCGAAACCCCTGCGCCGACAGATGAGAACGCGCTGCCGCCCGTGACAATTATCTCACCACCATCTGCGACACCCACCGAAGAAGCGCCGGATACCCAGAGTATTGATCAGCCTCAGGAAACGACTGTGCCTGATACGCAGCCAACGGTAGGTGGTGGGGTCGAACTGCTTGAACCAACCGCTACAGCGCAGGTCTTCCTCACACCCGGCAGCGGCTTACCCATTACCGATATTCCACCGACACAGTTGAATGTCACGCCGACTTCGACTCCCTCCGGTCTGGTGACGCCCACTGCTTTAAGCTTAGAGGAAGGCGATGGCTGCACCTACACCGTTCAGCCCGGCAATACGCTGTTCAGCATCGCCCGCAACAATGGCATTGACCTTGACCAACTGCGCGAAGCAAACCCGGAACTGGTAGGGGATTTAATTCAGCCCGGACAGGTGCTTATCATCCCCGGCTGCGGCGCGGGCGTAGATGAACAGGGCAACCCCGTCCAGCCTACATCAGCGGCACCTTCGACCAACGACAGCGGTCAGACGATCCATGTGGTGCAAGCGGGCGACACGTTGGTACGCATCGCGCGCCAGTACGACGTTACCGTACAGGCGATTGTCACCGCCAACAACCTGGCAAATCCCAACCTGCTTGCTGTAGGCCAGGAATTGATTATCCCCACGCCTGAGCCTTAAAAAACTGCGTACTCACCATCAACACGCGCCAATTGCAGGGACGTTCAACTGAGCGTCCCTGCGTTTTTTTGTTTCCCTCGCGGCCATCTTAACATCTGTCGTTCATCAGATTGCGCCGAATTCCGTTCAATGATACAGTTTTGTAACAAACATGGGGCGCGATGGGAGTTCGGAATCATGTCCGTGATTTTTGTTTCAGGTGACCCGCTGCTGACGAGCGCGCAAACGCTGGCCTTTGGTTATAACGCCGAGGGGAAAACAGAAGTCGGTGCGCTTGGCATTGCTTTGTTAACCCGCTACCCGGCGGCCTTCTCCTCATTCACGCGGCAGTCGCGCAGCGGGAAAATCAAAGCGGGGGATTACTGGATCTGGCGCGATTCCAAACCGCACTTAATGTTTCTGGCGATCCGCCAAACGGCAGTCGGTGCTGCTCGCCTGCGGTTTGTCGAATCCATTATGATGACCATCGCCCGTGACCACCGCCTCGAACTGCTGAACAGTCTGGCCATCGCCCCTTTAAGCGACAGTTCCGATTGGACGGCGATGAAACCCCTCATCAACCATTGGTTAGGCAATATCGGGCTGCCCATTGTCGTTTATGATCATTACCGGCCCGGTGTACGCGCCGAGGAAAAGCTGCTCGTCTAGGTCTGATCGGATACCTCACCGCATAGCTGCAACAAACTTAGTCACCATACGCGCCGCCATGACACGATGTGGACGCCCATCTGCGTTTTGGTCGCCACAGGTCACGACAACGACCAGATCAAGCGCGGGAACCACGTAGATGTACTGGCCGCCGCGCCCCGACGCGAAAAACGCCGGATGTCCGCTGCTGTCCGTCAGCACCCACCAGTAGTACCCATATTTCACGAATTCAGGATAGCCACCCGCTGCTTGCAGGGTTGTGGACGCGGTGACATAGTCGGCTGGAATAAGCTGCTCGCTCTCCCATCTGCCGTTGTGCAGATAAAGCTGTCCCAATGCCGCCAGTTCGCGCGTTGTCAGGTGCAGGCCATAGCCACCTTTAGCCTGTCCCTGTCTGTCCGTCATCCACAGCCGCTTACGGTTGGATTTGGGCACGTCACGCCAGATTCCTAGCGGCGTAAATAAACGCTGATAGGCATAATCCAGCGCCGGGATGCCAACGGCGCGCTCAATAACGGCTACCAGCAGATTAGGATCGTTGTTGTCGTAGTGGAATTTTTCGCCCGGCACTGCGACAGCGGGCCGTTTGAGCAGCGCGTTGATCACATCGTTGGGGTCGGGTTTTCCGCTGGATGGCGCGAATCCGGCGGTCATCGTCAGCAGATGGTGTACGGTCACAGAGGCGGCGTGGGCTGACAGGGGAACTTCAGGAAACCAGTGCGCCAGTGTGTCCGCAAGCGTCAGCTTCCCATCGATGAGGGCCAGCCCTGCCAATGCCGACACGACGCTTTTGGTCACCGAAAACACGGGCTGATAACTTGTGGCGGCAAAGGCGCGCCAATAGCGTTCCAGCAGCACCGTATCGTGATGTAAAACAAGCAGGGAATGTAAGAAAGGACGGCTCGCCGCTGCGTATTGCTCAATCTCTTCAAGCAGCGAGTCCAGGTTATGCACGGACACCGAAATCTCGCCTTAGGTTTTTGAAACAAGGGTATGGACTTGCCACACCCTCAGCATATCATCAGCGTAAACGCCGCAGCCCCTGGAAATTGGGTTTCCCCTGAATAGCTTTCCAGCGATTCTCGCCGCCGTCGGTATACCACTCGACGACGTGCATACCATCACCATCATCATAAGCGAAGGCCGGGCGCATCATCAGAATCTGACGCAGCACGCCGATCAGTTCCTTCTTTTCTTCGGCTGTTCTCAGGATGAAGTAGTCCCCCGGCTTCCATTCAAAGGACACAGGCATATCGTGCCATTTGCCTTCCATGCGGTAGGGGGCGGTGGCCTGCGTGCAGGACATATACAACCCCTGCAAGCGATTTTGCCACAAAGTATGATTAACGCGTTCCTCAATATAGTACGGGCGCGGCTCCGGGGTTGAATAAAACCATGTGCGCGAGGTGGTTGCCATAAGCTGCTCCAAAAAACGCCAGAAAACGCCGTAAGTATAACGCAAAAGGCCCTTGCAAAGAAAGTACAACCTGAACGCTCTCCCATACGTAATAAGATGCACAGTACTGGCTGTAAAGGCTTTGTATATTTGGTCCTATACCCGCTATCTTGTCTCTTAAATTTATCGCATTCTAGGATTATGATTATCATGTCCTCTCATATAACGGGTCTGCTTTTCAATCAAATTATGGATGCTCTCAACCACAGGGACGGGGGCTAGAAACGCACTAATGTTTATCCTACTCACCACACTCTATGTCATTTCTGCACTTTTGCTGACCATTTATGCCATCAGCCAAACGTTCTTATTACTCATCTATTTGAGGCATCGCCGCGATGATGTGCCGACGCCGCGTGTCAATGATTATCCGACGGTAACCGTCCAACTGCCGCTCTACAACGAGCGGCTTGTCGTTGAACGCCTGCTTGACGCCTGCGCCCAGTTGGATTATCCCCATGATCGCCTCATCATTCAGGTGCTGGACGATTCGACGGATGAAACGGTGTCTATCGTGGCAGACCTGTGCGCGCGCTGGCAGCAGGCCGGTGTCAACATGCAGCATGTGCGCCGCCCTGAGCGCAAGGGATACAAAGCCGGGGCGCTGGCCTACGGCATGACCATCGTGGACAGTGAATTGTTCGCCGTCTTTGATGCTGATTTTGTGCCCACGCCGGACTTTCTGAGCCGCACCGTGCCCTATTTCGCCAGCAACCCTAAGCTGGGGCTGGTGCAGACACGCTGGGGACATCTGAACCCTTTTGACAACCCGCTGACGCTGGGGCAAACGCTGTCGGTGGACGCGCACTTTGTCGTGGAGCAGACTGCCCGTAACCGTTCCGGGATGCTGATTAACTTCAACGGTTCCGGCGGCATCTGGCGCGCGTCGTGCATCCGTGAAGCGGGCGGTTGGGACGATACCACGCTCAGCGAAGACCTTGACCTGAGCTATCGCGCGCAGCTTGCTGGCTGGCGGTTCCTGTATCTGCCCGATGTCGTCATTCCCGCAGAACTGCCGCCGCAGATGACCGCCTACAAACTACAGCAGGCGCGCTGGGCCAAAGGCAGCACCCAGTGTCTCACACGGTTGTTGGGGAAAGTCTGGCATGGACGCCTGTCACTGCCGCAGCGCCTTGTCGCGACGCTGCACCTGTGCCAGTACCTGCCGCACCCGCTGATGATCCTGCTGCTGCTGCTGACGCCGCCGCTGATTCTGATGGGAGCGTTCCAGAAGCTGCCGCTGGGGCCGCTGGGGATTGCCGGGCTGGGGCCGCTGCTGGTCTACGTCGTCAGCCAGCAGGCGCTGTACAACGATTGGCAGCGCCGTATCATCGTGCTGCCGATGCTGATCGCGCTGGGGACAGGCATTGCCTGGAACAATACGCGCGCGGTATTTGGCGGTCTGCGCGGTGCGCGTGGCGAGTTTAAGCGTACGCCCAAGTTCGGTCAGGCCAAAGACTCGAATGCCTATTCGCTGCGTCTGGACGAGGCTACCTGGGTTGAATTTGTGCTGGCACTCTATGCTTTGTGGGGGGCGTGGGTCGCCGCAAAGTATTACCCTCCGCTGCTGCCTTATCTCGCTCTTTACAGTTTTGCCTTTGCGGCTGTTGCTTTGTGGAGCCTCAGCGATACCATGCACTGGAAACTGCCGCTGATTGGCGCTCATCACTAAGCTGCTTACGCGGGGCGCATGACAACGTGCGCCCCTGTCTTTTCTGTAATCGTATCTCTTCAAATTGTAATCATTGTTATGTGTCCTTTGGGTAGTTGCTTATACTATAATTAACGCTACACTAGACTCATATGAGATTTTTCGCCCTTGCCTTGTTCATGCTGCTGCTCCTGGTTGGCTGCGAAGCCACCCCGACACCGATTCCCATCCTACGTGTGACGGTGGTGCTGCGTGAGGCTACTCCGACAGTAGTATCTGCGCCTCCTTCGGCCACCCCCGAACCGCAGGCGGACTGTCCTGGAGCGCCACCCACCCAGTTGATAGTCAATGAACGAGGGCGGGTGCTGGATGATGACCCACTTCCTTTGAACGTGCGCGCATCACCCGGAACTGACAGCGATATTGTAGCCACCATTGACATTAACGAAGTTTTTGATGTACTGGATGGACCGGAATGTTTGAGTGGTTATCAGTGGTTTTACATTCGTTATCGCACGATTGAAGGCTGGATTGCCGAAGGCGATAACACCAGCTATTTTGTCGAACCCTTTCTGACCGGATAAACCAACTCAGCATCCAATGAGGGACTTTACAGTGGGAGACGATAGTAACTTAATTCTGGCCCGGCTGGCGGCGTATCGCGCGCGCTTGCTGCGATCACTCATCGGACTCAAGACGGAAACACTGGAAACATTCCCTGTGTTCGCTGACTGGACAGCGGCAAACCTTCTGGCTCACATTGGCGACTATGATGCCCTGTTCGTGGAACGGTTTGAGAAAGTGATGCAGGGCAGCGAGCAGCAGATCGCCAGCATCAACGACGACAGCACTCCCAATAACCCGCTGGGCAAGCGTAATGCCCAACTGCACGAGCGCATCAAACATTGGGGGCTGGAGCGTTCGCTCTCCTACCTCAACGGCTCACGCACATCCTTCCTGCGTGTTCTGGGGCAGGTGAGCAACGAAGACCTGCACCGCACGCGTCAGGTTGCCTGGGGGGAGACGACCCTGTATGAGTGGACGCGCTGGCGTTGGGAGCACGATGAAACCCATACCCGTGACATAGACAAATGGCGCGGCTCCCTGCCGGAGACGGATGTTCCCGGAGCCAAGGGTATTCTGCTGGCAGCTTTGCAGGCTGCGATGGATGATTTTCTGGCGACTACGGCGCTGGTACCGAACACTGAGCAGGAAACGCGCCCCATCTGTGGCACATGGACGCTGAAGGATGTCTGCGGACACATGGCTGATTGGGATGCCTACTTCAACAACACCGCGCGTCGAATGCTGGGCTTCGCGGATAAACCGTTGGATTGGAATCCCGATTGGCAGAGTGCCAACGAGCAGATGGTCGAAGTGCGGCGTGACCAGCCCTGGGCAGTGGTCATCGGCGACTTTGTGAGAAATTCGATGCAGCTTCAGGACACCCTTCAGGAAGCCTCTGAAGCCGCCCTGAATCGCCCGTATAATAGCAGCAGCAGCCCGTATCGCGCGGTGTATTTCTGCTTCTGGTCAGCGCTGGAACATTATCTCGATCATGCCGCCATCACCCGCAAGGAACTGCCCATGATGGACGTGCCTGAACATCTGCTGGTCTTTGAGGGGCCGTACACGTAACGGGATTGACGCTAAGGGGAGTTATTGATACACTTACCTTGAGAACTGTGAAAATAATCCACATTCTTCTATTAACGGGGCGATGGCGTAATTGGCAGCCGCAGGGCACTTAAAATGCTCCGCTCGAGAGAGTGTGTGGGTTCGAGTCCCACTCGCCCCAAAAGCGCTGGAAACGGCGCTTTTTTGTTGCCTGTTCGTCGCCACCGCGTCTTTAAAGTGTGTTACGCTAAAGCCATGATTGCACGCGGGCTGCTGCTGATTTCTGGCTTCTTTCTGCTGCTGTTTGGGCTGCTCATCCTGTCCATGCTGCTGTTGGGCGCTGCACGACACGGCAGAGAATTGGCGTTTGTGCGTGAAGAAAGCGTCGATTTCAGCTTCAACCTGTACCTGATGGATGTCGATTACGGCTTAACCACGCGCCTGACACGCCGCGCGCTGTGGTACGACAACTTCGACTGGTCGCCGGACGGCCAGCAGCTTGCCGTTGAACTGGTCACGCGTGACAGCGAAGACCTGATCTTTCTCCTTAACATGCGTGGCGAGGACTCGCTGCTGACAACAGGGCGGCAGCCTGCATGGTCGCCCGACGGCACGACGCTGGCCTACGTCACGCGCGGCGCTGCTGGCTATGACATCATGACCCTCGACTTAACCAGCATCCAGCGCCATGATCTCGGCAGTTCCACCAGCGCGCAGGCTTCGCCCACATGGTCGCCGGATGGTCGCTGGCTGGCCTACACGATGGGCATCGATATTCCGCTGCTGCTGCTGGTAGATACACAGGGCAGCACAGCGCCGCGCCAGATTGCCTACAGCACCGATATGCTGTGGTCAGCCGACAGCCGCACGCTGACCTATACGGCCTACCGTAACGGCGATTATGATGTGTATTCCGTGAACCTCGATACAGGTGCAGAGCAGACTCTCACCGACACGCTGGAAGACGAACGTTATCCGGTGTGGTCGCCGGACGGCACACGCTTGGCTTATGTCGCCACCTATGGGTATGCCGATTTTCTGCGGATCTTGTATGCCGATGGCGCGGTCTATAATATCGACCTCAGCGCGCTCATCGGGCATCGGGTGTACATCGGTGAGCTGCCCGTGTGGTCAGCCGATGGCCGGCAGATGGTGCTGTCGCTGATTACGCCGTCTGTGCCCAACGCCTACAACCTGTATCTGCTGACGCTCGACGGGCGCAATGCCGGTCATTCAGCGGCTTACGCAGGATGGACACAGTGAACTACACCCGGCATGGAGACTCAATATGCGCGTGGTTTAAAGAGAATGCGATTGTTGGCTTCAACGTGCTGATTATTGCTGTGAGCAGCATCGCGGCAGCGCCAACAGCTACGAACTGGCTTTCGCCACTGCGATGGCCGGCCACTGCGGCCTTTTCGTCATGGATGTTGAACGAGGATCGGCTTGCTGCATCCTTTAGGGGGCTGATTTATGATCTGGATGGTCACCGAAGGACACGGCTGGCGATCCCACTGGTAACCTTAGGTGCGCGCAGACGGTGATTATAGGCAGCACAGGTTCCTGAACGCCCACGCTGAGTATCGTAAACGCGCTGTCCGAAGACCGCCTGCTGATCAGGGTCCACGAGCAGTTCGATCAGATTTCAGTACGCAGTCGGTTGAGCCGTTCCCTGCACGTGCTGGCTAATTACGCCACATTTTATTTCGTGAGATATACCGGATAGTTAATCGCCGTCAACCCTGTGGGTGACGAAGAGAATGCGTGGAATTACTGAAACTTCGGAAATCATCCTGCGACTAAACGGTGGCATTAGCGAGCAGAATTTCAGTTGGTCATTGGATAACCAATTGTTAGTTTACTCAGTTGTGATAACTCTCAACCTGACATCTACAGCAGCAGCCTAATCACAGGCGAGACGGTGCTTCTTGTTGCCAGCCCCGATAATGAATACCTTGCCCGCTGGTCGCATCACAACCAGCGCCTCGCTTATATCTCCAGTGACAGCCTGTTGCGCTATCAGCTTGTAATTCGCGATGCCGACCGAGCACCCACGTTGACCTCTCGGCGGCGTTTATCAATCCATAGGCAGTATTTACGCGCTGGAATGGTCGCCAGATGACCGCTACCTGCTGCTTCAACTTGGTTTTGTTGGCGGAGGAGCAGATTTTTACCTGAACACTGATGGCACAGATGGCCTGCGCCGTCTGACCCATAACGGTAATGATTCCACCGCATGGAGACCCTGACATGTACACCTACGATGATGCCATCGCCGTCCTGATGCACTACGCCAGCAAGCTTCCGGTCAAGCCCAACACGCAGGACCCTTATCGTCCCGCGCGTGCCCGTGCGCTGCTGGGCGCGATGGGCGACCCCCATCTCAAATACCCGGTCATCCACGTCACAGGCACGAAAGGCAAAGGCTCGGTCTCGGCCATGTGTGCCTCGGTACTGCGCGCACACGGCCTGCGCGTGGGCATGTACACCTCGCCGCACTTGCAGGACATTCGCGAGCGCTTCAACCTCAACGGCGCGCTGGTCGATAAACCGACGCTGACTGCGGCAGTGCAGCATCTTGCGCCGATTTTTGAACGTGTGGATGGCGCGCGCTTCCCCGAAGTGATGGCGACGTTGGCGCTGTACCTGTTCGCGCAGCATGAAGTAGATGTCGCCGTTGTCGAAGTGTCCGTCGGCGGGCGGTTGATCTGACCAATGTGGTTTATCCGGCGGTGTCGGTCATCACCAGCATCAGCTATGACCACATGCACCTGCTCGGCAGAACGCTCAAGGACATCGCCTGGGAGAAGGGCGGCATCATCAAGCCCGGTACGCCTGTGGTTACGGCACAGCAGCAGGCAGAGGCCGCCGCCGAACTGGAACGCATCGCCGCCGAACGCAGCGCACCCTTTACGCACATCGGGCAGCATGTGAAATTGGAGATTGCCGCCCCCTCCGTCAGTGGGCAGAGCATAACGCTGACCGAGGACGGCGTTACCCGCAGCTATACCAGCGCCTTGCTCGGCGCGCATCAGGGCATGAACACAGCGGTAGCCGTGATGGCACTGCGGCGGCTCAAGCTGGTGGGCATTGAGGTGACGGAAGCGGCCATCAACGCAGGGCTGCGCAAGGTGTTCTGGCCGGGGCGTTTGGAAGTCGTTGGGCGTGAACCGCTGCTGCTGCTGGATTCGGCGCACAATCCCGAATCGGCGCTGCGGCTGCGTGAAGCGCTGGACGGGCTGTTCCCGCAGCGTCCGCGCGTGCTGGTGTACGGCTCGAAGACGACCAAAGACATCGGCGGCACGCTCAAGGAACTGCTGCCGCTGACAGATCAACTGATACTGACGCGCAGCAGCGACGGCATGACCGATCACCCAACACATCTGGCGCAGGTCGTGCGCGAACTGGGTTACGGCGGCACGCTGCTCACCGAACCGAATCTGAGCATCGCCATCGGTAAGGCGCGGGCGCAGGCTGGCAGCGCCGGGTTAGTGTGTGTCACCGGGTCGATGTTTATCGTCGGCGAGACGCGGACGTTATTGGGGCTGGCTCCGAGCTAGCGGTTGCGCGTTGCTGATTTTAAAAACTCCCCGCCAGCGCCTGCCAGGTACCGACAATGCCGGAACCATCGTCAATGAACACCAGAATCTGTCCCTGCTGCGGCAGTGAAATCATGATGCCGCGCGTGAAGGGCTGCGCATTGGACTGTGCGCCAACTTCGCTGGCTGTCGCCCAACCGAGATTCGTGCGAATGTCCTGATAGGTGCGCCATACCTTGCCAAAGCCGCGCACCGGTTCCAGCAGCCCCGCAGGCGGAGTCTCGCCGCCGGAAACCGGATCAACGCCATCAACCCAGGTGTCGTCCATGCGGCGGTAGCTGCCGTTGCTGTACATGACGTAGATGTACATCGGCGGCCCTTGCACCCACAGCATCGTGCCACTCTGGAAGGTCTGCAAGGCGCTGCTGTAAGTCACGGCGCTGTTGAGGGCACAGCCAAGCTGCGAGGAAATCGCCACGTTGCTGTTGTACACCGCCGCGAAGCCGCCCATCGGCTGGAAGGAGCAGTTAGCGGGTGTCGCGCCGATAGCCGTCGGGCCAATGACGCCGGGCGTGCCTGCGCCGGGGGTGCCGCCTGCGGGCTGTCCACCGCTGGCGATGACCGTCTGCGCGATCATCGTGGACTGCTGTGCAAGTTGATTCGGGTCCAGCGTGATGACAGTGGCTACCAGCGCCGCCGAAAGCAAATCGTCCATCGCGCGCGGTTCCGGCGTGGGAATCGGCGTGTCGCTAGGCGTTGGGCTGGGCGTGTCGGTAATCGTGGCGCTCGGCGTCCAACTGGCGGTAGCGCTGATCGTCACGCTGGGGTTGAGCGTCGGCGTTTCGGTCAGCGTGCCCGTGAGCGTCAGCGTCACCGTCGGCGGCACGGTATCGGTAATCGTCGGAAGCTGGGCCATCGTCGGCAGTTCCACCACTTCCGGCGCGGCAGGGTCGCAGGCCGCCAGCAAAATCATAATAAACATGATGGAGAGCGTTTTTCTGTTCATGACGAACATTATAACGCAAGCTGCAAAGCGCTGTTAACGGGGCATTTGTCCTATGCGAATTTCTCGTGAATCTGATTTCAAGAGGCGTTTCATCGACTATAATAATAAGTAGAAGGGATACAAACTACAAAAGAATTAGGCCCGATTTTTAAGGGGGGATTTTGTGAACGAAGCACAAACCCTGTTTCGTGATGCTGTACTTGCCATCCGCAACGGCGAAGACCCGGAAAACGCGCGTAAGATGCTGATGCAGTCGCTGAAGCTCAACCCGCAGAATGAAATGGGCTGGCTGTGGCTGGCGCGCACGCTGGATGAACCACGACAGAAGATGGACTGCATCGAACGCGCGCTGAAGCTGAACCCTGACAACGAACAGGCACAGGCCATGCGCGAAGAAACCCTGCAATCACTGTTCCAGCCCAGGAAAACCACCACACAAACCACCGCCATCACACCCAACACTCTCGCCACCACGCCCGTCCCGATGCAAGCCGCGCCGCCGCCCGTTCCGGCGGAACCCGCGCCGCTTGCCACGCCGCCCAAAAAGGTCACGCAGACCATCGCGCCTGTCAAATCGACGCAAACCTCGACGGTGCGCAAGACGCAGACCGGAACGTTTGCCGCAGGTGCGGGGGGCGGGGGCGAGTTGGCCATCCCTGACAAACGGCGCACCACATCGACGGGACGCACCATTCCCGCACATCAGCGGCGCGAACTGTCGCTGACCGAACGGCGGCGCATCGACATTCTGCTGGACAAAGCCAACAAGCTGCTGGAAGCGGAAAACACAGAGGACGCGATTGAGCAGTGGGTCAAAGTGCTGCAAATCCAGCATGACCACGAAGAAGCCATGCGTAATTCAGTGCGCTTCCTGAGCAAGCTCGGTTACATGGAAGATGCCAAGGAACTCGTCTGGCGCGCGATTAACGGCGGTACCGATCATCCTTCGGTTTACCTGACGGCGATTGAAATTGCCGAGCGCGAAAATGAGAAGCAGCTCGCGGACGAACTGCGCGGCGATGTTGTGCGTCTGCCACAGGCCAACGAAGGGGTGGTCATCACCATCGCCGACTACTACATGCGCATCAAACAGAACCACCGCGCCATCGAAATCCTGAAGCAGTCGCTTGAATCACATCCTGACAGCCAGAAGATTCTGATACGTCTGGGCGACCTCTATCACGAACAGGACAGAGAACGCGAGGCCGCGCTGTACTATGACCGTGCGGCGGCGCTGGGCACGGGCACCAAAGAAGGCAAAGCCGCCGACAAGAAGATGAAGAACTATGTGCCCATCATGACCGACAAGGAGCGCGGCAGCCTGATGATGGCCTGGCGCGAGGCGTTCGGTTTTGGCGCGGCGGCGCTGCTGCTGGCCTTCCAGGACGCGGGCTTGAACTTGCTGCGACTGGGTGTGGGGCGCTGGGCGGGTGTAGGATTAGCAGTATTTGGCGGCTATCTGCTGGTGACAGCCACATCATCGCCGCAGCAGCAGGGGCTGGCGAAACTGTTCGGCGGCCATGTGCCGTCCAGCGGCTACGACGGGGAGGAACATGGCGGCGTGATCCAACAGGAAACCGTGCTGCCCATTATCCCGACGCCTGTGCGTGCCGTGCTGGGCCTGGTGGGTGGCCTGATGCTTGTCGGCGCCTTCGCACTGGTCTTCGGTACCGCGCTGGGCTTGCTGCTGCATCCCGTCGCGCCGGATGTGCCCTCTTTCTGCGATGTCGCGCCGTATTTTGAAAACGACGCACTGAATCGTCTGGTTGGCTGTTTCTAAGGGGTAGACTGTGGTTCTTTATCTGGCGTTTGAACTTTTTCTCAGCATCATCCTCTCGGCCATTCAATACCCGCTGCCGCTGAACGACTACCAGACGGTACGCTACCGCACGATTCCCTGGGTGACGATTCTGTTGATTTTCGTTAACTCTATGGTCTTTGGCGTCTGGCAGGCACCACGCCTCTACGCCATGCCGCGTATGATCGCCGCGCTGGACCCCAGCATTCGCAGCTTCGATGACCCGCAGTTCGTCAGCACCTTTGACCGCGCGCTCACTGATTACTATGCCGGGGCGGTGGATGTCTATACCTATGGTTACCGCAGCACCACCATTCAGCAGAACGTCAGCATCGGCGCGTTTGTGGCCTTCACCTCGATGTTTATGCACGGCAGCTTCAGTCACCTTGTGGGCAACATGCTGTACTTATGGGCGTTTGGCAGGCGATTAGAAGATGCCTGCGGTTCATGGCGTTTCCTGCTGTTTTATCTGTCGTGCGGCATGATCGCCGGAATCGGCAGCAGCATCGTCAAATCGCAGGGCATTGATGTCCCCAGCGTCGGGGCCAGCGGGGCGATAGCGGGCGTGCTTGGCGGCTTTTTGCTGCTGTTTCCCGGCGCGCGCATCTCCTGTTTGTGGGGTATCGGGCTGGTACTGCGCACGATCTACTGGGGCCTGGCGCAGATTTTCGGCTTCAGCAAGGTGGAATGGACATGGACGGTGCGGCTTCCAGCGTTTCTGCTGTTGGGCGCGTTTGCTATCAGCAGCATTCTTGCTTCCAGCCAGGTCTTGCAGGGCGGTTCTGGCGGCGGCGTTGATCACATGGCGCACCTCACAGGCTTCCTCGGCGCGCTGATTATTTTCTTCTTCGTACGCAAGGATTTGCTGGCGCGCTACTTCTCCGGGCGCTCAGTGTAACAGAGTGATGAGTGATGAGTAACGAGTGATGAGTGAGCGAGTGAGAGTGATGAGTAACGAGTGATGAGTAACGAGTGATGAGTAACGAGTGATGAGCAACGAGTGATGAGTAACGAGTGATGAGCGAAATACATGAACATAGAGGGAAGCGCTTGGCGTGCAGATAAAGCAGTTTGAGGATTTGATTGCGTGGCAGAAAGCAAGAAGCCTGACACGGAATATATACGATGCTACACAGGCGGGTGATTTTGCCAAGGACTATGGGCTAAGAGAGCAAATTCGACGAGCATCTGTTTCTATTATGTCCAATATCGCAGAAGGGTATGAGCGCAGCAGTCAAGCAGACTTTGCCCGCTTTCTGTCAATCGCGAAGGCATCGTGCGCAGAAGTCCGCAGCCAACTATATGTTGCCTACGATGTAGGCTATTTGTCCCAGGAACAATTCACGCTGCTCCTAAACGAAGCGACTGAACTCTCGCGTGTCATTGGTGGGTTAAAAATCTCGGTTGAAAAACGGAAATAGCTAGCACCAAATCGCCCATCCTTATTAACTCCCCACTCATCACTTTCAACTCATCACTCATCACTTTCCTCAGATTACACAAATTTTGCAATCGCCCCATAACACACGCTACCCATCATGCGCCCTGCGCGGTAAACTAAAGGGTTGGTGCTGCGTTTTTAGTATTGGTCATTCGTTCTTGCGTCATACTGCTGTCATTCCTGGACTCGGAACGAGTAATGATAAGGTCTCAGAAACATATCCATGACCCAAATTCCTGCTGCAAACAACCTCATGATTGAGATGGACAATCTGCGCTGGCGACTGCTGCTGGACGGGCAGGACAGCCCGCCCACCGACCTGCATGTGCTGGTCGAAGCGCGCGTAGGCGACGTACTGCGTTATCAACAGCTCTTCGGCGAAAAACACCGCCTGCCCGAAAGCGGCAATATCACCCCGGAGCAGATTCAGCGTGTGGTGCTCGGTTGGTCCGGCAGCGATGCGGCGTGGCATCTCGGCGTGATGCTGACGCAGGACATCGCCACCCCACGCGGCAGCCGCTGGTGCGAACTGGCGCGCTGGGCGGAAATCGAGGCGGGGCAGCCGGGGGGCGCAGCAACGCGCGCTGGCGAATCGCTGGCGTACACCTTGCAGCGTCCGTTTAATCTGGTGCCGCCGCGCTCGACGAACGGCATCAGTCCGGTCAGCAGTCCCGCAGCGCTGGAGTCGTCGCCGCCAGCCACAACGCGCGTGGCCCTCGGCGCGGAAACCACATCGCCTTCAATAGGGTTGTTTGCTGGCGAAACCACGCCTTCCATGCCCACAAGCTCCGAAACCCTTCGCACGCCGCACGTCGTTGAGCCAACGCGTCCAATGACCGGCGTTATCGGTGAGGAGAGTCTTACCGATCAGCCTGTCCCTGTGGTTGAAGAAAAGCCCAAACGCACGCTGCCCCTGCCACAGCCGCCCTTTAAAACGGGCCTGTGGACGCTGGAATACGACCCCAACGGCGTGCTGCAATACCGCCGTTCAGCGTCGTGGGTCTGGTCACGTTTGGGACGCGCGGCATGGTATACCTTCTGGGCGCTGGTCTATGTATTTCTGGCGTATGCCACGCTCAACAGCACCCTGGCGCTGCCCAACGCAGGCACGATGCTCCCCAGCCCGGAAATCCTGCCGTATCTTGGCTTCGCCTCAGCGGTGCTGCTGTTCGTGCTGGTGCTCTACATTCTGATTGACGCCATCCTTTCCCCCGGCCTGCTGGTGATTGACCCCTACACACAGACCATACGGATGCAGCGCCGCGACCAGACCATCTGGAGCAAAAACGCCGCCGATGTGCAGTCGGTGTACGTCTCGCACATCGTCGAACTGAAGCACAAGAAGCGCAACGGACAGAAGGAGCCGGAATGGCACATCCAGCACGGCGAACTGAATCTGCATCTGGGCGAAAAGAAGTTTAAGTGTTTCCTGCGTGTGGAAGAGGCTGACGAACAGCCGATTGACGATTTCATTGCCTACGTTTACGGCGACGATGGCGTGCGTCCGTTAGTGGTCGAAGGCGTGGCTACGCCGATGCAGGGCGCGGCCATGACCATCGGTCAGGCGTTAGGCGTCCCTGTCTATTATGACCATCGCGTGAAATAGCTGATTGTTGATTAACCATCCCTATCAAACCAGGAATATCCCTCTATGCCTCATGACATCCTGCTGCGCTTCGTTCACATCAGCGACACCCATCTCAGTCCCGACCCTGACTATACCTACACCGACAGAACAATTCCGCTGTCCATGCCCGGTGCCAAAGCGCTGGTGCAGCAGGTGAACAATCTGCCGTTTACGCCTGATTTTGTCATGCATACGGGCGATGTCGCCTACGACCCCGACCCGGCAGCCTATCAGACAGCGCGCGAAATTCTGGGGCAGATTAAGTATCCAACTTACTACCTCACGGGCAACCATGACGACCCCAGCACCTTGCAGCAGGTGATGCTCCAGCGTGAGCAGCCGCTGTCGCCGTTCTGTTACGAATTTGAAGTCAACGGTGTACAAATCATCTGTCTGGATACGCAGTCTGCCGTGAAGCAGGCCGGCATCAAAGACCCTGCTGGCTGGATGGATGACGCGCAGTTAGCGTGGCTGGACAAACTGGTGTCGGCCAACGATGCCCGCCCGCTGCTGGTGATGATGCATCACAATCCGCTGAAGGTTGGCGTGCCCTGGTTCGATGACTTTATGGCGCTGCAAAACGGTGAGCCGCTGCACGCCAGTCTGCTCAAGGCCCGCGCGCGCCTGCGTGGCGTGTTCTTCGGTCACATCCACCAGAATGTTGACATTTATCGCGACGGCATTCTCTACAGCAGCGTGCTGAGCAGTTGGTATCAGCTTCACAGTTACCCCGGTCAGGACAAGACGTGGGTCGATGACTACGCCGAACCTGGTTTTAACGTGGTTACGGTCACCCGCGACCAGACGTTCATCCGCCGCCACCGCTTCAGCGTATAGCCCTTCGCTGTTAGCCCCATGCAGGATAAGTTCCCCAATCAGCATCCGCAGCGTTTTGCCCGCAGCGTTGCGCGAATGCCGTCTGCCTTCAATTTTCGTTTACTGCTGCTGCTGATACTGATCGTGGGTTTCGCGCTGCGCGTCTACCGTTTGGATGCGGTGGATTTAACGGGCGATGAAGCCTTCACGGCGGTCTACGGCTTATTTACTCCGTTCACGCCGCAGTGGTTCTCGACGCTGCGCACTGAACCCAATCCCGGCGCGCTGACGCTGTCCTGGGCGCTGACCAGCGCGGCAGGGAATTCAGTGTTTGTGCTGCGACTGGTGTCGGTGTTCGGCGCTATGCTCAGCCTCGCCAGCGGCATGGCATTGGCACGACGCCTGCTGCGCGACCAATGGCTGGCGCTGCTGGTCGGCGTGCTCTGGGCGCTCAATCCCTTTTTGATTTATTACGCACAGGACGCGCGCCAGTATGGGCTGATTTCCGGCTTAAGCCCACTCAGTTTCTATCTGCTGCTGCGCGCGCTGGACGGCAAATCGCGCCGCGCGTGGCTGTGGTACGGCGTCGTGCAAACGCTGGCGCTTTACGTGCATTTCCTCGATGTGCTGTGGCTGGCGGCGCAGGTAGTCTACGTGATTATCTCTGTTGTAGGGGCGCAGCGCGCTGCACCCCTACGCGATATTCTCATGCGCCTCAAACGTCCGCTTATCACCTGGCTGCTCATCGGTCTGGCGCTGATCCCGCTGGCGATTCAAACCTACATCGTCGTCTTTGTCAGCAGCTACCACGCCAACGCGGTGCTGGCGGATTTTCCCGCGCTGTTCAGCTATTTTCTGCCGACGCTGCTGTTCGGCGACAACACGCTCCCGCTGTGGCTCGGTCTTGTCATCGCGCTGCTGCTCATCGGTGGGCTGCTGCTGTGGACACGCCAACACCCGCGCGATGGGCGTTTGCTGCTGCTGTGGCTGCTCATCCCCACGCTTTTGTTTTTCCTTATCACCACGCAGGCCAGCCTCTTTCGCCCGCGCTACGTCATCGCACTGACGCCTGTGCTGCTGCTGACGCTCGGCGCGTTAGCTGACCTCAGCCGCCGCTATCGCAAAGCCGCTGCTCTGGCGCTTCTGCTGGTTGTGGGCGGCATTTCGGCGCTGGAAGTGCGCGATTATTATTTTTACGATACGCCCAAAGGCGCGGACTGGACAGGGCTGACGGCGTACCTGAACGCGCGCACCACGCCGGACGATACCGTGATTTTCGCCTATTCCGACCCGGCGATTAACTACTACTATCATGGGCATGTGACCTTTGTGCCGCCGGGCACGCCGGATATCCCACAGTTGATGGATAGGCTGTTGAGCGAACACAGCGCGTTGTATTTGCTCCCCGGCGAAGGCATGAACAGCGCGCAGGCTTATTTACAGTCACATGCGCAGTGGATACCCAACGACACGCCGCACAACGTCACACAGTACCGTTCGTGGCTGGTGAACGCCGATGAGATTCAATTCCCGCTGGACATAAATTTTGGCGATACCGGGCGCTTGCGCGGTTACAGTCTGGTGCAGGGGCCAGAAGGCGCGGCGACGCTGCTGCTGTACTGGGAAGCGCTGGCGCAGACCGACACCGACTACAGCGTGCTGCTGCATCTGCAAGCAGGAGAAACGCCGCCTGTCGTGCTCGATCACGGCATCGCCGCGTCCCAGATTTCGACGCGCGTGTGGCAAATCGGCACGCTCTACCGTGACCCCGTGATGCTGCCGCTGGAAACGCCTGCCGGGGAATACATCATTTACGTGGGCATGTATCCCGTCGGCACAACGGACTTGCTGCAACCGGGACGGTATGAGGCGGGAGTGTTTACCCTTACATCACCTTAGATTGGAAGAAAATATGAAAGTCACATGGGAGTTTGAGCCTCATGAAATTCATGCCGTGAAAGACCTTGTTGCGCATATGATTGCGCAAGGTGGTGGTGCAACACAAGATCGCATACAGCGTAATATTGAAGGCGCGCCGCAGACGCCCAACGATGAAATACTCTGGGCTAAGCAAATATATTGTCTCATCACGACCCAGCAGAAATCAGGAGCAAACTCACGGGTGACAAAGTTCATCTCCAGTGAAAGTGCAGCGGATTTTCCACTATCGCTAAAGCGATGCAAAGATGAAACTAACTTACACAACTACACACTAACAGTTATTCAACAGGCCGGAATGCGGCGAAAAGAGCGGATAGCAAGTGCAGTTGTAGCTAATCTTCATCAGCTTGAACATAGAAACCAATGGCATGACCTACATGTATGGGTAAACAAGTTGATTGAGATACGTCAAGAACCTCCCCATCCGTCGCAACGCATTGTCGAGGGGCAAGCGGCAGACTATATCGCGGACACCTTTAAAGAGATGGGAAATAAACAGGCACGCAACTTTTGGCAAACGCTAGGATTGACTCGATATAACTCGGTGATTGACTCGCGTGTTCTCAAATGGCTAAGAAAATACGTGCCATCACGCGAAGGTTTCATCACTGAGGCAGGATTACAGAATCGATATTACTATCGTTTTGTTTCAGAAATTATTTTTGACCTTTGCCAAAGAGCAGAAGTGCTGCCATGTTTGTTTGATGGCGCAGTCTTCGATTATTTTGAACAGTGAAGACCCAACTTACACCGAATTCGCCTTGTGTAGATGGTTGACGTATTCCTTGATGAAGCCGCCCTTGTCGCTGGCAATCAGCACGCCGCTGACCTTGTTGACCGTCAGCTCCCCGAAGTGATTAATCAGGTGCGTGATCTGCTGGCGCATAATCATCATCACATCGTCCCACAGCACACCGCGCGGAAGCTGCGGCTCACGAAGCTGGCGTGTGCTTTCGAGGTACGACATCACTGGCTCAATGCTGGGGAACACAAACGAACCGGGCAAATCATAGCGCACGACGGCGTAGAAGTTGCGTGCGAGGTGGCGCGTGCCGTTTTCCAGCGCGAACAGGCTGTGCGCGGGCATGGGCGGCTGCGCGGGGGTGGCTGCGCCGGGCGCGGACAGCAGCACAATCGCGCGGCGGAACAACACCTGAAATTCGGGCATAGTGTGCTGGCTGTTGGTCGCCGTGACCAGAATCCCCTCTGGCTTCAGCACACGGCGGAATTCCTTAATCGCGCGGTCAATGTCCGGCACATGATACAGCATATGATTCGCCATCACGACATCAAAGCTGCTGGAGGCAAATGGGAGTTCCTGCGCGTCGGCAAGCAGCGTCTTTTCCGGCTTCGGGTGTTTCTTCAGCATCCCCGTCGAAAAATCCACACCCTGATAATGCATATGAGGCACATGAGTCAGCAGCGGTTGGTAGTAGTTGCCTGTGCCGCAGCCCACATCCAGCACATGCTCGTCGCCGCGCCAATGAATGTAATTGAGCACCCACGACGGAAAATCGACCTTGGGTACGCTGTAAAGATCATGGGTCTCATGGCGAACACGCAGCGTATCATCGGTCATGTACTGTTGGCGTACAGCCTGTATTTGATTGGAAGACAACATTAGTTACCCAACCCACCTAAAAGGATTTGAATGATGGCCTGTAGTAATATAACATGACGTGAGTATAACATGAAATGACTTTTGTATCAGTTGATGCACAGGTTTTTTACGGATGAACCATGCCAGTACAACTTGACGACATTCAGCGCGCCCGTAACAACATCAGACCCTATTTGTTTCCTACCCAGCTAGAACCCGCCCCCACCTTGGGCGAAAACGTCTGGCTCAAGCTGGAAAACACTAACAAAACCCATTCGTTTAAGATTCGCGGCGCGCTCAACGCCATGCTCAGCGTCAGCGACGAAGACCGCGCGCGCGGCATCATCGCGGCCTCCTCCGGCAACCACGCACAGGGCATCGCCTGTGCGGCGGCGCTGCTCGGTGCGCGTGCCAGCATCCTCATGCCCAAGCACACGCCCAAACGCAAGGTCAACGGCGTCAAACGTTTTGGCGCGGAAGCGGTGCTGTTCGGCGAAAACTATGACGAAGCCGAAGCCGAAGCCCGCCGCCGCGAACGCGCCGAAGGGCGCACCTTTATCTCGGCCTACAACGATCCCTATGTCGTGGCGGGTGCAGGAACTACCGCGTTGGAAATCCTCGACACGCTGCCCAACGTCGAGCGCGTGCTGGTGCCTGCCAGCGGCGGCGGGCTGATTTCGGGCATCGCCGTTGCCATCAAGAGTCTGCGCCCAGCGGCGGAGGTGATTGCCGTCTGCGCCGAGTCTGCGCCCGCGCCCTACAATCTGATCACAGGTTCGACGCTGCCGCAGGTCTGGGACACGCTGGCCGAAGCGCTCTCTGGCGAAATCGAGCAGCATTCAATCACGCTGGAACTGATGCAGCGCTACGTGGATCGCGCAGTGCTGGTCTCAGAACAGGCGATTGCCGCTGCCATGCGCTGGATGGTTGATGAGCAGGGCTGGATGATCGAAGGCGGTGGGGCGGTGGGCCTTGCGGCGCTGCAAACGGGCGTGGTTCCGCTGGATGGCAAAGCTACAGCCGTCGTCATCAGCGGCGGCAACGTAGACGGCGAAACCCTGCGCCGCGTCCTGGAATGAGCGCACGCGAACCGCTTCCGGTATTAAGCATCCAAATCCTACTCATGCGGTTGAAACGGCAGGCGCGCTTTGAACCCCTTCAGTGGGTTTCCAGCAGGTAGCCACCAGTTTTGAACTGGTGGCGTCCCCCAACATGCGAATTCCCACTACCGGACAAGGCGATTTTGGCGGGTATTGTCCATACAACGCAAAGGGATGAACCTCAGCTTACTCTTGTATCCCCTTGGCGACCTTGGCGTCTTGGCGGTTCAAATGTATTTTCGTGCTTGGGTGTGGCGGTTCAATTCGCATTTGGCTAAACGCTAATCGTCATCTTCAGACGAGGCTCCCGCGCTGGGTTGACTCGACAGCAGGTCGGTGAGTTCCGGTTCGCTGGCGCGCGCCACCACGACCTGCGGCGTTTCGTGCCAGTCGGCGCAGGCTTGCAGCATACGTTTCAACCTGCCGACCAGCGCATCCGTCACCTCCACGCCCGGTTCAAGGTGCAGCGATTTCACCTCAAACACGCCTTGCTGACGGTGAGCTTTCGGGTCAAGTCGTCCGATCAGCGCGTTGTTGTGCAGAATCGGCAGCGAATAGTAGCCGTATTTGCGCTTGGATTCAGGGAAATAAAACTCAATTGGAAAGTCAAAGTCGAACAATTCCAGCGTCGGTGTATCGTGCCACACCAGCGGGTCAAACGGCGACAGCAGCGTGGTCTTCGAGCGCGGGATTCGGCCCTCGGCGGCGGCTTCCACGCGCTTGAGATGATCGGGGTGGAAATAGCCCGGCTTGTCCCAGCCTTCGACGTTGACCGTCAGCACGCGCCCCTGTTTTTCCAGACGTTTGAGCGCGGCGCTGGCCTCACTGTTTTTGAGGCGGTAGTAATGCGATACCCATTCGGCCTTGACCACTCCCAGCGCCCGAACGGTGTACAGCACAAACTGCTCGTGCGCCTCATCACGCGAGACAGCAGGCAGCTTGTCGGCGTCGGGGTATATGCGCTCACGCAGGTCATACACCCGCTGGAAATTGTCACGTCGGCGAATCATCAATTCGCCCGCATAAACCAGATAATCCAGCGCGACTTGTTCCTCTTTGGGGTTATCCCACGTCGTTTTCTGCCCATCAGTGCGCTTAAAATCGGTGTGGCGCGTTTCGCCGTGAACGCGGATATGCTTCAGCAGGCGTTCTTTGAGCGTGGGATGTTCCGCCAGCCATCGACGTGGGTCTCGCCAGTCAAAGATGCGGCTGCCAGCCAGATACAGCGGGTAATCCTCGATGGGCACCAAGCAGTTGGCGTTCGCAAAATGCTCAAATAACGCGGCTTCCTCCAGCAGTTCATCCAGCCAGCGCGGGTCATAATCACCGAGGCGGCTCCACAGCACGAAGTACGGCGCGCGCGCGACCACGCTGATGCTGTCAATTTGCAGCATGTGAATCTGGCGAATCATGGCGCGTACATCGTCTTTGGTGGCGGGCGGCTGTGGATCATTTTGCAGCCCCTGCGCCGCAATCAGCAGCCCGCGCACCGCGTCCTGTGAGAGTGTTAGCATCAATATCCCTTTCTGTCGCCTATCACTACTACCAGTCAACCACGGACGACGGCCCCAAATGCTATCTCAGCGAGACCGATTCTCGTAAAAGGTGATGCACACTCCGGCAAGGTCGCGCACCGCGAACTCCCGCGTTCCCCAGGGCATATCTTTGAGCGTTCCCAGCCCAGCCCCGACGCCCTCATGAAACGGCGCGATGTTGTGCGCGTGATATTCGTCGTAAAGCGCATCCACCCCTGTGACCTCGATTCGCATACTGGTCTGCGACGCTGTATGCGGGTCATCATAATTCTGAAGCATAATATCCACGCCGCTGCGCCGCAGGATCGCCAGACTGAGATCCGCAGCCTTATAAGTAGCCACAAATCCCAGCGTCTGCTCATAAAACGCGAGCGCCGCCGCCATATCACTGCCTGCGGGAATCATGGGCGTTAACTTGCTGAAAACGGGTGTGGAAGCGGCCATTGTTTTTCACTCTCTCAAAGATAGCTCATGCGTTCGCATTATAGCCTGCCCTCCGTTACTTGGCAATTACAGGTGTCAGCTTTTCCTAACCCTGCCATCTGATTTACCGAAATCGCACATCTGTGCTAAAATAAAGCCATCGTTTTATGGCTGAGGGACAACATCATGAGCAGTTCAGACAATACCTTGACGCGCGAAACCCTGCTGCATCAACTGGATACGGGCTGGAACGAATTCCAGACGTTTCTCGCCTCGCTCACGCCGGAACAGCTTACGCAGCCCACCGATGCCGCTGGGTGGACGGCAAAAGACCACATAATCCACCTGGCGCTCTGGGAAAAAGCCGCGCTGGCCCTGCTGTCAGGAAAATCAAAGCGTGAGGCGATGGATATCTCCCCGGAAGTATGGACGCAGGGCGATGACCCGATTAACGCCGTCATTCAGCAGCGCTACCATGCGATGCCCTTGTCTGAAGTGATGCAGACCTTACGCCAGAATCACGATCAGTTCCTGCAAAAGCTTCACGCGATGACCGAAGCCGATTTGCTGCTTCCCTACAGCCATTACCAATCGGACTCCAGTGATGAACGTCCGCTGATCATGTGGCTGCCCTGGGACAGCTTTTATCATTACCGCGACCATCAGACGTGGATTGCCGCGATTGTCGAAAAGCAGTAGCCGGGCGTTCACCACCATCGCAAAGGGGTAAAATTCATTTTTTCTCTGGTGCGATCCTTGTTGTTCATAGTGCATTTAGTCATTGTTTTTGAGGGAGGCCACACCAATGGATGCAGAATTCAAAACGACGTTATGGCAGCAGTTTGGGGCCGCGATTGACATGTTTGAAGATGCCATCAACCTCTGCCCCGACCATCTCTGGAGCACTGTGCTGTGGAAAGACACCGAGGATGCGCGTTACGGGCAGTTCTGGTTTATCGCTTATCACACCGTTTTCTGGCTCGACCTTTACCTCTCGGATGCTACGTACAAGAGCTTCTTGCCACCGCCGCCGTTTGTACGCGGTAAACTCCCTGATGAACCTTACACCAAAGTCCAGATTCTCACCTACCTGGCGCAGAGTCGCGCTAAATGTCAAACCACCATCGAGGCGCTGACCGATGACAAGGCACGCGAACCCCGCACCTACAACTGGATCGAAGCCAGTTTCCTGGAGATGCTGCTCTACACCATGCGCCACGTTCAGGAACACGCCGGACAATTGAGTCTGGTGCTGGGGCAGCATGATGTGTCGGGTATGGATTGGGTCACGCAGGCGCGGAATAAAACGCCCTGACGCACTTTTGAACTATTCCCCGCCGTGAGCCTCTCCTTACGCTGAAATTGATGCATGGGGCAAGCGAAGCGGCGGGATTGGATAAGTTTTTCTTAACTGCGGTCACCCCAGCGGATGAAAATCGCTGTTTTCCTCTCTACGGCCTCCGTTGTACTCAACTCAGTATCTCGGCGACTTGATTTCTTGCATTTACTCATTGCTCGTTGCGCTTTTCATGAGGAGAAGCTGCCCATGCAAACCGAATACAATTGAAAGACATAATAATCCTTTCATTTCTCGGTGAACTCGGTGTCTCGGCGGTTCAAGTATTCTTTGTGACTATGCTCTCGTATTATCTTGGCGTTCTTGGCGTCATAGCGGTTTGATTTCTCCCATTTGGCTCATCCTTGGCCGCTAAAATCGCTTTTAGCTGACAACTGACAACGATGAACTTGCTTAAGCCATGTCTTAGGGACATAGCCTAGGTTCCAATATACGTTATAATCCGTATTATGGAATCCGCACACGTTCATCCAAAACCGTTGTTAGACCGACTCACACAGTACGGCGCACTAGCGTTGTGTGCTGTGCTGCTGCTGGCTGCGCTGGGGCAGGTGTTGGCCCTTGTGGTCGGCGCGCCTGGCGCTTTTGTGCTCACCGCGCTGCTGACGCTGGGCTTCGTCCCATTCATCCTGCTGCTGACCACGGCCACGCCCGCTGTGACGGTGACCCACGCCGGATTGACCATTCGCCCGCTGATCTGGCGCGAGCAGTTTGTCACCTGGGATGCCGTGCGTGCCGTGAAGGACTACCCGCTGTTGCAGCCTGAAGACGGCGAAGCCGTGCGCAAAGCCCTCAGCGGACGCAAACGTTACACCCCGGCGCAAGGCAGGATGCTGATTATTCCCACGCTGCCTTTTCAGTATCGTATCGCGGGCTGGCTGGCGGGCGAAGGCTTTACCGCCATCATCGCCGTCACCAACCGCACGCACACGGATTACGAAACACTGCTTCAACACATAGATCGTTTTGTAACGCGAGGGTACACGCCATGACCACCTACCGTAAAGTGATCGTGACCAGATTTGACCGTAACTTTCAGGACGCGCTGGAAATTGTCGAAGTCCCGCAAGAGACACCGGCCCCCAATGAAATTCGTGTGCGCAACCTCTACGTGGGCTTAAACATCGCCGACTTAATGACCATCGCCGGGCGCTCGATTTCCAACTTGACGCCGCCCTTCGATTTAGGCACGGAAGCAGCAGGCGAAGTCGTGGAAGTTGGCAGCGAAGTCAAACAGTTTAAGCCCGGCGATCAGGTCGTCACAGGGATTTACAACGGCTTCCGCGAATATGCGAATCTCGACGCCAACCTCGCGCTGCTGGTCTCGCGCGCCACGCCTGAGGTGATGGGGCTGGCGATCAGCGGCGTGACCGCCTCGATTGCCCTCGAAATTGTGTTGAAAATCCAGAGTGGGCAGGTCGTACTGGTCAGCAACGCGGGCGGCAGCACCGGGCATTTTGCCGTGCAGCTTGCGCGGATGCAGGGCTGCCGTGTGCTTGGCGTCTGTGCCAGCGAGAAGCAGGCGGCGATGGTGCGTGCGCTGCACTGCTGCGAACGCGTGATTGACCTCAGCCACGAAGACCTTGCCGCAGTCCTCAATGCCGAATATCCCGGCGGCGTTAACATGGTTTATGAGTCGATGGGCGGCAGCCTGTTCGACATCTGCTTGCAGCATCTCGCGCCGCGCGGACGCATCGTCAGTGTGGCCTCCACATCGGATCAACTGGTCGCTGATTCGCCGCACACGCTGCTTGTCTATGAACATCTCGTGCGCAAGTCCGTCACCATCTACGGCTTCAGCCTTGCCGATTACGCGCAGTTTGTGCGCAGCCATTTTTGGCACCTGCTCGAACTGTACTACGCCGAAAAGCTGAAATCGGTGGTTGATGCCCGCGTCTTTATGGGGATGGAAAGCGTCCCGGACGCGCTGGGGTATCTGCTGGAAGGCAAAAACACAGGCAAAATCGTCGTGCGGCTGTAGCAATAGGGAAACGAACGGCGAGGCGTTTCCATCATGACGAAATTTCAGGATATCGAGTACCTCAAAACCAGACAGTACGCTGGCGCAGATAAACTTGCTGCCCGTATTCGGCTGCATCAGCTTTTTAGCACCAATAACATGTCAGTGCATCGCTGGCAGTTCGATAGGATTTTGGCGGTTTCCTCCAGAAACATATTAGAGGTAGGCAGCGGGCGCGGCGATCTGTGGAAGGTCAACGCTGAACGTATTCCTGCAAGCTGGCACATCACGCTGACCGATTTATCGGCGGGAATGCTGGCGGACTGCCGCGCACATCTTGGTGAAACCCTCGCGCAGCGTTTCACATTTGAGCCTGTTGATGTGCAGGCGCTGCCTTATGCCGATGCCAGCTTTGACGTGATTATCGCCAACTACATGCTCTATCATGTGCCAGATCGCCCGAAAGCTATCGCGGAACTCCGGCGTGTGTTGAAGCCGGACGGTGTGTTGTTTGCTATGACCAATGGCCTTCATCACATGCAGGAGTTTGAGCAGCTTATTGATGAGGTCGTCGGCAGGGAAAACCGCACGCCTTATCTGATGGGTGTGCGCGAGGCATTTACACTGCAAAATGGCGCTGAACAACTGCGCGCCTCATTTGCGCAGGTTGAACGCGAGGATTTTGAGGGAAATCTGCGCGTGACACAGCTTGAACCGCTGCTGGATTACATCGCCTCGGCGCTCGATCATCCTGAGGTACAGATGAAAGCGCCGCGTGCGCAGGCCCTGATTGCCGAACTCGATAGACGTATCAAAACTGACGGCGAGATTTTCATCACCAAAGAAACTGGTTTATTCACTGTGCAGGGCATACCTTAAGAGAGGCGTTTACCGAAGGGCTTTCTAAGGACAAGCCCCTTTAGTGGGCTTTTACAGCATTTTAATGATAGCCTGTTGGCTTTTAGCCACAGGCGGCGCTCAACGCACAAGTGACAGTAGATCCAAAATAGAGTGAACAATCTTTTGAGGAATTTTATGTCTAACACCTACCGCAAGCTCATCGCCGCCCGCCACAGCACCAACTTCCGCGAAGCTACCGACATCGTGGAAGTCGAACGCCGCGACCCTGCGCCCAACGAAATCGTGATTCGCAACCTGTTCACAGGCGTCAACGCCTCCGACTACATGATGGCGGCGGGCACCTATATCTCCCCCACGCCTGTGCCTTTCGACCTTGGCGGCGAAGCGGCGGGCAAAATCGTCGCCGTTGGCAGCGACGTACAGCACTTCAAAGTGGGCGATCATGTGCTGACGCTGGGCGGCGGCTACAGCGAGTACCTCTATCATCGCGCGGCTTATGCCATGCCCATCCCCAGAGCCACGCCCGAAATCGTGAGCCTCGGCGTCGGCGGCTTAACCGCGTCGCTGGCGCTGGAACTCGTCGGCGAGATGAAAAGCGGCGAAACCGTGCTGGTCACGGCGGCGGCAGGCGGCACCGGACACTACGCCGTGCAGCTTGCCAGACTCGCGGGCAACCACGTCATCGGCACATGCAGTTCCGACGACAAGGTAGAACTGCTGCGCGCGCTCGGCTGTGACCGTCCGGTGAATTACAAACGCGAGAATCTGCGCCAGGTGTTGAAGGAAGAATATCCCAAAGGCGTCAACATCGTCTTTGAGTCAGTAGGCGGTGAGTTATTCGATGCTGCGTTAAGAAGTCTTGCCGTGCGCGGGCGGCTGATTACCATCGGCTTCATCTCCGAATATCCCGCCGCCAAAAAGATCGAGACGACGCGCGTCCACAATTTCCTCATCGGCAAGTCGGCGTCGGTGCGCGGTTTCTGGCTCAATCACTTCTTGCGCGAAGCCCCGCTGCATCTCGCCCGGCTTATCGACCTGCTGGACAGCGGCAAACTGCTTTCCGAAGTCGATGCCACCGAATTTCGCGGCCTAGAGTCGGTAGCCGACGCTGTAGAATACCTCTACACGGGCAGCAATCACGGCAAGGTGCTGGTGCGCTATTAACACGCGCTCCTCACCTCACCCTGATACGTTCCAGCTTACCCGCCGCACGACACACGAGTTTGCCCTATTCACTTCAGTGAACGTGGCCCTTTGGCAGCCGGAAACTTTAGTGTCGCACGACAACTTTAACGTTTCTCCCGCCACCATCAGTCATCGCCACTCGCACCTTGAAACACCCCCTATCCCTCTGCTACAATGCCCCTCGCTGACCACCAAAGGGTCGGTAAATCTCACACGCCCGGACTTCGGCGGTGTTGGTACACCCGTTGTATTGATCACCGAAGGTTGAACGGCGTGATCGTCTAAACACACAATGTTAAGGAGTCCCCAACCATGCCTTCCTCAGTTTCACTGAAGGCGCTTCTGGAAACGGGTGTACATTTCGGGCATCGCACGCCCAAGTGGAACCCCAAGATGAAGCCGTACATTTTTACCCAGCGCAATGGCATTCACATCATTGATCTGGAACAAACCCTGACCTATCTGAACCAGTACTACGACATGGTGCGTGACATCATCGCGCGCGGCGGCGCAGTCCTGTTCGTCGGCACCAAGCGTCAGGCGATGGAAACCATCGGCCGCGAAGCTGACCGCTGCAAGATGCCCTATGTCAATCAGCGCTGGCTCGGCGGCACGCTCACCAACTGGCGTACCATCCGTGAGCGTATCGACACCCTGCGCAAGCTGGAAGCACGCCGTGACAAGGGCGAATTTGAACTGCTGACTAAGAAAGAATCGCTCATCATGGAGCGTAAGATTGAAAACCTGAAGATGCGTCTGGGCGGCATCCGCGAAATGAAGAAGCTGCCTGAACTGCTGGTGGTGGTGGATACCAAGCGCGAAACCACCGCCGTCAAGGAAGCCAATACCCTGCATATCCCGGTGCTGGCGCTGGTCGATACCAACTGCGACCCCGAAGTGATTGACTACATCATTCCCGGCAACGACGACGCCATGCGCGCCATCAAGCTGGTGGTCTCCGCGATTGCCGACGCCGTGATTGAAGGCAAGAACATGCGTAAGGGCGGCGCCGACGACGACGAAGCCAAGGTTGCTTACGACGACATCGACCTCTCCGCCTACGACCAGGAGAAGGACGACGACGAAGTCTATCTGGGCGCTTCGACCCTCGCTAAGCTGAAGAACATGAAGATTGATGAGAGTGAGGAATAGCGACAAGTGATTAACAGTTAGCGATTAGCAGGAAGTTCATCAAGCTAAGGCTAACCGCTAGTGACTAACCGCTACAGCTAAAAGGAAACATCATGCAAATCACCGCACAAATGATCAAAGAACTGCGCGAAGCAACCGGCGCTGGCCCGCTGGACTGCAAGAAAGCGCTAGAAGGCAACGACGGCGACATGCAGAAGGCGCTGGATTACCTGCGCGAAAAAGGTCTGGCGCGCGCCGTCAAGAAGCTCGGCGCTACCGAACGCGCGACCAATGAAGGCATCGTCGAATTCTACCAGCACCACGACAAGCGCGTCGGCGTGATGGTCGAGGTTAACTGCGAAACCGACTTCGTGGCCAACACCGACAACTTCCGCCGCTTCGCCAAGGATGTCGCGCTGCACATCGCCAACATGAACCCCGAATACCTGCGCATTGAGGACGTTCCTGCTGCCGTCATCCAGGCAGAAAAGGAAGTTCAACTGCGCCGCGTGCTCGAAGAAGGCAAGCCGCAGAACGTCGCCGAGAAAATCGTCGAAGGCCGCATGAAGAAGTTCTACGAAGACCTGTGCCTCATGGAACAGCCCTTCGTCAAGGACGACGCCAAGACCATCAGCCAACTGCTTCAGGAAACCGTCGCCGCTGTCGGCGAGCGTGTGGAAGTCCGCCGCTTCGCCCGCTTCGCGATTGAGAAGGAAACCAACGTCAGTGGTTAGTTTCGTGACCGGACGAACCGCATAACGTCAACACAGAAGGGATTAGCCTTTGCTAATCCCTTTTTTTTCGCGTGATTCCCTGCATTTTGACTGAATGGCCATCCGAAAAGGAGAACAGCATGGCAAAGAACGGCACGAATTCCGGCGGCGCTCCCTTCTACAAGCGCATCATTCTTAAGCTCAGCGGTGAAGCTTTGGCTGGAAAAGGCAACTTCGGCATCGACCCGGCTGCTGCCAAGGAAATCGCCACCAAAATCAAATCCGTTCATGATCTCGGCGTCCAGATTGGCATCGTCATCGGCGGTGGTAATCTCTGGCGTGGGCAAACGGGCGTAGCGCTGGGCATGGCCCAAAGCACCGCCGACCACATGGGCATGATCGCTACCGTCATGAATGGGCTGGCGCTTCAGGACGCGCTTCAGCGGGTAGGCGTAAGTACGCGCGTGCAGACCGCCGTGCAGATGAACACCGTTGCCGAGCCATACATCCGGCTGCGCGCCATCCGCCATCTTGAAAAGGGCCGCGTGGTGATTATCACAGGCGGCACCGGCAATCCTTATTTCACCACCGATACCGCCGCCGCGCTGCGTGCGATGGAAATCGACGCCGACATTGTGATTAAGGCCACGAAGGTCAACGGCGTTTACAGCGCTGACCCACGCAAAGACCCCCATGCCACGCGCTTTGAAACGCTGACGTTCCAGCAGGTCATCGACGGGCGCTACGAAGTCATGGACTTAACCGCCTTCACGCTGTGCCAGGAAAACAACAAGCCCATCTTCGTCGTCGATTTCTGGTCAGACGAAGCGCTGGTACACGCGGTGCAGGGCAAACACGACGTGGGCACGCTCATCAGCGGCTAGTCGTCTATAAACATTGTGAAACGGTGAGGGCGCGGCGCGGGCTGCGCTCTTTTTGTGCTAAGATAGATACGAGGCTGGCTTAAGAGGAACACCTATGGCTGTCCAATTACCACGTTTGTATACCGTAGAAGAATTTGAGCGGTTCGTCGATTTGCCCGAAAACGAGGACTTTACTTTCGAGTTTATCGGAGGGGAAATTGTTGAAGTGACATCAAATCCTTATTCCTCACAAGTCTCCATGCGCACTGGACGCTTAATCGGCAATTTCGTGGACGAACATCAACTCGGTTATGTAACGGGAGAAGCGGGCGGTTATGTGGTCTTCGGCGAACGCTATGCTCCAGACGTAGGTTTCGTCTCCAAAGCTCGTCAGAGAAGACTTGCCCAACGGGGTTACAATCCCATTCCCCCTGATCTCGCGGTAGAAGTTTTTTCACCGAGCGATACAGAAAAGAAACTGCGCATCAAAATCGCTAATTATATTGCGGCGGGTACGGTTGTCTGGGTGATTTATCCCATGACGCAGGAGGTTGAAATTTATGTGCCTGGCAAACCCGTTGAATTTGTCGACAAAAATGGCGTCATCAACGGCGGCGATGTACTACCGGGTTTTACCTTGTCGGTTGCAAAGATTTTTGAGGGTTTATACGACGAATGACTTTCGGCTACTCCGGCACCCCCCTGGTCAAAAAACTGGGCATCAAACCCGGCTTTCGCATCGCCATTCTCAACGCGCCTGCCGACTACGCCGCGACGCTGGGCGAACTCCCGCCGGAAGTCATCCGTGATGACACGCTGCAAGACTCGCTCGACCTGATTCACTTCTTCGCGCGTGACCGTACTGAATTTGAAAGCCACTACGACGCCTTAAAAGCCGCGTTGAAAAAAGAGGGCGCGCTGTGGATTTCGTGGTACAAAAAATCCGCCAGAATCCCCACCGACCTGACTGAAGATGTCATCCGTGACCATGCGCTGGCAAACGGCCTGGTCGATGTCAAAGTGGCGGCGGTAGATAACCTGTGGTCGGGATTAAAACTCGTCTACCGCGTGAAGGATAGAACATAGTCTCCACACCTGACCATTTACTGAAAACTGTTTACTGAGGACTCTTTTGCATGAACGACCAGGAAAAAGCGATGCTGTCCACCAAAGTCGCGGAAGTGTTCACGCCCAGCGCGCCGATTAATCAGGAAGCCTTGTTCGCCGGGCGCTCCGATCAGATTCGCAGCATCATCAACGCCGTCAACCAGCGCGGCCAGCACGTCATCATCTTCGGTGAGCGCGGCGTTGGCAAAACCTCACTCGCCAACATCCTCTCCGACAAGTTGCAGCATTCCGGTTTTCAGGGCGTGGTGACCAACAACATCAACTGCGACGGCGACGACAACTTCACGTCACTGTGGCTCAAGGTGCTGCGTGAGTTTTCGGTGGCGCGGCGGCTGCGTCCTATCGGCTTCGTGCAGGGAGCGCCCGCCTTAGAAATCGCCACGCTGAATCAGTTCGTCAGCAGCAGCATTACGCCCGACGATGTGCGCGTCACCTTGCAGCGCTTCGTCAGCCGCGCGGTGATTATCATCGACGAAGTGGATCGCATCGCCGACCCAAAAACCACGCGCCTGCTGGCCGACACCATCAAAACGCTCTCCGATCATTCGGTGATGACCACGCTGGTACTGCTGGGCGTGGCCGACTCCGTCAACGAATTGATCGCCGAACACTCGTCCATTGAGCGTTCGCTTGTGCAAATCCGTATGCCGCGCATGAGCCTCGATGAACTGTACGAAATCATCGACAAAGGGCTGGCGCAGGTCGAAATCAACATCGAAGCCGACGCGCGCCGTCACATCGCCCATCTGTCGCAGGGCCTGCCACACTACGCCCACCTGCTGACGCTGTATGCCGCGCAGGAAGCCATTGACCACACGCGTACCAACATCACGCTGGAAGATGTCGGCGTTGCCATTCACGAAGCCGTCAAGAAGACCCAGCACAGCATCCTCGCTGCCTACAACAAAGCCATCAACGGCACGCTGCGCACGATGTACGACGAAGTGCTGCTGGCCTGCGCGCTGGCGAAAACCGATGACCTCGGTTACTTCGCGCCTGCTGACCTCCGTGAGCCAATGGAAATCATCATGGGTAAGCCCTTCAACGTCAAATCCTTCTCGCGGCACCTCAACGATTTCTGTGGCGAGGCGCGCGGCTTCGTGTTGAACAAGAACGAGGAAACCAAGCGCTACCGTTTCAAGAACCCGATCATGCAGCCCTTCGTCATCATTTACGGCGTCGCCAAAAACCTGATTGATGAAGCACAGCTCAACCAGATTGTGTCGTCACCGTTGTAACAATGAACGCTGTGACTATCGCCCGCCTCAACGCCATCAACCGCGAGTTCTACCGCGTCACCGCTGACGAGTTTGATGCCACGCGCGGGCAGGCGTGGCTTGGCTGGGAACGATTGCTGCCCTTGTTGACCAGCGACAAGCGAGACCCAAACGTCCCCTTGTCCGTGCTGGATGTCGGCTGCGGCAACGGACGCTTCGGCGTTTTCCTGCGCGAACATGGCCTCAACAGCCGCTATCACGGCATGGACAACAGCCCCGCGCTGCTGGACAAGGCCCGCGCCGCGCTCCCTTCTGCCGCGCTGGAACTCCGCGACATCGTGGACAATCCCCCGCACACAGGCACCTACGATCTGGTGGTGCTGTTTGGCGTGCTGCATCACATTCCGGGTTCCGTCGAACGGCAGGCATTTATGCGTGTGCTGGCGCAGCGCGTGGGGGCAGGGGGGATGTTGGCGTTTGCCTGCTGGCGTTTTTACGAGTACGAGCGTTTTCGCGCGCGTGTCGTCCCCTGGAGCGCTGACCTCAGTGTCGAAGCACACGATTATCTGCTCGACTGGCGGCGCGGAGCAAGAGCGCTGCGCTACTGCCATTACGTCGATGATGCCGAGCACCATGCGCTGGTCGCCGCCACAGGCTTGCGCGAAGTCCAACGCTACCGCGCCGACGGCGAGGATGGGCAGGCCAATCAGTACAGCGTGCTGCGGCGGGAGTAAGATCACCCGCGCGCGATGACTTCTTTTCCGTTGACGAGCGCTGCTAACGCCAGTATAGTAAACCGCATGTTCAAAACTAACACGGCGCAAGTCCTCTAAGCTGGGAACCGCACAACCCAGCGCCCCTTTCCATGCACATCGCCGCACATTGCTGACGATGTAGTTCTGTTTTCATTCGATTTTCAATCCGCACATTCCCAGGCCTTCAAACAGGCTTATACACCTTTGTCAAAGGAAAACAACGCCGTGTCTACACCTTATCAACAAACAATCGACAGCAGCTTAGTCCTCAAATCCGTCCGTGACGCGGGGGACGCCGAACGGCTGGCCGTGTTCAATGGCAAAACATTCGGCGAAGGCGTGACGGGCATGTCCCGCGCGCTGCTGCTGCACCATCCGACAACCCACTTCGACTACTGGCTGTACGTCGAAGATCAGACCACAGGCCAAATCGTCTCGTCGCTGGCGCTGATCCCCTGGCAGTGGCGTTACGAAGAGATCACGCTCAACGCTGGCGAAATGGGTATCGTCAGCACGCTCGAAGCCTATCGCGGACGTGGATTAATCCGCGCGCTGGACAAACGCTTCAAGGAACTGCTGCGCCGCGACGGGTTTGACCTCAGCCAGATTGAGGGCATCCCATACTTCTACCGCCAGTTCGGCTACGAGTACGCCATACCGCTGGAACCCAACTGGCACCTTGAACTGCATCACATCCCGGACGCGCCGCCCGCCGCCTACAGCTTCCGCCGCGCCACTGCTGACGACATCCCGCTGCTGGCGCAGATGTATGCTGAAGCGACCAGCGTCCTCGCCATCACCTCGCCGCGCGACGAAGCCATCTGGCGCTACCTGTTGCAGCACACCATCGGTAATGACATGGAAGGCGATTTCTGGCTGATGCTGGACGATTCCGCGCAGCCTGTCGCGTATGGGCGCACCATGCGTTTCGGCTTCGGCAAAGGCTTAATCCTCAGCGAAACCTCGCGCATGAACATCGCACAGGCCCACGCGCTGCTGCATTATCTCAAGGGCCTCGCGAAGGAAAACAACAAGCCGAGCATCCGCTTTAACCTGCCCGTTTCCAATCCGGTGCTGCGTCTGGCGCGCACATGGGGCGCGGTGGACAGCGGCACCTATGCCTGGCAGATACATCTGGTGGATGTGGCCGGGCTGCTGCGCAAGCTGACGCCCGTGCTGGAACGCCGCATTGCCGCCAGCGCCTTCGCCGGGTTCACCAGGAAGGTCAACCTTAACCTGTACCGCGAGACGTTTGAACTCAATTTTGAACAGGGCAAGCTGCTGTCGGTGAACAACATCGGCTTCCGTGAGGGCGACGAAATCCGGATTCCGCCGCTGCTGTTAGCGCCGCTGCTCTTGGGCTATCGCAGCCGCGAAGAACTGCGCCAGAGCCATCCTGACGTAAGCATCTGGGGGCAGTCGCAGTACCTGATTGACGTGCTGTTCCCCAAACTCGACAGCTTCATCTTCACCATGTATTAGTCACAAAAAATGCCAGAGGATGTGTTTCGTCCTCTGGCATTTTGTTAATTGCTAATCGCTAACTGCTGCTGGCTATCCAAACCGTCCGCTGATGTAATCGGCGGTTTCCGGTTGCAGCGGGTCGTTGAACACCTGCTCCGTCGGCGCGAATTCCACCAGTTCGCCCCAGCGCGTTTCGCTCAGGCCCTCGCCGGACTTGCGCACGTTGAAGAAGCCAGTATAGTCCGAGACACGGGTGGCCTGCTGCATGTTGTGCGTGACGATGACGATGGTGTAGGTCTGTACCAGTTCACGCATCAGTTCTTCAATGCGCTGCGTAGCAATCGGGTCAAGCGCCGAGCAGGGTTCGTCCATCAGGATGACTTCCGGCTCCACCGCCAGCGAGCGCGCAATGCACAAACGCTGCTGCTGCCCGCCGGACAGCGCCATGCCGGATTTGTTCAGCGTGTTCTTGACTTCGTCCCACAGGGCGGCTTGCTTCAGGCTGGACTCGACGATGTCGCCCAGGGTTCTTTTGTTGTTGATGCCCAGCAGGCGCGGCCCGTAAGCCACATTCTCGAAAATCGACTTCGGGAACGGGTTCGGCTTCTGGAAGACCATGCCGATACGGCGGCGCACTTCTACCGGGTCAATGTGATGGTCGTACAGGTTTTGCCCACGAAAGAGGATTTCCCCTTCAACGTGTGCGCCCGGCACAAGATCATTCATACGGTTAATGGCGCGCAGCACCGTGCTTTTGCCGCAGCCCGATGGCCCGATCATCGCGGTGATTTTGTTGCGCTCAATCGGGTAGCTGACATCTTTGACAGCGCGATAGCTGCCATAGTAGACGCTGACATTCTTCAGTTCAACAGCGTAATCAACAAGGGTTTGGATCATGCCTGTAATCTCCGGCGTGCTTGATGGCGTAAGACAAAGGCGCTCAGGTTCAAAACCACGAGCAGAAGGAGAAGGACGACAATCGCGGCGGCAGCCAGTTCCTTAAAACCGGGCTGGGGACGCGTCGTCCACGAGAAAATCTGGATGGGCAGCGCCGTGAACTTCGAGAAGAAGCCCGTCGGGTCCTGGGCAATGTAGGTAGCTGCTCCGACGATAATCAGCGGCGCGGTTTCACCAATCGCGCGCGAGATGGACAGAATGGTGCCCGTCAGAATACCGGGCAGGGCGGCGGGTATCACCTGATTCCAGATGGTCTGCCACTTGGTCGCGCCCAGGCCATAGCTGGCTTCGCGGTAGGAATTGGGCACCGCGCGGATCGCTTCCTGCGCGTTGATAATCACCACCGGCAGCACCAGCAGCGCCATCGTCAGCCCTGCCGACAGAATGGTGCGTCCGTTGGAGTCCAGCACGCCGAAGGCCGCGCCGCTGGTCACGGGTTCCAGCGCGCGCACAAACAACTGCAAGCCGAGCATACCGTACACAATCGACGGCACACCTGCCAGGTTGCGGATATTGTTTTCAATCAGGTTGTTGAGCCAGTGTTTGCCCGCATATTCTTCCAGATAAATCGCGGTCATGATGCCCAGCGGGAAGCCGAACAGCACCACAATCACCAGCACATACAGCGAACCCAGCAGCGCCGTGCGAATGCCCGATGTCAGCGGGTTATCGCCTGCGGTGCTGTTAAAAATCGCCGCATTCAGCCACGAGTGGAATTGCAGTTCCGGGCGGGTCGCCGTGTCGGGATATTCCTCGGCAATCTTGGCTTCGATGGCCTCGCGGTTGAACAGCCCTTCAAACAGCGGATAGGTTTCAACCACATCCGGCTCCAGCACAACTTCTTCGACAATCACATATAACTGTTCCGACGACAGGTTGCCTGCCAGAAGCTGCCCCATCACCAGCGGGCGATCCTCGCGTGACAGTTCGCGCGGGGTCGTCGCACCATATGCTTCGGGGAAATTCTTGCCCGCCATCGACTCGGCGATGGGCGTGTCGGCGAAGGTCTGCACATCCATATTATTCGCCAGGTATTGGGCCGCCAGCGGGATAAGCTGCCCCGGTACCTGCGCTTGCAGGACACCGACCAGTTCTTCCGCATTCAGTTCTTCCAGTGGACGTTCAGAAACCGTTTCCGGCTGCACGCGATATTCAATCAGCACATAGCCGAATGTTTCATTCACAATCGTCAGCACCAGCAGCACCAGCGCCAGGAAAGCGACGAGGAACGACGCCATATACATACGCTTCCACAGCTCACCCTTCAGGTGACGCCGCAAAATGCTGCTTTTGTAGATACCTTCTTGGATGTGACCCATACTTTACTCGTAAACCTCACGGAAACGGCGCGTGATGTAGGTGCTGATCTGTGTCAGCGCCAGCGTAATCAGGAACAGCGTGAGACCGATGGCAAAGATGCTTTCGTAGTCAATCGACTGATAGCTGAGGTCGCCGCCGCTGATACGCGCGATGTGTCCGGTCATGGTTTCCGCCCCCGCGAACGGGTTGAAGGTAAACGCAGGCCCCGACCCGGCAGCAATCGCCACGATCATCGTCTCACCAATGGCGCGCGACATACCCAGAATGACTGCCGCGATGATGCCGGAAAGGGCGGCGGGCAGGACGACCTTAACCGTTGTCTCAAACTTGGTCGCGCCCAGTCCATAGCTGGCTTCACGCAGGGCACGCGGCACGGCGTTCATCGCGTCAATGCTCATCGAGGCGATAGTCGGCACAATCATGATGCCCACAACCAGACCTGCCGAGAGCGTGTTCTGAATGTTGACCACGTCAGACCCGAACAGCGGGCGCAGTACACCTTGCGTCACAAACTCCAGCGCGAAGTAACCGAACACCACCGTTGGCACACCCACCAGCAGTTCGATCACCGGGCCGAGGATGCTGCGGGTACGCGGTGAGGCGTATTCGCTCAGGTAAATCGCCACGCCCAGACCTACCGGGATAGCAACCACCAGCGCAAAGAACGTAGTCATCAGTGTGGCATTGACCAGCGGCAGAATACCAAACGCGCCGATCTGCGGCTGCCACTGTGTTGACGTGAAAAACTCCGCCAGCGACGGCGCGTCCGCATATTCCAGCGTTGCCTCGGCGTTATGGGCGGCGGCGGTAGTGCCGTTGATGCCGCGTTCGACGGTGATGCTGTCAGGGGCGACGGTCAGCACACGCATCTCTTCGCTGTTGACACGAATAAGCTGATCGACCTGGAACGCAAGGCCGTAACCCGGCGTCAGAGCGATTTGTGTGTCGCTGGCATTGAGCGCGCCTGTTAAGTTGACCTGCACCTCTTGCATCGCCATCACTGGCGAGCCAGCCGTGTGTGCGGCGGCGGCAGTGCCCCGGTAGCCGCGTTCCACAACAATGGAAGCGGTGCGCCGTTCGGTGACGCGCATGATTTCGTTGTCAATCCGTATAAGCGTGTTCGGCGTGTACGGGATCGCCTGATCCTCGGCGACATCCAGCAGCAGCACCGTATCGGACGCGTTGATCGCGCCTTCGTCTGGCCGCAGCGTTATCGCCGGGACGGATTCATTGATGACTGCCGTTTTAGTGGGCAGCCAGGCGTGAGCATTGAAGAAGCCCAGCGCTTCGACGCCGAGATAAACCACAATGAAAATGGTAATCAGGACAGAGAAGATACCAGAAGCGAATAATACTGCACGAATTATTTCTTCCCCGATGCGGGGGCGTTTGTGCAGGGTGTTTGCGGATGCACGTTTGCCTGCCAGTGCCCGTTCCAAAATCTGTGCTTTTGAGGTTGTTGCTGCTTGAGTGGGTAACACTCGCTGCATAACTTTCCTTTACATTTTAACCGTAAGGATTCGTCATTATGATACCATGCCCAAATAGATGCGGGTTTAAGGTTAGTTTAAGAGAGTGTTATGGACGGGGAACGCAGCGCGTGGAAAGTAAGGAGCAGTAACCCTAATGGTGCTGCCCCTCAATCGGCCCGCAGCGCCATCAAGCGCCTGTCACCTTCTGCATCACTGTGTCAAACAGCACACCGTTGGTCGCGATGCTCTCGCCGCCGTGAATCGTAGACTTGCCTTGCCAGTCGGTAAACGTGCCCCCGGCCTCTGGCAAAATCACCCCGAACGGCGCGCAGTCCCACAGGTTCATCACCGCATCGACCATCACTTCGGCGCGTCCGCTAGCCACCAGCGCATAGCCGTAAGCATCGCCCCATGTCCGTTGAATGTAGGTGGACTCGACCAACCGTGACCACGCCGCGCCTTTGCCGCGCTGCTCAAAGGTATTAATATCACTGGCCATCAGCGCCGCGTCCTTGAGTTCGCTGAGGGTAGAAACGTGGGCGCGTCGTCCATTCCAGAAGCAGCCCATGCCCTTCGCCGCGTACACCGTTTCGTTCAGCGCCGGGAAGTGTGCCACCCCAACCAGCGACTCGTCCCCGTCAATCAGCCCCAGCAGCACCGCGTAAAAAGGCACGCCGTGAATAAACGACTTGGTGCCGTCAATCGGGTCAATTACCCACGTCAGCGACGACTTGCCGGGCTGCGTACCGTATTCCTCGCCGATGATGCCGTGATCGCTCCACTGTTGTTCGATCAGGCTGCGCAGTTTTTGCTCCGATTGTTTGTCGGCAATTGTCACCGGAGAGTTGTCGCCTTTACGTTCAACCGCAATGCCCGACTGAAAGTAACCCAGCGTGATGCGTCCGGCCTGCCAGGCTGCGTCCAGCGCAAAATCCAGCAGTGCAGAAAGGGGGAGTGTCATAGTGTTTGCCTCTTCATTTGACCCTACCTAGTGCGGCGATTGTACCTGTATACACTGCAAAAAACGATCCGCATGTGACATTTATCACGATTAAACGGACTGCTGTCTCATTTTTGAAGTGATATTTGCAGCCGTAAGCGGTGACACCTTGCACTACAGTACAACCCCTGTTCCGAGGACAATAAAGGACAGTTGATCGTTCGCTTGAACAAGTATGAGGATACGAAAATGAGTAACTTTGTGAAAGAAGCCTTCTCTGGCAAGACTGTCGTCACCGATCCGCCGCTCGCTAAGTTCCTGTTTAGCGACACCCGCTTTTCACTCGTCTGGCTGGTCGTTCGCGTTCTGGTTGGCCTGTCGTGGGTCGATGCCGCCTCGCACAAAATCGGCAATCCCGCCTGGACTGAAACCGGAACCGCACTGCAAGGCTTCTGGCAGAGCGCCATCGCTATTCCTGAACAGGGTCGGCCTCCCATCACCTATGATTGGTACCGTTCTTTCATTCAGGGGCTGCTGGACTCTGGTTCCTATGTCTGGTTCGCCAAGCTCATCGCCTACGGTGAACTGCTGATCGGCATCGCCTTGATTATCGGCGCGTTCGTCGGTGTGGCCGCGTTCTTCGGGGCCTTCATGAACTGGAACTTCATCATGGCAGGGTCGGCAAGCACCAACGGCCTGCTCGGTATCGCCGCCATTCTGCTGGTCCTGGCCTGGAAGACCTCTGGTTACATCGGGGCGGACTTCTTCCTGCTGCGCTGGCTGGGTACACCCTGGGGACGGCGCACTCCAGAAGCCTCACCGCAAGCCGCACCACAAGGCGCGGGTGACTAACACCTGACAACTGCATAACGCAATGAAACGCCTCCGAAAACCGGGGGCGTTTTTTATTGTCGGGGCTAGGCAGAAAAAAGCATACTGTATATAACATGTCCTTAATCTGCCTCTTTTAGAATTAAGATGAAATAAGTTGTTTGAAGGTTAGGGTGATGATGTTGATTGATTCCATTGATTTAAGCGACGCGCGCACGCTGCTGGAGACGCTGAAACGCCTGCGCACCGAGGTGTATGAAGAAGGGCAAAGCACATTCGCGCTGTGGCGTCCGTTGATTACGCGCCGTGATTTTCTCATCAGCGCCTTGAACCTGGCTTATTATCTGGCGCTGCGGCGGCGTGATTTGCGCCCTGTGCAAGCGGCGTTGATTCCCTGGGGTCTGTCGTCGCTGGGGCGGCTGGAATCGCGCGTGCTGCCCAACCTTGACGCGGTGATTGCCACGCTCAGCGCAGTAGTTCACGACGGCACGCCCGCGCTGCATCCCCCGCTGCGCTCATTCTTTCGTGGCGAACGTCTGCTGCGGCACCACACCGAAGCGGTATTTGGCAAACCTTTAGTGAACCGCCGCGTGCGCATCATGGTAACGCTGCCTACGGAAGCCGCCGAGGATTATGCCATTGTCCGTGACCTCATCGCGCGCGGCATGGACTGTGCCCGCATCAACTGCGCTCATGATGACGAACGGGCCTGGAAACTGATGATTGATTTTGTGCATCGCGCTGCAAAAGAAGTTGGGCGCGACTGCAAAATTGCGATGGATCTGGGCGGGCCGAAGTCACGCACCACCGAAACCATCAGCAAAGGCCGCATCTACAAAGGCGATGCGCTGCTGCTGACGCGCGGCACGCCAAAACCCTCCGAGGAGTTTCGCTTCCAGACGCGCTGCACGCTTACCGAAGCGCTGGATCAGGTTCGCGTCGGCGAGTCAGTGTGGATTGATGACGGCAAAATCGGCATGAAAGTCGAAGCGGCGGTGCCCGAAGGCTTTTTGCTGCGCGTTACCCATGCCCGTGATAAGGGGGAAAAGCTGCAAAACGACAAGGGCGTCAACTTCCCCGACACCGAACTGCGGCTGAACCCGCTGACGGTCAAAGACCTGCGCGACCTGACCTTTATCGCGCGGCACGCCGATATGATTCTCTACTCGTTTGTGCAGGAAGCCGCCGATATTGATCTGCTGCGCCGCGAATTGAGTACACGGCTCAAACAGCGCAAAGCAAATTCTATCGCCATTATCGCCAAGGTGGAAACGGGAAAAGCCATTCGTAACCTGCCGGAACTGATTGTGCATGGGGCGGGCAATCAGCCGTTTGGCGTGTTGATCGCGCGCGGCGATTTAGCCGTTGAAATTGGTTATGAGCGCCTGGTCGAGATGCAGGAGGAAATCCTGTGGCTGTCCGAAGCGGCGCATGTGCCGGTCATCTGGGCCACGCAGGTACTAGAGGGCTTAGCCAAGAAGGGGCGGCCCACGCGCGCGGAAATGACCGACGCCGCCATGTCTGAGCGCGCCGAATGTGTCATGCTCAACAAGGGGCCGTATGTCGCTGAGGCAGTGACGATTCTGGATGACGTGCTGACGCGGATGCAGTCGCACCAGTTGAAGAAAACGCCGCAGTTGCGCGCGCTGCGTTCCTGGTAGCGGCGATTACGGCGCTTTTTACTGCCCGTCACAGTTTGGACTTAACTTCCGATTGACAGTCCCCGTTGTTCAGCGCATGATGAACAAAAGCAGTCGATAGCCATCTATCACTGCTTTTGTGGTTTCATGCAGTACCCCCGAAAAGGAACTCTAATGTACAGTAAGGCCACCAGCCAGCGTCTGCTTTATACCCTGTTTGTCCTGCAAAGTTTATACACCGCCAGCCAGATCGCCGTCTTTACGCTGATCGTCATCGTTGCGGCGCGCCTCAGCGGCAGCGAGCGTATGGCCGGATTTCCGTCCTCTACGCTGACCTTTGCCCAGGCGTTATCGGCTTTGCCCATCGCCCTGATTATGGGGCGTTTTGGGCGCCGCCTGGGACTGACGCTGGGTTACGCGGCGGGGGCGCTGGGTGGCGTCGTGGGCATTATCGCGGTGACGCAGGCGGTGTTTCCCCTGCTGCTGGTCAGCGCGGCGCTGCTGGGTATCGGACGTGCCAGCAGCGATCAGGGACGTTTTGCCGCTGGCGAAATGTTCCCCGAAGCCGAACGCGCGCGCATGATTGGCAGGCTGGTCTTTGCCGGAGCCATCAGCGCGATTGTCGGGCCGCTGCTCGTTTCCCCCAGCAGCAGTATCATGCAGTCGTTGGGGCTGCACCCTGACGCTGGGCCTTGGGGCGTTGCCGTCGTGTTCACGAGTCTGGCGGCGCTGCTGGCTTTTTTCCTGCTGCGCCCCGACCCGATGCTCGTCGCCAGAAGCATCGCCGAAGCCGAACGCAAAAACACAGCGGGCGATCAGCCGCAAATCGCGCGCTCCTTGTCAACCCTGCTGCGGCTGCCCAAAGTGCAGCTTGCCATCACCGGCGCGCTGGTCAGCCAGACGGTGATGGTCATTTTGATGCTGATGACACCCCTGCACATGGATCACAATCATCACGGCAGAGATGTGATTTCGATGGTCATTTCGATGCATACGCTGGGCATGTTCGGCCTATCGCCGCTGACGGGCTACCTGATTGATCGCTATGGCCGCGTGGCCATGTTGTTTGCGGGCGCGCTCATCCTGATTATCTCCGCGCTGCTGGCTCCACTTTCTGTTAATCAGTACATTCTGGCGCTGGCCTTGTTTCTGCTGGGGCTGGGCTGGAACTTCGGTTATGTCTCCAGCACATCACTGCTTGCCGACGCCCTTGAAGGCGAGGAACGCGCCCGTGTCCAGGGGATCAACGATTCGCTGTCGTTCTTTGTCGCCGGGACGGGCGGTTTGGCTGCGGGTGCGCTGTTTGAATCGGGCGGATATGCCGCGATCAGCATGGCGGGCCTGCTGCTGACGCTGGTCTTGGTGGCCGCGATTTTCTGGTTCCAGCGTCCTCAGTTGAGGGTGCAATCAGCCTAAAAACAATGAGAGGCGTCCGTTTGGCCGCCCCTCAACAGTTAATCATCAGATCGCGTTAGTGAACTCAAGCATCCTAAACACCTTACCCCTTGTGGCGGCGTGTGCCGCATCTTATGCCCTTCTCCCTCGAAATCGGGGGAGAAGGGTTGGGGATGAGGGGGTAAACGAGCCTCAATGATTAGTTATCAGGATGGTAGTGTGTCAGCGCCTTCATGTACTGCGCACGTTCAAAGGCCGCCGGGTCTTCACAGTTGATCTGGCTGACCGCGCCGCGCATCTGCGAGACTGATTCGTATTCGTTCTTCTCCATCCATTCGCGCAGACCTTTTTCGACTTCCGCCATGTAATCAATGCCGTGCTTGAGCAGCGCCGCCGCCATCATCGTGACGTTCGCGCCGACCAGCAGCATCTTGACCACATCTTCCGCCGTGTGGACGCCGCTGGTTGCGGCCATGCTGGCCTTCACACGCCCGTAAAGGATGGCAATCCAGCGCATCGGCAGACGCAGCGCCTGCGGTGTGCTGAGGATCAGGTTCGGCTTGACTTCCAGCGTTTCCAGATCAATGTCCGGTTGATAGAAGCGGTTGAACAGTACCAGACCGTCCGCCCCCGCCTCATCCAGACGCTTGGCCATGTTCGCCATGTTGCTGAAGTAGGGGCTGAGCTTGATCGCCACCGGGATGCTAACTGCCGACTTCACAGCGCTCAGCAGGGCAATCGTATCATCTTCCACGTCCGAACCGCTTTTGTTCATGTCCGTCGGGATGTTGTACTCGTTCAGCTCGATAGCATCCGCCCCCGCGCTTTCCATCTGCTGCGCGAACTTGACCCAGTTACCCATCGTCACGCCGTTGAGGCTGGCGATAATCGGGATACTGACGGCTTCCTTCGCCTTGTGAATGTGTTCCAGATACCCGCGCGAGTCCGTCTTGAATTCGCTCGGTTCCGGGAAAAAGGTCAGCGCTTCCGAAAAGCTGTCCGTGCCGTGCGTCAGGTAGTGCCACAGCGCCTGACGTTCCATACGAAGCTGTTCCTCAAAGAGCGAGTACAGCACCACCGCGCCCGCGCCCGCGTCTTCCAGGCGCTTGATGTTATCAATGTGCTCCGACAGGGGCGATGCTGACGCCACCAGAGGAGAACGCAGCTTTAATCCCAGATACGTTGTTCTCAAGTCACTCATGATTGTCCTCCTCCGTTCTTACCGTTGCCAAAGGGGCGTGATGCCAGATATTCGTACATCGCCCAGCGTGTTTCGACATCGTGCTGTGCTTCTTTCAGCAGTTCCTTCGCCACTTCCGGCTTGCTCAGCGTGAGCATACGGAAGCGATTTTCCATGTACATGTATTCCTTCAGCGGCAGTTTGGGCGCGCGCGAGTCCAGCGACAGCGGGTTCTCGCCGTGTTCGCCGCGTTCCGGGTTATAGCGATAGAGCAGCCATTGGCCGGATTCAACCGCAGCCTTCTGGTTCTTCAGACCCTTGCCCATGTCGATGCCCTGCATCAGACAGTGGCTGTAGGCGATAATCAGCGAGGGGCCGTCGTAGGCTTCCGCTTCAAGGAAGGCGCGCAGTGTCTGTTCGTCTCTCGCACCCATCGCCACGCGCGCTACGTAAACGTTGCCGTAGCTCATGGCAATCAGGCCGAGGTCTTTCTTACCGTTAGGTTTGCCGCCAGCCGCGAACTTGGCGACTGCCGCGCGCGGTGTTGACTTCGACATCTGACCGCCGGTGTTCGAGTAAACTTCAGTGTCGAGCACGACGATATTGACGTTGCGCCCGCTGGCCAGGACGTGATCCAGGCCGCCGAAACCGATGTCATACGCCCAGCCGTCACCGCCGACAATCCACACATCTTTCCTGACGAGCGCGTCTGCCAGCGTCAGCAGGCGTTTGGCGTCATCATCCTTGAGTGCGGCCAACGCGGTCTTCAACTGCGCTACACGTTCGCGCTGTTCGTAGATTCCGGCCTCGTCGCGCTGGTTGGCATTCAGCAAGCCTTCGACCAGTTCGCTGCTCAGTTGGCTGGACAGCCGCTTCACCAGTTCGATAGCATAGTCACGCTGCTTGTCGAGCGCCACGCGCATCCCCAGACCGAATTCCGCGTTGTCTTCAAACAGGGAGTTCGACCACGCGGGGCCGCGCCCTTCGTTGTTGTGCGCCCAGGGTGTCGTGGGCAGGTTGCCGCCGTAAATCGACGAGCAGCCCGTTGCGTTCGCCACGACGGTACGATCACCAAACAACTGCGTGATGAGCTTGAGATACGGGGTTTCACCGCAGCCAGCGCACGCGCCGGAGAACTCAAACAGCGGCTGCTGTACCTGCTGCTGGCGGATGGTGGAAACCTTGATGTTGCGGCGATCCATCTCTGGCAGGTTGAGGAAGAAGTTCCAGTTGTCGTTTTCCTGCTCACGGATGGGAGGCTGTGCGCTCATGTTCAGCGCCTTCAGGTTGACCGCTGACTTGTTCTTGGCGGGGCAGACATCCACGCAGATGCCGCAGCCCGTGCAGTCTTCGGGCGATACCTGAATGCTGTACTTCATGCCCTGCCATTCGGTGTCGCGCGCGTCCATCGTCTTGAACGTGGCGGGTGCGCCTTCCAGCGCCGCAGGTTCGACAACCTTGATACGGATGACGCTGTGCGGGCAGACCATCGCGCACTTGCCGCACTGGATACAGACGTTGGTGTCCCACACCGGGATTTCCTGTGCCAGATTACGCTTTTCCCACTGTGCGGTGCCTGTGGGGTAGGTGCCGTCAATCGGCATCGCGCTCACGGGCAGTTCATCGCCGCGACGGGCAATCATTTCGCCCAGCACATTGCGCACGAATGCGGGTGCCTGCGCGGGCACGGGCGGCAGCATTTCCGCACGGCTGGTCGCCTGCTGCGGTACTGCGACTTCAAACAGGTTCTCCAGCGTATTGTCTACGGCGCGCAGGTTCATCTCGACGACTTCCTCGCCCTTCTTGCCGTAGGTCTTTTCGATGGAGTACTTAATCTGGTGGATGGCTTCTTCGCGCGGCAGCACGCCCGAAATCGCGAAGAAACAGACCTGCATCACGGTGTTGATGCGTCCGGTCATACCGCTGTTCTTGGCCACCTTGTAGGCGTCAATCACATAGAACTTCAGCTTCTTGCTGATGATCTGTTCCTGTACCTTGCGCGGCAGACGGTCAAACACTTCTTCCTTGCTGTAAGGGGTGCTCAGCAGGAAGACGCCGCCCTCAATCGCATCCTTGAGCATGTCGTAGCGTTCAAGGAACGTCGGTTGGTGGCAGGCCACGAAGTTGGCTTTGGTAATGCAGTAGGTCGAGTGGATGGGATTGGGGCCGAAACGCAGATGTGAAATCGTCATCGAGCCGGATTTCTTCGAGTCGTAGACGAAGTAGCCTTGCGCGTAGTTATCGGTGTTCTCGCCGATGATCTTGATCGAGTTCTTGTTGGCACCTACCGTACCGTCCGCGCCGAGTCCGTAGAACACTGCGCGCACGACGGAAGCCGGTTCTACGGAGAAGTCAGCATCAACCTCAAGGCTGGTGTGGGACACATCGTCGTTGATACCCACTGTGAAGTGGTTCTTCGGCTTGGGCAGTGCCAGGTTGTCGAAGACCGCCTTGACCATTGCCGGGGTGAATTCCTTAGACGACAGGCCGTAGCGCCCACCGATAATCTTCGGGGTCTCGCTGCCGGGCCATTCTTCGTAAATCGCGGTCACCGTATCGAGATACATCGGTTCGCCGCCGCTGCCCGGTTCCTTGGTGCGATCCAGCACAGCGATGGCCTTAGTGGTGATCGGCAGCGCGGCGATGAAGCGCGCCATATCGAACGGACGATACAGGTGAACTTTCAGCAGGCCAACCTTCTCGCCGCGTTCCATTAGATAATCGACGGTTTCCTGTGCCGCTTCCGCGCCGGAACCCATCATCACAATCACGCGTTCCGCATTGGGCGCGCCGTAATATTCGTACAGCTTGTACTGGCGTCCCGTAAGCGCCGCGAACTTGTCCATCATCTTCTGCACAGTGTCTGGGCAGGCCGCATAGAACGGGTTCACCGTCTCGCGCGCCTGGAAGTACACATCTGGATTTTGCGCCGTACCGCGCATCACCGGACGATCTGGCGACAAACCGCGCGCCCGATGCTGGAAGACCAGTTCATCGTCAATCATCGCGCGAATTTGATCATCGGTCAGCAGTTCCATTTTGTTGACTTCGTGTGAAGTACGGAAGCCATCAAAGAAATGAATAAAAGGCAGGCGCGCTTCCAATGCTGTTGCGTGGGCAATCAGCGCGAAGTCGTGGGCTTCCTGCACCGAGTTCGAGCACAGCAGCCCGAAACCAGTGGCGCGTGTCGCCATCACATCGCTGTGATCGCCAAAAATCGACAACCCCTGCGCCGCCAGTGAACGCGCCGCTACGTGAAACACGGTAGAGGTCAGTTCGCCCGCGATTTTGTACATATTCGGGATCATCAGCATCAACCCCTGCGATGCCGTGAAGGTTGTCGTTAACGAGCCAGCTTGCAGCGCACCATGCACCGCACCCGCCGCGCCACCTTCACTTTGCATCTCGATCACCTGTGGCACCGTGCCCCACAGGTTTGGCTGATCATTCGCCGCCCATTCATCCGCCCATTCGCCCATCGGTGAGGATGGCGTAATGGGGTAAATGGCGATCACCTCGTTGACTTTAAAAGCCACTTTGGCGACGGCTTCGTTCGCATCAATGGTCGTAAAATTACGTTCAGTCATTAGATTTTTCTCCTGGTACCCCCCAGAACCTTGCACGACATGAATCACATCCATGATGCGTCTGAAAACGCTCTGAAGACAGTGATGGTTGTAACTTCAATTGAGTACATTCATCGGGTATTTGTGGCTGGACGGTGGAAATTAAAACGAGGCGTTCCGCACGCCTCGCCAGAGAGGGTTTCAGGTCAGCAAACCTGGCCTTACACAGTCTTTGCCAGCATCAACCCCTGTTCAATCCAATCGACAATTTCCGGCAGACGTTTTTCCAGCGTCGGCGAAAGGTCGTTGCCATAACCAAACGTCTCGCCGCACACCGTAATCAGCGTGCCGTTGGGGGCTTTGCAGTACCATTCATGCGCCAGCGCCAGCAGGGCCTCTGGCGTCACATGATGGGTTAAGGCGACAGTTGCGGGCATGGGGTCAATCGAGGCGATTGTCACGTTGCCCGGTTCTCCCCCGATAGCGGCGTCAATAAATAAAACATGACACGCTCTGCTGATCGGTTCTGCCAGTTCCGGTGTCAACTGGTGACATAACACAATATCGACATGTTCTACCGTCGGGCGCTCACTTAACTGCGTGGCCACCCGCTGGCCGATCCCATCATCACGCCGCAGCACATCGCCATAGCCAATAACCAACATTAAAGGGTCCCTTCTTCGTCAAATATTTTGGGCTGTAAAAAAAACTACTATTGCATCACAGTGAAGGAGCACCCCTACAGATGCTCCTTTAGTGTAGAGAGGTTAACGCATGACTTCGCTCACAACCTCGCCATCTGCTGTGACGAGTTCCACATGGAGCGCCATTTGTCCGGCAGCGTGCGTCGAGCAGCTCAGGCACGGGTCATAGGTACGAATCACCGCTTCAACACGGTTCAACATGCCGTCGGTAATATCTTTCCCTTTAATGAAGTGCTTGGCCACTTGCAGGACGCCGCGATTCATCGCCAGGTTGTTGTGGCCTGTGGCGATAATCAGATTAGCATGAGTGATCAAACCGTTATCGTCAATCTTGTAGTGATGCATCAGCGTACCACGCGGCGCTTCACTGACGCCGATACCCTCGTCACTGTTGGGTGCCGCATGAGCGCGCACATGGGTGCTGAGGATGTCGGGATCATTGAGCAGTTGACCAATTTTCTCAAAGCAGAACAGGATTTCAATCAGGCGTGCGCAGTGATAGTAGAACGAACTGCGCGTATTGGAACGGGCGCGGAACAACGACATTTCGCGGTTTGCCAGCGGCGTGCCCGCCGAGTCGGCAAGGTGCAGCCGTGCCAGTGGCCCCACGCGATAAATACCGCCCGGATAACCCATCGGCTTGAAGTATGGCGACTTGAGATACGAATAAGGTTCAACGGCTTCGCCAATGTACTCGTTGTACTGGTCAGGGCTGAAATCTTCGACCACTTTGCGCCCATCGGCATCCATGATACGCAGCTTGCCGTCGTACATCTCCAGCTTGCCCTCTTTATCCACCAGCCCCATAAACAGCGTGGGGAAACTGGCGAAGGAGGCAATCTCATCCTGGAACTTATCCTGAATGCTGCGGAACCATTCGATATTACGCAGAATGATTTCGGTGCCTTCAGGGATCATCGCCTGAATCTTCTCATGAGCTTCAGCCGTCAGCGGAGCGTTCACGCCGCCGGGGACAACCCAACCGGGGTGAATACGCTTGCCGGAAAGCAGTTCGATAATCTGCTGCCCGATCTGGCGCAGCCGTACACCGTCGCGCGCGACCTGTGCGTTGGCCTCCGCCACGCCGAACAGATTGCGTTTTTCCATCGGCGCGTCCATGCCCAGCAGCAGGTCAGGCGACGACAGATAGAAGAAGCTGAGCGCGTGCGACTGTGCGATTTGCGCCAGGTTCAGGATGCGGCGCAGGTTAGCCGCCGGCTTGGGAATCCGCACGGCCAGCAGCGCGTCGCAGGCTTTCGCCGAGGCAATCAGATGGCTCACCGGGCAGATGCCGCAGATGCGCGCCATCAGCGAAGGCATCTCATGGAACGGACGCCCTTCCACAAATTTTTCAAAACCGCGCACCTGCGTAATATGCAGATGGGCGTCTTCGACTTCACCAGCATCGCTCAGTTGAATGGTGATTTTCGCGTGGCCTTCGATGCGAGTGACGGGGTCAATCGTGATGGTTTTCGACATATTCTCCTCCTATGCACCGAAGCGTGTATATTGCATGGCATTGGGGGTTTTCCCGGCCAGCAGGTCATTGAGGACATTGAAGATGGTATCCGCCGAGGGTGGGCATCCGGGGATGTAGACATCAACCTTGACGACGGAATGCACCGGGCGCACGATGGACAGCAGTTTAGGCACCACCTGCGAAGGAATCTGCGGGTTCAGCAGATCGCTCTCCATATACGCGCGCTGGAGTACCGCTTCTTTGCCGACGGAATTGCGCAGCGAGGGCACATTGCCCGTTACGGCACAGTCGCCTAACGAGATCAGAACTTTGGTGCGCTCACGGATGTACTTGATCTTGTGCAGGTCTTCTTCGCTGCTGACCGAGCCTTCGACCATCGTGACATCCACATCGGCGGGGAACTCCTTGTTGTCCACCAGGGGGCTGTAAACGAGTTCGATAACTTCAGCCAGCGCAATCAGACGTTCGTCGATGTCCAGAAAGGACATGTGACAGCCGGAACAGCCGTCCAGCCATACCGTCGCGAATTTAACTTTACTCATTTCTTCGCCTCCCTCATGGTTGTGAGATACACGAGGAAGCCCTGATGCTTGCTCATCTCACCCACTGATGCACCCTTCTCGAACAGTGCCCCAACCGGGCAGACATTGACACACTTGCCGCAGGAGGTACAGGTGTCCGATGCTCCCCAGGGTGTGTCCAGATCAGTAATGAGTTCAGACTTGATGCCGCGTCCAAACACGTCCCACGTATGCGCGCCTTCCACTTCATCGCATACACGCACGCAGCGCGTACACAGGATGCAGCGGTTGGCGTCGAAGGCAAAGCGCGGGTGTGAAGCATCAACCGTGCGCTGCGGGTTGAGATAGGGCAGGCGCATGTGGTCAATGCCGTGTCTCTTGCCCAGTTTTTGCAGCACGCAGTGGCCGTTAGCGACGCACACCGAGCAGATATGATTCCCTTCGGTAAACAGCATCTCCAGAATCATGCGGCGGTAGTTTTCGAGGCGCGGGCTGTTGGTGACGACTTCCATGCCTTCCTGAATACGCAGGGCGCAGGCCGGTTGCAGCTTGGAGGAGCCTTTGACTTCCACCAGGCACAGACGGCAGGCACCTACAATCGAGAGGCCGTTGATCTGGCACAGCGTCGGGATGAAGATGTCGTTTTCACGCGCGACATCCAGTACGCTTTCGTCCTCCTGACCACTCACATCGACATCATTGATTTTTAGGGTGACTACGGCGGTCATCGATGGCCTCCCTCATGGTTAAATTTACAGACCCCGGCAGGGCAAACATGGTCTACGATATGGCTGACATATTCGTCACGGAAATAGCGCAGCGTGCTCATGATGGGATTGGGCGCATTCTGTCCCAGCCCACACAGACTGGTGTTTTTCACCGTATCACACAGTTCTTCCAGCAGCGCCAGGTCTTCCATCGTCGCGTCGCCGTTGGTGATTTTGTTGAGCAGGTCATACATGTGCGCTGTGCCTACACGACAGGGGATACACTTGCCGCACGACTCGCTCATACAGAATTCCATGAAGAACTTGGCGACATCGACCATGCATGAGGTTTCATCCATGATAATCATGCCGCCTGAACCCATTGACGCGCCGATGCTGATCAGCGACTCGTAATCGACGGGCAGGTCAAGGAACTGTTCGGGGATGCAGCCGCCGGACGGGCCGCCCGTTTGCGCCGCCTTGAACTTGCGGTCACCGGGAATGCCGCCGCCGATGTCATAAATGATTTCGCGCAGGGTGACGCCCATCGGCACTTCAATCAGACCGCTGCGGGCGATGCTGCCTGTCAGCGCGAAGACCTTGGTGCCTTTGCTTTTTTCCGTACCAATCTGGGCAAACCATTCCGCGCCGTTGCGGATAATGGCCGGGATATTGGCGAAGGTTTCCACGTTGTTGATCAGCGTCGGATAGCCCCACAAACCGGATTCCGCCGGATAGGGGGGGCGGGGTCTGGGCTGGCCGCGTCGGCCTTCAATCGAGGCAATCAGCGCGGTTTCTTCGCCGCAGACATAAGCCCCTGCGCCAACGCGCACCTCTAGCTGGAAGTTAAACGCGGTGCCGCAGATATTATTCCCCAGCAGCCCCAGCTTGGTCGCCTGCCGGATAGCAAGCTGCAAGCGCTTGACCGACAGCGGGTATTCGGAACGCACATAAATGTAGCCGCGATCCGCGCCGACAGCATACGCACCAATCACGATACCTTCAAGCAGACGATGCGCGAAGTCATCCATCACGCTGCGATCCATAAATGCGCCGGGGTCACCCTCGTCGCCGTTGCAGATCACATACTTGTGCGCGTTCTGGGCTTTCGCCACAGTCTTCCACTTCAAACCAGTGGGATAACCCGCGCCGCCGCGTCCACGCAGCCCGCTGCGGGTGATTTCGGTGATGACTTCACTGGGCGTCATCTGGGTGAGCGCTTTCATGAGAGATGTATAACCGCGTGCCGCGATATAATCCTCAATACGCTCTGGATCGACCTTGCCTTCCATCTCACGCACAATACGCTGCTGCCGCATAAAAAAGGGAGTGTCGGCAGGGCGGTTTAGGCGATTAACGGGTTCCTTATCCAAATTGCTGATGATGTCAGCCGCATCTGCGGGTTCAACTTTCCCGTACAGCACATTTTCGTGTTCCAGCGTGACCGTTGGCCCTTCAGCACACAGTCCACGACAACCGCCGCCCGTGATGGCACAGGTCTTTTCCATCCCGCGCATCAGCACCTGCGCTTCCAGTGCCGCTTTGACCTCGGCACTGTGGGCGTTCAGGCATGACGCTCCCAGACACACATGGATGCGGTGCTTGAACTGCTGCTTGAGCTTATTTTCTTGTTCATCTATCTGTTGTAGTTCCTCATCAGGAAGATACATTGTTCAGCCACTCCTTGATTTTTGCCTCGATCTGCTCTGGGGTTACTTCTGCCGTCATCTCGTGGTCATATTCGACCACCGGAGCTAACCAGCACATGCCGACGCAGCGGGCAATCAGCAGGGACATCTTCTTGTCAGGCGTGGTTTGCCCTGCCTCAACGTGCGACAGGGATTGCACAGCTTCGAGGATACGCGGCGCGCCTTTGATATAGCACGCCGTTCCCATGCAGACGACACAGGTATGCTCCCCTTGTGGTTTCATGATGAAGTGGTTATAAAAAGTGGCCACGCCATACACGCGGCTAAGCGGGACTTTCAAATTTTTTGCGACGTAACGCAACGCGTCTTGGTCCAAATACCCAAACGCCTCCTGCACCGTATGGAGCGTTTCGATAAGTGCATTCGGCGCGAAACCGTGACGACGCATGGTGGCGTTGATAAGACGCCAGCGTTTGTCTTCGGCCTGCGTTGTATTGTGCATTGATACATCCTTCATTCAAATAAAAAATCTTCCTCTCATACGATAAGCCATTTGCCATATTCGTATAACTGTTGAGTATCCCCATATCATATGCAGAATGTCACAAACATGCCGTGTATTTTGAGTAGGATTGTGCTAAATTGCACAAACTGATTGCATTTTTTAGCGATAATTTAGGGGCTTTTGTCGAGGATCACCAACGCCGGGATCGGCAGGTTCTGGCGGGGTTCAGCGCGAGAGGCGCGCGATCAGCCTGCGGGCTTCGTCCACCAGCGGCGCGACCCAGTGCAGTTCCTGCTGCACCCACTCGGCGTCACGGTAGCGTTCGTCTTTTTCCAGCAGCGTCTGCCACAGGCGCAGGGCTTCATCGGTGCTGCCCAGCGCGTGCCGCGTGATGGCCAGTCCAGCGGTGGCAAAGTTATACTCAGGGGCCAGCTCGTAGACCTTCTGGAAATCGGTCAAAGCCGTTTGATAATCCCCTAATGCGAAATTGGCCTCCGCACGATTGATATAGCAGTTCAGATACGTGGGTCGCAATCGGATTGCTTCGGTAGCATCCGCAATAGCACCCTTGTGATTTCCGGTGAGGTAATAAGACATCCCACGATGCAGATAGGCGGGAAAAGCATCTGAATCTAAAGCGAGGGCTTCAGTACAGTCAATAATGCTCTCCTGATAGTGCTTGAGGACATAATGCACTGAACCGCGATTCATACGGGCATTCAGATACTTTGGGTTGATACTTAGTGCTTCATTGTAATCAGCCAGCGCATCCTGATGCTTTCCTAACTGCTGGCGTGCGATACCACGATTGTTATACGCATTTGGGAGTCGCGGATTGTACCTGATTGCTTCTGTGCAGTCGGCAATCGTTGCCTCAAAATCCCCCTGTACCAATTTTGCCCATCCTCTGTTGTTGTAAACAAAGGCGTTTTGCGGGTCAACCTTGAGCGCCTGATTGTAATCTTCAATTGCTCCCTCAATATCCTCCTTCTGCTGTCGAGCAAATCCCCGATTCCCGTAGGCGTCGGAATGGGCAGGGTTGGTTTCGATGGCTTTTGTGTAGCGCGCAATCGCAGCATCATAATCTTGAGTTTTGGTGTAGAGTTCACCCCAAATCATATGTGCTTTAATGTTTTGTGGCTCAAGCTTAAGGGTTTGTTCCAAATACACGACGGCTTTATGTGGCTGTTCCTTGCTGAAATAGGCCATAGCGAGGTTCAGGTAGGCATTGGCGAGATTTGGGCGCAAGCGGACAGCTTGGTCAAAGTCCTTAATGGCTGTATCGCACAGCCCTTTTCGAAGATAAGCGACTCCACGTTCAACATAAGCTTCCGCTAGCTTAGGATTAAGGCTGATGGCCCTGTTTGCAACATCAATCGCTTTGTCACAGTCACCTCTAGCGTTCAAGGCGATGCTTTGATTGAGATGCATCACCGCGCTTTGCCAGCCACAGCGTAGGGCTTCGTTATAGTCTGCTTCGGCTGCCTCATACTCTCCAAGCACATATCTGAGAATTGCACGCTCTCCATAAGCTTGCCCCAACTCTGGCGCGAGAAGAATAGCTTCATTTAGCTCATTGAGTGCCTGCTCATGCTGCGCCAGCCGAATGTAAGCAACCGCTCGATACACGCGTGGCTGGGCATATTGGGGGTTCAAGTCAACAGCTTTGTTGAAATCTGCGAGGGCTAAATCGTAAGTGCCTTCTTTCCAGCGTTCAACGCCGCGCTCGTAATAATCCTCGCTGGTGGCGCTGCCTTGTAGAAATCGCATACTGGCTGACAACTTGACCATCATTGTTCTCCTATGCGCGCGATCAGCTTGCGCGCTTCGTCCACCAGCGGCGCGACCCAGTTGAGTTCCTGCTGCACCCACTCGGCGTCACGGTAGCGCGCATCTTTTTCCAGCAGCGTCTGCCACAGGCGCAGGGCTTCATCGGTGCTGCCCAGCGCGTGCCGCGTGAATTCTCCAGCCCTTCTCCTCCGAAAATAGAAGAGAAGGGAGCAAACCGCGACACCTGTTGGTATCAGTTCTTCGCGCTCGATTAGTTTCGTTCAAGTACCGACAAGAAATTTCCTGCTGGGTCTCTAAACCAGGCGATGTTGGGACCACCGCCGCCGCGCGCGATCCCTTTGGCGTCAGTTTTCAGGTAATCGCTGTCGTACTTTTCAAAACGCACGCCACGTTTCGTTAGTTCGTCAACGGCGTCGTCGATATTGATGACAGGGAAATTCAGGATCGTATATGTGGCAGGGACATGCTGGTTGCCTTTAGGATAGACCAGGATGTTGGTGCCGCCCGCGATGTGCAAGTTTAACATGCCGTTCTCTTCGGACACGTCTAAGCCTAAAATATCGCCGTAAAAGACTTTGGCGGTGGCGATGTCGTCTACTGAGAAGCCGCTAAAAGCTTTTGTATCTTTGAACATCACATATACTCCTAATTCATCAAGCATTACTGACCACGTTACAACACTTATGTTAGAAACGTTTCAGATCGACTCGATTTTAAGGTTTTGCCCTCAGCGCGCCTTCTTCCACAGCGCCGCCGCCGACTTGAGGAAGCGGTACGTCAGCACCGTATGGAAGTCCGGCGGCAGCATCGACGGTGTAGAGATGCGCCATACCTCGGCGTTGTCTGCCGTCGCCGCTACCCGGATGTACAGCGTGTTGCCCTCAATCACGTATTTGTCGCCCTGGTCGCTGAGCGCGATGCCGGGGATATGTTCCATCAGTTCGCGCTGTTCGTTGGCTTCCTCTTCGCTGTCAGCCCACCATGCCCAGCAGTTCGCCATCCATCCACTGCGCTACCTTCATGTCGGGATCGTCGTAGTCCACTTCCAGCTTCACCGGAATTTGCCGCATCTTCGCGCGCATCGGACGCCATGATAAGCTGGTCGAGCGTCGCCGACAGGCTCATCGCCACCTGCATGAAGTAGAACTGGCGCACACCGCTTTTGACAATCGAGTACAGCTTATCTTCGGTGGCGTCGATTTTGGAGAAGTAGCCGTTGATGTCGTAGCGGTCAACGACTTCGCGTTCCGGCGCGATCCCCGGCTGTCCGGTGCGCACATAGATTTGCGTCAGGCGGTTGTTCATCATCTCACGGATGTACCAGCACAGTTCCAGCCCCGCCGTATCGGTTTCCATCACCACGTCGATGATGGCCACGCCCACCAGCGGCAGGCCGCTTTCCTTGCGGCTGAGGCTTTCGTGCAGCACTTCAATCGCCTGTGCCTTGCTGCTGGCGGTGACGATTTCGACGGGCACGCCGTACACCTCGAAGTTCTTCATCGTCAGCCGCGAAATCGCCAGCACGTCAGGTTCGTCATCGACCACCAGAATGCGCCATGTTTTGTCGCTCATCGTTGCCTCTCAAAGTTTGTCAGCATCACTGCCTTAGTTTTACCACAGAGTCACAGGTTATCAGTAGGGAGTTGCTTTAATGCGAGTGGGGAGTTTCTTCTCGTGTAGGGACGTTCAATGGAACGTCCACGTAACTCACCACCCCTGCTTTAATCGTCGATCGTCTGCGGGAAGGTGAGGGTAAACGTCGTCCCTTTGCCTTCCGCTGATTCCAGCGTCACCGTGCCGTGCAGCGCCGAGGTGACGATGTTGTGGACAATCGCCAGCCCCAGACCTGTGCCGCCGTCGGCGCGTCCCGTCGTGAAAAACGGGTCAAACACGCGCGTCATGTTCTCCGCCGGGATGCCTTTGCCGTAGTCGCGCACGGTGACGATGTAAACGCCCTTGCTGTCGTTAGCGCTGAGGAGGATGTCGGCTTTGCCACCCGTGTCACGCGGGTAGGCATAGCGTTCGATGTTGGTCAGCAGGTTAAGCAGCACGCGTGACAGGTAGCCGCGATAGCCGTGCCAGATGTGCGTGTGTTCGCCCAGCGCATCCTCGAAGTTGATGTCCAGCTTGGCTTTGCGCGCGTTGATTTTAAACAGGCTCAGCGTCTCGTTGATGACTTCGGCGATGTCCAGACGTTCTTTGGTGTCGGCAATCTGGCTGACGGAGACATTTTTAAAGCTCTGCACCAGTTGATGTGCGCGGCGCACGTTGCCTTCCATCAGCACCGACGCCTCAACGATGTCCTCCATCGTGGACTTCATCTTACGATCCATCACCAGCTTGCTCATCACGTCCGATTGCAGCCGCTGCCGAATCAGTCCTGCCGCCGTGTTGATGATACCCAGCGGCGTGTTCAGTTCGTGCGCGACGCCTGCCACCATCTGCGCCAGCGCGCGGTGCCGTTCGAGTTCCATCTCGGTTTGCAGACGCTGCTTTTCCAACTCCTCGCGGAAGTAGCGTTCGCCGGTGGCCCGCACATCCGCCGCCAGCGCGGTGAACATCTTACCCAGCAGCGAAGGCGACGCCTGTAACAGGCTGAGGAACGCATCGCGGTGCAGCACGAAGAATTCACAGGGGGTCAGCGTGGCGACGGTGGCCGAACGTTTGCCGCCGTCCAGCAGCGCCAGTTCGCCGAAGAACTCCCCGCTGCTTTCGGCTTTGAGTTCCACTTCCTTGCCTTTGGCATCATGTTTGTAAATGCGCACGCTGCCGTGCAGGATGACGTAGAGTTCGTTGGAATCGTCCCCTTCTTGCAGCACAATCTGGCGCGCCTCATACGTTTCAATCTGTCCGATAGCCACCAGTTTGGCAAGTTGGGTCTGGTCAAAGTCACTGAAAAAAGGAACGGCTTTAAGTTTTTGTTCAATGGACAAGGCGATCTCTCCTGAGTCCTTTCCATTGTACGCGAGATAACCCGTCTGGGAAACAACTTCAGGCCAACAGCAGGATGCAACTTTTGCGCGGCGACTCGCGTCTATACGGCTGAAGGAAAGGACAGGTACAATGCGTTATCTCGCTATCATGGCTATTTTGTTTCTGCTGCCCGCGTGCAGCCTCGCGATGCAGCAGCCTGCGGACGCCGCTGTTACCCCCAGCGCGCCGCCAACGCAGGAGGCCGCCACCGCCAGCGCGCCGCCGCCAACGCAGGAGGCGCTCGCAGCGGAACCATCACAGGATACGGCTTCCCTCGCTTCGGCGGAACGTGAGAATGCTGCGGCTGCCAGCAATAACGGCGAATGCTGGGCGACGAACAACAGCAGCGCCGCCGTCAATGTCTACCGTGATCGTGATATGCAGCAGGTGTACGGGCAGATAGGGGTAGGGGAGAGAACCTACGTCACGCAGATTGTGCGCAATTACGACAATCCGGCGCAGATTGATTGGGTGACCACGCGTCTGCCCGGCGGCGGCACAGGCTACTTCAGCGCCGCTGGCCTGACGTTTGAGGACTCGTGCGCGCCGCTGCTGGCCGCACCCCCACCGCCGCAGGAATGCCTCGCCACCAACATCGCTGACGCAGCGCTGGACGTTTACAGCGACACGACACGCGCGCAGGTCGTATATCAGCTTGCGCCTCTGGAAACCGTCGTGGTGACGCAGGTCATCCTCAACGCGCAGGACTCCGCGATGACCGACTGGTTTATCGTGCAGTTGGAAAACGGGACGGTGGGTTATCTGTTCCCCAATGCGCTCAGTTTGAGTGATGCCTGCGCGGAGATCGTGCCCGTACAATAGAAAGCAGAACGCCTCTTAACACAGAGGCGTTCTTGTTTAAAAATCTATTGTATGAAATGGTCTCTTTCACCCGTCGGACTACCGCCTGACCCCAACAAGCGGATTGAGTTCATACTTGTATGAATATTCTATTCATGCCTCCAGTATCGCCTGACCAGCGCAAAGCCAGTAGTGACGTTTATCATATGTCGCTCGTGAAAATGTCATGATTCCATCTGTCTGGAATTTCGCGACACCCTCAAATCTGCGGCACAGCGCCCGGTAACATGCGCCCTTCTTCATAAACAGACGCTGATCAACCAGCCCCCGGACAGCGCTTGGCTGCGGCTCTCGTTAGCCTCTGGCCCGCAAACATCAACCTCTCTCAGCGCCGCCTCTCTTAACATGTTTTAAAAATTCCTTAACATAATTTGAGCTTAAAACGATGATTAATCCTTGAGTCATTTAACATTCCCTTATTGATTTTAAAATAAATTTAACATACTCTTAAAAAACCCTTCAGTTTGGGATGGATTGCTGTCAGGGGCTTCATCTGGAGAAAGTATCTCGAACATGCACAATTTAATGCTGCTGCTGCCGCTTATGGGTTTGGTGGCCATTCAGGATATTCTCACAGGAATTTTCGGCGCGCCCAGTATTGTCGCCACGATGATTGCCTCGCAGGCAATGGGGCCGCGCCGTTCGCTTATCTTCTCGGCGTTTGTCCAGCTCATCGGGCCATTTCTTTTCGGCGTCGCCGTTGCCAGCACGATTGGCTCAGAAGTGGCCGACTCGTTTGGTATCACGCCCGGTATCCTCTATGCCGCCTTGAGCGCCACCATCTTCTGGATGGTCTTTACCTGGTTTTTGAGCATCCCGTGCAGTTCGACTCATGCTTTAATCGGCGGGCTGGTGGGCGCGGTGGTCATAGGGCTGGGTCCCTCCTCCATTCACCTTATTGGCCTGCTTAAAATTATCCTCAGCCTGACGTTGACCGCCCCGCTGGCGCTCATTGTCGGCTTTATCGTCACCAAAATCTCGGCGTCCGTTGCACGTCACGAAACCCCACATGTGAACCATCGTTTTAATCGAGGGCAGTTGGTCACATCAGTCTTTCTGGGCTTGGCCATTGGCAGCAACAACGCTCAGAACGCGATGGGCATTACGACGCTGGGCTTGATGGCTACGGGGAGTTTGAGCAAGTTTGAAGTCCCGATCTGGGTAGTGGCCGCCAGCGCTATCTGCTTAGCGCTCGGCAATCTGATCGGAGGGACGCGCCTCATTCGCAGCGTAGGCACACAGTTCTTTAACATTCGTCCCATTCACGGCTTTTGTGCGGGTGTGTCTTCGGCGACCATTATTCTGGTCAGTTCGCTGGTTGGGGGGGATGTCAGCACCTCGCATGTCACCAGCATGTCCATTGTCGGTGCTGGCGCCGCCGAAAATCTATCCGAGGTGCAGTGGATATTTGTGCGTAAGGTCTTGCTGACGTGGGTACTGACCATCCCCTTTACAGGGGTACTGGCTGGCGTGCTCTATCTCTGCTTTCGCGCCTTGGGCTTACATTAAATACAGTTCGGGCTGTTGCAACCAAGAGGGGCAAAGTTCGCTTTGCCCCTCTTCAGGTTAAACTTTACTTGTCGTCCTTAGCCTTGAAGCCCTTTTCCAGCAGTTGGGCGTGGGCTGCCGCCAGACGCGCCACAGGCACGCGGAACGGTGAGCAGCTTACGTAGTCCAGACCGGCTTTGTGGCAGAACGCGATGCTCTTGGGATCGCCACCATGTTCGCCGCAGATACCGACTTCGAGGTCTGAGCGAGTGCCGCGACCTTTTTCAACGGCCATCTTAATCAGATAGCCGACGCCGTCTTCGTCGATGACCTGGAACGGATTCTCAGGCAGCAGACCGTTTTCAACGTAGTACAGCAGGAACTTGCCTTCAGCATCGTCACGGCTGATACCGAATGTCGTCTGCGTCAGGTCGTTCGTGCCGAATGAGAAGAATTCAGAGTACTTCGCCATCTGGTCAGCGATGATCGCAGCACGCGGCAGTTCGATCATTGTACCGACCTTGAACTTCACCTGCACGCCCATCTCGGCCATGACTTCAGCGGCAACGCGCTCAATCAGTTCACGCATCAGCTTGACTTCATTGGAGTGGTTGGTGACGGCGACCATGATTTCAGGATGGACATCAACGCCTTCCAGCGTCAGTTGGCAGACCGCTTCAAACAGCGCGCGCACCTGCATCTCATTGATGGCCGGGCGCACGACGCCCAGACGGACACCGCGCAGACCGAGCATCGGGTTGAATTCGCGCATACCTTCGACAGCCGCCATCAGGCTTTCGATCTGCGTCAGTTCTTTCGGTCTGTCCCCCATCAGGCGCAAGCCAGCGGCCTTCAGCGCCAGATGTTCGTGATCGGGCAGGAACTCATGCAGCGGCGGGTCGAGCAAGCGGATAATAACCGGCAGGCCGTCCATCGCCTTGAGGATGCCATAGAAATCGTCGTGCTGGAACTGTTGCAGTTTCTTCAGGTTCACCGCTTCTTCTTCGCTGTTGGGTTCAGCAAGGATGGCCGCCTGTACGATGGGCAGACGTTCTTCCTGGAAGAACATGTGCTCAGTACGGCACAGACCAACACCCTTCGCCCCGTATTCGCGGGCGCGGCGGGCATCGTTCGGGTAGTCGGCGTTGGCATAAATGTCCAGACGACGGAATTCGTCTGCCCAGCCCAGCAGCTTACGCAGATAGGTTTCGCGGGCGAAGTCCGGTTCGATACGCTTGATTTCGCCGGTGAACACCTCACCCGTGCCACCGTCGATTGATACGGTATCGCCTTCTTTAATGACCGTGTCGCCAACCTTCAGCATACGGGCGCGCACATCAATGTCCAGCGCTTCCGCACCGCACACGCAGGGCACACCGAACTGACGGGCCACCACTGCGGCGTGGCTGGTTGCGCCACCACGGCTGGTAAGAATACCCTTGGAGGCCAGCATACCGTGAACGTCATCAGGCTTGGTTTCGGGGCGCACCATAATGACCGCTTTTCCGGCCTTGCCCCAGCGTTCCGCGACATCAGCGTCGAAAGCCGCGACACCAACGGCAGCGCCTGGAGAGGCATTCACGCCCTTAGCGACAAAACGTCCGGCTTTTTCCGCCTGGCCCTTGGCTTCAATGTCAAATTGCGGGTGCAGCAGTTGCAGAACGTGCGTGGGGGTGACGCGCAGCACAGCTTCCTGGCGGCTGATCAGACCTTCATCGGCCATCTCAACGGCGATGCGTACTGTTGAACGCGCGGTACGTTTACCGTCACGGGTTTGCAGCATCCACAGCTTGCCCTGCTCAATCGTGAATTCCACGTCCTGCATTTCACGATAGTGCTTTTCCAGCTTCTGATTGATTTCGACAAACTGCGCGTACACCGCAGGATTTTCCTGTGCCAGTTGGGCGATAGGTTCGGGGGTACGGATACCCGCGACGACATCTTCACCCTGAGCATTCATCAGGAAGTCACCAAACAGTTTCTTCTCGCCTGTTGATGGGTTACGGGTAAAGGCCACGCCTGTACCGGAGTTCGATCCCATATTGCCGAACACCATCGTCTGGACGTTAACCGCAGTCCCCAGATTGTGGGCGATACCTGCCGCATTGCGGTAATCCACCGCGCGTTTGCCGTTCCATGACTTGAACACGGCTTCAACGGCCAATGCCAGTTGTTTGTAGGGGTCCTGTGGGAATTCCTCGCCTACGTGTTTCTGGTAGACGGTCTTGAAATGAGCCGTGACCTGCTTCCAGTCGCCAGCATTCAGATCAACATCCGACGCCACGCCCTTGTTCTTCTTGATTTCGGTCAGATAATCTTCAAACGCTTCGTCTTCAATCCATGACCACCGAGCCGAACATCTGCACGAGGCGGCGGTACGCATCATAGACAAAGCGCTCATTTTCGGTCAGCTTGACCATCGCGGCGGCTACCGTGTCGTTCATGCCCAGGTTCAAAACGGTGTCCATCATGCCCGGCATCGAGAACTTGGCACCCGAACGCACGGACACCAGCAGCGGGTTCTCGCTGTCGCCGAACTTCTTCTGCGCCTTTTCCTCAACCGCCTTGAGGCAGCTCAGTACCTGTTCCCACATGCCTTCGGGGAATTCGCCAATTTCCTGATAGGTGTTGCAGGCTTCCGTCGTAACCGTGAAGCCCGGCGGTACTGTCACGCCAGCGCGCGTCATGTCGGCAAGCCCTGAACCTTTGCCACCCAGCAGCGCGCGTACCTTGTCCCACGAGCCGCCCAGCATGGCTTGAACGCTGTCTACTTCTTCAAAAAGATAAACCCATTGTTTTTTACCATGCCCGTTCGACGCTTTCTTCGGCGTGGGTTTAGTGATTGTAACCATAATTCATTTCTCCCAGTTTTTTAACGCAACTTTTCCTATTGTCTTCTTCTCCCTTTAACAAGCCTACTGACGTTGCTCTCCATAAAAGGTGATAGTTGTAATGATTAGTGCGCCAGCGCCTCAATACTCATTTTTTCAGACGATTTTCATTAACCAATATTGCGCAATGTTAAAATCTCAAGCAGCATAGAAACACGTTCGATGTTACACTTTGAAACAATAATTCACCCGCTGATTGGGATGGAGTGGGCGCAATGACAGCACTGATTGGCAACCGCTATCTCTTGCAGGAAGAACTGGGCACGGGGGGCATGGGCGTTGTCTATCGCGCTCATGATCGGCTGGCAACGGATAGCAGCATGGACGTTGTGGCCCTCAAGCGTGTGCTGCCATTGTCCGAACGCGGCGACAGCACGGTGGGGCATAGCGAAAGTTTTGATACCCGCCTCTCATTAGCGCAGGAATTTAAACTGCTGGCGACTCTGCGTCATCCCAACATCATCAGCGTCCTCGATTACGGCTTTGACATGGTCGAGGGCCAGCGTCAGCCGTTCTTCACGATGGAACTGCTCAGGAATCCCAAACCTATTACCGAAGCGGGCAAGGATCAGCCGCTTGAGACACAGGTGAACCTGCTGGTACAGCTTTTGCAGGCGCTGGTCTACCTGCATCGGCGCGGCATCATTCACCGTGACCTCAAGCCCAGCAACGTGCTGGTCACCGATGGCCGCCTGAAAACGCTCGACTTCGGCTTGTCGATGGGGCGCGAACAGGACAGCACCGACGACACAGGCAGCACAACAGCGGGCACCATCGGCTACATGGCTCCCGAAGTCCTGATGGGCCATCCCTCCAGCGAATCGTCCGACCTGTATGCCGTCGGCGTCATCGCCTACGAATTGTTTACCGGGCAGCACCCGTTCCATTCCGATGACCCCGGTCTGCTCATCAACAAAATCTTTGAAGTCGTGCCGCAGGTAGACAGCATCCCGCTGGGCTTGTCCGTTGTGGTATCGCGCCTGATGTCCAAATCAGCCGACGCCCGTTATGAAAGCGCGCGCGATGTGATTGCTGCGATGGGCCGTGCCATCGGCAAGGAGATTGCCGTCGAAACAGCGGCCACCCGTGAAAGTTTCCTGCAAGCCGCGCGCCTTGTCGGGCGTGACGCCGAACTTGCGCAGTTGGTCAACGCGCTGGAAACGACACAAAAGGAAAACGCGGGGGCGCTGTGGCTGGTCGCTGGCGAAAGCGGCGTCGGCAAATCACGCCTCATCGACGAACTGCGGACGATGGCGCTGGTTCGTGGTATTCCGGTGCTGCGCGGACAGGGCGTCGCCGAGCAAAGCGCGCTGTACTCCATCTGGCGTCCAGCGCTGCGTGCCCTCGTGCTCTCCGCCGAGCTGGATGATACCGAAGCCTCCATTCTCAAACCGCTGATTCCCGATATTGCCGACCTCCTCGAACGCCCAATTCCCGATGCGCCCACTACCAATCCCGCCGCAGCACAGGAGCGTCTGTTCAAGACCATCGAAGCGCTGTTCCGCAAGCAGCCGCAGTCGCTGTTGATTATTCTGGAAGACTTGCACTGGGCGGACGAAAGCCTGGAACTGATGCGCCATCTCAGCGCCGCCGCGCTCCCCATGTTGTGGGTAGGCAGCTATCGTGATGACGAACGGCCTGACCTGCCAACGCGTCTGCCCGACGCCAAACTGCTCAAGCTGTCGCGGCTCTCGCAGGAAGGCATCGCCCAACTGAGCGAAGCCATTCTGGGTGAGAATGGCCGACAGCCGCATGTTGTCGATCTCCTCAAACGTGAAACCGAAGGCAACGTCTTTTTCCTTGTCGAAGTCGTGCGCGCGCTGGCCGAAGATGCCGGGCAGTTGGAGGAGATCGGCCTGATGACGCTGCCGCAGCACATTTTTGCTGGCGGTGTGCAGCGCATCGTCACCCGCCGCTTAGAGCGTGTGCCAGCGTGGGGCCGCGTCATGCTGCGTATCGCCGCCGTCGCCGGACGCCAGCTTGACATTGAACTGCTGCAAGCACTGGTGCAGGCCGCCGCGCTTCCCGCCGACAAGTCCTTAGAGGATTGGCTGACCATCTGCGGCGATGCGGCAGTGCTGGAAGTGCAGGAAAATCAGTGGCGCTTCTCCCATGACAAACTGCGCGAAGGCATTCTCGAAGAATTGGATGACGCGCAAAAGCAGGGGATTCATCAGCAAATCGCGCAGACGATGGAACAGGTTTACGCGGGCGTCGTGGATCGGGCGGCGGTGCTGATGGAACACTGGCACAACGCAGGTAACACCGCTAAGGAAGCCCAATACGCCATCCTGGCGGGCGATCAGGCCATGCAGCAGGGCGCAAATCGTCAGGCGATGGAATTCTTTGAAACCGCCACCGCCGCGCTCGAAAAGCTGCCCGATGCGCCCGAAACGCAGCGCCAGTACATTGATACCGTCGTCAAGCTGTCACGCGTCGGCGCATTCCACATGCGCGGGTCGGGCGCTTCCCTCAAGGCCCAGCTTGAACGCGCGTTGCAACTGGCGAAGTCGCTGCATGACGAAGTGCGTGAGGCTTACGCGCTCGGCAGCATCGGCGCGCATCTCTATGTGCGCGGCGAACTGGGGCCAGCCATTGGTTACTTCATGCAGGTCATCAGTCTGGCCGAAAAGCTGGGTCTCGAAGAACTGCTGATGGTGCCCTACAACATCATGGCGCGTGTCTTCGTTCTCAGCGGCGACCTGCCCAAAGCACTGCCCATGCTCCTGAAAGGGATTCCCCTCGCTGAGAAGTACCATGACCTGGAAATGCTCTCCGGCTCGCTGGCCTACCATGCGTTGATCTGCGTCTTTCAGGGCAATCTGGAGGAAAGTAAACAGATTTTCGAGCACGCCACCGCCGTCGGGCAGGAACTCGGACATCCCAGCCGCTTATCCGGCAACCTGACGATTCTGGGCTGTGCCTATTCGATTGCCGGGCTGCCGGACGAATCAGACGACATGCTGAAGCGCAGTCAGGTGATCGCAGAACAGACCCACGATCAACAGATTATCTACATGAATACAGGCTCGATGGGTTACAATCAGGCGCTCTACGGTCACTACGAAACCGCACGCGACTATCTGGATCGCGCGCTGCAAACTGCCGAGAAGAATCGTTGGGGCTTATACGTCGGCCTATTTTCCGTGTACCGCGCTGAAGTTGAACTGCTGCTGGGCAATCTCGAACAGGCGATGACGCGGGCACAGGTCGCGCTGGCGATTTCGCAGGCGGGAAGTCAGAAGACCGCCGTTGGCGAAGCACAGCGTGTCATGGCCAAAGTCTACATGCAGCAGCAGCAGTGGGCAGAAGCCGAAAGCGCCTTGCTCAGCGCGGTTCGCCTCCTTGAGGAGATCACCATGCCCTCGCCCGCCGCTATCTGCAAATATGAACTGGCACAGGTCTATCGCGCGTTGAAACAGCCTGAAAAAGCCCGTGCCATGCTCGACGCGGCGCTGGCAACGTTTGAGCATTTCAAGATGCAGCGTTACGTCGAAAAGGCCCGAATCCTGCAAGCGCAGTCGTAGCCTTTGTCGCAGTTATGCTCATTGTAACAATTCTGTATCATCGACAGTGTTTCCACGCCTGTCTATAATTGACGATTGGTTTGCTAATTGTAAGAGTTTCCAAACCCATCCGAAATTGGGGAAAGATTGGGTTGGTTATCAGACTAGACGGTGTTACAGTTGAACATATTTCGTTCCATTTCGGTGAAGAAGTATAGCTATTTTCAGTGTTAGTCCATCGATGGTTCTCGCGTAAAAGAAATCTTGGCTACTCCGCAGTAGTCGTGCTACTGCTTTTCCTCGTGCTGGTCATCGTGCGCCCCACATCTGCGGTGGCCTTTGTTGTCAATTCTGGTTTGGACACAGGCGACGCCAACCCCGGCAATGGTATCTGTGACGACGGCGGCGGCAACTGTACCCTGCGCGCCGCTATCGAAGAAACCAATGCGCTGCCAGGTGCCGACAGTCTGACGTTCACCGCTTCCTTTGGCTTTGCACCCGCTGCGCCTTATCCCGCAATTCTTGACGTACTCACGATAGACGGCACAGCAGGCGGTTTTTATCCCACCATCAACGGCGCAGGCGCAGGCGCGGGTGCCAACGGCCTGCAAATTGATACGACGGGCGGCGGTACGACCATCATCGGCCTGCAAATCATTGCCTTTAATGGCGCTGGCATTTTCATCAACAACTCCGCCAACAATGTCATTGGCACCACGGCTGGCGTGGCCTCCTTTTCCAATATCATCTCTGGCAACAACGGCGACGGCATCCTGATTTTCGGACCTACCTCAACAGGCAACGTCGTCATGCACAACTGGATTGGCCTCGATGCAACGGGCAGCGGGCAGCTTGCCAACGGCGGCGACGGCATTGAAATCAATACCGCCACAGGCAACATCATCGGCGGCGCGGCGGCTAATCAGGCCAACTTCATTTCTGGCAACACCGGCAACGGGATCGCCATCCTCAACAACGTGGCGGGCAATACCATCACGGGCAATAACATCGGTTTTGACATTTCCGGCATTCCCGGTACGCCCATCCCCAACGCGCAGAATGGTATCTTCCTCCAGAACTCCGATAACAATACCATCAACAGCAACAACGTCGGCGGCAACTTACAAAACGGCGTCGCCCTCACGGTGGGCAGCGATAACAACAACATCGCCAGCAACTTGCTCGGCAACCAGTTATCCTGCAACTTTGCGCCGCCGCCCACTCCGCCCGGCGTCACCTGGGGCAATCAACTCAACGGCCTGCTGATTTCAGGCGGCTCGACCAACAACAACGTGGGCGGCAGCGGTGGCAACCAGATTTATGGCAACACCGCCAACGGCGTTCAGATTACCGGGGTCGGCAGCGACGGCAATACCATCGCCAACAACATCTTTGGCGCGACAGCAGTCTTTGTTCTCAGCAACTGTCAGAACGGTGTGCAGATCGACACCAACGCCGCCAACAACACGGTATCCGGGAACACCATCACGCTGCAACCGTTTGGCAGTGGCGTGCTGCTGGATACCAACGCGGCCAACAACAGCATCACCACCAACGTCATCAACAACAACGCGGGCGCGGGTATCGCCAATCCCGGCGGCGGTAACGGCAATCTGTTCCAGGCCAACCAGATTGACGCCAACGGCGGTTTAGGCATCGACCTGAACGGCGCGGGCGTCACGGGCAACGACGGCGGCGATGGCGATGCCGGGCCAAACGACTTGCAGAATTTCCCGGTGCTGACTTCAGCGCTGTCTGACGGTGCGACCATCCAGATCAGCGGCACGTTGAACTCGACGGTTACGACCACATTCCGCGTCGATTTCTACTCGGTAGCCACCTGTGATGGCAGCGGCAACGGCGAAGGCGCGGTATTCCTCGGCTCTGGCAATGTGCTCACTGATGGCGCAGGCAATGTCACTTTCACGGCGCCTGTCACGTCAGCGACCACGACGGGCTTCATCACCGCCACGACCACCAATCCCGGAAACAGCACTTCAGAATTCAGCGCGTGCATTCCCATCACGCCGCCTGCTGATGTGGCCATTACCAAAACCGATTCGGCTGACCCGATTACCCTCGGCAACAGCGTGACCTACACCCTGAGCGTCGTGAACAACGGGCCGGGCGGCAGCAACGGCGTCGTCGTAACCGATACGCTTCCCGCCAACGTCACCTTTGTATCAGCAAGTGCGGGCTGCACGCAGGCCGCCGGAGTGGTTACCTGCAATGTTGGCGCGCTGGGGCTGGCGCGACGGTGTTCATCACCATCACCGTTACGCCGAACGCGGCAGGCGTCTTCACCAATAACGCCAGTGTGACATCCCTCACCACGGACTCGAACTTAGCCAACAACGCCGCGTCGCAGGACACGACGGTAAACTCGACGCCGCCGACCAATACCTTTACGCCTACCAGCACCTTCACGCCGACAGCGACCTTTACGCCGTCGCGCACACCGACGTTCACGCGCACGCCGACCACAACGCCGACAGCGACGAACACGGCAACCTCAACCTTCACATCAACGGCGACTTTTACGGCGACATCAACCTTTACGCCGACGTTCACGCGCACGCCGACCACAACACCGACGGCGACCTTTACGCGCACGCCGACCAACACCGCGACAGCAACCTTTACCGCCAGCGCGACGTTTACGACAACGCCTTCCAACACGCCTCGGCCAACGATTACGCCGACGGGTGTGCCACAGCTTACGGTAGATCGTGGAGCGACTGGCGACACGATTAACGTGACCATCAACAACGGCGGAACAGGCCTGGCCACAGGCGTGACGCTGGTTGAGACTCTTCCCATAGGCGTAACCTATATCGCCGCGACGGGCACAGGGGCAAGCCTCTGTCTGGAAGCGGGCGGCGTAGTGACGTGCGAAATCGGAACCATCCCGGCAGGCGGGCAGGCGGGTGTCTCGGTAGATGTCAACGGCAATGGCACTGATCTACTCGGCGGTTCATCGGAGGTCAGCGCCGACGGGGTCACGCCCGTTGTCGTGCAAAGCCCGTTCATCCTCAAATCAGCATCGCCGCCTGTGGTTTCGCCGGGCGATACGCTGACCTATACCATTCGCGTGATTAACCCCACCACCTCGTCGATTCAGAATGTGGTCATCCGCGATGAGGTGCCGGATCAGTTGGAGATTATCTCAGTTGACCCGCCGTCTGTTCAGATTCAGGGGCAGACGCTTACGTTAACCCAGGCATCGCTGGCGGCAGGCGGACGTATCACCATTACGTTGGTGACGCGCATCCGGCCAGAGGCCAACATTGCCAGCATCAACAACGAAGCCTGCCTGACGGTTAACAATGGCACGGCGCAGTGTGCCCGCTTCAACTTCCTTAATGTCAGCAGCTTGCCCATCACAGGGGAGACACCATTGGAATACGTGCGCGCCGCGCTGCCCTTCGTAGCGCTGGCTGTCGTGCTGCTGGCGGGAATTCTATGGTGGCGCAGACGCCGCGCCTGATCACGCTCTAACGCCGCTTCACAGGTGTTGACCTAAACCTGCACTACAAAGGCATAGGAATCCTCTTTGCCTTATCTCGGCGAACTCCGTTGTACTCAACACAGTGTTGTGGCAGTTCAATTCTTTGTCTCTACTCTTGGCGACCTTGGCGTCTTGGCGGTTCAACTGTATTTTCATCGCCCCGTGTGATCCCCTTCTCATCACTTGGCGGTTCAATTTCGCCCTATTCAAGCTGTTCGATGCTCACCACATAATTCACATCAATGCGCCCCTTTGCGCCATCAGCCATGCAGCCGCCTAACACGACCTCGCCCGCTTCATATTCTTTGCGGTACAGGTACAGCTCCTTGATGCCCCACCACTCGTCTTCAATCTCGACGCTCCCCGGCTGCCGTTCAAAGTCGCGCAGCCACTTCGGCAGATACAGCGCCGCGCTGGGGTAGGCCACGTACACTTTGGAACGCGCTTTGAGGTTAAGGCGCAGGTAGTCGGGGCTTTCGCTCTCACGCTCTGTCCAAATCGTGCGCAGCGTGGGCAAGCCGCTGAGCGCGACAGGCAGTTTACGCACGCTTGTCTCGCGATCTGTGTAGGGCCGTTCGCCGATGCGCAGGAGATAGCCCTGATGCGGCGCGGTCACATCGCAGGGATCATCAGGATACTTGCTGATGTAGCTGCCGCGTGTGCCGCCGCCCTCATGCGCGATCACCCCCAGGCCGCCCGCCACCGAAGTCAGCGGGTCGATTTCTCGCAGCTTTGACGCGCCGAACAAGCGCGTCAGCATCTCGATGAACGCTGGCACCAGCGAACTGCCGCCCGTGCGTACCACGGTGTCAATCTCCTCGGCGCGCACGCCTGCATCGTTTAACACGTCTGTGATGCCCTGTTCGGCTGCTTTTAATTCGTGGCGGATAAGCTGTTCAAAGCGCGGGCGGGACAGCAGTTCGCGGATGCGAATCACGTCGTGCTGGAATTGCAGTGTGGTGTGCATTCGCGAAGTCAGGTCGCGCTTGGCGTGCTCCACATCGCGCAGCAGGCTGTAGCCCAGGTTCTTGGTCACCAGCGCGTGCAGGGCGTCAATCGCTTTGGGGTTCTTGGCTTTGCGTCGCAGGCGGTGGAACACCTCGACGTAATCCGCGCGTGACAGTTCCGGCATCGTCTGCCAGCCTTGCAGCGCCTCCAGCACATCGTGGGGCAGGGAGTCGCCCGTGTCGGGGTCTTCGCCGAAGTATTTGAGCAGCGAGAAAAATATCCGGCGGTCAAGGTCATCGCCGCCGACCAGCACACCGCGCGTCGCCAGCACATTAGGCGTTTGTCCACCGCCGACTTCCGCCACTGTCAGGTCAAGCGTACCGCCGCCGAAGTCGAAAACCAGCACGCGCGTCCGTTCCAGCGTGTTGATGTGATACAGGTACAGCGCGCCAATCGGCTCCATCGCGAAGCGAATCTCGCGGAAACCTGCCATGCGCGCCGCTTTGTAGATGATTTCCTCAGCCCGTAGCGAGATGCGTGCGTCGTCGGAGAATTTGACCGGACGCCCGATGACCACTTCGTCGCAGACTTCGCCAAACTGCGCTTCGGCGCGCCGCTTCAGGTCGCCAAGGATCAGCGTAATCAGTTCGTCGATGGTGTAGAAGCGGTCAAAAATCTGCGTGCCTTCGTACTGTTCGAGGCGCAGCGCGGTCTTTACCGATTGCAGCAGGCGTCCGTTTGCCGCGTCGTCGAAGGTCACGACTACCGGCACGCTGTAAATGATCGGCGCATCCTTACCGGATACCACGACTTCTACCGAGCCGATGTTGCGACTTTTCCAATGAACCCCGCGCCCGGTTTCGCGTTTGAGATATTCCTCTGCCGCTTCGTCACCGAAGATGGCCTGATGCTGGCGATTAACGTAGATGAGGGAGGGCAGAATTGCCGAGTTATGGACGGTGATAGGATGTAAACGAGCGCCATCATAGACGGCAGCCGCCGAGTTGGTCGTGCCGAAGTCAATTCCTAAACGCATGTGTTGACCCCTTATTGCCCGTTGTGGACGCAAAAGGGTATCACAAATCTGGCTGGCGTCAAGAGTCGAGTTACAGTCCTTGCTGACGTATGCTCGGCTGTAGCCCTCAGATTGTTTAGGCAATTGAACCTCAAAACACTGAAGCAAGCGTTGTGTAAACGTTGTGACATATCCCTCCTGCTCGTCGCTGTTTAGACAAACCTAACAACAGCCTAACAATCGTAGGTTAAGCGCGTTTTACAAGATGGGCAATTCTGGATAGAATTTAATAAATGTTCATGATCGTTAAACGCGAACACCTATGCCTCGTCTAATCATGAAGCGCGGTCCAGAACCGGGCAGAAGCTACGAACTCAGGGGAGATGTTGTCGTCGTCGGGCGCGGCTCCAAATGTGACATCGTGCTGCAAGACAATGAAGTCAGCCGCACGCACTGTCGTTTTTTGAAAGTGCTGGCCGACTATGAACTCCATGACCTGGAGTCCGCCAATGGTACATTCGTGAATGGCCAGCGGGTTCTTGAACCCTGGCTGTTGCAGGATGACTGTATCATCGAAATTGGCGATTCCATCACCTTCCACTTTGAACGCGGCAGTGCCCCCCTTGATCCCAAAAAGGTCAAGGAAATGCCCAAAGTGCCGAAGAAAGGGTCTGACCACGAGACTGAGGAATCGCAGGTGCTGAAGCGCCAGCCTTATCTCGTGCTCAACATCAGCTCACGCGGCGACATGCACGAGGTCTTCCCGCTGAGCGAACAGACCATCAGCCTCGGACGCGATCTGTCGAATACGATTGTCGTTCAGGAGCCAGAGGTCAGCCGTTATCATCTGCGCCTGTCGCGCACCGATCACGGTTATACCGTGCAAGACCTCGGCACCACCAACGGCACCACCCTCAACGGCGCACCGCTGAGCGAACCGCAGGTGCTGCGCCTTGACGACGTGCTGCAAATTGGCTCGCTGATTAACCTGCTCTACACCAACGACCCGGAGAAATATAAGAGCCGCATCAAGACCGATACCCTCCCCACGATGGATGATACGTCTGGGCGGCCCGGCATCCACCGCGAAACCACGCCGGCCAACGTCTTTGCCAACGTCAGCAACAAGCGCAAGACCTCCATCCTTGGCACAGGGTTGCAGCCCGGCGCGCTGGAAGATCACATCTTCCTCGCCTATTCTCGCGACGATTGGGAAGCCATTGTCGCCCCGCTGATGCTGCGGTTGCAGGATGCCAAGCTCAACGTCTGGGTCGAGCAGTATTTAAAACCCGGTCAGGACGATTGGGTCGTGGCCGTCGAGCAGGCGCTGGCGGAATGCTGGCTGATGGTGGTCGTCGTCTCTCCCGCCGCCTTAGAAGCCAAACCCGTGACGCTGCAATACCGTTACTTCTATAACCGCGAGAAGCCGATCATCACCATGCTCTACAAGCCGATCAGTGGCCCATTGCCGCCGGAACTTATCAAGCAGCGCAATGTGCGTTATGATGAACGGGATCGCACCAAAACCTTCCAGCGCTTGATCTTTGAGATCATGCACAACCGGATGAAGTAATCCTATGATTGACGTGATAGGTAGGGGCAAGCGATGTCTTGCCCCTGCTGGATTCTGACCAAATACCATGCTTGATTCCATCCTTCAAGGCGACTGTATCGACGTACTCAACACCCTGCCGCAGAAATCGGTAGATGTCGTGTTTGCCGACCCTCCCTACAACATGCAGCTAACCGGCTCACTGTTTCGCCCCAACCTCACCAGAGTCGATGGGGTAGACGACGAGTGGGACAAATTTGAAAGCCTCCAGGCTTACGACGACTTCACCCGTCGCTGGCTCGTCGCCTGCCGCCGCGTGCTCAAGAATACGGGAACGCTGTGGGTCATCGGCAGCTATCACAACATCTATCGCGTCGGCGCGATGCTGCTGGACACCGACTATTGGGTGCTGAACGAAATCGTGTGGCATCGCATTAACGCCATGCCCAACTTCAACGGCACGCGTTTTAATCACGCCCACGAAACGCTCATCTGGGCGCAGAAGATACGCGGCGCGCGGTACACCTTCAACTATCACGCCATGAAAAACGCCAACGACGACAAACAGATGCGCAGCGTCTGGGACATTCCCATCTGTTCCGGCAGCGAGCGCATTCAGCTCAACGGCGAAAAAGCCCACACCACGCAAAAACCCGAAGCGCTGCTGTACCGCGTGCTCGTAAGCAGCACCAAACCCGGTGACGTTGTGCTTGACCCTTTTTTCGGCACAGGCACGACAGGCGCCGTTGCCAAACGCCTGCGCCGCCACTGGATTGGCATTGAACGGGATGCGCAGTACGCCGCCATCGCCCGGCAGCGCATTGATGCCATTCAGCCCGACGCTGAAGACTCGAATCTCTATCTTCCCAGCAACAAACCCCGGCCCAAGCGCGTGCCTTTCATCCGCTTGCTGGAGGAAGGCCTGCTGCAAGTCGGCCAGACTCTGCGCCTCGGCACATCAAATTTTTACGCACAGGTCACCTCAGATGGGTCTATCCTGTATAATGGAGAACGGGCGTCCATTCACAAACTCAGCTCTAAGTTGTTGAATGCGCCTTCCAACGGTTGGACACAGTGGCACTTCTATGACGAACGGGCAGGACAGTGGCAAATGCTCGACATCCTGCGTCAGAAGTTATAGATTAAGAAAAATATGTAAAAATTCGGGAATTTTTCGGTTTTGTCCAGACAATCTTGATTACACTTAGTATGTAGATCAGTCCGTTTAACTTTCTAAACCTCAGGCTGAGTCTGTATGGTGAATAAAGCCGACTCCTATCAAGCCCTCTATCGCATTGCACACACGCTCCATCAACAAGGGCTTGACGCGGCGCGCATCCTGCAAAGCCTTCTGTCCTTAACCGGTGAAGTCATTGGTGTACGTCATGGCTGCATCGCCACCTTCAGCGAAGGCGGTGAACTCATTGACGCTTTTGTCCTGTCACAGAACGTCAATGGCGGTGATCCCTACAAGCCCTGGGAAGCCCTCTTTGAGCGCGGCCCACTCGGTTTCGTGCGTCATGGCAAGCGTACCGTCATCATTCGCGACCTGACGACAGACCCGCGCTGGCCTCGCCTGCCTGTCACGCCGTATATTCCCGCGACGGGTTCGGTCATCGCCATGCCCATGATCTACAACCACTACGCCGCCGCCGTCATCATGTTTATTCACCCGCAGGTCGAATACTTTACCAAAGACACAGTCGCGCTGCTGGAAGAAATCATCGGCATGGGAACCGCCGCCCTCAGCAACGCGCTCGATTTTCAGTACGCCCACTCCAACATGGACTCGCGCCACCTTGAATTGTTCGATGAGGCGCTGGTGCCCATTATCCTCACCGATCTGCAAGGCTACATCGTCAACATCAACGGCACCGCGTGCAGCCTGCTCCGCCGTGATGCCGATGTGCTGCTCGGTATGCCCATCAGCGCCGTACACAAACTCGATACCGACCCCATGACCGAACAGATGCTGCACCGCGCGCTGCAAACCGGGCAGGAAATCGAATTCCGTTCGACTGCCGGGCAGGATGAAACCCCCGTGCTGATGCGGGCGCGCCGCCGTTTGTTCGGCAATCTCGATGTCGTGGAATGGATTATTCAGGACTTGACGCCGCAGCTTGAACTGGATCAACTGCGTCAGGACTTGGCGGCGATGGTCTATCACGACCTGCGCGGGCCGCTGCAAGCCATCAAAGGCAGCCTGCAAAAATTGTCGCAGTTCCTCATCGCCCACGAGACTCCCGCCGTGCCCACGCTGGTACAAATCGGCTTGCGCAGCACCAAGCAGCTTCAGCGCATGGTAGACAGCCTGCTTGATATTCAGCGCATCGAAGAAGGCAAAGCCGTACTCAATCGTAAACAGGTGCTGCTCCGTGACCTGCTGGCCGAAGCCGTGCAGCTTGTCCAGCCGCTGGCCGCCGATGCTGAGCAGGAACTTAAAATGGAAGCCGGCAAGGAACTGATCTTTGTCGAAGCCGACGCCGATATGATTATTCGTGTCGTCACCAATCTGATTGAAAACGCTGTCAAATACACGCCCTCCGGCGGCGTCATCCGTCTGGGATTGCGCGTCACCCCGGAAGGCGCGCGCGTCAGCGTCAAGGACAGCGGCCCCGGCATCCCGGAGAATATGCAGAATCGCGTCTTCGACAAATTCAGCCGTGTGAAATACAAGGATGTGCCCAAAGGCGTTGGCTTAGGGCTGGCCTTCTGCCGTCTCGCGGTGGAAGCACACGGCGGCCACATCTGGGTCGAAAGCGAAGCCGGGCAAGGCGCAGAATTCATCTTCACGCTGCCCGTCATCGAAACGCCAAAGGCTGAGGACACGGAACTCATGAAGAGCGACACCCATCCCTCACGCCCACGCGCCGCCGTCGCCACGCCAGCAGGGGACTGAGCGCGCCCGTTCCTTCAGCGCATCTTTCTCGCCTCAAAGCTGCTGTGAATATCGAGATACCGCAGCCATCCCCGCACCGTCAGATTGCCATAGGCGTTGTGCAGAATGCGTTCGTCGCCTGCCTGCGCCTGTTCTAACTCGCGGGCGATGCGCACGGTATCCGCGCGTGTCGCCGTAAAGTCGCGCTTCAGTTCATCCCATGACGCCTCGCGCGCCGGACGGTAGCCGTTGTACTCATCCCGCACGAAAGGTTCTCCCAATGCCACCCGCAGCCGCCGCTGGCCCCAGCGTTCAATCCCAATGATGTGATTCAGCACCCGCGCATTGAATTCTGTCTGTGGGGCCGCCGCCAACGTCGTTTCGAGCTTCTTGCCGTTGTTTTCCAGCCGCTGCGCCCATTGTGCCGGGCTTTTGCCGCCTGCCGTCAGATTAAGCGCGAGGTTGCCTGCGAAGTGATAGAGGCTATCCCGAACTGTCATGTGTTCCGCTCCTGTGAGAATTTCCGCATGATTGTAGCAGCCCAACATGGATGCAGCATCACAAAATCAGAAGGGGGAGGAAGTGGCTTCACGCTATTGATTTAACGAATCGCGCTGGTGTTTCACCCGATTGATTTCTATAGGCCAGAGACGCAGACACACGGGGTCGTGCTGCTCCCTTCTTCCTCAAAATCGGGTGTAAGCGAAGCGACAAGGGTTGGGGATGAGGGGGTAAACCACCGTTTAACGATAATGTTCTTCCTCTGGCGGTTGATGGATATCGCGCCAGTTTCGCTCCCCCATCAGGCGGCCAGGATTAATGCTGCCCCCTCTGCCTTTCAGGAAGCGATTGTAGAGTACAACAGGCAGCACCATAATCAGGAAAGTGATCACCAGCAGGATTGCAAATTCCATCGTCCCTCATCCTTCCGGGTTAGCGATTACGCTTGTCTTCTGGCTGTGCATTGATTTCTTGCCAGTGTTTCTACGCTATGCTCATTCTATGCTTGAATCTCAGGTGTTTGGCATTAGCAAATCGTAAAGATGGCCATCACTCCGGCTTATCGCTGTCACGTTTGCGTCGGTTTTGCAGCAGGCGTCCTGCGACGTTATCCCCCGGTTTCAGCGGCAGGCCGGGGATGCGTTCCACAGGCGCAGCTTCCTTGACAGGCGCGGACGGCGTTTCCGGCGGGCGTGCCTGTACGGTTGGCACCGGAATTTCAACGGGTGGCGCGGCGGGCGTTGCACGCGGCGGCGCGACGCTCTCGACGCTTTGTTCCTTGCGGCTGCGCAGGGCGCTCACCGTGCTCTGGCGCACGCCTTCCGCCTGTTCCTCAACACGCTGTTGGGCGCGTGCTTTGGCGTCCATGAGCGACCCCATGCGTTCGCTGGCTTCCTGCCGTCCTTCGCGTTTGGGGAAGGCCCACGCGCGCAGGCGCTGCAAATCGCTGCGGGTCACCACCAGACGGCGCACGGCAATATCAAACGGCAGCAGCACCACCGCCGCCACCAGCAGCCAGGGCCACACAGGCGTCGCGGCGTTGGCGATGTTCAGCGTATGCGCGAACACGGCGGTAGGGTCGCCTGCCAGCGAACGCCCGCCTGTCAGCGTGGCAATATCGCGCAGCAGCAGTTCACCGTCGCGCGCGTTGACGTTGACATCGTATTCCGGCGAATAATTCAGCACCCAGCCCGCACGCTCACTGACGGGCAGTTCCTGTCCATCCACCAGCCCCGTCCCGGTGATATACATGAAGTACGCGCTCGCTGTTGGGTGTAAACACCGCCTCGTAGCGTCCGGGCGCGACCTGCTGCAAATTTATCAGTGCCCCATCGTCTGCGGGGTTCGGGCTGACGACGGACGCTTGCAGCGCCAGCCCATTGAGGAACTCGCCGTTGTCGTCGCGGGCATCGACAATCACCCGCGCCTGTTCGTTTTCCATCACCACGCGCGTTTCGAGGTTGCCCGTCGCGCCTTCGGTAATCGTCCAGCGCACCGCCTGGCTCCAGAACTGCGCGTAATTCGACCAGTCTATCCAATCCTGTCCCCAGCGCGCGGTGGCATCGCTGGTGAACGCTACCGAGCGTCCCAGCCCGTACTGCCACGCCGCCAGAATCGGGTCAGCGTTGTCATCCGGCGTGCGCAGAATTACCTGTGCGGTGTCGCGTGGGGTAGTGGCGATATAGCCGAATAGCTGCGGCACTGAACGAATGCCATCCAGTATCGGGCTGCGGTTCACCTGTGTCGGGAAAAAGGTGTTTTCGATGATGTACGAACGCTGCGCCAGCACGGTTTCCTGCGCGAAAATCGTCGGAATGCTTTCGACGACTTCCACCGCGTGGAAATTGCCATGTCCTGCTGTCGCCATATCCTGTAGAAACTGCGGTAGCCCCGCGCCGATGGCAATCACCGAAGTTGTGACTCCCTCCTCGTTGTACAGGGCGGTGGTCAGTTCCAGCAGTCCGGTGGGGTCCGCGCCGCCGTCCGTCAGCAGGATAATGTGACGGTACTGCGACGGTTCGTTGATGATTTCGCGGGCGACGAGGTTCATGCCCGCCAGAATATCCGTGCCGCCGCTGGCACGAAGCTGTCCCACCAGCCGCGCTAATGCTCCGCCGTCCTCCACGTTCTGGAATGGCGCAATCCACGAGGCGCTGGCTTCAAACGACGCGACGGCAGCGCGGTCTGTGGGCGTCAGCAGGGCAATCGAGCGAATGATCGCTTCCTTCGCCAGTTCGATGTTCTCGACGCCGCTGGGGCCAATCATGCTCATGCTGCCCGAACGGTCAATTACGTAAGCGATGGTCAGCGAAGGCAAACGCTGCTGGTCGCGGATTTGCATCTCCACTGGCAGCGCGTCTTCAATCGGCGTCTGGAAGTAACCGCCCGGCCCATAGGATTCCGGCCCGCCAATCACCACCAGACCGCCGCCCAGGTCTTTGACATAGCTCTCGATCAACTGCATCCGCGTGTTCGACATTTCGGTAGCGGGCACGTTCACCAGAATCACGCTGTCGTATTGCGCCAGCGCGCTGATGCCAATCGGCAGGCTGGTCGGCGTGGCCATGTCCACCACCAGGCCGCTTTCTTGCAGCGCTGGCACGAGGTACTGCGTTTCTTCCGTGCTGCTGCTCACGACCAGCACGCGTGGCGGGCCAACGACGCGGCTGAAGGTCGCCATGTTGTTGTTCTGATAAAAGGTATCGCTGGCAATCGGCTCCACCTGCACTTCAAAGTCGCGGAAGCCTGTGCCGCTGATCCCACTTAAGCGGAAGGTGTAATTGTTCGTGCCCTGCCGCAAATCGATTGTGCTCTGGTGGATCACCGCGCCGGAACCGAGGATTGTCAGTGTGGCCTGTGTGTCGCTTTCGGATTCGACAGTCACAGTCAGGTCAAACTGCTGCCCTTCGTTCACCGAGTCGGGGACGATGACGTTCGTCACCTGTACTTCCGGCCCCGGTTGGCGCGCGAAGTTGACATAGCTGATTTCTACCCCGGCGGCGGTGGCAAGCTGTGCGGCGGCTTCGGTATCGCCCACCGTTGCCAGCCCGTCACTCAGCACGACGATACGCCGCGCCGCGTCTGCCGGGAACAGCGCCAGCGCCAGCCGCACGGCTTCGGCAATATCAGTGTTGCCCGTGATCGGCGTTGACCGTACTGGCGCAAGCTCGCGCACTGCCGACAGCGGACGCTCCACCAGGGCATTCGCGCCGAACAGCACGACGCCTACCTCATCATCCGGGCTGATGTATTGCAGCGAATCGCGGATAAAATCCAGCGCTGAATCCTGTGCTTCCTGCCCCATGCTGTCCGATACGTCCAGCAGATACACCACTGCCAGCCGATCCGCCGACTGTACCGACTGCACCCCCGCCAGCGACAATACCAGCAGGATGATAATCGTCGTGCGCAGCACCAGACTGAGGCTGTCACGCGTGCGGCGAAAACGCTGTCGCGGCCAGCCCACGTACAGCACGAAGGGGATGCACAACAGCAGAACCAGCGCTAAAGGAGTTGTAAACGACATACTCTACACTATTCGATTAGGGAAGATACGTCTTACCCGTACCAACTTCTATGCTCATTATACAGGGGATAGCCAGCGATACCTAATTACGAGGTAGTGACCTGTGTGAAATGTGTGCTGGATCACAGTTCTCCGCATCAGAACTCCTTAGACTGTAAGCGTTCACTAGACATAAGGAGTCTAACCACCATGCGTTTCACCCCAGGACAACCCGCCAGCGACTTTCAGGTCAGCGACATTTTCGGCAAGCCTGTCTCGCTCAAACAATACGCAGGCCGCCATCTGCTGCTCTCGTTCTACAAGTGGGCATCGTGCCCGTTCTGCAATCTGCGCGTGCGCCATCTCAGCCAGCACTATCCCCAGCTTCAGCAGCAGGGGCTGGACATCGTCGCCGTGTTCTACTCGTCTGCCGACACCCTGCGCCAGCACATGAGCCAGTATACCGTGCCGTTTCCCCTCATCGCCGATCCGCAGATGAAGCTCTATCGCGACTACGGTGTCGAAAAATCGCTGTGGGGCATGATGAAAACCAGTTTCCGCATGGGCGATATGCTGGAAATGATGCGTCTGGGCTTGATGAAAACGTCCCCGGAAGGTGACATGCGCATCATGCCTGCTGACTTTTTGATCGCCCCTGATGGACACATTAAAATCGCCCACTACGGTTCGGACATCGGCGATCATCTCCGCCTTGAGACCATTCAGGAGTCACTGCCTAGCCATGAAAACCATCCCTTCTCGCTTCCAGTGTCTCAGCGCGGTTGATATTTTCCGCGACCTGACGCATGAGGAGATCATTCCCTTTCTCAATCGTGCGCCCGTCAGGCAGGTCGAGGCGCGCACGCTTCTGTACTCGCCGGATGAGCCTACGCAGGTGTTGTACATGGTCAATGACGGGCGTGTCCAGACCTATCAGCTTGCGCCTGATGGCCGCATGATTACCAGTGCCATTCTGGAAGCAGGCACGTTGTTCGGTGAAATGGCCTTGTTAGGGCAAACCCTGCAAGGGCACTTCGCCGAATCCGTTACTGCCTGTACGCTGTGTGTGATGGACATCGAGACCGTGCGCACGCTGCTGCTGTCCGATACGCGCATCACCTTTCGCATTCTGGAGACGTTGGGCAGCCGCCTGATTGAGCTTCAGCAGCATATCGCCGTCTTAACCCACAAACATGTTCCCGAACGGGTCACGGCGCTGCTGGCACAGCAGGCCAAAAAGAGCCGCCATTCGCCCTACTACGAAGCGTTGTGTACCCACGAATCGCTGGCCAACATGGTCGGCGCGAACCGTGAGACGGTCACCAAAATCCTGAACGAACTGCGCGCCCAGCAGGTGATTGAGCTGCATCGTGGGCGCATCGTCATCCTTGATTTGCAGAAGCTCGTCACCAGCGGCACTTCACAGGGGTAGGTTTTTAACGCTTCGCCTCAACCCACCTCAAAAACGCCGCGTTCTTTACGCAATATCACGGTAAACAATTGCCCCTGCGAACCCGTTTGGAAGTCCCTCTCCTCCGCCCATAAGCGCTACCCTACAGTCACGCTTTTGGCGGGGAGAGGGATTTAGGGTGAGGTCAACGCGCACGCTCGTCTTCCCGCCTTTTGTCTTGGTCTAACGACTAACGACTAACGACTGTCCTGGGGTTTACAGGGGTGGGTTTTTAACGCTTCGCCTCAAACCCGCCTCGTTGCCGCTGCCTTCTTTACGCATTCTCACGGCAACCATTCATCCACCCGAACGCGTTTGGAAGTCCCTCTCCTCCGCCCATAAGCGCTTCCCTACAGTCACGCTGTTGGCGGGGAGAGGGATTTAGGGTGAGGTCAACCCGCCCGTTCGCCTTCGCATTAGACTAACAGCAACGACCAACGATTTTCCCGATGTGAGGCCAATCGCGCCCTCCTCTTTCTCTCTTTGCGCCTTTGCGCCTTTGCGGTTCAACTGTATTTTGCATTTGTCGCCAGCTGACGACGAACCGCTGCAAATCTCCACTTCCCCCTTTACACGCTTCCACTATGGGTTATAATCTGTCTTGAATAGTCCATTTTGACTATTCAGAAATGACCAGTGAGTGTGCCGATGGATCGAGAACTGCTGCTGTTAGGGCTGCTGCGTCGCGGCGATATGCACGGCTATCGTCTGCATGAGTTCATCAACCGCGACATGGCCTTCTGCACCGACCTAAAAAAGCCCACGGCCTACCATCTGCTGCAAAAGATGGCGGCATCCGGCTGGATTCTCGAAATCGAAGAACACGAAGGCAACCGCCCGCCGCGCAAAGTCTACAAGCTGACGGCGGAAGGGGAGTCGGTCTTTCAACGCCTGCTGCGCGAAAACCTCCGCGAGTATTATCCTTCGCGTTTCACCGGCGACATCGGTATCGCCTTTGTCGAGGCCCTTTCCCCTGAAGAAGCCTACACCCTGCTGATGCAGCGCCGCGCCGCCTTGCAATCCGAACTGGAAATGGCCGAAGCCGCACAGAGTGCGCACAGCAGCACAGGCACACAGCTTGTCGTTGAGCATCAGATTTATCACCTGCAAGCCGAAATCGACTGGCTCGACAAAGTCATTTCCCGCCTGGGAGGGCAGCGCTGATGCGTATCGCCGCTGCCATCGCGTCTGTCGTCGCCGCCGTCGCGCTGCTGTTCAGCCTTGCGCTGCTGTGGTTTGCGCCCGCGCCGATAGTAGACGTGGAAGAATCCGGCACGCACATCATCTTCAGTGCATCACAGCCGATTATTCTGGACCGATGTGGACAGGTTCGCTGGCAGGTGGATAACAACAGCGGCGTTTGGGTGAACGGAGTAGGCGTTGCCTCTGAAGGTATAACTTCCACCTGCATTGACCGTCATTTCACCCGCCCACAAATCAGCGTTTTGCTGCCTGATGGTAACTGGCGCTTATACGAACTTCCCGTCACCAGCCTGATCTACAGCGGCCCCACCGCGCTGACCTTCGCCTTGCGCTTCACGCTGGCCGGACTCTTGCTGCTGCTGGCCGCCCGGCTGGCTGGCTGGCGTTTCCCCACCATCGCCGTAGGGGCAAGGCGCGTCATGCCCACGCCAAAAATATCCTTAGCGCTCTGTGCCTTCCTCTGGCTCATCTACATCGCCGCCAACCTCTACCTGCGCCTGAACACGCCCATCACCTCCGCGCCTGCCGAAGCCTACATCACGTCCACCACCATCCAGCAGGCGTGGGACAGCGCCGAACGTCCCATCACCATCCCCTTGCTTTACAAGCTGCTCCACAACGATTTTGAAGCGATTGCCTCGCTGCAATGGGCTGTGTCGCTGCTCAGTTGGTCGGCGTTGGCAGGCGTCACGCTGCTGTACCAGTCGGGCTGCGTGTGCTGGCCTGCGCGCTGCTTTTTAGCCCTTCGCCTTGCCCGCGATGTCTACTTCTGGAACAGCGTCCTGATTTCCGAAAGCCTGTCGCAGTCGCTGTTTATCCTCCTGCTGGCGCTGGGTATGTTCGCGCTGTGGGTCTATCGCCGCTGGTCGAACCGTGACGTTCAAGCGAGTCTGCGCCTGTCCCTTGTCACGCAAATCGCGGCGGCCTTCTGGATTATTCTATTGACCGTCATCTGGTCATTCACCCGCGATACCAACAGCTATCTTGTGCTGGCAATGGGTCTGCTCTTAGCCGCTGGCGTGGCGTGGTTTCTGCTGCGCTCAAAGGGACGTGCCGCGCGGCTGCTGCTGCTTCCGTCGCTGCTGGCGCTGGCCTTCGTCGCGCTGTTTCTGTTCCAGAGCGCCGATGCCAATCGCGGCCTGCGCTGGCGTTATCCGCTGATGAACATCATCGCCCGCCGCGTGCTGCCTTACCCGGAGAACACCGCTTTCTTCGCCGCGCGCGGGATGCCCACGACGCCCGATGTAATGCGTTTCGCGGGGCAGTTCGCCTGGGCCTATGACTTGTCGCCCATCGAACCCTGGCTGACGCAGGACAGCCGCCGCGTCTATCTGCAATTCCTGCTGTCCGACCCGCTGGCGACTGTTCTCGCGCCCATCAACCAGTGGGAAATGCTGCTGCTGTTTGATTACCGCGTTATCGACGAACATCGCCCTGATATTGTCCTGCCTTCCTGGATCGAAACGCTGACGGGGTTCGCCTATCCCGAACATCTGGGGCTGGTGATCGTCAGCATCGTCGGGCTGCTGCTGCTGGCGCTGTGGGCGTGGCGCGCCCCGGATGTGCGTCTTGCGATTGTGTTTGTGCTGCTGCTGCTGTTGTATCCGCTGGCCTTTATGGTCTGGTACGGCGATGGTTTCGCTGTAGAACGCCATGCCGTGCCGTCGGCGCTTCAGTGGCGGCTGACACTCTGGTTATCTATCGTATTTGCTCTCGATGCCCTCAGCAGCAGGAGCAAACTACGTCTTTCTCGTCTATAAAAAAGGAGTTCACCCGATGGATTTTCTGCGTTTACTACATTCCTGGGATCGCTGGCTGCTGCTGGTAGTAGCCGTTGTCGCCATTGCCTACTTTGCGCTGGGCTTGCTGCAAAAGCGCGCGTGGGACAAAAACGCCGCGCTGCTGCTGCGCGTGTTCCCCATTCTGGTCGATATTCAATGGCTGTTGGGGCTGCTGTTCTTCTTCCAGACGTGGGCACAGCAAAATGGAATGGCGCGTCACGGCTGGGAACACGCCTTCACCATGACCATCGCCCTGATTATCGCCCATGTGCCGATGGCCTGGCGTCGTAAGGAACTGCCGGACAACGTGCGCTATCGCAACAATCTGCTGGTTGTCGTCGGCGTCGTGGTGGTCGTCTTCCTCGGCATTACCGTGCTGCCGTCGGTCATCCAGTGGCGCTTCTACACCGGGGCATAACCTGCGTCGCATGACTGCCTGTTGAAATGGACTTACGCAAATTCAGAATTAAAGCGGACGATATAGGGGCAAGGCACGCCTTGCCCAATTTCACCACAAACTATGACCCGATGCTTTTCTGAAAACACATAAGTCCAATTCACGCCCATCCTATAACTGTCCGTAAACCACTCTTGAGTGTCGGTTAGTTGGTGGACACATAGCAATTCTCGGCGGGTTTGAGTCGGTTTTAACCGACTTCCCGCCGAAACCCGGCAGCCGGATGGCTTTAGCCTCTGGCGCTGTAACCGCACAAGTTTACAGTCTCGTTCTTAGCCTTTCTCCTCCCTGCGAGAAGGTTTCTGTTTCGCTTTATCTGCTGCCAGAAAGGTAAGCCTATGGCTGAGGAAAACAAAGACAAACTCAATTTCAAACGTATCCTGCCAATCTTCGTGATTGTGCTCGTCGATCTGCTGGGCCTGACGATTATCATCCCGCTGCTGCCCTTATATGCCGTCTCCTTCGGCGCTGACCCGCTGACCATTGGCGTGCTCGGTACCATCTATCCACTGATGCAGATGTTGGCCGCGCCGCTGCTGGGTGGGCTGTCAGACCGCTACGGGCGCAAACCCGTGCTGATTTTCAGCCAGATTGGCACCTTTATCGGCTTTCTCGTGCTGGGATTCGCCAATGCCATCCCGCTGCTGTTCCTCTCGCGGCTGATTGACGGCATCTCCGGCGCGAACATCGTTGCCGCACAGGCCGCCATCACCGACAGCACCACCGAACGCACCCGCGCGCAGGGACTCGGACTCATCGGCGCGGCGTTCGGCATCGGCTTCACCCTAGGGCCTGCCATCGCGGGCATCGCCTTAGCCCTCAGCGGCAACAACTATCATGTGCCTGCTTATATTGCCGCCCTGTTCTCATTGATTTCCATCCTGCTGACGACCTTCTGGTTTCAGGAAACCCTGCCTGCCGACAAGCGTGGACAAAAACACGGCGACTCAGCGGGTAATGTTCTTAGCCGCATCATCAACGGCGTGCGCAATCCGCTGGTCGGAATGCTGCTGATCCTGATGTTTTTGCAGCAGTTGGTTTTCGGCGGCTTCGAGCAGCTTTTAGCGCTGTTCACGTTAAACCGTCTGGGGCTGAACGCCGCCGGCAACGCCGTCGTCTTCGTCTTCGTCGGTGTGATTCTGGTGTTCGTGCAGGGTAAATACATCGGCCCCTGGAGCCGCCGTTTTGGTGAACGTAAACTGATCTACACCGGACTCGCCCTGCTCGCTGTCGGCTTAATCATGACCGCCATCACCCCCGGACAGCCTGTGCCCTGGTACTCCCGCGCCGCCTTACAGGGCGAACTCGACGCCCCTGACCGCAACCCGACCCAGACCATCGCCGTTACCCTGCCGGACGACAGCAATCCGGGATGGCTCGGCATTGGCTGGCTGATGGTGGCCATGATCCCTGCCAGCATCGGCGGCGGCATCCTCTCTCCCAGCATCAACAGCCTGATTACCCGCCGCGTTGCCAAAGGCGGAGTCGGCGGCATTCTCGGCGTCAGTTCCGCGCTCACCAGTGCTGCCAACACCATCACCCCCACGCTGGGCGGGGCCATGTTCCAGTTTCTTGGCTCAACCGCGCCCTTTCTCATCGGCGGCGCGCTGATGGGCATCTTCATGTTCATCGCCATGCAGACCGTGAAGTCCGGCCCGGAAGACCAGCCGCAGCCTGCCACCAGCCCCGCGTAATGCGTAAACAAAAATGGGCAAAAATCCGCTTTTGCCCATTTTCTGTCTAGCGTGAAAACTGTCGCTTCTACTGCTTCAGCGCGCCCTTCAGCACCGCGCCCAGCCGCTTGATACCTTCGATAATCATTTCCGGGCGTGCGTTGCTGTAGTTCAGGCGGAAGGCGTTTTGCCCGCCTGTGATAAAGAAGTCGTCGCAGGGCACGAACGCCACATCATGCGCAATCGCTTCCTTGAGGATGTCGCGCGCGTCCAGATGCGCGGGCATCGTCACCATCAGGAACAGCCCGCCTTCGGGGCGTGTCCAGGTGACTTCCTGCGGGAAATGCTCGTCCATCGTTTGCAGCATCAGGTCGCGGCGCTGGCGGTAGACATCGCGCAGCATCGTCACATGCTGTTCGACAAACGCTTCATCGCGGGCCACTTCGTAGCTGATGAACTGGTTAAGCGTGCTGGTATGCAGATCGGTGGCCTGCTTGACCTGCACCAGCTTGGTATCGATAACCGGGAACGCCGCCGCCACCCGCTACCGATGCGCAGCCCCGGCGTCAGAATCTTGGAAAACGTACCGCAGTACATCACGTTGCCGTCCATCGTTGTCGAGCCGCGATATTCCGCTTCCATCTGCATCACGCTCGGCACAGCTTCACCACTGTAGCGCAGTTCGCCGTAGGGGTCATCTTCCACGAAGGGCAGGTTGTGCTCGACAATCAGTTTCGCCAGTTTCGCGCGGCGTTCCTTCGTCAGCGTCGTGCCCTGTGGGTTCTGGAACGTCGGAATCGCGTACATCATCTTATGCTTATGGGCTTTCAGCAGCGGTTCCAAGTCATCCACGCACATGCCATTGTTATCTGTCGGCACAGCGGAGAAGTGCAGGTTATAGGGACGCCATGAGGTCATCATGCCCACGTAGGTAGGATTTTCCACCAGCACATGATCGCCTTCATCAAAGAAGATGCGCGCCAGCATATCCACCGCCTGCTGCGAGCCGCTGGTAATGATGATGTTATCCGCCGGGATTTGAAACTTGCCGTGCGACAGCCGTTTGGCAATCAGCGCGCGCAGTTCTGGCATCCCTTCGCTGGTGCTGTATTGCAGCACTTCGCGTCCACGTTCTGCCAGAATCGTATCCGTCGCCTGCCGGATGCGTTCTACCGGAAACAGTTCGGGCGCGGGCAGCCCACCAGCGAATGAAATCACTTCCGGGCGTGCCGTCAGCTTAAGGATTTCGCGCACGGTGGAACGCTTCATCTGTTGGGTGCGCGCAGCAAAATGGGTGTCCCAATTCATCATAACCAACCTTTACTTGTACTAAGCGACTCTATAGTAACTAATGGCGCTAGTGAACTTAAAGTGTCCCTAAAACCTTACCCTTGTCGGCGTGCGCTGCATTTTGCTCCCTTCTCCCTTGAAATCGGGGGAGAAGGGCTGGGGATGAGGGGGTAAACGAGCACCAATAGTTATAGTAGACAGTATGCAATAAAGGCACAGGCACCGCTACTATCATGCGAGTCCAATTAGCCATCGCTGTAGTATAAAAAATGCACATTATCCCACAGGCGCACCACATGGCCCTGGAATAACGTGCATTCACTGTTTCTAGAGGTTGGCGGAAGCCTCAAGCCTAAACGGGGTAGCCCTTCATGCCTTGCAGCCCCTTCAGCGCCGAGATTTCGCCGGCGTGGACATAAGGCTGGCGCAGCGCGATTTCCAGCACCACGGCGCGCGGCATCACACCCAATCCTGCTCCGGTCAGATCGACGGTTTCCGCCAGAGACTCGTCGGTTTGTCCGCTCAGGTAGTCATAGATCGAAGCATACACGGCCTGAGCGTAGGCCCGTGCTTGCGCCAGGTTGACCTTGCTGCTGCGTCCCCACTCGCCCCAGGTGAACAACTGCGGCGCTTCGGCGGCCCCGATTTTTCCCGCGAATGTCGTGGCCATCAGCGGCGCGCCGCCCTTCAGCAGCGCGTTTACAATCGCATCCATCGAGGTGAGGATGTGGACGTACTGCGCGCCAATCGACGCCACAGTCTTTTCGGGAACCCAGTTTGCGACATCATCATTCACATCAGCTACGGTGGCTTCAAGGTGCTCGTTAGCGGTCTTAAAAAGCAGTGTATACAGAGCTTCGCTTTGCATGAGTCTCTCCTACCTAAACAAATCGATTCGATGCGCAGAGCAGGCAGACAGCAGGCCGTCAATTCATAAACGGTCAGCGGTCTGCTTTACTGCTCTTTCCAATACGTCGAATGACATCATGCCGAATCGACAATTCCGCAAACGAATCCCCGAATTTCCTCTGTTGGTGATTGCCGTCGCAGCCTTTGTTCGCTCGTTAGCTGCTTTGGCTGCTCAGCGCCCGCGATTCGGCAGCGCGTTCCCGCATCTGTTCGCGCAGCACCTTAATGTCGCGCGGCACCAGGTACACCGCCACCGCGACAAACACCGCGCACACGGCATACGTCGAAACACACACCAGCAGGATCGACTGTGTTAGCCCCAGGTTTCCGCCGCTGGTCGCCGCCAGCCAGCCCACGATGGCCGGAGAGGTCGCCGCGCCGATGTTCTCCACGAAATACTGAATCGCCAGCGCCGAACTGCGAATCTCCGGCAGGGTGATGTCGTACACCGTTGAAATCACGTTGGGGCCAGAAAACAGCACGAACAGCGCCGTAAACGCCAGCAGCACGCCAAACAGAACAATATTCTCGTTGGGCACGTTGAGCGTGATGTACATCAGCACCATCGCGGCGGTGACACCCGTCAGGCTCATCATCAGCCTGCCGCGCGGCGTGCGTTTGAACAGCATATCGCCAATGAAGCCTCCGAGAAACGCCCCGCCTGCCATCGTCAGCACGGCGATGCCCATAATCAGCGTGATCGTCCCGCTGTCATAGTGCCGTTCGGTTTCCATATAGGTGAAGAACCAGAAGGTCATCACGTTCAGCGGGAATACGCCGAAGAATCCCTGAATGAACAGCGGCAGCAGCGTGTGGCGTTGACCAATCGTCGCCAGCGCTTTGCGATCAATCTTGTGAACCGCGATTTCCGCCATGCCTTCGAGTTCTGGCTCCGCTTTGCCGCGCGGCATTTCCTTCACGCCGAAGAAAATCACCACCGCCACCACCAGCCCCAGGCCGCCCGTCAGCAAAAAGATGTTGCGCCAGCCAATCGAAGCATCCAGCGCCAGCACCAGAATCAGGCTCAGCATGAAGCCCAGCGGCGCGGTCAGTTGCAGCAGCCCATAGATTTTGCCGCGCACCCCCGGCCCAAAGTAATCCGAAATCAGGCTGTAGACGCCGGGATAGCTCGAATCGTCGATGCCTGTCGAAGCGCGTGCTGCTCGAAACGTCGGATAGGTAGGAGCTACAGCCCCCAGCATAGTCGTCGCGCCCCAGATGGCCGACGCCAGCGCCAGCAGCTTGGCGCGTCCGTAGCGGTCATAAAGGTAGCCCCACAGCGGATAAAAAATCGCCCCGACGACCAGCGCCGCCGTACCGATCAGCCCCGCTTCAAATTCATCAATCTGGAATTCCTGCCGGATGTCGGTAAGCACCTGACCGATAATCAGCTTATCCGCCTGATGCAGCAGCATGAACGCAAAAAAGACGCCAACCACAAACCATTTATAGCGCGGTGACAACATAAAAACACTCCTAACAAGACTATTTAAGGTAACTATCTATCCGTAAACCGCTCTTGAGCAGCGGGTAGTTGGTGGGCACACAATTTCTCGGCGGGTTAGAGTCGGTTTCAACCGACTTCCCGCCGAAACACGGCAGCCGGATGGCTTTAGCCTCTGGCGACACTACCGCATAGGTTCCAGTTTACAGATAGGTTCTAAGTGTAGCAGCATAATCTATTGCGCAGGGGATCAGCCCCTGCCATGCCTAACATTCGTATCCAATCAAAGGTCAAACGTCATAACAGGGGAGTAAGGCATCCTCCCCGATAACGTTTAGCCGCTCGGTCTGAACACTGCCCGGTATGACTGTATCGACGGTTCGCCTGTTTCCGGGACAGTACACGCCGCCGCCGTAATCGGTGTGTCCGACGAGTTCGACAGTCCCGGCATGTCGATGGTATAAGACACGCCGTTTTCCATCAGGAAATCCGCATAGGCTGGCCCGCGTTCCGGCTTCAGCCCCGTGTAAAACGTGCTTTCGCCGTCGCGCCAGCGCACACGCACCGCCTGTCCGGGGATGCCATCGCCGTTGCTGTTCTGCACATAGACCTCGATGATTCCCGGCAGTTCCGTGCTGCAAAACGGTTCCAGCCGCACCAGACGGAAACTGCTCTGCGGCGCGGTTGTCGGCACCACCACAAACGACTGGGTTGGCGTCACGGTGGGCGAAACTTCCGGCGTCGGCGTCTTGCTGGCGACAGGCTCCAGCGTCGGCGTCGCCACTTCGACATTGATCAGCGTTGGCGCGGGCGTGTCCGGCAAAATCAGCATATCGGCGCAGCCTGAACGCCCCTGCGAACGGTAGAAGTCAATCATCGCCTGAATCGCGCGTAAACCGCTGCTGCTGTCCACATAACCGCTGCTCGCAAGCTGGCAGGCCGTATCCGCCACCGCTTGTATCGGGTCACCCGGCAGCCGCAGTTCCACCAGCCGCTGCACCGCCAGATTCAAATCGCCATCGTAGGAATAATCCAGCATGATAGCCACCAGATACTGTGCTTTATCGCTGGCGTTAAGCTGCCAGGGTTCAGTGTTGAATTCCTCAGTCGGCGCGAGGTTCCATGCATAAAACAGCGCGCCGCCAATGCCCAGCGCCAGCCCAAGGATCAGCCCCGGCAGCGAAAAATAGCTGCGCGGGCGGCGGTACTTACTCGTGCGCGGGTTAAACGTGTCGCTCATCGTTAGCCCCCCGGCGCTGTCACCTGGCGATAGGGTTCCATCAGCGGTGTGACCCGCCCCGCCAGTCCTTCGTATAAACCCACCAGCAGACGAATGTCGTTGACATTGCGTGAATTGGTGATGAAGCGTTCCGTGACTTCCAGCACATACGCCGGGATATTCTCGACCCCCATCACCCGCAGCCGTTCCACCGCGCCGCCCAGATCGGCATCCTGCGCGAACGACGCCGCAATCATCACCGTGTAATCATCCTTGTACTGCCGTGCCAGCGCGCTTGCCGGGCTGTCCACAAACTCCAGCGGGAACTGTACCCAGCCGAGATACAAGCCGACGCCGACGCCGACGATCAGCCCAATAATCAGAGAAACGAAAAATCGTGACATACTTCAACTTCTGACCCGTAAGTTATCGCAACTAATGATAAGCCGAAGGGCGCTAAACACGCAAGAACACAAAAGCGGTATCGTCATCCTGATACCGCTTTTGTCTGGGATTACTGTAGGGGCAAGACCTATCTTGCCCGTATGTGTTGTTGACTAGCCAGCCATCGCGTCAATCACGACCTGCGGCACCAGCACGCCGTCAATCACATGGATGATACCGTTGCTCGCCATGATGTCCGTTGCCGTGACGTTGATGCTGCCGTTGAGCACGACGCCGCCATCCACGATGCTGATGTCAATGCTCGCGCCTTCCAGCAGGGTGGGCACGCTCTGCCCGTCGAGGGTCACAACATCCGCTGCGGGCACTGCCCCAGCCACCACATGATACAGCAGCACCTGATTGAGCAGTTCGCTGTTGCCCAGCACATCTTCAGCGCTCATGTTCAGCGAGGCCAGCAGCGCCATGAAAGCATCGTTGGTGGGAGCGAACACGGTCAGCGGGCCTTCGCCGCTCAGGGCTTCGAGAATGGACGGGTCAGCCGCACTGACTGCCGCCAGCAGAATGCTGAAGTTCGGGTCGCCAGCAACAATATCGGCGATGGTCTGCGCAGCGGCTTCTTCTTCGCCAGCGCCACCGGTTCGTAACGTCTCCACATCAGCAGCAGAGGTGGCTGCCAGCGCCACGTTCGGCTCGGCCAGGGTGCCAACTGCCGCGACAAAGTAGTAGGTATCGGCTGCCAGTTCTGTGCCCGTCAGGTCGATGACCACTGGCTCTGCTGCGCCTGAAGGCACGACGCCGAGGTCATAGCTGCCCGCCGGAACATCCAGCGTGTAGACGCCGTCGTTAGCGCCGAGCGTGCCGGGGTACGCCAGTTGGCTGATGATGGGCGCGCCGCCTGCCAGCACATCAACTGCTGGTGCATCTTCAATCGCATGGAATACTGTGACGCGTGCCGAACCTTCTGCCAGACCACTCAGGTCTTCGGGGATAATCGCCGGAGCCAGCGTGCCTGCTTCCAGTGAACCAATCGCCGCGACGGTGGTGAAACTGCCCGCTGCGAAGCTCAGGGTCGCCGGGCCAATGGCCGCCTGTTCCAGCGAGGTACCAGCCGGGGCGACAGCGATTTCATAATCGCCAGCCGGGAGCGTGACCCAATCCGTGATCGTCGGGAAGGCCAGGTCGGTGATCGCTGCTTCGCCGTTGACATAAATGTCCACTGCGGGCGTGTCGGGTGAGAAGTGCGCCACGCGAACGTTGGCGTATTCTTCTGGTGCGGGCGTGGCTTCTTGCAGCATTTCCACCACGAAGCCGGGCAGCAGCACGTCGTTGATGACATGGATGATGCCGTTGCTGGCCGCGATGTCAGTCGCGATGACTTCCACGACGCCGTTGAGTACGACGGTGCCATCAACTATCGAAATGCCGATTGATGCGCCGGGCAGCAGGGTGGGGACAGTCTGCCCATCAAGCGTCACCACCGTCGAGGCGGGCACCGCGCCTTCCACGACGTGATACAACAGCACTTGCGTCACCAGTTCCTGATTCGCCAGCAGTTCTTCGGCGCTCATGTTGAGAGTCGCCAGCAGATTAGCGAAGGCGTCATTCGTGGGGGCGAAAACGGTGTAAGGTCCCGCGCTGGTCAGCGTTTCCAGCACCGCCGGATCGGCAGCTTGCACGGCGGCGACCAGCGTCGAAAACGTCGGGTCAGAAACAGCGACATCGACAATCGTACCCTGTGCGGCGGCAGGCATGACGCTGACCACCAACAGCAGAATCACTGCAAAAACGAGCGATAACTTACGCATAGATCAACTCCTCAGGTTTTTCTTAACCACTTTGTTGATTAGTGTCAAACACATGCATAAGCTTGCTTTTCGCAGATTAATTAGAAATGAAACACGCCTAAAATATTTATGACCCGTATCATAGAAATTGATGAGTCGCTGAATTTGGTCATTTTTTACAGCTTTATGCTCAGAATTTGTGAAGATTGTGTTTGCAACTGTGCCCACGAAGTCTTATCATTGGTCTTTCTTCTAACCGATTTTTAACTTTGTTCCATGCAGGAATCGTCTCATGGTTGCCACCCAAATTTCGCTGCCTGATCCTGAGCCTACCCCCGAATTTAATCAACGCTGCACCGATCTGCTGCGCCACCTCGAGGCAGGCGACCTTCCCTACGAAGACGCCATTGCCCACGCGCACAGCCTTCATAATGAGGCGGTCACGTCGCGTCGTCCCGCAGACGAAGCCCGCGCACAGCATGTTCTGGGGTATTTGCAGAGTTTTCGCGGCAACATCAGCAGCAGCATTCGCCATTATGAACAAGCGCGTTCCTTATATACCCGCCTCGGCAATAAGCGCCGCCTCGCCGTCATTGACTTAAATCAGGGCGAAAACTTCCGCACCAAAGGCGACTTTTCGCGCGCGCGTGAGTTATACCATTCCGCCTATCAGACAGCGCGTGAATTAGGCGTGCTGCTGGTGCAGACTGTGGCCATCACCAACGAAGGCCAGATGCTGCTGACGTTGGGCAAGCATCGCGAAGCCTTAGCCTCACTGCAAGAGGCCAGCGAGCTTTCGCGCCAGTTAGACAGCGCCGATCACAACGTCCAGCCGTTGATCTGCGAAATCCATCATGTGCTGGCGTTGATTTATAAGGCATTAGACCGTCTGGACGATGCCTGGCACGAAGCCCGCACCGCCTTACGCATGGCCCAGGACATTCGCCACCCGCAGCAGATCGGTTTGGCACAGCGCGCGGCAGGCGAAGTGCTGCTGGCGCTGGATAAACCGCCGCAGGGCGATTTTTCCACCAATCCCGACGAATACTTTCAGGTGGCAACGGACATCTTCCGCGAGATGGGTGCGGAAGGCGAAATGGCGCGCACGATGTTCAGCCACAGCAGGAGTCTGGCGCGGCGTGGTAAACGTATGGCCGCCGCCCGTCGTTTGCAGCAGGCGATGATTATCTTCACCAAACTCGGCATGGTTAACGACGCCGCGCGCGCCGCCGAGCTGCAATTAGAGATTTTGCGCCCGAAGGCGTGATGTGTTGACCCGGCTGCGGCTAAAATGGCAGCGGCTGCTGCGTCTGACTTTGGCCGCTTTGCTGTGTCTCGCTGTGCTGCTGCCGCTGGTGTATGCGCTGCGCTGGGCGTTTTTCAGCGTCCAACCCATGCCCGGCGCTGTTCCCGCCCCAAACTTTGTTTTCCCTTACCAGTCGCTTCACTTTACCAGCCGTGACGGCCTTGAACTCGCGGGCTGGTATATTCCGCCGCGCAACGGCATCGTCATCCTCCTCACGCACGGCTACGACGGCAGTCGCGCGCAGCTTGTCTTTCAGGCCACTGCGTTGGCGCAGGCGGGTTACGGTGTGCTGCTTTACGACATGCGCGGACACGGCGAGAGCGCTGGCGACAGGCGCACTTTGGGCTGGCTGGAAGTCAACGATCTGCTGGGCGCGCTGGATTATGCGCAGGCACAGCCCGGCGTGGAACACATTGGCGCGTTTGGCTTTTCTGTTGGCGGCGAGGTGACGCTGCGCGCGGTGGCGCTGGCACCGGAGATTGAGGCAGTAGTGGGCGATGGTGCCAGCGCGGCGATTTTTAGCGACAATCCTTATCCAGTAGATATTCCCGACCTGCTCTTTACGCCCGTTAGCTGGTGGTTCTATAACTTCATCAGCTTCTTCAGCGGCACACCTCAGCCCGTCGGCGTCATCGAGTCGCTGCCCCGGATAACGCCGCGTCCCATCCTGTTGATTGCTACCAGCGACAATCGTGAACTGCGCCAGTTGACGCGCTTCTGCCAGACGGCAGGCGACAACTGCACGCTCTGGAATATCCCCGAAGCCCAACACGGTGGCGGCTGGGATGCACGCCCCGCCGAATACGCCCAACGTCTCGTGGACTTCTTCAACACCGCTTTTGACTTGGACTGAACCTTCCTTAGTGCTGAATTCAACTGAATTTGCTACATTAAACGCCATAGTCGAAAGGAAGTACGATGCAGCTCTTTTATAACGGCGTCATTCACACGATGGATGCCTCAAACCCTGCGCCCGCCGCGCTGGTTGTCAACGACAGCGGCCGCATTCACGCCGTTGGCAGCCTCGCCAAATGTGAATCGGCGGCGGGACCTCATGCCCAACGACTGGATCTTGCCGGGCGCACGCTCGTCCCCGGTTTTAACGACGCTCACGTTCACGTCTGGAAAGTCGGCCTGCTGCTGACGGTACAGGTCGATGTGCGGCAGGGGCTTGCGCCGGACATCGAATCGATTCAGGCGCGCTTCCGTGAACGTGCCGATAACCTGCCCGCCGGAACGTGGATTGTCGGGCGCGGCTACAACGAGGCTACGCTGCCTGAAAAACGTCATCCCACGCGCCATGACCTTGACGCTGTCAGCACCACCCATCCCATTGTGCTGACGCGCACCTGTGGTCACATGAAAGTCGCCAACACCTTAGCGCTGCAAATGGCGGGCGTCACGCTCGATACGCCGGAGCCGCCGGGCGGTGTTATCGTGCGCAGCGACGGCCAACTCACCGGCCTGCTGCAAGAGACGGCGATGGGCCTGATTGACCGCATCATCCCCGACCTCTCCGATGAGGAAATGGCGCTTGCCATCAGCGCCGCGCAAAAGCACCAGCTTACCTTGGGCATCACCAGCGCCACCGACCCGCTGCTCATGCCCAATCATCTGCGTGTCTATCGGATGCTGGAAGCGCGCGGTGATCTTGTGGTACGCCTCAACGGGTTGCCGATTCGTCGCCCCGATGGCGGTACCGAAACCCTGCCGCTGCCCGAATACTTTGTCAGCGACATGCTGCGTATCGACTGCGTCAAGTTCTTTGCCGACGGCGGACTCAGCGGTGCGACAGCCGCGATCAGCGTGCCTTACAAAACCGTCGGCGGGCAGGGCGTGCTGCGCTTCACCGACGAGGAATTGTTCGAGTTGATGTTCGAGGCGCACGACGAGGGCTTCCGCATCGGTACGCACGCCATCGGCGATGTGACCATTGAGCAGGTGTTGAGCACCTACGAGAAGCTGCACCAGCGCAAACCCAACACCGGGCTGCGCCATCGCATCGAGCACCTTGGCCTGCCCAGCGCCGACCAGTTGCGCCGCTGCCATGCCATCGACGTGATTGCCGTGCCGCAGACCGTGTTCCTCGCGGCGCTTGGCACAACCTTCCGCCGTTATCTGCCGGACGCCTTCTATCCGCGCTGTTATCCGGTGCGCGCTATGCTGGACGCCGGGCTAACCGTCGCGCTGTCCTCCGATGCGCCCGTCGTGCCTGACGATAACCCGCTGCTGGGCATGAAAGCGGCGCTGGATCGTAAAGACCCCAACGGCGACCCGCTTGCGCCCGAACAGGCGATTACGGCTTACGAAGCGCTCTACGCCTACACGATGGGCGGCGCGCTTGCTTCCGGCGACACCGACAATCGCGGCAGCCTCACACCCGGCAAATGGGCAGACCTCGCCATTCTTAGTGGCGACCCTTTAAGCGCGGTTCCCGAAAAACTCTTAGAATTAAAGGTAGAGCAAACGTATGTAGGGGGCATTCTCGCCTACGAGGCATAATCCATGTTAAACATCGCCCTGCTTCAGATGAACGCACACGGCAGCGACCAGTCCGCCAACCAGCGCAAAGGCGAGGCGTTCTGCCGTCGGGCCGCGCAGATGGGCGCAGACATCGCCCTGTTCCCCGAAATGTGGAACATCGGCTATTCCTTCTTTGATGCGGCACAGCCCGGCGCGCGCGAACAGTGGGCGGCGCAGGCCATCACCCACACCAGCGCCTTTGTCTATCGTTTTCAGGCGCTGGCCCAGGAACTTGAAATGGCTATCGCGCTCACCTATCTCGAAAAGTGGAACGGTTTGCCGCGTAACACTGTCGCCCTGATTGACCGCTGCGGCGACATTGTGATGACCTACGCCAAAGTCCACACCTGCGATTTCGGTGATGAATGCGCGCTGACTCCCGGTGATGATTTCTACGTCTGTGATCTGGATACCGCGCAGGGCGTGGTGAAGATCGGCGCCATGATCTGTTATGACCGCGAGTTCCCCGAAAGCGCCCGTATCCTGATGCTCAAGGGCGCGGAACTCATCCTTGTGCCCAACGCCTGCGAGATCGAAATCAACCGCCTGTCACAGCTTCGTGCCCGCGCCTACGAAAACATGGTCGGCATCGCCATGACCAACTACGCCGCCCCGCAGGACAACGGGCACTCGGTGGCCTTCGACGGCGTGGCCTATACCCTGCCGCCCAACGGTGGCGACGGCGCATCGCGTGATATGCTGATTGTCGAAGCAGGCGAACAGGAAAGTGTTTACCTCGCGCCCTTCGACCTGGAAATGCTGCGCCGCTACCGTGCCCACGAAGTTCACGGCAACAGCTATCGCAAGCCCTCGCGCTACGGGCTGCTGGTCTCTGATGAGGTTGCGCCGCCTTTCGTGCGTGCCGACGCGCGCCGCTGAAGGAGTGCCTATGGCAATCATCTGTCCACAGTGCGGTTGGCGTTTTCGTCATCAGGTCAAGTGGCTCTGCGACGAATGCCAGACGCAGTTCTACACCTTTGACCATCATGGCGTCTGTCCCAACTGCGGCCACGTCCACGAACTGACGCTGTGCCCCAACTGCCTTGTCGTTTCCGTGCATGAGCAGTGGTATCGCCCCGACGATGCCGACGAGCCGGCGTGGTGGCAGCGCCTGCTGCGGCTGACCAAAGCCAAAAAGAAGAAACGCGGCGAGTGAGGCGCGTGCTCAGTCTTAGGTTATACTGTCTCTACTGCTGTTAACCGACAACTGGGAACAGGTCATGAAAACCATCTTCTTCAACATCCCTGCGCAGGGCCATATCAATCCGATGCTGTCCGTCGTGGCTGAACTGGTGAAGCGCGGCGAAGAGGTGCTGTGCGTCAACACCGAAGCCTACCGTGCCGTCCACGAACGGCTCGGCGCGCGCTTCCATGCTTATCAGGAAATGCCGGAGCTGGAAGCGCTGATGCTGCCCACGCAGAACGCCAACTTACAGGACAACGCGCTGGCGTTGGTGCGCATCGCCGAGTACCTGCTGCCGCCGCTGCTGGAACTGGTCGAACGGGAGCGCCCCGATTACATCATCCACGACTCGCTGGCCGGGTGGGGGCGGCAGGCGGCCTGGCGCTACAACATCCCCCACGCCGCCGTGATCTCGACCTTCGCCCTCACCCCGAAGGCTATGCCCAACCTGCCGCCCTCAATGATAGCGAAGGCGCTGTGGGGTGCTGCCGTGCGCTTACCTGCCTACTTTGAGGTGGCGAAGCGTATGCGCCAGCAGTATGGCGTGCGCGGCGTGGGGCTGATGGGTGCGCTGATGAACACCGGGATGCTTAACGTAGTCTTCACCTCGCGCCAGTTCCAGCCTGCTGGGCATACCTTCGGCCCTGAGTTTGCTTTCGTCGGCCCCGCGATTGGCGAGCGCCCGCACGATGCCGAATTTCCCTTCGACCAGATACGCCGCCCTGCGCTCTACATTGCCTTCGGTACCATCCTCAACAATCGCCCCGACTTCTACCGAAAGTGCTTTGCGGCCTTTGCCGATCACCCCGGCACGGTGGTGCTGTCGGCAGGTAAGAATACCGACCTCAGCGCGCTCGGTACGCCGCCGCCCAACTTCCTCATACGTCCCTTCGTGCCCCAGCTTGAGGTGCTCCAGCACAGCGATGTGTTCATCACGCACGGCGGCATGAACAGCGTACAGGAAGGCTTGACCTACGGCGTGCCGCTGGTGGTCATGCCGCAGCACATGGAGCAGGCGCTGGTGGCGGGGCAGGTGGTCGCCAGCGGCGCGGGGTTGCTGCTGGAGGATGCCAGCGCGACGGCGGAAAGCCTGCGGGCGGCGGTGGCGCGCGTGCTGGGCGACAGCAGCTTCAAGGTGAACGCTGCCCGACTGGGGGAGTCGCTGCGGGCGGCGGGCGGCGCGGCCAAGGCGGCGGAGGTGCTGGTCGAGTTCGGGCGGAAGGCCAGATGACGCTGCGCCCACAGCCTGAACGCACTGAACCTGTTAGTCCCTCGCACAGGGCAGGGGAATTGCGCTACTATTATGAAAGACACATTCATTAAGCCATAAATAAACCATGCCCGACACCGACAAACTTGTCTTCATCAGCTACCGCCGCAGCACCAGCAGCGCCCACGCCCGCCTGCTTTTTGACCGCCTGCGCGCGGCAGGGTTTGACGCCTTTGTGGACATGGACACCACCGACGCCGGCCCCTTTGACCGCGTGACCCTCAGCCAGATCGGCGCGCGTCCGCATGTTGTGCTGCTGGCAACCGCCAATGCCTTCGGACGCTGTCCCAACAAGCGCGATTGGCTGCGCCTTGAACTTGAGGAAGCCGTCAGGCTGGAGCGTAATGTCATCGTACTGGCAGATGCCGACATGGATTTTCACAGCGAGACGAGCTACATCCCCGGACACCTGCGCGAAACCTTTCACAGCTACAAGGGGCTGCCCTTTCTCTATGCCTACTTTCAGGCAGCCATCGATCAGCTCATCAATCACCTGTCGCTGCCCCTCACGCGACAAATAGACCTCATCGCGCCGACGCCGGACGAGCAGCGCACGGCCCAGCAGCGTATGGAACAGATCGCCGCCAGCCCAGCGCCGACCCCCGAACAGCTTCTGGCAGAGCAGTTGTACAGTCGGGCACACATTAATTTTGCCGGGGATACCTCCACTGAGGATTTGATCGCCGACTACACGGAAGCCATCCGCCTCACCCCCCAATTCGCCGCCGCCTACTATCAGCGTGCCAGGCTGCGCGCGCACCATCTGGGTGACGATCAGGGCGCCATTGCCGACTACACGGAAGCCATTCGCCTCAATCCCGCTGACCCCGACGCCTATTATGATCGTGGGCGGGCCTATAATTCTATAGGCGAGACGGATGCCGCCATCGCTGACTTCAATGCAGCGATACGCTGTGTGCCCAATGACCCTGACATTTACTACGAACTGGATGATCTCTACGCAGCCAACGGCGACCTTGAGTCGCGCATCAGCCTCTATACCCAATGGATTGAAGGCGACCCTGAGTCGGCGAAAAATGCTTACAACGGACGTGGAAATCTGTACCTTACCACAGGGGATTTTGACGCCGCCGTTGCCGATTTTAATGAAGCGATACGCCTGAATCCGCAAGCTGCCCCCGCCTACAGCAATCGCGGCGAAGCCTATTTTGCCAAAGGTTTGGTGGAGGACGCGCTCAAGGATTTCCACGATGCCCACCAGCTTGATCCCAACTATGAGTATCCCATCGCCGGCCTTGCTATCACTTATCATGCGCTGGGGCAGGTGGCGGACGCGAAAAGTTACTGGCACAAACTGTCCTTGCTCAAACCCTGGTTTACGGATGTGGATGTCGTGAGCAAGGAACTGCATTGGGCCGCGCCGCTGGTCGCGGAAGCGCGCAAGCTGGTCGCGAAGCTGTAGGCGCTTTCCCCTCCGCAAACCCCTCTATTCCGCAAATCTTCCCCGTGCGGCTATAAGAAGCGTGAGGCTGCGCGCAAAACTAAAGGCGCTACAAAACACTAGTTGTGGTTTTGTGTATGGATAAACTTGCTTTTTGTTCATGCTATACTGGTTGAAAAGGGAGGTGTTTATGTTGACCGAACCTACGATCACCATACCTGTCGATTCAGAATTGGCAGAACGCTATAATGACGCGCCGCCTGAAATCAAAGCAAAAATCGTGCAAGCCCTGAATATCCGGCTGCGGGAAGTCGTTGAGAGTGAAGCAGAAACTTTAGAACAGGTCATGCGCCGGGTCAGCCGCAATGCACAGGCACGCGGATTGACGCCCGAAATCCTCAACGAAATCCTTAGCGATGACGAATCCTAAACGCTTTGTATTTGATACCAACACCTTGGTGAGTGCGCTGTTATTCGAGGAGTCCGTTCCTGCACAAGCCGTCTGGCGAGCAAGGCGTGAAGGGCAGCTCCTTCACTCGCAAGCAACGTTAGCTGAATTGAAAACCGTACTGGCGCGTCCGAAATTCGCCAAATATGTTACCGTTTCAGAACGCGAAGATTTCTTCACTGCGCTTCAACGTGAAGCTGTCGTCGTGAATGTGATCGATACGGTCAACGATTGCCGCGATCCGAAGGACAACAAATTTCTCGAACTTGCCTTAAGTGGTCAGGCAGATTTCATCATTTCAGGGGATGACGACTTATTGGTCTTGCATCCATTTCGAGGAATCGACATTCTAACCCCGCGAAAATTCATCGATAGTCCTGATTAAATGCCGCCATCACTGCCACCCATCTATTCCGCAAATCCCCCTCACCCCGCTATAATAAACTGCATTGTTTTTAACCCCAAAAGGACTTCTTCATGACCAACTTTGTCTTTAAACAACTGATTAACGGCGAATGGGTCGATGCCGCCAGCGGCAAAACGTGGAACCTGCTCAACCCCGCCACCGAGGAATCGCTCGGCGAAATCCCCTTCGGCGATGGCCGCGACGCGCAGGCCGCGATTGACGCCGCCGCCAGAGCCTTCCCCGCCTGGGCCAGCAAAAACCCCTACGAGCGTGCCGAAGTGCTGGTGAAGGCCGCCGATTGGGTCAAAGCCAACCATGATGACCTCGCCCGCCTGACGACGGAAGAATGTGGCAAGCCCTTCCGTGAAGCCCGCGCCGAATGGCAGGCAGCGATCAACCTGTTCCTGTGGTACGCCGAGGAATGCAAGCGCGTTTACGGGCGCACCATCCCCGCGCGCATTCAGGGACGCCGTATTATGGTGATTTACCAACCGATTGGCGTGGTCGGCACGATCAGCGCCTGGAACTTCCCGGTCTACAACCACATCCGCCAGTGGGCGGCGGCGCTGGCGGCGGGCTGCACCGTCGTCGGGCGTCCCAGCGAGTACACCCCGCGCTCGGCCATGCTCACGGCACAGGCGCTGCACGACTCCGGCGCTCCGGCGGGCGTCATCAACTTGATAAACGGCGACCCGGACACGATGGGCAAAGCCATGCTTAAAGACCCACGCTGCCGTAAGGTGTGCTTCACGGGCAGCACGCGCGTCGGCAAGCTGCTGATGGATGGCGCGTCGGAAACCGTCACCAAGCTGGCGCTGGAACTCGGCGGCAACGCGCCCGTAATCATCTTCCCCGATATGAAAAACGTCGCCGCCACCGCCAAAGCCGCCGCGCAGTGGAAATATCGCAACGCTGGGCAGGTGTGCATTTCGCCGCAGCGCTTCTACGTCCACTCGCAGATTGCCGAGGAATTCATCGACACGGCGGCGAATGTCACCAAAGGCATGAAGCTCGGCAGCGGTCTGGACAACAGCACCGATGTCGGCCCCATGATTAATGCCAACCAGCGTGTGCGCGTCGAAGCGTTGGTCGCGGACGCCGTCTCGCATGGGGCACAGGCGCTGACAGGTGCTGCGCGTCCTGCCGATATGCCCAAGGGCTATTTCTATCAGCCGACGGTGCTGGCCAACATCTCCACCGACATGCGTCTGCACAGCGAAGAAATCTTTGGCCCGGTGCTGCCTGTCGTGCCTTTCTCGGACACCGAGGAAGTCCTCGCGCTGGCCAACGCCACCGAATACGGCCTCGCCGCCTATGTGCATACCAACGACCTCGAAACCGCCGTTTACATGTACGAGAAGCTGGAATACGGCATGGTGACGGTCAACGACTGGTTCCCCTCGACAGCCGAAGCGCCGTTTGGCGGCTGGAAACAAAGCGGTATCGGGCGTGAGTGCGGGCAGGAAGGCATCGAAAAGTTCCTTGAGGAAAAGACCGTGTACATTGGTGGATTGAAATCATGAGTGTTTCCGAAGTCAGAATCGTCAACACCCGCCTGGAATACGCCGAGCAGATGGAGGCCATGCAGCGCCTTATCTTCCCCACGCTGACCGAGAACGAATTGATCCACGCCGAGAAGTACCGCCATCATGTGCAGTTGTTCCCGGAAGGGCAGTATGCGGCGGTGATCGAGCAGGACGGACAGGACATCGTCGTCGGCGCGACCAGCACCTTCCGCATCAAGGAAGGCCCCGACGAACTCGGCCAGCATACCTTTGAGGAAATCGTCTCGGAGAACTGGTTCCACCATCACGACCCCAACGGCCAATGGCTCTACGGCGCGGACATGAGCGTGCATCCCAACTACCGCAAGCTGGGCATCGCGTCGCGTCTGTATAAGGCACGCAGCGACCTCGTCAAGCGCCTGAACCTGCGCGGCGAAATCGCGGGTGGGATGCTGCCGGGGTATGATAACTATCGCACACAGTATAATATTGATGCATACGTGCAGGCGGTGGCACGCGGCGAAATCACCGACCCGACACTGACAGCACAGCTTCGCAACGGCTTTGAACTGCGCGGCGTGCTGTATGGCTATATCACCGACCCACGCTCGGACAATCACTCCTCGCTGATTGTGCGTCCCAATCCAGACTATCGACCAGCGAAATGAAAAACTAATGATTCGTATTGAGAACTCCCGAACGGAATATGCCGAGGCGTTAGCAGGCTTGCAGCAGGCGGTGTTCCCCACGCTGTCGGCTGACGAGTGGTTTTCTGCGGCGATGTACCGCAAGCATATCGAAGTCTTCCCGCAAGGGCAGTTCCTGGCGCTGGCGCACAATGATCGCGGGGAGGAAGTACTCGTCGGCGCGACCACCACCTTCCGCACCAGTTTTGACTTTGCCAACCAGCAGCCGCCGTTCTATTTCGAGTTTACGGGCGGCGGCTACCTCACAACCCATGAGCCGGATGGCGTGTGGCTCTACGGCGTGGACATCAGCGTGCATCCCGATTTCCGCCGTATGGGCATTGGCAGCCGCCTGTATGATGCGCGCCGTGAACTGGTCAAACGCCTGAATCTGCGCGGCGAATTGGTCGCAGGGCTGATGCCCGGTTATCCACAGCATCGCGCAAAGATGAGCGTCGAGGAATACGCGCAGAAGGTCGCAGCGGGCGAACTGCTTGACCCCACGCTGACCATGCAGCTTGAGAACGACTTTAAGCTCTGGCGCGTGCTGCGTGGTTATGTCCATGACGCGCGCTCTGATGACTGCGCCACCCTCATCGTGCGCCAGAATGAAGCGTATAAAGCCTAAGCATGACTCCCACCCTCCGCCCCGCGCGCCCCGACGAAGCCGACGCCCTCACCGCGCTGCTGCGGCGTTCCAAAGCCTCGTGGGGCTACAGCGAAGCCTTCATTCGCCGCGTCGTGAACCTGCTGTCCATCACCGCGCAGCACATCGCAACCGCCATCGCCGTTGATGTGCTCGAAGCCGATGGCCGCGTCGTCGGCTTTTATCACCTGCGCGACAACGTCGGCCAGTGCTGGCTGGAAGACCTGTTTGTCGAGCCGGACGCGATGGGCAGGGGTTACGGCAAAACGCTGTTTGAACATGCCCTGTGCAGTGCCCGCGCCGCGGGTTACGCTGAACTCTACTGGGAATCCGACCCCAACGCCGAAGGCTTCTATCTCAAATTGGGCGCAAGCCGCGTCGGCGAAAAACCCTCGATCATCAAAGGCCGGATGCTGCCGCAGATGCGAATCGTGCTAAAATAGCACATATGTACGCCGAAATCGCCGTCGATGTCTCCGTGAGAGGCACTTTTACCTACAGCATCCCGCCAGCGCTGCGGCATAAGCTTATGCCGGGGCATCTGGTGGAAGTCCCGTTTGCGACGGCGGTGCAGCCCGGCATCGTCGTGGCGCTGCTCGATTCCACCGACATCGAATACACCAAGCCTATCCGTGAACTGCTCGACCCCGATCCGGTGGTCACGCTGGATCAGCTTGATCTCGCGCGCTGGATGAGCAGTTACTATCTCGCGCCGTTGAGCGCCTGCCTCTGGCTGATGCTGCCGCCGGGCATCGTCGGTTCGCGCGATGTGCGCATCACGCTGCTGGACGAAGACGCCGTCAGCCCCGACCATCACGAGCAAGCTGTCATCGACCTGCTGAAGAAAAAAGGCACGCGGCGCGGCATCATGCAGGCCACAGGCGCGCACCTCACCCGCGAACTGCCCGGCGTCCACTGGCGTCCGGCTGTGGACTCGCTGGTGAAGGAAGGCTGGGTCGAATGTTCGCCTATCCTCACCGCCCCGCGTGTCAAGCCGAAAATCGTCAGCGTTGCTGAGCTTGCCGCGCCCTACGAGGAGCTTGAGGACGTAGACTTTGGCCCACGTCTGAAGCCGCACACCGTCGAACGCTTCCATCGCATTTTGCGCGTGCTCTCGCGCGAGTCGCAGCCCCTGAACGTCAGCGTCATCTACGCCCAGACTGGCGCGACCTTACAGGATTTGCGCAAGCTGGAGGATTACGGGCTGGTCAACCTTGGCGAGCAGGAAGTCATCCGCGACTCGCTGGCAGATCGTGACTTCGTGCCCACCCTTGCGCCGCGCCTCACCGCCGAGCAGCAGGCCGCCTGGGCCATGATCGGCGGCTATATTACGCCACCCGCCCCCCGATTTCAGGGCGAGCAGCAGGATAGCACTTCTGCGGTTATCAATCGCGATTCAGCCAACGCCTCGTTGACCTCCGATGAACCACAAGACTCTGGCGCAGCCGACGCATTCGCTGCCGGACTCTCCCCCTTCTCCCGAAATCGGAGGTTAGGGGTAGACAATCCCGCAGCCAACGCCTCGTTGACCTCCGATGAACCACAAGACTCTGGCGCAGCCGACGCATTCGCTGCCGGACTCTCCCCCTTCTCCCGAAATCGGGGGAAGGGGGCCGGGGGGTTAGGGGTAGACAGCGACTCATCCACTGACAGCCGTCAGTGGGCAGTCCCAACTCATCTTTGGGATAAACTGAAACCGCTGGCCCATGAAAAACGCCTGAATCCAACCCCTGCTGAAGATCGTTTATGGCAGGAACTTCGCCATCGCCGTTTGCTCGGTCATAAATTCCGCAGGCAGCATTCCATTGACCGTTTCATCGTTGATTTTTATTGCGGTGATGCTCAGCTAATCATCGAGGTCGATGGCGAAATTCATCAGTACTCACAAGAGGAAGATGCGTTACGTCAACAGGTGCTGGAATCGCTGGGCTTTACCGTTCTGCGCTTCACCAACGAACAGGTTTTGACCTCTACCAAGTCAGTAACACAGCAAATCGAGCGATTTTTAAGTGGTAACCGCGCTTCTTTTCCCCTCCCCGAAGTCGGGGTAGGGGTGGGGTTCACACCGGGGTTATTCCTCCTGCACGGCGTCACAGGCAGCGGCAAGACCGAAATCTACCTGCGCGCCATCGAGGAAACCCTCCGGCAGGGGCGGCAGGCCATCCTGCTCGTGCCGGAAATCGCCCTCACCGCCCAGACCATTCGCCGCGTCATGGCACGCTTCGCCGGACACACCGCCATTCTGCACGGCAGCCTGACGCCGGGCGAACGCTACGATACCTGGCGGCGTGCGCGTGCGGGCAAAATCGACATCATCGTCGGCGCGCGTTCAGCCTTGTTCGCGCCGCTGCCGGATGTGGGGCTGGTGATTCTCGACGAGGAGCATGACCACAGCTACAAACAGTCGCCGCCCTTTAACCCGCCGCACTACCACGCGCGCGAAATCGCTGAACGCTTGATGCGCGATAACGACGGCGTGCTCATTCTGGGCAGCGCCACCCCCGACGTGGAAACCTTCTATCGGGCGCAGCGCGGCGAACTGCGTTATCTGCATCTGCCCAACCGCATCATGGGCCATCGCGTCCGTATCGAGGAACAGGCCGAACGCGTTCACGTCACCCCGCTGTATCGTCCCAGCAGCGCCGCCGACGCCCTGACCATCGACCTGCCTGCCGTGCATGTGGTCGATATGCGTGCCGAACTCAAAGCCGGCAACACGGGCATGTTCAGCCGCGAACTGCACGCCGCGCTTGAGCGCACGCTCGAACGCCGCGAACAGGCCATTCTGTTCCTTAACCGTCGCGGGCACAACACCTACGTCTTCTGCCGCGACTGTGGTTACATCGCCATCTGCCCGCGCTGCGACACGCCGCTGACCTTCCACAGCCCCAACGAAAAGCTGCGCTGCCATCACTGTGGTTACGAAACCCCGCAGCCTCACATCTGTCCGGTGTGCCGTTCACAGCGCATCAAATACTTCGGCGCGGGCACGCAGCAGGTCGAACTGGAACTGCGTAAAGTCTTCCCGCAGGCACGCACGCTGCGCTGGGATGCCGACACCGCCAGCGACTACCGCGCCCACGAGGAAATCTTGCAGCGCTTCATTGACCGTCAGGCGGACATCCTCGTCGGCACGCAGATGATCGCCAAAGGACTCGACCTGCCGCTGGTGACGCTGGTGGGCGTGGTCAGCGCCGATATGGGCATCGCGCTGCCCGACTTCCGCGCTGGGGAGCGTACCTTCCAACTGCTGACACAGGTCGCCGGGCGTGCTGGGCGCGGCTTGCTCGGCGGACAGGTGGTGCTGCAAACCTATCAGCCCGGACACTATGCCATCGCCGCCGCCTCGAAGCATGACTACGCCACCTTCTACGAGCGCGAACTTGCCTACCGTCGCGAACTCAACTATCCGCCGTTCCGCCGTCTGGTGCGCATCGTCTTCCGTTTCCCCAAGGACATCAAAGCGCAGTCCGAAGCCGAGCGTGCCGCCGCCTGGCTCCGCGACCAACTGCGCAAGCTGAAGATGACGGGCACCGAAATGATCGGCCCCGCGCCTTGTTTCTTCCACCGCGTGGATAACCATTTCCGCTGGCAGATCATCCTGCGCGGCCCCAGCCCCGCCGACGCCCTCAAAGCGATGGACATCGCGCGCGGCTGGTACGTCGATATCGATCCTGTGGACGTGCTGTAGCGCAATCCACCTTCACGATGACTCCCCATGCAAAGTTGCTGCTGGGGATGATGCCCCTATAATCATGTATAGAGAAATCTTGGGGAATATGTATGTCAAACATAAATGAAGCGGTACTGGACGAAAAGTTAGAGCAGTTGGAAAAAGCCCGCACCTGGAGTCCGCGTGTCATCTCCAAGCTGGAAACGATGATTCGCACCGCCGACGATTTTGCCTTGTTCCGCCTGAACCCGATTCAGTACGCCGCCGACAAGGGCATCAGCGAAAACGAAGCGGTTGATTTATTTTTGTACGCCGTAAAAGTAGCTTTATTTGAGATGGAATGGCACGTCCTCTGCCCACACTGCGGTTACGTCGTCGAGAGCCTGCGCAGCATGAACGCCCTGCATTCGCACTATCGCTGTGGGGTCTGTGCTGTGGAGCGCGATACCTCGCTGGACGATTACATTCAGATTTCGTTCACCATCTCGCCGCAGGTGCGCGACATCGCCTTCCATCATCCCGAATCCCTGCCCATTGAAGACTTATACTTTAAATATCACATCAGCCGTGAAGTCCATTCGCCCGTCCCCGGCACCACGCTGGTACAGCTTTTTACGCACTTCACCAAATATATGGGGTACCTTCAGCCCGGCGAAAAAACCTCCGCCGAGGTCGAACTGCCGCCCGGCTTGCTGCGCGCTACCGATGTCAACAACAGCGCCAGCTTTGGTCTGGTATTGACCCATGACGAACACACTGGCGCGCAGATCATTCCGCTGCAGCTGGTCAACGGCAAGTTCCAGTCGTCCGATCCCAAAATGCAGCCGCAGACTCTCGTGCGTGAAGACGCCACCAGCCAACTGCGCACCTTCAGCCTTGAACTGGGGCGCGAACTGGCCAACGGCAGTCATGTGCTGGAAATCGAGAATCGGGTCAATCGTCGCAGCGCCTTATGGATTTTCCACGTCCCTGAAATGCCCACTCCCGTAATGGAGTTCTCGCCGTTCCTCACGGGCAAAAAGCTGCTCACGACCCAGACCTTCCGTGACCTGTTCCGTTCCGAAGTCGTCAGCCGCGACGAAGGCCTGAGCGTGCAGGACATCACCTTTTTGTTTACCGACCTCAAAGGCTCGACGGCCATGTACGACGCCATCGGCGACCCCAAAGCCTACTATCTCGTGCGCCAGCACTTCGATACCTTAGGCCGCGCCATCTCCCACAACAACGGCGCTATCGTCAAAACCATCGGTGATGCGGTGATGGCCACCTTCATGAATCCCACCGATGCCGTCAATGCCGCGCTGCAAATGATTCAGGAAATGCGCGCCTTTAATCGCGGTATCTCGCACAGCCTGCACCTCAAAGTCGGCATCCATCGCGGGCACTCCATTGCCGTCACCCTCAATGATCGTCTGGACTACTTCGGCCAGACGGTGAACATCGCCGCGCGCGTGCAGGGCTTGGCCGACGCCGATGAGATTTACATCACGCAGGAAACCTTTCAGGGCTTGGATGCTGCTGCCGTGCTCGAAAACTGCGCCATTCAGCCCGAACAGGTTGCTGTCAAAGGGGTCAGCGATACGCTCCACGTCCACAAGGTAACCCTGCGCTAATAGCGGTTTTGGTACGCAGGTGATGGGAGATAAACATGATTGGGATGCGCATTGCCAGCTATCAGGTCATCGCTGAAATTGGTGTCGGGGGCATGGGCACGGTATATCGCGCCCTTGATACGCAGACCAACGAGTCTGTGGCCATCAAGCGCCTCAAGCCCGAACTCGCCACGCCCGACATGCTAGAGCGTTTCGCCCGTGAAGGCGCGGCGCTGCGCCAGCTAAACCATCCCAACATCGTCAAGGTGCTGGCGACTCTGCAAGCCGACGGCAATCATTTTCTGGTCATGGAATACCTCGACGGCGGTTCGCTCTACGACACGCTCAAAGCCACGCCTGGACTGCCCGTCAGCCGCGTGCTGGACATCGCGCTGGACCTGTCGGACGCGCTGATCTGGGCGCACCGCCTGAACATCATCCACCGCGATTTGAAGCCTGCCAACGTGCTGCTGGCCGACGATGGCACGCCGCGCCTGACAGACTTCGGCATCGCCTTCGTGCGTAGCAAAGAACGCGTCACGGAGACCAACGCGATTGTGGGCACGCTGGATTACCTGAGTCCTGAAGCCTTTCAGGAGACGGCAGTTGACGCGCGGACTGACCTGTGGGCGTTCGGGGTGCTGCTGTTCGAGATGCTGGCAGGCGTGCGCCCCTTTGAGCGTCCGACGATGAGCCAGACGATGATGGCGATTCTGAGCGAAGCACCTGCCGACCTGGAAGCGCTGCGGGATGACTGCCCGATTGCGCTGGTGGATTTGATTTACCGGATGCTGGAGAAGGACAAAAACCAGCGCATCGTCAGCGCGCGTGCCGTCGGCGCGGAACTGGAAGCCATCATGCAGGGCAGGGGAACACCTTTGCGTCCCCTTCGCCAGCTTGAGCCTGCCACGCCTACACCCGCTGCCATCGCCAGCCTCAAACATAACCTTCCGTCGCAAACCACGCCCTTCGTCGGGCGCGAGCACGAAATCGCCGAACTCCTGCGCCTGCTGGACACTGCACGCCTCATCACCATCATCGCCCCCGGCGGCATGGGCAAAACCCGCCTCGCCCTTGAAGTAGGGGCGCAGTACATTGCGCCTGCCGCTGCCCAAACCTTCCCCAACGGCGTCTACTTCATCGAACTCGCGCCCTTAACCTCCCCTGACTTCATCGTCTCCACCATTGCTGAGGCGGTGGGTTTTCAGTTCTATCAGGGCGGCGAACCCAAACAGCAGCTTCTCGACTTCCTGCGTGAAAAATCCATGGTGCTGCTCATGGACAACTTCGAGCATCTGCTGGCGGGCGTCTCCATCGTCCGCGACATCCTGCAAACCGCCCCGCAGGTCAAAGTCATCGCCACCTCGCGCGAACGCCTGAACCTCAGCGGCGAAACGCTGTTCACCCTCAGCGGCATGGACTTCCCCGCGTGGGAGACTCCCGCCGACGCGCTGAACTATGCCGCCGTCAAGCTGTTCATGCAGAGCGCGCTGCGCGTGCGTCCTGAGTTTGAACTCACCGCGAACGATCTGGCTTATGTGGCGCGCATCTGCCGTCTTGTCGATGGGCTGCCGCTGGGCATCGTGCTGGCGGCGACGTGGCTGGGGATGCTCTCGCTGGCGGAAATCGCGGCAGAAATCGCCCGCAGCATCGACTTCTTAGAAACCGAGATGCGCGACATCCCCGAACGACAGCGCAGCATCCGCGCGGTGTTCGAGTACTCGTGGAATTCAGAATGACGCCTGACGAGCAAGCCGTGTTCATGAAGATGGCGGTGTTTCGCGGTGGCTTCACGCGCGAGGCCGCGCAGGCAGTGGCAGGCGCGTCCCTGAAAACGCTGATGACGCTGGTCAACAAATCGCTGCTGCGGCGTGATGCCAGCAGCGGACGCTATGCGGTGCATGAACTGCTGCGCCAGTATGCGGCGGAACAGTTGCAGCAGCTACCCGACGAACAGCGTGCGACCTGTGATCGCCACTGTAGGCTTTGCTACGGCATTCATGGTGCAGCGCCAGCAAATGCTGCTGCGAGAGGGCAAGCCGCAAGAAGCTATGCAGGATATGGAGCGCGAGCTTGCCAACGAACTCGTGGCGGCGTTGGGCTGTTGAACATGAGCGTTACGCTGACATTGAGCGTTGGCGAAGGGCTGGGCCTTCACGTATTGCGTGGTTAACTGGGATGGGCTGAAATCTCCGCTGGGCTGCTGGTGTCCTGCGCATCCGCACTTCTCAACCCGGAGACCAGAGGAGAAAACACTCGCATACTGCTCCTCTAACTATACGATCACCATTTTCGAAACAGGGGAAAGTGGCGAAGCACCTGTTGATGAGAGTTCATGATTTTGCGTCGGATGCCTCCCAATAAATTCTTTAGTCATGCCCTGATGCTCAAATTGAAGGTCACGTTGGATCATCAGGTGCGCAGGCAGCTTGGGCAGGAGCTTCCTGAATATCGAGCTGACCATAGCGAACTGCGGCCGCCGACAATAAACGTAAAAGAAGACCTGAGTAGCTGGAGGAGGCTGAAGCCTGACGCAGGCGGTACAGATGTCGGAAGCGACAAAACGACGGTAGCGGAAAACATCTCCCCGCTGGATTGGCGTTGCGTGATGGCGGTTACCGCATTGCCTGAAATTACAGCAGGCGGCAGAAGAAAAGCCGTCAGCAAGGGCCGAAGCCAAAAATCAGTGCCGATAAAAATCTGTCCACTTCATCTTAGGGGGAGTTCGCTTCTTCTGCAAGGCGATTGTGCCGAAGCTTTGCGCTTCGAGAGGATGGCTAGCCTTTAACGGTTGATCTGAAACATGGCGGTGAACTGGCGGCGGCGGCCGCCTCGGCGCGGTCTCCACAGTCAACCAGGGCCTGTTTGTAGCAGTGCTGAACTTCGCGTGTGAGCCTTGACCATCGCGCGTGATTTTATCAGCTACAGCACTCTTGATGAATGTTGATTTGCATTGTGTGAATACTTAAGGCGGTGGGTAAACCAGAACGCGCCATCCAGCTTTGCGCAGCGATTATCAATCAACCCAAACTCTATGTGAGTAAGCGGCCTTCTGGCGCTGCAGACGAAAGACATTTTGCGCCTGAGCTTCCAGCAGCGGTCTACGGTAAGCAGCGCCAGCAGCGGGTAAGTTTGCCTGACCTGATGGCAGTGGTGAAGGAACTGCTGGCAGAATAGACGCCAGTACGTCCGACGTATCGTTTCCAGTCCTTTAACTCCTAATTGAGGACTTTAACGCTGCCATTGAGCGTGGTAAATCCCTCAACCTCAACACCGTCGTCGCCGAGATTTTAGCAGGGTAGTCGCTCCACGCCTTTCGCGGCGAATCATCATGCTCTGCCACAATCCATTGAATCGCGTTTCGTTAGCATTTTCCAACTTTTCTAACCTTTTACGCCGCTTCCCGACCTTTTTTATGCCAGATTGATTGCGCGATCATTGGCGATCAATTCGCGCAAGTACTCCGTCAATTTCCGCACGCTCAACGCTCAATTCGCGCAGCCCAAAACGGCGCGGTTTGTCTTTTCCAACCGCTTCAAACCGTTTTCCCCGCGTGGAACAAAATCCCACCCCCCAGCGTCATACCATCAAACACACAAAATATGTGGGAGGCCTTATGAAGCGCAGTTTGATCGTCACGTTCCTGCTCATCCTCATGAGCATATCAACAGTTTCAGCCCAGATTGTCCCGTGCCCCACATCGCCGCCCTGTCCCGCAGACGCCACCTGTCCCGTCTTTGAGTGCCCGCCCATCATCACCCCCGGCGTCTTCACCAATCCCGAATGGCTGCACGTTGACTACCACCGCGTTCAGGTCAGCATCGCCAATATGATCGCCACCACCAGCGTCGATTTGCAGTTCACCAACGCTGGCAGCGCGCTGGCTGAAGGCACGTTCGTCTTCCCGCTGCCGCGCGGCGCCTCGGTCAACAACCTGACCATGTTCGTCAACGGCGTAGCGATTGACGCTCAAATCCTCGACTCCGATCAGGCGCGCGCCATCTACGACGAAATCGTGCGCCAGTACCGCGACCCTGCCTTGCTCGAATACATCGGCACAGGCGCAATTCAGGCCAATGTCTTCCCCATCCCCCCCGGTGAATCCCGCCGCGTCCAGATCAGCTACTCCCAGGTGCTGGAAGCCTCGAACGGACTGGTGCAGTACGTCTACCCGCTGGCCACCAACAGTCAGGTCGTCCAGCAGATGAGCATCAGCGTCAGCGTCACCAGCGCCGACCCGATCAGCACCGTGTACTCACCGAGCCATCCGATTGCCGTCAGCCGCGCCGCCGATAACCTCAGCTTCACCGCAGGCTTCGAGGCCACCAGCTATGTCTCGACGGGCGATTTTAATCTGTACTACGGCCTTGCCAACGACAATATCAGCGTGAACCTGCTGACTTACCGTGAAAGCGCCGATCAGGATGGCTTCTTCATGATGCTCGTCCAGCCCCCGCTGAGCGTGGATGCCGCGCAGGTGCAGCCCAAGGACGTGATTATCGTGCTGGATCAGTCCGGCAGCATGGAAGGCGAAAAATGGGAACAGGCTCGCGAAGCCGCCGTCTACGTATTGGAACATCTCAACCCCGCCGACCACTTCAACGTGATTCTGTTCAGCACGGGCTGGCGCTTGTACGCCAATGAACTGCAATCCAGCGAAATGGCCTCTGATGCCGCCCAGTGGGTGCGCAGCCAGGAAGCCAACGGCGGCACCGACATCAACGGCGCGCTGACCACTGCGCTGCAAATGGCGGACGCCGAACGCCCGACGACGATTGTCTTCCTCACCGATGGCCTGCCCACCGAAGGCACCACCGAGAGTCAGGCAATTCTCGACAACCTGCAAGCCAACGCACGCTCCAATGTCCGCATCTTCAGCTTCGGCGTCGGCGATGATGTCGATACCTTCCTGCTCGACTCAATTGTGCGTGACTTCCGGGGCAGCGGTTCTTACGTGCGCCCAACCGAACGCATTGACGAGGAAGTTGCCGCGCTCTACAACCGCATCAGCGCGCCCGTGCTGACCGACATTGCCCTCAACTTTGGCGATGTGCGTACTGACCAGAGTTATCCGGCGCAGTTACCCGACCTGTTTGCGGGCACGCAGCTTACCATCGTGGGACGCTACCGTGATTCTGGCGATGGCCTGACCATCACGCTCACGGGCACGCTCAACGGTGAACAGCAGACCTTTGTCTACTCGAATATGAGCTTCCGTGCCAACGCAGGCGGTGAACCCTTCATCGCCCGCCTGTGGGCCACGCGCCGCATCGGTGACCTGATGAACCAGATTCGACTGAACGGCGAAAGTGACGAACTGGTGCAGAGCATCGTCAACCTCAGCGTGCGCTACGGCATCATCACGCCGTACACCAGCTTCCTCATTCAGGACGAAGACATCCTGACGCAGAGTGGACAGAACGAAGCCGCCGCCAGCTTCGCGGGTGAAGCGCGCGACGCCGATACCAGCGGCGCAGTGGCTGTCGCTGCCGCTGACGATGCCCAGCAGATGGCTGGCGCTGAAGCCCCAATGGCGCTGCCAACTATGACTGCACTGCCTACCGCGACGGCGGGCGGTGTCGGTGGTGGCGCACCGGTTTCCGGCGGCGCCCCCGCAGGTAACGTCCTGCGCACGGTGAACGACAAGACCTTCCTGCTGCAAGACGGCGTGTGGATTGATACCGCATTCCAGCCGGACACCATGACCACAACGCAGGTCACCTTCCTCAGCGACGAATACTTCGCGCTGCTCGATTTGAACCCGCTGATGGGCGATTATCTGGCGCTGGGCGAACGTGTGATTGTCGTGATTGAGGGTGTAGCGTATGAGGTCGTGCCAGAAGCGTAGTGAACTAATGGGTTAGTGAGCAATGTCAGAGGAGCGGATTCGCAAGAAATCCGTTCCTCTTTTTTGTAGCGAGTCGTGTTATTCAGCCTTTGGCGATATGCCGCTTTGCCAGTTCCGCCTTCACATCGTCCAGCGTAATCCCAAGCTGTGTCATCAGCACCAGCGTGTGATAGAACAGATCGGACAGTTCCCCGATTTGCTCGCTCCGCCCTTGTCCCAGTGCCGCGACAATGACTTCCACCGCTTCTTCACCGACTTTCTGCGAGATTTTGTTCACACCCTTGTCGAACAGCTTGTTGGTGTAGCTGCCTTCACGCGGGTTGGCCTTGCGATCCTGAATAATGGCCTGAAGTTGTTCAAGCATGTCGTTCATGATAGTGTGTCCTTTAGGGAAATTTTCCCGATGATGTCACGTCAGAATAATAACTGCACGCCCAGCGCCAGCAGCAGCACCAGCACGACGGTACGGAAACGTTCGCCGTTGACCAGTTTGTCGGCGTAAATCCCCAGCCACAATCCGATGGCGGCGGCGGGAATTGTCAGCAGGAAGGTCTGCCACACCAGCGGCGTGAAGCGTCCGTTCATCAGTTGGTTGAGCAGCACGGTCACGCTGTTGAACATGGCAAATCCCTGCAAGTTGCTCTTGAACTCGTCAGGGTTCCAGCCCCGGCAGTCTGCATAAATCACCACAGGCGGCCCACCTGCGTTATACGCGCCCGCCAGCACACCGGAAAGGAAACCCATGCTGTAGGCCCACGTAGAATGCGCCATTGCGGGCAGTTTCAGTTTGAACAGAGCGTACACCGCGTAGCTGATGATGACCAGACCGAGAATTACTTTCATGGTGTGCTCGTCCATCAGGTTCAGCAGCGCGCCGCCGAACTGCACGCCGATGACCGAGGCGATGACCAGCGGCACCACCGCGCGCAGACTGAACGCCTGATGATAGCGCAGCAGAATGCCGATTCGTGTAGCGAAGGCCACCAACGCGACGAGCGGCGAAGCCACGCCAAGCCCGATGGCGCTCGTCAGAATAGGCATAGCCACCAACGCGATGCCAAACCCGCTGACTGTTTGAATAAACGTCGAGACGAAAATCACAACACTGATGAGGACAATAAGTTCCATAGAAACAAAAGCGGCGTCAGATAAACGCCGCGATTATAATCTCTATTGTTGAAAAGAAAATATTAAAGCTAAATCTTGCGCAGCTTAGCAATCAGCTTGGAAATCAGACTTTTCTTGCGCTGTGCTTCGTAGCTTTCTTCCTGAGCTTTTTGTTCGCGGTACTGAGTACGCAGGCGTCCGATCTCTTGCAGCAGTGTACTACGGTGAACCACTTCATTGTCCACCTGATACCAGCCGTTCCCCTTGTACTCGATACGCGGCTTCCAACCGTTCGCCTGCTCGTAAGCGTCGGTATATTCCGTCACAAGGTCAGCAGTAGTTGCTGTATGATACCCAACCGAAGAATTCATCACTGTCTCCGCAAACCTGCAATGATTATATCATAACATTCGAGTTATTTCTCAACATTACGATTTCGTGAAAAGTTTGTCAAAGAAAGTCGTAGGGTAATCGTCCAGAACTGAGCCTCAAAATAGATTATGATAAAACAGAGACGGTTATGCAAATTGAAACTTTTGCCATCATATCAGCGTCTTTAAGGATAAAGATCATATGATGTCCGACCAACAGACGGGTAAAATTCAGTCAGGTGGTGGATGTACAGAAAATAAAGTTGCGTTTTATTTAAGGTAGCCCATTATTCATCGCTCTCATGCATAAGCGAAGGAGTTAAACATGCGTAGGCTGATTCTATTGCTGCTGTCAGGGATTGTGTTGGTACTGGCGTTTGCGGTGCCTGCGTCTGCGCAGGGCATTCTCTGGACAGGCAGCTACTACAACAACGTCTATTTCATTGAGCCATCCTATGGCACAACCACCGTATCGAATATTGGCTTCAACTGGGGGACAAACTCACCTGATCCCAGCGTTAGTGCGGATAACTTTTCCGCCCGCTTCGGCACAGATGTGACCCTCAACGCGGGCACGTATCGCTTCTATGCGCTTGCCGATGATGCCGTAGTAGTCACCATCGACTATCAGACCCGTATCATCGACACCTTTAACGTGGCTGCGGCAGGGCAGTTGATTACAGCGGATATTGCACTGACTGCTGGTTCACACCACATCCAGATTGACTATCGCGAATTCAGCAACACCGCCTTCCTGTACCTGACGTTTGCGGATCTTGCGACCAACCCCAGCGGCCCGAACTTTGGCTCTGGCGCACCCCTGCCCACTGCACAGCCCGGCGTGCCTGCCAACAGCATCAATAACGCGACGTGGACGGCACAATATTTTGCTAATGCCTCACTCAGCGGCTTCCCGACGGTCATCCAGACCGAAGCCTTCCCCAGCCGCAACTGGGGTTTTGGCTCACCGTTCGCCAGCATTCCTGTCGATAACTTTTCGGTACGCTGGTCAAGCATCCAGACGCTAGCGGCAGGCAGTTACCTGATCAGCGTGCGGGCCGATGATGGTGTGCGTGTCACCGTCGATAATGTGGTTTACATAAACCAGTTCCCCGGTACAGTGGGGCAAGTCTATACCATCACTCTGCCGTTGAGTGCGGGGCAGCATACCTTCGTCGTGGAATTCCTGGAGCTTGGCGGCACTGCCTACCTTGAGTACAGCCTGACGCTTCCGGGCGTATCACCCACGCCGATTCCTGCCGCCACAGCTATTCCCACTGGCGTGACCGTGCGTATCAATGCGGCGGTGAACCTGAATGTGCGTTCAACGCCCAGTACGACAGGCTCAATCCTGCTGCGCGTCAATCGCGGCGAGGTCTATCCAGCAGTTGGACGTAACGGCGATGGTACATGGATTCAGATCAACGCCAACGGTACAGTCGGTTGGGTCACGGCGTCCTTTGTCGTGGTGACCAATGGCGTCGCTAACACCCTGCCTGTTACCAGCGGCACCGATACATCGTCCAGCATACCACTGACAGGCTTTACGCTGGTGGCGACCAGCACGGTCAACATTCGCAGCGGCCCCGGCGTAAACTTCGGCGTGATGGGACGCCTGCCGCAGTTGGCAACCGCCAACATCGTCGGACGCAACGCCAACACAACCTGGTGGCAGATCAACTACGCGGGTATTGTCGGATGGGTCAGCGCCAACTTTGTCTCACCACAGGCAGGCATCGACCTCAACCGCGTACCTGTGCGTGGCTAGTTACTTACATACGGAGAGAGGGCGTCCACATGGGCGCCTTTTTTTATGCCGATACCACAGGAAAGCGCGCCGCCCAGGTTTCCGCTTCGACTTGCGCCGCGCGGCTGACGAAGGAAATCAAGTGATAGAACCCAACAATGATGCACAATTCAATCAACTGCGCGTCATCCCACTGCTGGCTGAGCGCGGCCCACAGCGCGTCGGACACAGTTGATGTGTCGTGCAGTTCATCTACCAGTCGAATCAGCAGCCGTTCGCGTTCTGTCCACACCGCATCGTTCGCCGTTCCACTAAAGGTTGCTGCCAGTTTCTCCGGGGCGATGTTCAGTGTCCTACCAAATGACGCCACATGCACGCCCCACTCATATTCACAGCCGCAGCGCGCACAGGTGCGGTTGATGACAATTTCGCGCTCTGCCGCCGCAATTGAACCTTTGCCCAGAATCCCGGCACCCAGTGGCAGCATCCGATCCATCATATTGCGATGGTGGGCCAATGTGCGGAACAGGCGCAGCGGCTCAACGTTGATGCCCGGCGGCATCCAGCGTGCCAGCAGCGTGCCAAGTTCTTCACTGTATGGCGGCTCAAACGGGGTTATACGTGGTGGCATGATTCGACCCTTTGTTATATTCTACATAACGAACATAAAGGCGATTTCACTTCTATTTTAGAAGCGATTTACATACTATAACGCTTCTATTTTAGAAGCACAAGAGCAGGAATATGACGATACCTAAGCCCGGCAAACCTGTACGCGGTTCGCGCAGCGGACGCCCGATCATGGCCTTACTGGATTTATTGGGGCGACGCTGGGTGCTGCGTATCATTTGGGAACTGCGCGATGGAGTGTTAAGTTATGTGGCCTTGCGCGTGGGTTGTGATGATATGTCTACCAGTGTGCTCAGCCAGCGGTTGACCGAACTCAAAGAGGCGGGTATTGTCATACAGACGGATGGCGGCGATTATACCTTGAGCGCTGAAGGTCGCAGCCTGCTCCATGCTTTGCTCCCGCTGAACGATTGGGCGGAACGCTGGTCACAACGCGAAAGGGAAGGTTGAACATGCGTCGTTATTATGTGGTCTTATTGCTGGTGGTGCTGGGACTGTTGGCGGGCGTGCTAAATGTCGCGCAGGCACAGCAGGGAACATGGTATGCCCAGTTTTACAACAATCGTTATCTGGTTGACCCTGTAGTGCGTTCACGGCAGGACAGGTCAATCAACTTTGATTGGGGTGCAGGCTCGCCTGTGGATGGTGTCAACGCTGACGGCTTCTCGGCCCGCTGGACACGCACGGTCACTCTCGGCGGTGGTACCTACCAGATCAGCGCGCGCGCCGATGACGGCATTCGTGTGCTGATTGACAATGTATCCTACATCGACGACTTTTTCCCCGGCACAGGTCGGCAGCATAACGTAGTTTTCACGCTGATGGGCGGGGATCACATTATTGAAGTCGAATATCAGGAAAACACGGGGGGGGCTTTTATCAACTTTGACTTTGACGCCTACGTTGCGCCTACCGCCTTAGCGACGCTTACGCCGCAGGCAGGTCTCGCCGCCACCGATATTCCCTATACACCGTTTCCCACCATCGACCCCAATGGCCCTGTGCTGACCGTCACAGTAGGCCGCCTCAACGTGCGCAGCCTGCCCAGCACCAATGGGCGCATCCTCACCAGCATCCAGCGCTACGAGAGTTATCCCATCATCGGGCGCAGCATCAGCGGCGATTGGTATCAGATTGTCGTGGATAATCTGCGCGTGGTTGGCGTTGTGGTCGGTTGGGTATCAGCGGAGTTTGTGAATGTGATTCGTGCCGACGCTGTGCCTGTGACCTACGGCTTTGAAGGCGAACCGATTCTCACCAATTACTACCTGCGCACGACGGCGAACGTGGTTTTGCGCACAGCCCCCAGTACAGCCTCAGAAGGCATTGGCTTACTGTTTGGCGGCGTGCGCTTGCAGATTGCAGGCATCACTTCTGACGGCTATTGGTGGCTGGTGTACATTGAAGGCTTCCTCGGTTGGGTCAACCATGACTTTGTCGCGCTGGAACAGGATGTGGATTATGGGCAGATTCCAGTAGTGGATGCCTTTGTCGCCGATAATCCCTTCAGCGATCAATGATGTTGAAATGAGAATCGAGGACCTAACTGTAACACGTTGAAATATTTAATATGGAGTTGTGATATAGTTGGCAGTAGTTGTTGTCATTGAGATGAATTGTTAGCAAACTCCATGCCCAATCTATCCTTTCGTCAAATCTTTGGCACGATTGTCTCGTGGTGGCAGCGCCTGACGCTGCCCCCCGCTGCTGTAACCAACAAAGAACTGCGGCGTAACATCGCAGCCTTATCGGGGTTGATGCTAGGCCTGTGGCTTTTGATCTGTACCCTGGGCTTGACCGTTGGTATTGCGGCGTACATTGATAAAGGGCAAGTCACGTCAATTTTTGCTCCGCTCTTTGCTGGGGTTTGTTTCTTTGCCACCTACCTCCTCAGCCGTCAGGGGCATGTGCATTACGCGGCGACGTTAGGGGTTATCACCAGTTCGATTATTATCTTCGCCAACGTAATCGCCAATTCATATGGTGTCGCACGTTCCACCTTCTACTATCTCAGTGTTCCGTTGGTCTTCTGCACTGTATTTTTGCCGCCGCGTTATACCATCGTCACGGCGGTCCTCCATATTCTGGGCATTTTCGCGGCATGGGTGTTGGGCGTGCCGTTTGCCGAAAATTCGCTGGTCGATATTGCAGGCTTCTACGTGATTTTCTCCGGTACAGTAACTTTGATTACTGTCTACTCCAAACGTCTTGAAACGCAGCGCCTTGAGGAATTGAAAGAAAGTCGCACGCGCTTTGATGTGCTGTTGGAGAGCGCCAACGAAGCGGTCACGCAGATTGATGTAGACCAGTGTCTTGTTTACATAAACCCACCTTTTGCCGAAATGCTTGGCTATCGATCTGATGAACTGCTTGGGCATCATTACACAGAATTTGTGCATCCCGATTCGCTGGATGAGGCGAAGCAGGCTTTCAATGAGTGGTTGCAAGGAGCGCGGGGCCGCCGTGATATGCGCTTCCTCCACAAAAATGGAACGACTATGTGGATGCTGGCATCATCGGCGGGCACTTTTAGCCACGAAGGTATTTTGTTGATGCTCACCGACATCACAGATCGTAAACTTGCAGAAGCGGCGGATCATGAAGCGCGCCAGCTTGCCGAGACCTTCAACGAAGTCAGTGTTATGCTAAACAGCACGCTCGAACTGGACGAACTGCTCAACAGGATTGTCAGTATTGTCGTCAAAATGATTCCCCACGACGCCTGTGAGATTTTTCTCGTCAGTGGGGACTACGTAGAAATCGTGCGCCATCGCAATTATCTTGATCCCAGGCAGGACGAAGCGATGGAAGGCGTCCGCCTGCGCCTGACAGATGTCCGCAATCTGGCCGACCTCTACCATCGAACCAGCAAGGTAACTTTTGCCAACGTCAATGAATATCAGGGATGGGTGCGCCTTCCTAATCACGAATGGGTGTCATCCTTCTGTTCGGCACCAATTTGTATCGATGAACAGGTGATAGGCTTCATTACCCTGACCAGCCAGATGCCTGACTTTTTCAACAACAACTACACCGGGCGTCTCATCGCCTTTGCCAACTACGCAGCGGTGGCGATCCAGAATGCGCAGTTGTTTGAACAGGCGGATGAGCTTGCTGTGACGCGTGAACGTCAGCGCCTTGCCCGCGAACTGCATGACGCTGTAACGCAAACCCTTTTTGCCACCAGCATCATGGCCGAAACACTGCCGCGCCTGTGGGATACCGACCCGGCACTCGTGCGCGAACGGCTGGGCGACCTTGAACGCCTGACACGCGGCGCGCTGGCGGAAATGCGCACGTCCATTTTTGAGATGCGTCCTGAAACGCTGACCGAGACCGACTTCAGCCGCCTGCTTGGAACTTTAGCCGATACCATTCTGAGCAAATCGGCAATTGAAGTTGCACTCCACGCCGACAGTGGAATGTCGCTGCTGCCCAACGTCCAGCTTGTGTTCTACCGCGTTGCCCAGGAAGCCCTGAATAATGTCATTAAGCATTCGGGCGCGACGCAGCTCAATATCTACTACACCAACGATACCGAACGGGCTGTGCTCACTATTCGCGATAACGGCATGGGCTTTAATCCAGCTCAGGTTGAATCCGGACACTTCGGCCTGAAAATCATGCGTGAACGTGCGGAATCTGTGGGTGCTGTGCTGGAGGTGACCACTCATCAGGACACAGGCACACATATCAGGCTTACTTGGGAAAAAACCGAAGTGTCTGCGCGTGAGTTGATTTCCAGCGTTAACAACCGCTTCTCCAATTGATACAGGCATACAAAAACAAAAGCAGCCGCGTGGGCTGCCTTTGTATTTAAGCTGATGGAACTGTATCTTAGTTCTGCGAATCCAGCAGCGTGCTGCCGAATTTCACCGGAATCTGGCGTGGCTGTGATTCAGGGGTCTTGGGCAGTGTCAGGGTCAGCACGCCATTATTGTAGACCGCTTCAACCGCGTTGGTATCTACAGCATCGCCCAGACGCAGGCTGCGGGTGAAGCGCCCAAACGCACGTTCACGCGCCAGCAGACGTACATTCTCGCCCAACTCAGGCTGCTTGATTTCAGCGGTGATCGTCAGGATACCATCTTCAAAGCTCACCTGAATCTGGTCTGCGCTCAAGCCGGGCACGTTGGCATTGACCACAAAAGCGCTCTCAGTTTCATACAGGTCAAGTGGCAGCGTATACGCGCTGGCGGCGCGCTGCGCTTCAACGGCACGTTCAAAGGCTGCAACTTCCCGGAAGGGGTTCCAACGAATTAGGGTTGCCATAGGGATACTCTCCATCGTTTGCTCATCATTTGTTGTAGATGGTTATCACTATAGACCTGCTGTGTAAGAAGTTTTTAGGCGCAGCATCGGAGAATCGTTAGCGTCATGCATGAACTGTATCAGCGGGCACTTTTTCAGCATTTTGCGTTCGATGGCTCTAGCGGTCTGCTTACATGCGCGGACATATCCTCTAGAATGGCGCTAAGTCAAATCACCCTGTCGAACCTGACTCTTCTTGATAAATAGTAAAGGAGTTGACGATGCAGCAGCATCTGACCGTAATTGATCTTGAAGCTGGCTTGTCTGAACTGGGCGCATCGCCACAGGATCATGGCAAGCTGGAGATGATTGTCTGCCGCCCGGAGAGGAATGAGCGCAAACTGCTGGAACATGCCCAACTGGATCAGATAGAGGGGCTGGTCGGAGACAACTGGCGCGCACGCGGCAGCAGCCGTACTGAAGATGGCAGCGCTCACCCTGGTATGCAGCTTACTCTGATGAACAGCCGTGTGATTCGTCTGTTGGCACAGGAGCGTTCACGCTGGTCATTGGCGGGCGACCAGCTTTATGTGGATTTGGATTTGAGTGTTGCTAACCTGCGTCCTGGCCAGAGGTTGGCCATTGGTTCAGCCATATTGGAAATTACGGATGTCGCTCATACTGGCTGTGACAAGTTCACCGAGCGTTACGGTCATGAAGCCATCCGTTTCGTCAATTCCAAAGAAGGCCGCAGCGAACGCCGTCGTGGTATTTATGCGCGTGTCATTCAGTCGGGCAGCATCGCCGTCGGTGATACCATTTCTAAATTAGACAGTCCGCTATAGATCGTTCCCCTTGCGCCTGCACAGCCGCAGGGCAGGGGCATTCTCAGCGTTTCTTGCGCCGCCCACGCAGCACATACTCGCCGCCAGCCAGCAGCAGTACCCCGACTTGCAGCGCAATCGCCGCGATAATCCAGGGAGTCAGCGGGTTGACGCTGGCGTTAGTCGTCGTGGTTGCCGTGATGCTCATTGTCGGTGCTGCCGCCACGCTGGTCACTTCCATCAGCGTGGGCGAGGGTGTCGCGCTGTGCGGCGTCTCTGTCAATGGCGCATCTGTCACCGCCGCGCTGACTTCCTCTGTCTGTTCTGGTGTTTCTGTAGCCGGGACAGGCGCACCGGGCAGTCGGGGCAGGGGCGTAACGGTGTACGTGGCATAGGCGACTGCGGTCAGGACACGTTCGGCATCGGCGGTAAGCTGTGCCTGCTGCGCTGCCGCATCTACGGTGGGCGTTTCAGTGGGCGTGACATCGCTGGCAGTCGGGGTATATGTACCTGCGTGCGGCGGCACCAGGAAAATAGAACCTTCTTCCAGCTCACGCGCGTCGGCCATGCCGTTCAGTTCCAGTAGATAAGGAATGTCATCCCAGGTGTAGCCATAGATCAGCGCAATACCGCCAATGGTATCGCCGGGTTGTACCTGATGCATGATGTTGCCATGCTCATCAACGCCCATGATAAAACTGGGCTGTACAGCAACGGTATTATTGTCACTGCCGCTGCTGTTGCCCCCGCCGGACTGCGGCATCGCTGGCGCAGGCCCGCCGGGATTGCCGAAGACCAGCACGAACGTCGAACCCCATGAGCTGCTGGCGGTACCAATCCCGATTTCACTGTAGTAGGTGCTGGTTAACCCCGCATAATGAATCGCGGAATTAATCCAGAAGTTCCAGGCGTCGTCCGTACGTGCCAGCGTGCCGCCGTAGATGTTCTCGCTGACAGCAGTTGTGCCGTAGCCAGCAGCAACGGCACGATCACGCGGCGAATTGCCGTCAGGATGTACGTGGGCAATCGAACCCGTGTCCGCCATCCACTGTGCCTGATTCTGCGCAGCAGCCGCTAATGCATAGTTGTAGGAATAGGCATACAAACCAAGCGAGGCGCGCAGGTTGTTGATCCGTGCTAGCAGATCACTGACGACATCTTGCGCTGATGCTGAGGGAAGATAGACGAAAGATAGGAGCAGGAGAAGGAGTATTCGCTTTTTCATGCGCGTTATTGTAGCAGAAAAAGCTGGTTTTTAGCTGTCACACCTGATTCAACCGACGCTCCCTCTGCTGAAGATTGGTAAACCGTTACATCTTCTTACGGTATCAACTGTGATCCACCCCCTGTTAATGGGACTTGAGTTCGGCACTGCATCCTGCATCTACCAACTTCGTAAAGAAATAGTTTAATTCCTGAAACAGCAGGGTTTTAATTTCACTTTCGTTAGATTTTTGTTTGCATCAGGATATGCTCCTGAATAGACTCGATTTATCACATATCAGGGGAAGTTTCTGGTGTACTACAAGTCGCAAAAGCAAAATTATCATGTTTTATTTGCTGCGATGCCGCTGGCGCTCATCATACTCTTCGTGTTGTTTGCACAGTTTGATGGACCGCGCAGTTTGGCACAGCAGGAACCGACCTTAACGGCTACCGCCTTGCCTGTAGAGGCTGCGTCTCCCACCGTCGCAGTGCCTACCCCTGACACCCAACGTCAATCGATAGAATACGCCAGCGTTGCCCATGCTTTGCAGGCCCAGGCGCTCACCGCTGAAGACCCGTTCCTGGCTTATGCGCTGGCGATAGACGCGGCCAGCATCAGCAATCCGCCGGGTGAAGCGTATTCCGCGCTGCTGTCGATGGTCTTTGACACCAACGCCGTGAATCACTACAGTATTGCGCCTTCCAGCGCTGCTGCTCTTGGTTTTGGCAGCGATGGTGCAACCCTCAATGTTCTGGACACCAGCAGCCACCTTGCCCAGTTTGACACGGCTACAGGCGAATTGCTCCACAGTTATGTCGCGCCGCGTGGTTATCTCGCAGGATCGGATTTTCTCTCGGATGGCTCGGAACTGCTTGTGACTCAACCGGACAACCAGCTTATCCTGCGCTGGAATATGGCAACCGGACGCGCCAGCCGTATTGCCGTGCATCAGCAGTTCTCCTACATCCGTTTTACGCCCGATGGGCAGTACGCGCTGGCCGCAACCTACTTTGAAAGCGATCTTGTGCTGTGGGATTTGACAAACAATGAACTCGTGCGCACACTGCCGGGTTATGCCAATACCGTTACCAGCATCGCCATCAGCCCGGATGGCAGCCTCGCGCTCGTTGGTTATTACGATGGCCGGCTCAATCTCTACGATTTGACGACAGGAGCACTGCTGCGCATCCTGGAACACCCACACGAATCCCAGATTGATGCGGTGGAATTCAACCCGAACGGCTTTACCGCGCTGGCGACTTCCGGCGGCAATCTGATGATCTGGAACATTGGCACGGGCAGCCTGATTGACGATATCCCCAATTTGCACGGTGGGCGCATACTGGACGCCGCTTACACCCCGGACGGCTATTATTTCGTAACCGGTGGCACCGATGGCAAGGTGCGCCTGTGGGATACCGAGTTCACCACATTTCTGCAGGAGTTCAGCGGTCATACGGCTTCAGTGAACCGGGTTGCCGTAAGTCCTGATGGCCGTACCATTGTCTCATCTGACGTTTCCGGCGCGATTATGTTGTGGGGGCGCTCAACAATCGAACGCCAGCGCACCTTTTTTGAGCATGAGGGCGGCGTAACCAGTGCTATCTTCAGCCCTGATGGACGTTATGTTGCGTCTGGCGACAGCTTCAACACGATTCTTTTGTGGGACCCCACCAACGCCTATGTGCTGCGCACTTTTACCGGACATACAGGTGCCATCAACAGTCTTGCCTTTACCCCTGATGAACGTTATCTGCTCTCGGCTTCTGCCGACGGCACCGCAAAGCTGTGGGATGTTAGCAGCGGCGAACTTGTTGCTGACCTGAACGTCAACGGCGGGCAGATGACCAGCGCCGCTTTAAGCCCTGATGGTTTGCAGGCGTTTATTTCCAGCGGTGGGGTGGCGGTGGTCTGGGATATCAATCCACAGTCGGACACCTTTAACGAACCGCTGCGCCCCTTCGATGTGACTGAAGGGACGGTGCTGTCGGTTTCCTACAGCGCTGACGGACGTTTGCTGGCTGCTTCCGCCAGCACAGGTGGTCTTACCATCTGGCACGCCCAGACAGGTGCAGAAGTCCAGCGAATAAACTCCGAAGATGCGCAGTCCTTTACCCATATCGCATTCAGCCCGGACAGCAGCAGTATCCTTGTGGTGCTGCAAGATGGCTCGATGGCGCTGCTGGACACTGCCAGCGGCGAAGCGCGTGTGACATTCGCCGGGCATCCCGGTGGAACTTACAGTACGGTTTTCAGCCCCGATGGCCGCACCATACTTTCCGGCGGTATTGGCAGCGACATGATTTTGTGGGATGCGACTACTGGACAGCGCATTAGGATTTATAACAGTTATATGACCACACTTGGCGCGGTAGCCTTCAGTCCCGATGGTCGTTTTGCCCTGTCAGGCTCACAGGATCATACCATTCAGGTCTGGAACATTCCGACTATTCCCGAACTCATGAACACTCTGCGCACCGAGCGTTTTGTCCCTGTTCTCAGCTGTGAACAGCGCATCGCCTACCGTGTTGAGCCGTATTGTGCTGCCGATGGCACACAGCCTTCTATCACGCCATATCCCTCCATGACACCCACCGCGTTGAGCACAGCGATTTTCCCAACTCCCACGTCTTATCCCAGTCGCACCCCAGCGGCAACCCCGGTTGCGGCAGCCAATCGCGCAGAAGCTGGCGAACAGCACGGCGAAGTTCAGGTTGGTGGGGGCGAGGTCTGGACCTATTACGGCAGCTATGGCGAGACTTTGAATATTCGTGTGGTGGCAGACAACCCCGCAAACGACAATGAAGATCGTGTCGGATTGTTCGATAGTTATCTCAGCATAAGTTCGCCCGCTGGTCGTGTCCTTTATGTCTCCGACGATATTGACCCCGGCGTTGTGACCGATTCGTACATCAGCGGTCTGGTGCTGGCCGCAACCGGTGTCTATGAGATTGAAGTCCGCAGTTGGAATAACGAGTCCGGCGGAACCTACACGCTCATCATCGAATCGACTCCCTATTCACCGACAGCCACGCCAACGGAAGCTCGGACTTTAGCGGGTGAGGCGGTGCAGGGCGAACAGTGTGGTTATCTGCCCACCACTGAAACTGTCTACTGGGAACTGCCCGCACAGGCTGGCGATGTGCTCACCGCGATGCTGACGGGTACTTGTGAAAGCGCCGCCGAGCCGTTCCCTTCGTTCGATACCACGCTGAGGATATACGCGCCGGACGGCACTGAACTCGCCTACAACGATGATATTGGGTCGGGTAACTACAATTCCTTGCTTGATAACCTGTCGCTGACTCAGAATGGCACCTACCTGATTGAGGTCAGCAGCTTTAGTCATTCCAGCGGCGGTTACTATACGCTGGAAATTACTCTGGAAAGCCCCGAAACCTCAGCGGAAGCTACAGTCGAAGCCACTGCCGCGCCCTAAGTTCATCTGTGAGGGACGTTTGAGGCTGTTTGCACAGGCCCAACGTCCCTGCCTTTCTCTGTAATATCGCTGATTTGTTGACGCTCCTCCGTATACAACGCTAAACTAATAGCCTTTGCACACCTCCAATCGAAAGTACGCCCTATGGCTGACGTGTTCCTTTCCTATTCCCGTAAGGACAAGACATTCGTTGAGCGCGTTCATGCCAGCCTCGCTGCCGATGGGCGTGATGTTTGGGTCGACTGGGAAGATATTCCGTTGACCGCTGATTGGTGGGGTGAAATCTGTTCCGGCATCGAAGCGGCGAATACTTTTATCTTCGTCATCAGCCCTGATTCAGTGTCTTCGCCCGTTTGCAATATGGAAATCGACCACGCCACACGCCATAACAAACGGCTGGTGCCCATCGTGCGCATCCCTGCGGACGAGAAGGCGATGCTTGCCAACCTGACCCAGCGTGAACTTGACGACGGCATTCGTAAGATGCTGGCCGGGCGTGAGCTTGCCGTGGTTGCCAAAGAAAATTGGTTGGCGCTGGCACGGCATAACTGGCTGTTTTTTAAAGATGACGTGGAATTCACGACCAACTATGCCCAACTTCTCAAAGCTATCGACACCGATCTGGAGTATGTGCGCGACCATACCCGCCTGACGCTGCGTGCGCGCGAATGGGAAATCAAAACCCGCAACAACAGCTTTCTGCTGCGCGGCGATGACCTGCTCAATGCCGAAGCCTGGCTGACGCACGCCGTTGGCAAGGAACCCGCCCCAACGCCGCTGCACGCTGAATACATCGCTGAAAGTCGCCAGGCGGAAAACGCACGTCAGCAAGAGGCGCTTGAAC